>CAYVAI010000025.1:0-51909 GCA_964448375.1 uncultured Akkermansia sp.
TTACGGCAAGGTCGGCGAGGAGGCGTCGTCCATCATTGCTGATATGGAGATTGGCATTGGTATAGAATAGGCTGAGACTCTGTTCCATGGAGATATACCAAGAGTTGATACTGTCACCGAAACCGAGTTTGTTGCCATTGGCATCCGTGAACCCATCGTGGGCGAACATGAGTTCAAGAGCTTCGGTTTTAGATGGATCCCAACTTCCATTTCGACTGCCATTGACGAGAGTCAGAGATATATTCTTGCCCAGAGAGATGTAACCGTCAGCGTCGATAGCGGCCACTGGATTGGGCAAAACAAGGTCAAGGGCTGACCCTGATTGCAGAACGACATTTCCAGCGCTGGAAAGAATCGTCGCACGGATAACCCCGCTACTTTCCTCTCCACGCAGAGTGAGCCGCCCATTGCCAGAGACATTCAGGTTGTTGACCAAGGCATCTTCCATCAGGCGCAGAGTAGCTCCTTCAACAACGACATTGTTATATGAGCCAGCGATAGCTGCGAGATTAAGCGTTCCATCGCGAACCACCAGGTTGAGGTTATTGGAGGCAACACCAAGAGTCTGAGTTCCTGTGCCTTCCTTGGCGAGGGTTCCCTTACCTTCAAATTTAATGTTGAGGCTGGAATCACGATCACTCTTCACCGTCAGCGTACTGGTTCCATCCTCACTGAACTGTACAACGCCTTCACCTGTCAACAAACCAACAGTAACATCGCTCCCTGCGGCTACGTCAAGGATAGTGCCTTGCTGAAGCTCCAGAGTGGAGTTTCCGGAAAAGCCACCTCCATCTATGAGACGCAAGGTACCATAGGCCATGGAGAATACTCCATCGCCAGTAATGTGCGAGGAGAGTTCCATAGCGTCCTTACCGAGGATGACAAGTCGCGAGTTGACGCCTTTCAGTTCGAGAGTTCCCCCCTTCCCGTACACATTCTGTACCAGAGTTTCCCCACCAATGACGGTCAGGGCATTGCCCATGCCGGAAGTGATGCTTTCTATCTGGTTTTGTCCGTTGAGGATAATCGTGCCTTCACGGGTTTCAATGCCACCTGCAATGGTAATATTACCATTGATAGTCAATGTTCCCGCCCCAGTCTTGATAAAGTCCACAATGCCCGACTTGAGGTTACCTTCATAGACAGTGTCAAGGTTGCGACCTTCGTAGGTGCCATTGACGAGTTCAATGCGAGAAGTGCTTTCGGTACCGCGGATGTTGAGGACTTCCAGCGTATAGCGATCTCCACTAGTAGTGTCGATACCTCCCGAGAGGTTTTCAATGTGGAGGCCAACAAGCGTTTCATCCGAGGGAGCTCCGCTCATGACGATGTTGAGATTATCATTGACCATCACCATCTTGTACGCATCAAAGTAGCTGTAATGCGTCGAGGCAGGATCACTTTCCGGCTCTCCGGCATTGTGGTAGGTCAAATTGACCGTAGGAATAGCGTTGTGGTCACGGGGCGCATCCGTGGCATAGTAGATTTCACCGCCAGCCGTGATAGCAAGACGCCCCGCATCAAGGTGAGCCTTCATGGTGGAGGCATCCACATTGCGCTGAACGGCATAGCCAAGGTATTCAAGGAGAGGATTGAATCGAATTGAGGTCAGCCAGGCATGCGTAGCATCATCAAGAGAAGCCGAACGAGTCATCGGATTAGTAACGGCCAGGGCTCCGTTGGTGAGTTGAAGCAGAATGGTCGAACCTTCAGCCTTAAGTTCATGTAGTTCAGTCAGCAGCCCATTGGTGAGATTGATCTGCATGTCGCTGAGGTACACTTGATGAGAGCTACCCGGAGTATTGAAATTGATCAGGGATTCTGCCGTACCGTCCGAGGCGCCAATGATAGCGTTGCCGCTGCCGACCGTCAGAATGGCGTTGGGAATCTCCACTCCGTTTTCTGTCGTCGTACCGGAAATGGAGATGTTACCCGTCAGTCCGGAGACAGATGTACCAAAATCCTTTGCCATGCCAGGGCGAACTTCCCCCTGCCCCAGACGGATAGTCGTGAGCATCTCGCCATCGAGATCCCCCATGACAATGGCTGCTGTTTTCCCATCGGCAATAACAGATACACCACCTGTGGGAGCATACTGTGAGGCTCCGGCAAGGGTGCCGCCCGTTACTGTAAGGGTGGCGTTGCCGACGCTCTGGTTATTCAGATCGAAGATCCCTCCCGAGACAATGACATTGGCGCTGCCAAGGTTGGCGCCAGAGGCCAGCGCCAGCGTACCTTCTTTCAGGTAGATGTTACCAGTAATCTCATTGGCGGCATTACCCAGAACGAGGGAACCTTCTCCGAGCTTGGTCATGGTGCCCGCATTGCCCAGAATACCGTTCAAAGTAATGCTTTGTCCGGCATCGGTCGAGAATATGGTGCCCGTATCATTGGTGCCATTGAAGTTCATTGCATGGGATGCTGACCATCCTGCACTACCTGCCGCAACAGTGACAATGCCATTGCCCAGCCAAAGTACCCCTGTTGTTCCACCGAGAACATCCGTTATCGCAGGAGCAGAAGAGCCCAGCGTCAGAGTGCCCCCATCAAGGGTAAAGTTACCACCTGTTCCAAGGTTGATCGCTCCGGAGACATTCAATTGACCATTGGTCTTCAATTTGAAAATCGCTCCATCGGAGATTCCAAGGCTGTCTGCCACTACGGCTCCCGTTACACTCAAAGACTTGTTCGTTGCTGTTGAATTCAAGGCATTCACGATCAGGTCCTGTGCCTTCGCAGTGCCTCCGAAGGTATCGCCGGAGTTCAAAAGTTGCAGAACGAGTGTACCTGAACTCTTAGACAGCGACCCTGTAATGCCGGAAAGCATCCCGGAAATGGTACTCGACGAAACGCCGCTTGCATTGGAGAGTAAGAGGCTGGCAGCCGTGTCAACGATGGTATTGCCGGAGAGAATATCACTATTACCCAGCCCGGAAATGTGAACCGTACCACTGCCCTGTATATTCAGCATGTAGGCGGCAACACTGTGTCCCACAGTCAGGACGCTGGATTCGTTTTCCGTCTTTAACTTGATAGATGATCCGGCTTCTGCACGGAAGGTATTGGCAAAACTCACATTGCCAGTTGCTGTCAGCGTGCCACCGTTGAAGCTGAGTTCTCCCTTGCCAAGTGAACCGTATTGGATAACACCATTGATATCTGTTACACTGCCGGAACTCACCCGAATTTCGCCACCTTGCAGAATGACCCCTCCCGTAAAGGTATTACGCAAGTCCGAGCCAATCGTCAAATTGCCGGCCCCCAACTTTGTCAGCACCCCTTGCACCGTTCCGTTGTCAATAATACCGGCATTGGAATCACCATTGAATACATAGTCCTTGCCGACATCATTATTCACAGTCACCGACCAGGGCCTTACCTTTCCGGTAATCGTAATATTGCGGTTAGTGGCTGCATTTGAGAACAAAAGTTTCTGTGCATCCGGCCCGGTCGCGAACTCGGCAGCGTGAGACCACTGGGTTTTATCCGCGTCCGAGGCTTCACTCCATTCGCTGGAATAGCCAAAACCATTAGCCCCACTCGCCCACACCCATTCGCCGATACGAGCCAATTGCAGGTAGAGCGTCGTCGTGCCGCCTTCTGTCGAAGTGACCAGCTTGTAGTAGTAAGCGTCGGTCGAAACGGAATCGTGCTTCCAGGTGAAGTCATTCACATCCAATGTTTCCGCCTGAGACAGGAGGGCATAGTCACCGGCGTTTCCCGTAGATGTTTGCTGGAAGTTTTCCAAAGTCATCTTGCCCGGAGTCTGGTAGCTGCCAGTCAACTGAATGTAGGGAGTCTGTCGCGTGAGCATGTTAGTCAAGTCCAGCGTCAAGGTGCCATTAGTACTCACATTGGCTCCTCTCACAGTTGAATCTGCACCGATATTAACCATGTCGAGGATGGCATCTCCATCAGTTATATCGAGCGTACCGTCCTTCACTGTCACAGCTCCCGTGTAGTCAGCAGATGTTCCGGAAAGAGTCGAGGAACCAGAGAAGACAAGAGAATTGGCAAGAACTTGGGAATTGAGGTTTACTCCTGCGGAGTTCACCTGTACCTCATTGGCTGCAACGCCAAAAGCCGAGGAAGAAGCCGCTTTGAGCGTGCCTCCCGTCACTGTAATGGAACCAGTAAGAGCTGCGTTAACCCCCCCGAGAGTCAAAACTCCTGCACCGGACTTCACCAAATTGGAGGAAGCCACCCCTGATTTTGTGGAGAGAGCCCCCGACAGGGTAATATCCCCGTTCGTCGTATCAACCGTTGTAGCTGAGGATCCTGTGGCGGACAACACGGCACTGTGAGTAGTCGTCCAGGATGCAGATGATTTCAGTGTACCAGCTCCCAGCTCCAGGGTGCCAGCCGATCCCGTAATACCTGATGCACCTATCGTCAAGGTCCCTCCATTCAAGGAGAGACTCGATGCCGCCGATGAACCGAAGACGATGCCACCAGTTGTTGCAACAGTGTTAGAAAGATTCAAAGCCCCTCCATCGAGAGTCATCACACCAGCAACTGCTACCGTACCGGCTTTGGCTGTCGTGCCTGCAGTCACTGCAATATTGGCGCCGAGGGTCATCGTTGCACCAGAGAGAGTCCCGGTCAGAGTCAGCGTACGGGTCTGTGTCGTGCCAACGAGTTCCAGCGTACCATTTTGCGCTTCTATGCGTCCGGCCAGACTACCGTCGAGATCAAGTTCCAGACGAAGTGTTCCCGCATCCTTGGCCAAAGTACCTGCGATGGTTCCCAGCGTAAGATTATCGGTATTATGCTTGACTGTAACCAATCCGCTATCACCAGCATTGGCAAGCTTGAGCACGCCACCATCCATGATGGAAAGTGTGCCGTTAAGAATGCTTCCCGAATTCAGTTCCCCGAGCAAAACAGTCCCCATGGCACCGTTTGCTCCAACAGAAATAGCATTGGAATTGGTTGATCCCGCGAATTGGAGGCCACTCAAGGTCAGAATCTTGCCATCAACAACAGCCACCTGGATCTTTTTCCCGGTTGTTGCCAGCAGCGTGTGCCCTGTAATCGTCATCGTATCTGTGGCAAGCAACGAACCACCAGCAAAGGTCACATTACCACCCGTGCCCAGAGCACCACTATTCGTGATTTTCACTGTTCCGGCTGTCAAGGTTGTTCCCCCCGTATAGGTGTTGACCCCGGTCAATTCCTGAGTGCCTGTGCCATTGATTTCCAGAGCGAGAATACCGGCCCCATCAACCGTCATGTTGCGATCCTGAATAACACCGGAGAAGGTATATGTACTATCTGGAGCAATCGTCAACGTGTAGGTTTTGCCACTAACGGAATCCTTGTAAGTCGATACGCGTCCGTTACCCGTCAAGCCTTTGATAGACGCCTTATCCACCTGAATATTCAAACCGGAATTCCCTTGCAGGGACACAGACGAACGAGCCAGTGCAGTAGCATGGCTTAACACAAGCTGGCTACCATAAACTTGAGTTCCACTACTCTTTGTATCTACAATGGACACATTGCCCGTGTAGTCAACATTTGCTCCCTTCAGGAAGACAAAATAGTCCCATCCCGTTTTGGCTGCTGCAGCGCCATGGGAGGCATTGCTCCCTCCCCAGGTGGTATCACGCAGGGTATTGATAATAGACAGGGCTCCTTCGCCTTTGAGATTATCAATATCCATAATGTGCTGCATCCAGCTTCCAATCTGAAGGGCAGCTCCCTCGTTAATTGTGACAAGGCCAGACAAATTCGCCCTTCCTGTCGTATGATAGACCGTATTCGTGCCACTCACAACATCGATTGCCTGAGCAAATACAGGATTCGCCGTGGGAGACATCGTCAATTGAGAACTGCCTGATCCGGAAGCAAATGTGATTTTTCCACTTCCTAGTGAAGTCGCAGTAGCCATTTCCACCACGCCTCCTCTGATCTCCGTACCTGCGGCATGGCTGCTTGTGCTTTTGAGTGTGAGAGTACCTGCCCCCGCCTTGATCAGTTTGCCGACACCATCGAAGCCATGATTCATCGTAATGATATAGACATCTGTATCAAATATTGTGCCATTGGCATTCATCAAATGGATTTTGACATTGGCATTATCAAAACCGGTTGCAGCACCATTGCTACTATTCGTCGTTGACCAATTGCCCGATGCACGGATTGTTCCTTCTCCTAGTGAAATATTCGTCGCAGCGTAGTTAACCGATGTATCTTCATACTGAGGAGCTCCCACAAATTCATTGCGAATATTCTGGATGCCGCCAGTTCCAATTACGATCAAATTATTACTTCCCGAATAGCCATTGGAAGAATCGCCCATAATCAGAACATTGTTCTTATGGTCTGCATTGCCGTTACCATTCGTTTTATTAAAATCAAGGCCATTGGTTCTGATGCTACCATTGATCAAATTGATCACACTATATCCATCGCTGCCTAATCTGAGAAGACCAGCAGTATTCAATTCACTTCCATCACGAATGTTAACCGTCGTATGTGAATTTCCCCATCCCCAATTATTTAACTGAATCACTGAAGTTGACGTAAACTTCATTAAAGACCCCTGGGAAAGATTTATGTTATGAACCACACCGGAGTGATTAATGTCACAGGTACTATCTAACGTCATCCTGCTATTGACAAGATTCAGGGTCGTAGTCACTCCAGAACGAGTAACGTTATACCTGCCTCCAATATGAACGGTGTTACCATCCATCGTAATCGTACTGTTCAATCCATATTGATTGAACGCACCAGCAATATCAATATTGCCTGTGAACTTTAGAGTACCACCATCCGTATGGGTCAAAGACCCCGTCCCGGTAATGGTTCCATGGTAATTGGTGGAAGCTGATGCATACAAACGAATGGTTCCTCCGCCGGGACCAATCAAAATGTTGTTGTAAACATTGAGGTTGGTCAGGTTCGACGTCAGGAGCCCACCCCCATTCAAACGCAAAATAACACCAGAAGTATCTCCTGCATTCTGAAGGATATTAGTAGCATTATCCCACCCTAGAAGACCGGCACGCATTTCTACACCCCCAGTATATCCATCCCTGAGAGTCACCGCCACACGATCTCCATTCCCTCCTCCAGTATCACTCAGATTGCCAACTCCATAGATGCCAACTCCAGCCCAACCAACACCACTACCGGTTACCTGATATTTATTGCCCGAAATGTCGCATGTGGACAAAAGATTGTTTGAGGCTCCCAAATAAAAAGATGTCACATCGCTCGCCTGTGCACCACGCACAAGTTCAACACTAGCCCCTGTCCCAAAGTTAACGGATGAGAACCCCTGTTCAGCACCTCCATTCAACTTCAACTTGCTGTTAGCCCCCAATGTCAAGGGTGCAACAACGTTTGAGCCTTTGTTCTCTATGGTCAGCGTCTTACCATCAAGCACGGAAACACCGCCTAACTGACCGGAGAAGCCGTACACGGATTGGTTTTCCTTGACTGCAAGAGTCCCGGCACCAGTCAAGGCAGTTATGGTTGAAGAGGAAAAATCGCTTGTTCCCAGGCTGAGTATGCTATTGGAATCAATGATGCTCAAGGTAGCCCCATCCCCAAGGCTAAGAGAGCCACCATTCAAGGTAACATTGCCGGATTTCAGGAAAAGCCCTGCACCTTCTACAGCACCAAGAGTCATGACGTAGCTACTGTTTCCCGTTGCAGAAGAAATAAGAACAGCAGTACTTGTCACTCCTCCCCACGCATCAGTTCCACTGCCTGCTCCGGCTTCAGTCAAACTCCAGTTATTAGTCAGCCAGGTGGTATCCGCGGAAATGTTCCGGTACTGCCCGATGAATGTATTGACGATCTGAAGGCCAGCTATTGTCCCGCGAGCACCGGAAGTAGCTACGGAAGCAAGAGTCAGTGTTGTTCCTCTCAGGTTATTGATCTCAAGAACATTTGTCCCAATGGTAAAGGCGTAGGCATTCGCGGAGTTGTTACTGGAGTTTCTTGTCCCCCATGAACTTGTCCCTGTCTGTGCAGGATTGGTACCATTGGCGGTATAGGATGTCCCGTTGACATTCATCGCCGTGAATTTATTATTGGCGTCATCTGCATCACCACCAAAATAGATATACACCTTGTAGGTCAGGTAGGGTACGTTGGCAATGGTCAATGTTTGTGAGGAATTGGCACCAGCGGAGATTGCACCACTCAAGAGTTTTTGATTCAACGATGAGGATGCTGTCACTCCGGGATGGTTCCATCCATGGATTGAAGAGATACTGGCAGTCACTCCAGTAAGAGCTGCACCTGCATTGTCCTTCAGAGTATTCCATGTAACTGTAGCAGCAGGTGTAACCAGAGCGCAATTGTTCCAATTATTGGCAGTAACAGCGTTTAGACCCAGGGAATCAGTCCCCGACACCGTGTAATCGGCTCCACCTGTTAAATAAAAATTGATACTCAATCCATCCGCTGCATAACTCGATGAGTATGAGATAGAAACAAGAGAAGCACAGGCAGAAAGAAGTAGAGATTTCAGAGAGAGGGGCAAACGAAGTTTCATTTTGAAAAGAATTTAGAATACTCCTATCACTATCATCTCATACCGTTTGCGCGCAAGATAAAATGCGATCGTATTACAAATATTAAAAAACCAACAATCCGAAAATATTTATTGTTTTACACGATGATCTAATAATAAGCATTTTAATACTCCAATAAATCACAATAGATTATGAATTAACTAATATGCATCATCAATGAGAATTTTTAGAATATGTTACTAAATACAGCCAAATAAGACATGCAAATTTAAATACAAAAAAAACACACTGCACTCAATTTATTTCCCATTTCATAAAAACAAAACATCCTCCGCAGGCAGAATAATGCACAGGGAGGATGCTGTTCTTTAAAAATGGAATAATAAATCAAAAATCAGCTGAAAATGCCATTCTTGCTTCAATTGCAGAAGCGATCATCTTCAGCAGCTCCTTGGAAACAGGCTTATTCGTTTTCAGAATGGCAAGGGCTTCTCCTGTGGCACTGTCACCGGGAGCAACGATATTATCGATGTTGATGCCGTTGTCAGACAGGACGGAAGCAATACAGGCGATCACCCCCGGTCTGTCCGCATAGCGCAGGAAGATCGAATGTCCTCGGAGATCAAAGTACAATCCATTGAAGTTGCCGAGGCGCGATACCATGGGCACGCCTTCAGCCACGAGCCCTCGAACGCTGGTACGCAGGGATTCTCCACCGTGGCCTTCCGTGATGAAGTCCAGAGTGATGGAGTCGCCATAGGGAGCATCATCCTTGGGTTCACGAGCCCTGAACACGATGCCGTGTTCCTTGAAGGACTGGTCGGCAGCAGCCGGCATCAAGCCCTTCTCAGCATTGGGCAGGGCCCCTTCGAGGATGTGGGGGGTAAACCACTTGCGGAACAGGCGGAGATCTCCGTAGTATGTGCAATCAATGCGGCGGATGGCCTGTTCGCCACCAGCCTTGCGAGCCAGCGTGCCGAGCATCATTGCCAGGCGCAACTGGGTGGGATTGAGGCCTGCGGGGAACTCGGCATTCACGACGCAGGATGTATCACCTTCGTCAAAGTAGGCAATCAACTGCTCAGAGGCACGGCGGGCTGCCATCAGGTTGGCTTCCTTGGTGTTGGCTCCCAAGTGAGGCAGAATCAGATCGGCCACGGCGGCGGACGGCTTGTCGCCAGCGGCATCCTGTGGGTGAACGTCCGTCAGGTAGGCAATCTTCTTACCCGTTGCGCGTATTGCTGCCAAAGCTTCTTCATCGACGACGCCATAGCGGGAGCAATTGATGAGGACGGCTCCATCCTTCATCAGGTTCAGGAAGTCTTTGCCCACCATGTTTTTGGTGGAGGGGCCACCGGGCACGTGAAGTGTCACGACATCAGACTGGGAAAAAATTTCTTCGAGGGAAACCGGAGTCACCCCCATGATCAAGGCGCGTTGTTTGGCGAGGAAGTGATCGTAGCCAAGCAGAGTTGGTTCAAAGCCCTGCAAACGCTTCACCAGAGAACGACCAATGTTGCCGAGGCCAACAATGCCAATCGTTTTACGAGACAATTCGGAACCCATCATGTTCTTCTTTTCCCAAAGCCCCTGACGCGTTGTGATGTCACCTTGGACAATATGGCGGAAGTAGGCCAGCACCATGGCAATGACTTCTTCTGCGACGGCATTGGAATTGGCTCCTGGCGTGTTCATCACGTCGATATCCTTTTTACGAGCGTAAACGATATCGATATTGTCGTAACCAGCACCGGCACGGATAACAAGCTTGAGGGAAGCGAGGGAGTCCATGATTTCCGGAGTAACCTTTTCACTGCGGACAATAATGGCAACAGCATCGGGATGCAATTTCACCTGATCGGCAAGAGGAGTATCGGCATCCTGCACCACTTCATATCCGGCGGTTTGAAGCATGGAGGCGGCCACTCCGGCCAATTTTGTAGGGATGAGTACCTTTTTCATGAGGGAATTCTTCAATAAGAGAATCGCCATCATCTCAGGGAATCTTCGGAAGACAAGCCCCAAAGCCGGGGGGGACTTGAGAAAGCTGCAAAATAATGACAAAACAAGGGATGCTTCCCTTTGTCATACAAGCATTGATTACCAAATGGTACAAGAGAATCCCTATTCCCCCTTGTGCCTTGTATTGCGCTTACCCTTCTTTCCCTTTTCCCGTTCCAACTGGCGGCGTTTCCAAAGAGGCAGAGTTGGCGGTTGCTCTACCCTGCCTTCTTCAATCTTTTTGGCCCGTCGCAATTCTCCTGCAATTTCACCTTTGATGTGCTCCTTTTTTCTGAACTGGCGTGCCTCGATGCGCTTGCTGACATCGCCGTGAGCAGAGGTGACAAACCAGGGGCCAATCCGTCCGGGATAGGTGATGGGAGCGCAGATTAACCTGGGATCAATGAACTTCAGGTGTCCGACGAGAATGGAGCGAATATTGGCCAACAAGGCGCCCTGCGGGAACAATTTGTCCGTTCCCATCTCCATCAAAAAGGCTAGACGCACCGTCTGGGCATTTTCACAGAGGCGAGAAAAGTCGCGGAGAGACATACCTTCCAGAGGGGTTTCCTCCGGGCAGCACATGGAGGCCGTCTTGAGCAGGAAAAGAGTATCTCGTACCTTGCGGCACAGAGCATTGATCAATTCACGTACCTTGGGACGAGCATCGAAGCGGTAGTCTTTCACCTCAACCAACCAGAGTTCCTTCTTGTCCGGATGGTACAAGAGGAAGTCCATTTCCTTGCAGCTGCCGCAGAAGTTCTGGGCCTGTCGGGAATAAAACTGGGAACATTCGATACGGCACACCACATAACCCGGATCGATCAGGAACCGGTGCACGCCCTCAACAAAGGATGTGTCTCTGCCGGTGTTCATAACATCCTCAAATAGCGATCTGCCTGCTCAATCTCCGCTTCCAGAGATTCGATCGTTCCAATGTCCTCCAAGGTATCCCCACTGTTGATGCGCACACCCAGGCGGTTTTCATGAGGTACATTGAGGCCAAAGAAGCGGCGGGAGACCATTTCATTGCGCTGTTCGGAGAGCTGAATCGTCAGTTCCCTCAGCAAAAACAGACTGTGTGAGGACAACACAACTTGTACGCCCGCCTTGGCGAGCCCCATCAGCACCTTGACAAGCAAGGGGAGGTGGAAGGAATTGAGATTCATCTCCGGCTCATCCCAGAAGAGGATGGAGCCCTTTTGCACGGTACCGTTGCCAATCAGGCAGTCCAGCGCACCCAGACGTTTGAACCCTTCCGCCACCAAGCTCATCTCCATCGCCTGCTGCCCGGGACGTGACAAGTAAAACCGCCCATCCTTGAAGATGACCTTACCGGAAATAATCTTCTGGATTCTCCCCTGCACTCTGCTCAGAGAGACATCTTCCAGATTGGAATGCATGGGTTGCTCCAAAGCCCGGCACAGATCCCAACAGGCTCCATCCAGCACTTCGGGAAATCGGGAACCCAACTGGACGAAGCTTGGGAAGATGGCGAAGACTTCTCGTGCCGTCAGGAATATGACGGGGTTATTGAGAAAGCGCTTGGGCATTTCATCAATATGAAGCCCCTCTTCCTCCTCCGTCGAACAAAAATGGAAACTGAGATTCCCAAGTCCCATCGGGACGGATTCTCCCGTCATGGCAGCGGAAACAGATGCTTTGCCATTGCCGCGATTCAACGCTGTCAAGCCCGACAGGTTGCGGGATGAAAACACACGCATCAAGTCGTTCCGCAATCGCAATTCTTCCGCCCATTTTTCTGGAAGGGATTTGCGGCCACCTCCAGAGCTCCACTTCGCCAGAGAGTAGCAAAGCTTCAGCAAATGGCTTTTTCCCGAATCATTTCCACCAACCACAACATTGATCCCGGGGACAAATTCAAATTTTTCCTGTTCTGGAAAAACAGTAAATCCCCTGACGGCCAGTTCTCGAATCATATACAGCAGTTATCATAGCATGATTACCGCCGGACACAATCGGCTTTTCCACTCGGTGTCAGAAAAAACAGACGTCCGTTACGCTCTCGATCTGGCCGAGGTCGTTGTAGCCGCGGCTCATGACCGGAGCACGGTGGCTGGATCACTTGGTGAATTGCCCGTTTGAGACGCAGAAATCGTAGGTGTGTGTATTATTTCGTCACCAGGCGGATCATATGTCATCGTATTCGGGAGATTCATGAGTATCCAAATGACTTCGGATTTCAATATATAGAAAATATATTTATTATATTAATATGAGTCACAAATATTACTATTCTCTAATATTTCACTTCTAAGCCATTTTGTAAATTCATCATAAGATTCCAAATCCTTTGTTACAAGAGGATTAACACAATAGCCAAAGGTTATAATATCTTTAATTTCAGAAAATGAATTCCTTAACCCAAAAGGATCGCTTAGATTATCATCTGTAATTATTTTTTCATCATACAATTTCTTCAAGAAATTTCTTTCCTCACAAGCCCCAGTATAATAAATTTCAGAATAATCATAACTCATTGATATGAATAGCAAAAAAGCATATTCGCCTGCATTCTTTTTATATTTATCATATGAATTATTTCGCTCATAATCGTGCAAAATATTTTTAAATAATAGCCTGCGTTCCGACAATGATTTTGAAAGTATGGCACTTCTTCTTTCTGTCATTTCATCCGCAATACCATTTTCCTTTACCAAATTTAAAATGACAACAAATTGAAGAATAATAATGATGTAAAATATAATTTTTATGTTTGTTTGAATTTTCATTTCAATATTTATACAAATAACCGACACCCATTAGAAGAAATTGCAATATGAAATGGATGACACCATATTAACATAAACAACAAAACACAGTATTTTTTTAAAATCATTACGGATAAAGTCCAAATAACATTAAAAACATGTTATAAAATTTATCAAATATATTCCGTTCTATTTCAAAAGAGCTATCATCGTCATCATTCTCTTTATTTATCTCATTCCTGACCCATTCTGTAAATTCATTATAAGACGCCAAATCTTTTGTTACAAGCGGATTAATATGATAACGCGAAGTAATATGATCTTTAATCTCGGGAAAAGAATTCCTCAATTTGAAAGGATCGTTAAAATCATCGTCATCAATTATCTTTTCATTGTGCAATTTCCTTAAAAAATACCTATCGGTACTGGCACCAGTATCATCGACACGAGAATAATCATAACTCATTTCTATAAATGTCAAAAGCGTATATAACCGTGCATATTCCTTATATTTATCGAATTGTTTAACTTCCGAAAAATCATTTACTTTATATTTTAATGATGTTCTATGGATGGCAAATAGTTGAGAAAAAGATATTTCCTTAATTATTATTTTCTCATTCAATTCATTGTTTTCTTTTATTAAATTCAGAATTGCAATAAATTGGATAAATATAACAACTAATCCTATGATTATTTTCTTGTTGAACATCATATTTATGTATTTCATACATTTTCCCTCTATATGCACATATTATCATATGGATGAATAATGTAAATATTTTTACTATATATCACATAATTTTTCACACCATAATATAGTTCGGAATGATTGATTTTCCTTAAATGCATTTACATATACTAAATTACGTCCGCCATTTGAAAAGCCTAGCGGATTTGCCAGAGTCAGTGCGCCTGTGGAAGCTAGAGTACGGCACTTCAGGTTTGGCTATCCTGGAGCTTTAATGATCCAGCCCTTACTCTCCCACTATCCGGGGAAGGCGAATGACAGCCATCCCCATCACTTGGCGGCATCCATTGATTCGGGGAGATTCTGGGTCAGTCAACCTGGGATAGGAGGCATGGATGCTATCCAGGTAATCTACCAGTTTGCTAGCCATGACGAACAATAGTTTGGCACCGGAAGGCGTTGTCGCAAGGTTGTTGCTTTCCGAAGGATCATCCTTCAGGTTGAATAATTGCCAGGTGGCGTTACCCGTCTCCGCATAGTCATCGAAGTAGTTGTAGATAACCTTCCAGTCCTGAATCCGCAACGATGAGTAGAAGCGTCCATAGGGATGGGAGAAGGGAAAGTGACGCACGATCCACTGAGGGCGTTTCCCCTTCTCTGCTCCGCCCAGATAGTCGGCAATATCGTAACCGTCCACCAGCCTGGGTGTTTTGACACCAGTCAATGAAACCAGCGTCGGGAGGATGTCCTGCACGGACACGATGGCATTCTGCACGGAATTGGGGGTAATGGGCAACGCCTGTTGGCAAGCTTCCCTGGGCGAAGTTTCCGCCCAGGCGACTATCATGGGGATACGCCCCCCGCCTTCGTAACGGGAGCACTGGCGTCCGCGCAAAGGAGACGTAGCGCCCACCATTTCTACCCAGGCAACATTGCCCGCCTGGCTCTTCTGGATGGGGGCGTCACCTCCACTCAGCGGAACGAACAAAACGAGCGTGCGTCCAGCGACGCCCAAATCCTCCAGGCATTGAAGCAAAGCTCCCAGAGAGGCATCCATAACCTCGACTCCTTCAGCATAGCTACGAAGTTCGTCCTCATCCACCTGGACATTGTCCCCCAGATCAGGCACGGTAGCATGTCGATTGCTTCCCTGCCCCTGGATAGGATGAATGCGGCGACGGACACAGGCAAAAAAGGGTTCTCCCTCATGGACGGCTTTGCCGATTTCCTCATGAAGGGCAGCTTCGTCATCGGCATGGCAATGCACATCAAAACCATCCCTGCCCGGTTTGCCGATTCCCTGAGGCAAACTGCCGGAAACAATCGTTCGGTACCCTCCCTGTTGCATGAGGTGAGCAAGGGTGGAAGCTTTGCCTCGGAGGGCTTGTTGAGACGGCGCACACATGCTCGGCAACGCAATCTCGTTTTCCTGTGCAAACATTCCATGCCGTGCCGGGTCCATCCCCGTCAACAGGGATTCCAGCCCCCCCAAGGCATCGGCAGCACCATAGGCGTGAGACATACGGACGCCATGCAGAGCAAGTTGCTCCATGCCAGGGGTATTGTAAAATCCATTTAACGGTGTGGCAACAGGATTGCCATCTTGTGTCAAAAAGGGCACGGAGGTATCCTGCCAGCCTTGGGAATCAATCGTAAACAACAGGATATTCGGCAAATCCTTCTTTCCCTGGCGAATTTTTTTAGTGAGCATCACACAGGCGGAACCCAGGAAAACTGGCAGGATGTAGCGAACAAGAGGACGATTCATAGCGGAGATTGATTGGCGACTCCAATGAGCGCTCAAGAGAAAACTAGCTCGCTCGTCAGGGAATGTCGAGACCATCCCGCATCCACTGACAAGAAGAAGATTCAGTAAAATGGGGGAATTATGGAAACTCGCTCTTCAGACGGCTTCATCATGAGGAGCCGAAGCACGTCTCTTCAGTAATTCAAACACATTGACGGGGACATAGCGCCGCACCTGTTCTTCCCAACCATCGGGCCCAATCAAGCCCTTCACCATGCTGGATGACAGCTCCGCAATATCGCGGGGAGGCATCAGAAACACCGTCGAAACCGTCGGTGCCATGTCGGCATTGATGTGACGCATCACACGTTCGTATTCGTAGTCCTGAGTCGAGCGGATACCGCGAATCATGACTGAGGCACCATGATCGAGAGCAAAGTCCACCAGAAAGCGGTTGTGGAACTCGGCCAGCTTGATGTGAGGGTAGTCCTTCAAAGCCTTCGTGAGCATGTCGAGACGTTCCTGATGGGAAAATGTATATTTTTTATCAGGATTCGTACCAATCGCTACGACCAACTGATCGAACATGGCGGCCCCCTGGTGGATCATCCAGAGGTGCCCGTTGGTCAATGGATCAAAGCTGCCTGCATAAACTGCCGTTCGTTTCATGTGTCGCCCCTATAGCAATAGTAGGCCTGCCTACCAAGAGAAAAAAACAAATCCGCCACAATTCCTCTTCGCCCCCCCATTACTTCACCTGTTGGGGAGGACGGATTGGGTCGTTTTGAAGTGCATTTTTGCAACCTTGGGGAGCATCTCTTCGCCGTGGACAGACACCAGCTTCTTCGCGGCATCAATCACCTGACGGGAAGCACCCAGAGGCAGTTTCACCTTGCCGGCCTTTGAGGCGTCATCCATCCAGTTGATAAATCGCTCGCGGGCGAGTATCGAAGCCGCGGCCACGGCAACATCGCTTTCCGCCTTGGTTCTCTGGTCCAGCTTGATGGCGAGCTGACGCTGAGCAAGAGCCTTCTTCAAGACGGAGGCATGGGCGAACTGGTCGCTCAGGGCGCGGGGGCATGTGGGCACTTTTTCCAACAACCCAGCAATGACGCGGGTATGTCCCCAGGCAAGGAAGGTGTTCAGGTTCTTGAAATGCTCATACAATTCATTGTAGCGCTCAGGGCCAACACTAACGACGACATACTCAATGCCGGGTACCTTGCGGATAGCAACTGCCAGGGAGCGGATTTTGGCCGATGACGAGACGAGCTTGCTATCGCATGCCCCCAGAGCCAGCAATCGCTGACCAATCTCTTCATTGACATAGACTCCGGCAATGACGAGAGGGCCGAAATAATCCCCCTTGCCGCTTTCATCGATCCCAAAATGCGGAGAGCAAGCCTCAGCCTTTGCTGCGGTTGGAGTAGCGCCAGATGTTTGCGAGAACATACTTTGCCCAAGAATCATGGGTTCCAGAGTAAATTCGACCCATTCTTCAGCATCTTTTCCCTGAATAAGGAGTTTATTTCCTTTTTCATAGACAGTTACCGTCAGGCCGGGGCGTGCGAAACTGTAGCGGGCATAAGGCACTTTTTTCTCATCAAATCCCTTCTCTTCCAAGAGGGAACGCAAGTGTTCCGACTGGTCGTCCGTCAATAATATTGTTGAAATTGTTCCCATGTTGGCAGACCGAATTTTCCCCCGGAAACTCCGTGTGAAATTGGTTGCCATATCGAGACCGTAATTTCCTCAGACGTCAAGTAAAATAAGACTTTTCAGGCCAAAAAGGAGGAAAAAACGAGTTCATGTCAAAATGGCTGTTTTTTTGAATGACAAAAGGTAATTGTCTTATTATAGAAGGGCATCCACTCCACACAGCATCAACTCATACTATGGCTAACACATTAACCAAACGCGACCTCGTCAACAAAATCAGCGCAGAAACGCAACTGACTCAGACAGAAGTGTTCGATGTTATTCAGCGCGCTGTTGACATCATTTCTACCACTCTTGCTGAAGGGGACCGCGTCGTCATTCGCAATTTCGGCACCTTCCACGTCAAGGAAGTCAAGGCCAAGGTTGGCCGCAACCCGAAAGCTCCGGACAAGGATGTCCCCATCCCTGCCCGTTCCGTTGTCAAATTCAAAGTTGGCAAGGAACTGAAGGAAAAAGTTTCCGACCTGTAACCTATACAAGGATTCCTGGAATCCGTACAGAATGAAGGCTACTTCGCCAAGGTGATTCACCATGGCAAGGTAGCCTTCCTCCATTTCTGGAGAAGTGGTTTCGTTCTGTCGAGCCCGGCATTCGATTACCTGCAAGCAACTTCATTCCTACGTCTCCCAGAGAGGGAGGTGTAATAGAAAGCGGAAGGGGCATTCCTCTTATGAAGAACGCCCCTTCTGGAGTGTTATGAATGCTTTTGTCGATCAGACGCCGCCAGCATCACCAAGCTTCTTGGAAGCGGCGGGCAGGAAGTTGCGGAAGCGAGCCTTGTCGATACTCTTCATGTAGGCTTCTTCCGGTGATACGACACCCTGCTGGAGCTTCTGCCAGATGGCATCATCCATGAACTGCATGCCCATGCTCTTGCCGCCGACGATGACGTCAGCCAACTTCTGGGTAGCACCTTCACGAATAATGGAACTCACAGCCGGGGTGGCAAACATGATTTCATTGACGGCCACACGTCCTGGTCTGTCGCTACGCTTCATGAGAAGCTGGGCGACAACACCGCGAATGGAGGCAGACAACATCGTGCGCACCTGAGATTGCTGTTCCGAGGGGAACACGTCAATAATACGGTCAACTGTCTTGCGAGCATTGTTCGTGTGCAGTGTGCCAAAGACCAGGAGACCTGTTTCTGCGGCAGTCAGAGCCAGAGAAATCGTTTCCAGGTCTCGCATTTCACCCACGAGCACGATGTCGGCGTCTTCACGGAGGGAGGCGCGGAGACCATCGGCGAACGAAGGCGTCTGGACGGGGACTTCACGCTGGGTAATGATCGAAGTCTTATTGTTGTGAACGAATTCGATCGGTTCTTCCACCGTGATGATGTGGCGAGACTGATTGGTGTTGATGTAGTCGATGATAGCGGCCAGCGTCGTGGACTTACCGGAGCCAGTAGGCCCAGTCACCAGTACGAGACCGGAACGGAGGTGAGCGAACTGCTTGACGGCTTCCGGCACGCCGAGCTGCTCCAGCGTAGCGATCTTGGTCGGAATCAAACGGAAAACGGCCGCAAGGCCATTCTGTTGCTTGAAGAAGTTGCAACGAAAACGGGAGCTTTCGTCCATTTCATAGGCAAAGTCAAGGTCACCTTCTTCCAAATACTGATGGAAGGCTTTGGTGTCGCAGATTTCTGCCAGCATGTTCTTGAACGATTCGCCTTCCAGCGGCGTATCGTTGATGGGGACGATGGACCCGTTGATACGAACCTTGGGGGGCTGTCCTTCGCTGACGTGCAAGTCGGACCCACCCTCTTGGACGAGGTAACGGAAATATTGGTCAATAACGGCCATGGCTTGATAATTCCTTCAAAATTAATGGTTGAAAATCGATGTGATTCAGTAGCTTCAGATCAGTCCTTGATGCCGAGATAGGATTTCATCACCGTCTTGTCATCGCAACGGAACAGGCAGTCCTCAGAGCTGATGATACCGGCCTTGTGCAAGGCTCTCAGGGAGTCGTCCATGAGGATCATGCCCTGTGCCTTGCCTGTCTGAATACAACCGGGGATCATGAAGGTTTTGCCTTCACGAATACAGTTGCCGATAGCAGGCGTATTGACGAGCATTTCGATGGCGAGCGCACGCCCCCGGCCATCAGCACGGGGAACGAGTTGCTGGGAAATAATGCCGCGGAGAGATTCACTGACCATGATTCTGATCTGGTCTCGCTGTTCAACCGGGAACACGTCCAGAACACGGTCAACCGTACGGGCTGCGGACCCCGTGTGTAGAGTACCGAGCACAAGGTGACCGGTTTCAGCAGCTGTCAATGCGAGGGAGATCGTTTCCAAGTCTCGCATTTCACCAACCATGATGACGTCCGGGTCTTCACGAAGGGCTCCACGAAGGGCTCGGGCGAAAGATTCCGTATGCTTGTGAACTTCTCGCTGGTTAACCTGACAGCCCTTACTTTCGATAATGTATTCGATCGGGTCTTCCAGGGTGATGATGTGGTCCAGACGATCCTGGTTGATGAAGTCAACGATGGAGGCCAGCGTGGTTGATTTACCGCAACCGACCGAACCGGTGACGAGAATCAGACCGTTGTTGAAACGGGTCAGAGGAATGATGTCCTCCGTAGGCAACCCGATTTCTTCCATCGTACGAACCTGAGTGTTGATGATACGGAAACAGAGGTCGTAGCCAAGACGCTGCTTGACGACTGAAGCACGATAACGTCCAAAGTCGTTGGCATAGGCAAAGTCAACATCACCGCGTTCCTGAAGACGGTTCCATTCGCGTTCCTTAAGGAAGCTGCGAACGAGGGTTTCCGTATCGCCAGGGGTCAGCTTGGGAGCTTCTGCCCAAATTGGCATCAACTGCCCATACCGGCGCCAGGTCGGAGGGGTATTCACGGCCAAGTGAATATCGGAGCAATCGAAATCCTGCCCGATCTTCAGATAACCGTCCACATGTGGCAAAATGTATTCACTCATGTCCTGATTACAACAAAGATGATAATATGGCACACTAACCTATCTCCCTTCTCCTTGACCAGAAAAAACGGAGGCGGGATAAAAAAAATGCCGGACGGTCAAGTCCGGCATCCAAAATCCTTCGTTCAGTTCTGCTCAATATCTGCCCAGCCAAGAAGACAGACGAGTCTTGCAAAACTCTTGCACAACAGTCTTTAGGGACGGCAACGCCGCCATGACCAATAATTTGGCTACGCTAGACAATGCGCCTGCAACCGTGCTGTGCCTTGGAGAGGAAGAAGCCACCTCCTCATGACGGCGACGAAAGCCGCCAAACAAGCCGGAAAGCAGTTTAATCACCAAAAGGCCGGAAACAACGGAGCCGCCAATCCATATGACAGGATGGCGAGTGACTCCGGCCCGGATTTCACCAATCCAGTCCAGCGAGGTTTCGACGCGGGAAGTCACCTTCTCAGCTCCATCCAGCATTTCGACGCGGGATTCGGCCAAGCGAGTCAGGAGTTCCTGCTTTCTTTGATCGCAATTTGCAGACATTCGTAATCGGATTGAATTTCTTGAAGCGTTTCCGGAGCCACAGGCCCAACCTTGATGCGGGAGGCCATCACAAAGGTCACAACCACGCCTACCAAGTGCAAGGCAAACATGATGCAGCATGCCAACAACAAACTTCCCATCCAGAGTTCCAGCAGGACGGTGACCGTCACACAGAAAAAGATATAGGTGAAGAATAGGAGGAATACTCCGACAGCCAGGCAGATGGCCTTGCCGCGTAACCGTTCAGCCGCTTCCCCCAATTCCAGCAGGAAGAGGGAGAAAAGGGCATGCACATGGTCGAGCCCGGACGATAAAATCATCGACATGGATTTCCCCATTCCCTGCCCTGACCCCATTCCATTCCGCCGCCCGAGCAAGCCGGTGACTAACGGAACAAAATCGTACAATCTGGAAAAGATGCTCATAATGCTCGCTTTGAGATTGTTACACTCTCCCCGTATCAACAGGGAGAGAAGCTTTCATGTTGCAGATTATTGATGAATACAGGGTTAGCTTTCGGGTTTTACCTCCCGAATTCATGCCCCCATACCAATTTATACCTATCTGCACACACCTGGACAACCAATCAGCGGCGGCGCAGGAGAGCACCGAGGAGAACGCCGACGCCCAGAGCGATCAAGACGGACTTGGTCGGATGAGCCTTGACGTATTCTTCGCCGGCGGAGTGGAGTTCCTTGGCCTTGTCGCGGGTATCGTCCCAGCCTTCTTCAGCCTTGCGACGAACGACAGCAGCTTTGGAAGCGGCAAAATTGCGGACGACGGCAGCCTGTTCACCAGCAGCGTGACGGATCTGACTTACCTTGGAAGCGGCAAATTCACGAGCTTGTTTGAAACGACCAGCGGCCACATCGCGAGCCTGAACAGCCTGAATGGCGACAACATCAGCAGCTTCGCTCATTGCTTCGGCAGCAATCGTTGCTGCAACCTTCAGGTCTTCCTTGGCGTGGTCAAAAGACGGAGTAGTGGTTTCTTTACTGTCCATAATCGTTAGATACTAAAAAAAGTTTATCGTTGAAAAGAAAACTATGTATTTATGTCTTGGCTGTTTCTCTTCCGCATAGGAGTCTGTCTGAGAGCGATATGTTTTGCAAGCCGAATTCATTGCTTACAGCGGCATCATCTGTCATTTTCATCACCTGCGGCTTCCGGAATAACCCGTTCGAGGGTCAATGGAAGGAGGCGGTTCGTCGGGGTTTCTATAGCGCAAAATGCCATAGTCTCGCAGATTGCGAATGAATTGATCGAGCTGGGTTTTCAGGGTTTTGTCGTACATGAGAGCCCCAATGGTTCCCTTGCCCTTGCGGATGTCCTGTGTGATGACCGACACGTCGTCGGACACCTGGCGGATGGATACCATGGTCGGGGCAGCTTCACGGATGGCGGGCGAAAGCAGGTCGAGCTTTTCCCCGGCCTTTCCGGCAACGCCACGCACATCGGCCATTGTGTCGTTCAATGAAACCAGCGAGGCGCGGGCTTCGTCGATCATCAGTGGCATTTTACCGGCTGCTTCATCCGTGCTTTTGAGTATGCCGCTGACGTGAGCCACATTTTCCGAGGACAAGATGCCTTCGTTGAGCTTGCGAGTCGTTTCTTCGAGCCCTTTTGCCGCCTTGGAAATATTGTCGATGGCGAGCTCGATTTTGTCGAAATTCTTGTCGAGTTTGCGCAGAATGGTGACAGCATCCTGGCTGACCTGTACGGCGTTGTTCTTAATCTTGTTCAAGTCGCTTTCCGTCTGTCCCATGATGAGCGAGCCCGGAGGCAGGAACTGGTTGGTGGCATCTTCGGGAGGGACAATATCAATATACTTGTCTCCGAGCAGGTTTTGCATGTCGATTCGGAATTCGGAGCCGATCTGAATCCTGACATCGTTGTTGATACGTGTTTTCACGATAACCCTGTTACCGGCTTCCGTCAATTCGGGAGGGGCTACAACTTCGCCGACAAATGCGCCGCCCAGCCTCAACTGAGAACCTTTAATCAAGCCTGCGGCATCCTTATACATGATGCTGATGGGATAGGTTGTATCGGAAGATGTTTTGAAATTGCCCACGGAGAGGACGGCTGCCGTCACCAGGACAATCCCGATGAGAAGGAAAAGCCCTACCCATGTATCCGTTTTGCTTCGTTTGCTCATAACAATAGTAAAGTTAAATATGGTAACGTTTTGCGACTGCTTCGCTAATCAATTTTTCTTGAAAGTTGGGACGTGGTTCGCTCTCCAGACGCCGCCAGTCCTCACCTGACGATCCACGGACAAAATTTTGAAGGAGGGTGTCCTCTGTCTTCACTAGCTCAAGAGGGGTTCCCGTCCAGCGCACCTTGCCGTGGTCCAGGAAGATTACACGGTCAGCAATGTGAATGACGCTACCCATGTCGTGGGTGACAATCAAAGTGGTAATATGTTCCTCAACGCAGATACGGCGGATCATGTAGCTCACACTGTCGGACACGACTGGATCCAGCCCTGCGGTAGGCTCATCATACAACAGGCATTCCGGCGACGACACCATTGCGCGAGCGACAGCAACACGCTTGATCATACCACCAGACAAATTGGCGGGCATTTTATCTCCATGCCCTTCCAGTTCCACGGAAGCCAGGGCGACCTCGACCCGGGAACGGATTTCCGCGTCGTTTTTAATGCCGCGCTCAATTAAAGGAAAGGCGACGTTCTCGAAGACGCTCATAGAGTCAAACAAGGCGCCTTGCTGGAACATGAATCCAATTTTTGCACGAATCGGAGCCTTGTCAGCCTCGGAGGCATTGCTCATAACCCTGCCATCAACCGTGACGGAACCGGATATGGGATCCAACAAACCGATCAGGTGCTTGAGGATGACGCTCTTGCCCGCCCCGGAACCACCGATAAGAGCCAGCAACTCCCCGCGTTTGACATCAAAGCTGACGCCATCCAAAACGCGTTGGTTACCAAAAGACTGGGTGATATCATCGACGATAATGTAGGGGGTGTCCATAGTTCGTATTCCGTTTACTCTTTAACGCATGAACCCCATGGGGAAAATCTGATTCAACACCATTGTCAGCAAGAAATTGGCCACAAGCAAAGATACGGCTGAATACACCATGGCCCGCATCGTCGAACGCCCAACCCCCACCGCGCCATCAACCGTCGCCATCCCCTGCTGGCATGAAATGATCCCGATCAACAAGGCAAAAACAAGGGCTTTAACCACAGAACAAACCAGGTCGCCTATGGCTACGAACTTCTGCATGAAATGAAGCCAGTAGGCCTCATTGACCCCAAAGGAAACGATACCGATCAGATACGCAGCGAAGATTCCCATCAATACGGCCTCCAGCATCAAAATGGGAGTCGAAATGAGCATGGCCTGAATGCGGGGTTTGACGAGATAATCCACAGGATCAACATTCATCGTCCTCAAGGCATCCACCTGTTCCGTCACCTTCATCGTGCCTATTTCCGCCGCCATGGCGGAACCAACGCGCCCCGCAAGCATTAACCCGGTGATCACCGGTCCCAGCTCGCGAAACATACCTACGGCAACAACGGCTCCACCCATTGTTTCCATCTTCACCGTCTGAAGCTGAAAGAGCGTTTGAGCTTCCAACACTGCCCCGGTAAATACGCCCGTTAACAAAACAACCGGCTGGGAACCAACACCTATCCGCATAATCTGATCCACGAGCACGCGGTAACGGAACTTCCCGTGAAGACAACACCCCAAAAACTGTAAAAACAGAACCCCCATGGATCCGAAGAGATCCAACACATTGAACGCCATTCGTCCCAGTGTCGCCGGCAAGCGAAGGTTCATATCGCCTACTAAACACGCTACAGACCACCAAATCAAGCCATCATTCCTCCATTCTGGCTTCCACCATGATGAAAAGAAGCAAAGGAAAACCAAGCTGCCCCCACCGTGAGTGGCAGGAACAGCCTGGTTCCATAATTTCAGGGATGCTCCCCTCTGGAATTATCGATGGTTACGACGGTTGTCGTAACGATAGCGATCATAATGGTAATGGCGGCGAGGAGGGGGAGGAGGGGGGCCATAATTGTGATGCTTGTCGTTGTGATTATCCTGGATGGCGGCACCGACAATTGCCCCTGCGGCCAGGGCACCAACTCCAATGGCAGCAGCACCACCGGGCGTTACCGTCGTATTGCCATAGGAATCCGTCGTGCAGGAACTCAGAGAAAAGGACATGGCTGCCAATGGGATCAGCCAGATGTATTTGAGGTATTGCTTCATTGTTTATGAATCTATTGTTACTTGTATAGTGGCACCCAAGCTTATTTTTGTTTAAAAAAATGATTGTATGCCGCTCTGACATGAAAACCCGGCATGAAGTCCCGATGCCGGATGGACATTGCCGGTAGCATCATGTACAGATGATCCCGTTGCATTTATCCATGAACATACGCTCGTTATCCGGCAAAATCTATGGAACGGCCTTGAGTCTGCTACTGGCCGCTTCTCCACTTCAGGCATGGCAACCATCACGTGAAAATGTCCCCCCGCCACGTCAGGAATTCCGCGCGGCATGGATAGCCAGCGTGCACAACTTGGACTGGCCGTCCAAGTCTGGCCTATCAGCAGCTGCCCAGCAAGCGGAACTCATCCGCATCCTCAATACCTGCGCCCAGTTACGCCTCAATGCCGTTTTCCTCCAGATCCGCCCGAACTCCGATGCCCTCTACCGTTCTTCTCTGGAGCCCTGGAGCCAGTGGCTTTCCGGTCCGGGAGTCAACCCCGGTTACGACCCACTCGCCTTTGCCACCGCCCAGGCTCACGTCCGTGGTCTGGAACTTCATGCATGGATCAACCCGTTCCGTGCCAAGGCCAACAAGAGCCACCCCGTAGGCAAGGGGCACATCTCCCTCACTCATCCGGAGATCATTAAGCCCGCAGGCAGTGTGCTCCTGATTGATCCGGGCATCTCCCGCTCGCGGGATCACGTACTCGACGTTATCGAAGACATCGTCAAGCGCTACGACATCGATGGCATCCATCTCGACGACTATTTCTATCCCTACCCTCCAGCCGTTTTCCGCGACGGCAAGAGCAGTTCCCAGCGACGCAACTATATCGACTCCTTCGTATCCGACATGTACGACAAGGTCAAATCCGCCAAACCCTGGGTGCGCGTCGGCATCAGCCCTTTCGGCATCTGGAGACCGGGTTATCCCGGGGGCATTGAAGCCGGGGTAGATGCTTACGAAAACCTCGCCTGTGATGCCCGCAAATGGCTCAGCAAGGGCTGGGTGGACTATCTGGCGCCTCAACTCTATTGGAGATGTGAACCAGCCAAACAGAGCTTTCCTGCCTTGATGCAATGGTGGGCAGCCCAGAACCCCGGTCGCCCGGTTTGGCCGGGCATTGCCACAGCCCGCATCAAGAGTTCGGAAGACCCAGGACGCCCGGCATCCGAAATCGCCCAGCAAATCCAGTACTCGCGTTCCCTGTCCCGCACAGCCCCAGGCCAATGTTTCTGGAGCATCCGCTCCATTATGCAAAACAAGGATGGCATCCAGAAATACCTTCAATCTCTCTACCCGGATGCAGCGGTTCCCCCTGCCATGCCTTGGTCCGGCTCTGCCGAACCGGGACAACCCAGCCTCACTGCCTCCGGCAATAGTTCTACGACTTCTCTGACCTGGACGCCTAGTGGCCGTCCTGCACGCAAATGGGCTATTCAGGCACGTTACGGCTCCCAGTGGCGCACGCTTTGCATCCTGCCTGGCAACCAGACGCGATTGACGCTCCCCAATTCCTTTATCGGCAACGCCGCTTCCCTTGCCGTGCGAGGGATTTCTCCGTATGGAGCCCCGGGACCCGCAGCATCCGTAATGAAATAAAAGCCTTTTGAAGCTCATTCCTGCCCGGTATGACCGCATTTTCCGGCGGTGATACCGGGCTTTCTTCTTTTTTTTCATCTCTCTTCTTGCTTTAGTAGCTCACATTGGTTAATCCGCTTCTATGAATCATGGCTTTCAACGATTCTTTATGTTGGCATCCGCCACTTTGTTGACGGTCTCCTGTTCCGTGGAGACGAGCAGGAAAAATACTCTGGTCAGTGAAAAGACCAAGGACGGCATGATACAGAGTATGGGGAAGGAAAAAGATATCAAGGAACACTTCGCCGGTGGATTCAGCTACAAAAAATCGGCTGATGGCACCATGCAGGTAGCCTCGGATCGCCGAAGCTCGTTCGAAGGCAATAGATACGATGCGAACGATAGTGGCGAAGGTGATGATTTGCTCAGCAAGAAGTTCGACACCAAAGGTTATGAAACCTCCATGGCTGCAGTTTCCCGAAAAGCATTCGACACCAAGGCATGGAAGGACAGCAAAAAGCTGAATGAAATGACCGTGGAAACGCCCGAATTCATTAAAAACTCCGAGAAATTCAACAACCGCAAGTGGGAAGGCGGCGATGCAAGCTTTGCCACCAGCACCTATGACGATTCTGGCAAAACATGGGATGGACGCAACAAATCCTACGAAACGGATATGAATGAAAATGTCATTCAAAAGCGGGAAGCCATGGCCGACCCGCCCGTCTATTCTCTCAGGGAATACCAAATCAAAACCATCGATGAAACCCGCTCCATGATGGGCAGAACGGACTAGGATAAGCCCACATCCCGGCTCTTGCTAGCTACTATTGCCCTTCCTCAACAGATGGCGGGAAAATCGTCCGCCGCATGTCGCCAGCTTCCTGAAGCCAATGCTTGATGGCTTCTCCATCGTTTTCCCTCAAGGCTCTGCGCAATTCATCCAGCTCACGGGCACAATCATCCAACGCAGAGAGAACCTCCGTGCCATTCTCCATCAGGATTTCAGCCCACATGGAAGGCTTGCCCATGGAAACGCGCGTCGTATCACGAAAACCACCTGCCGCCAATGCCGCCAGAGAATCGAGCATATCACCACAATTTTTCCCTGCTCCACGAGCGCAGGCAGAAGCCATGGCATGAGGCATGTGGGAAATACGGGCAACAGCGCGGTCGTGTGTAATGGCATCCAGCTCAATCACACGCACCCCCACAGATGTCCAAAATGCGCAGAGAGAGTCCACCAGAGCTGGCGAGCAACCTTCCTCATTCGTCAAGGTCACCATGGCATTGTTGAACAATTCCGCATCAGCATATTCCATCCCCTGTTTTTCCGAACCAGCCATGGGGTGAGAACCAATGAAGGCAACGCCGCGCTTCTTCAGCCAACTCCCTAGATCGCGATGGACACAACCCTTCACGGAGCCAACATCTGTCACCAAGGCGCGAGTCAGATGCTCTGAGCCCACATTTTCCATCATGGAACGCATGGTACCCACAGGCGTCGCCAACACAATGAGATCAGCACCACGGACAGCCTCATTCAAATCGGTCGTGTACAAATCAGCAGCTTCCATCGTACGAGCCGTTTCCAGAGGTTCCATCCGGCGCCCCCACAAGTGAATTCTGGTGCCGGGGCAATACTTTTTCAAGGCAAGAGCCAAAGAACCACCCAGGAGACCTGGGCCAAGGATGGATACGGTACGGATAAGGATGGAATCAATCACGGTGCTAAAAAAGATAGAAAAAAACAGCACTGCCCCTGCGGAAAGTGCTGTATGAAAAAGGAAATAATCAGGAATCCGTTCTCACATGAAGCAGTTCCCGAAGAAACATTTACGGTACGATGAACTTACGGTCCGGGAAGTGAGGATCGCGCATAATTGTACCAGGAGCCTGCCGGGTGCCATCAGCCTTCTGAATGCGGATCTTCTTCGTCCTGTCATAGGGACTGAACACGATCATCGGATCTTCCGTCGGCCATGCAGTCTGGATCGATTCACTGGGCTTGGTCGGCTGAGGTTGCACAGGCTGAGGCGTCACTGGAGCCTGCTTGGGCGTCGCCTGCTGGGGAGGAACAGTGGGGGTGGAAGAAGGATTGGAGGGATTGAGTATCTGATTGATTGTTCCACTACCACCCGCTGGCTGAGTCAAAGGCTGAACGCCCATTCCCGGTTGCGTATTGGGATCAATACCAATGGAGGAAGTATCAGAAAGCTGATTGAGAATGTCGGTTTGATCCGTTGAGGGAGCCACAGGCTGAGTACCCGCGATATAAGGAGCTCCATTAAACCCGGGCAGAGGTCTATCCACGACGCGGGCCGGTTCTTCACATGAAACCAAGGCTAGGGTAGTTACTGCCGCAAGGACAGTCATCGGTTGATAACTCTTCATCAGTAATTCTGGATTGATGGTGACTTTATACAGCCTCTGGCAAGGTGTCAATGCCATTTTCCCGAACAAACTTGCTGCATTATTTCTTTTGCCGATATTCCCTGTTGCCGGAGCGTTTGGATAGCAAGGCTGCCATTTCTTTTGGCCAGCCGGATTCCCTCCTGATCGCAAACAAGCTTATGGTGCTTCCAGACAGGTACAGGCAAGCCAAGGAGTTCCTGGAGGATGCGATGGATACCCGTGCTGGGCAACAGGTCTTCTCCGCGCGTAATATGGGTGATTCCCTGGGCTGCATCGTCCGTGACGACGGCAAGGTGGTAGCTCGTCAGGCAATCTTTGCGAGCAAGCACCACATCACCCAATGAGCCAGCATGGCACACTTGGGGGCCGAATCGCAAATCAATCCACTCCAGATTCTCCGTCAGCTCTGCCGCGCGGACACAATTCAGCCTCCACGCATGAGGAACCCCGGAGGCCAGCAGAGATTCGCGTTCATCTACAGAAAGTCCTCTACATGTACCAGGATAGGGATCAACCACTTCGCCTTGGGGAGCCCCACCCGATCGTGCGAGTTCCTCGGCAATCTCCCGGCGCGTACAAAAACAGGGGTACACGACGCCCAGGGACTTCAATCTCTCTAGGGCAGCAGCATACAAAGGCATGCGCCGAGACTGAAACACCACATCGCCCTCGAAGCGAATATCCAGCCACGCGAGATCCTCCAGGATTCCCTCCGCCCATTCGGGGCGACACCGCCCTGTATCAATGTCCTCCATCCTCAGAAGACATTCCCCGCCCAGTTCATCAGCAAGGGAACGAGCCTCCCATGCAGCGAGGACATGCCCCAAATGGAGACGGCCACTGGGGCTGGGAGCAAAGCGCGTTCTCGGCAAGGTAAAATCCATACACCAGTGATGGGATATTCCCCCTTTTCCGTCAAATACAAATACGCGAACGACGACTTCCGTACCCCAGTGCAAACTTTATCCTTGCCCATCACCCCATGTTACAGCTAAATATGCCTGTCTCAATTAAGAAGAGATTAATCCAGATCAAGAACTAACAAACTATCAATCATGGGACAGCAACATCGCAAAGTCGCCAAGCGCCGCCGCCGTATCAACTACATCAAGCGTAAAAAAGAGCTTGAGCAGGGCATCCCTGTAAGACTTGCCGTCTCCGTCGCCAAGGATGACGACTCGGATAAGAAGGCAGCAGCAACCAAAAAGAAAGCTGTCGCTCCGAAGACAGAAGCAGCTCCCGCCAAGAAGGCCCCTGCTAAAAAGGCTCCAGCCAAGAAAGCTCCCGAAGCTGATTCCGAATAATCCCGGAATCCGGCCTATTGCAGCCTCCCCGATGATCAAGGGGATGCTCTATCCACTTCTTCAGACTAATCCTCACCCGGGTTAGTCTGTTTTTATCTCTGCACATGGACACCGTTTTACAATACTCCCTCCAAACTCTGCTGACCCTAGTATCACTCGGCCTGTTCGGGTTGGGGATCGCTGGATGTATCATCCCGATCGTACCGGGGCACCTGATGATCCTGTTGGGTTGTATTTCGGCAAGTTTCATCTCCCCTGTGCAGGAGCATTCCGTCGGGTGGATCACATGGACGACACTATCCCTTCTCTGTATCTTCGGCATGCTGGGCGACAATCTTTGCACCTACTGGGGAGCCAAACGCTTCGGCAGCACAAAAGCCGGTCTCTGGGGGAGCCTTGTCGGCCTGCTCATCGGAGGATTTTTCTTCCCGATCGGCATCCTCGTCGGCCCCTTCATCGGGGCAGTCATTTTTGAAATCGGGTTTGAGAAGCGGGAGCTCACCAAAAGCATGAACTCCGGGCTCGGAGCTGTGTTAGGCACCTTTGCCGGCTTCTTCTTCAAATTGACCGTAGCCCTGGTGATGATCGTCTGGTTCCTGTTGGCCAGTTACTGGTTCTGATCCGGTACTATGCCAGCAGCAAGCAGAATGGAATCAAAGGAATCTCCGCGAAGCATTCCCACGCGGAAAATTGTCTCTTCAATGAGGTTCCCCGGGCAGGAGGCCCCCGCCGTGATACCGATTTTGACAGGTGTTTCCAATTGTTGCATCACTGGCGGGAATGAATTCGTCACAATCTTCTGGAGCTTGGTGTCGAAGCACTTTACGGATTCAAGAGAGAGGATGCAGGAGGCTCCTTCAATAAAGAAAGTCGGGACAACCTCGCGAGCAATATCCACAAGGTGCGTGGTGTTGGAGCTGTTGTACCCGCCGACAACGAACATGATATCCGGTTTCTCTTTCAACAGGCTGAACAAGGAATTCTGACGATCCTGAGTTGCTCCGCAAATTGTGTCGAAAACAGAATACCGATCATCGTTTCCATCGCGCTTGATGATAGCCTCGCGGATCATGGACTGAATTGATTGAGTCTCGCTCTTCAACATGGTCGTCTGGTTGGCCAGTCCCACTTTGACGAGGTCGTGATCAGGATCAAACCCCGGAGACATGGCGCCAGCAAAACGTTTCAAAAATTCTTCCCGTTGCCCATGTCCCAACATGTAATCAGCAAGAAATCGGGTATCTTCCTCAGTGAAAATGATCACGTACTTGCCAAGCCCATCCTCACCGAGTGCTCGCGATGCCGTGGCCAGAGTTTCCTCATGGCTAGCCTTGCCATGGATGATGGAGGTGATACCCCGGGAAGCAAATTCCTTCACGCGACGCCAGACTTTCATGACGTCACCACAGGTTGTATCGACGATAGAAACGCCCTTTTCCGTCAGAAATTCCATGAAGGGCACAGGAACGCCAAAGGCGGGAACAATCACGACATCGTCCTCACAAAGCGCATCGTATTCATTAGACATCGCCTTCCAGGGGAGGCGATTCACGCCCATGGCGGCCAATTGGCGGTTCACTTCGGGGTTGTGAATAATTTCACCAATCAGGAAAATGCGTTCCTTCGGAAATACATTACGAGCGGCGTAAGCAATGTCGATAGCACGCTGAACGCCGGTACAGAAGCCAAATTCCGGTGCCAGCACAAAGGTTGTATGACCCAAGTCCAGCCTGTTGCCAGCCGAGCGGACGGATTCTACCAGGGCACTCTGGTAGTGACTACGCACTTTGCTCTGCACGGCACCCATGACTTCGGTGCGGCGGACATTCACTCGGGAATTGCGTTTGGGCTGACGATCCATGACGACAAGAGTCCACAGGATTTCCTCCGCGTCAAGAAAAGTCATTGTCTCTTGCTTCATGAAGCGCTTCCCTGTATGCATCGCACATGCTCCTCGCACTGGCACCCATGAAAGACATTACGGACCTGGCATTCTTCCGGGTTCTGACCACACTTGGGACACTGCCGGACTACTTCATTACGGAATACTTCCGTTCCAGCCCCCATCACCTTAAGCCTGACCAAAAGGTCCTGCGCTCCATTGATGAAAACCCGACTGGGCGGCCCATCTACGCCCAATTCGTAGGCAACGACCGCGATGCCCTTGTGCGCGATGCCCGGATGCTCATGGAACACCCCGTTGCCGGCATCGACCTGAACATGGGATGTCCGGCGCGCCTCGTCTGCAACAAGGATGCAGGTGGCGGACTTCTGCGCAAATTGCGCACCATGGACTCCATCCTCGGGGGGATGCGCGATGCCCTGCCCGAAGGAGCCTTCACCATCAAATGCAGGCTCGGGTGGGAAGAACCTGAAGAATTCGCCGCCATTCTCGACATTATCGCCAAACACCGCCCAGACCGTCTCGTCATCCACGGCAGAACCGTTCTCGAAGGCTACCGCAGCCCGGTGCACCCGGAGTGGGTTGCCCGTGCCGTCAAGCTCATGCCCTGCCCCGTCATCGCCAATGGCAACATCGTGGACCCGGTGACAGCTGGCGTCTGGGCGGATTGTTGCCACCCCGCTGGTCTCATGGTTGGCCGGGCCGCCATCCGAAATCCCTGGATTTTCAACCAACTGCGAGCCAGTCTTCAGGGAAAGCCCGTACCCACAATCACCCGCAGGGACCTGTACCGCTACGCAAGCCTGCTCTCGGAAGAAACAGCCACCCTTCAGGAACGATTCGATGAAAAAAACCACGTCAACGCCCTGAAAAAGTTCCTCATTTACATGACCTGCGGTCTCCCGGACACCTTTGGCCACGCCATCCGCCGAGTCTCCACCCAGAGAGAATTCCTGGCCACCTGTGCGGAATACCTTGATAATGATCTGCCTGTGGACATACGCCCCCCGGCACAATGCGCTCTCTTTGCACACCACGAAGACCTCCTTCCCCGATGAGGGGCAGGAAGCCTGATTCTCAGGCGATCATCATTTGTTGACCGGGCGCCGAGTCATCATCAAGGCCTGCTCCCTGTACAGCGACAAGGCAATGCCTGCTACCAAAGCAAGAAGGATGAAGCCAGTCTTCAATCCATTGTCGAAAATGCCGATCAATGTATCAAAAAGAACCTTTTCATCACTGGTCTGGAAAAACTGCATCAGGAACAAAACCGTCTTGTAGGCATACATGCCCGGAATCATCGGCAGAAGAGCAGGAAAGGCAAACACTTCTGCCGGACAATAAACCCGCTTGGCAAAGAATATGCTCAGCAATCCGATGAGGAAGGAGGCAATACAGGTCGATACCACAATCCCCATCGAGGTGTTGTTCACCAAAACGAAGCGCAATCCATGCCCCACAGCTGCAAGAAGCGCACAAATGGGTATCGCCTTACGGGGAGGGTTGGAGATCACGGAGAAACCAATGGCGGCCACAGCGGCAAAAAAACCGTCTGCCAAAATCGACAATGCAAATTCCGATATCATAACATCTTCACTCCATACACGTACAATGAAACGGCCAGCCCCAGTGCAATGCAAATAATCAGACTGCATGCACTCACCAGCCGGGAAATCCCCATCAGGATAAAACCCTGCAACAAATCCATAATCCCGTTAATCAAGGGAACTCCGGGCACCAGAAAAAGCACGCTCGTTGCCATCGCAACGTTAGGCGTCGTCCCCCAATGGAAAAAAACAGCCAACCCGCCAATAAGAGAAGCAATACAGGAACATACCGAGAAAACAATGTAGTGGTTCACGTGACGTTTCATCATCTCCTGGCGCACGTAAAAACCAGCCAGCGTCGCCAGGAATACAACGCCCATCGCCACCATGTCGCCCTGGAACAAACGGCAAAACGCAGCATTTGCCAAAGCCACCAGTACTAAAACCGCCCACCGGGACATGGAAGGCATAGAGACAATCTCGCGGTATTTCCGACGAAATTCATTGACGCTCAAATGACTGTCATGTACTTCCCAACTGAGCGTACTCAGGAGGGAAATCGTCCGAAAATTGATCGGAGAGGGATGAATCTTCTTGATCAAGGTCTGGCGGATGGAGTGGTCTTCCTGACGTTTGACAGACATCATCACGGACTTTTGCAAAATTGTAATTGCCACACTGTAGCCGAAAGATTCTGCGACACGCGACGTATTACGCACAACGCGCGAGGTGTGAGCACCGGCCGCCATCATAATCACGGCATAATGCAGCAGGGCATCAGCCGTGACCTGGAATGAGTTCCGCTTCTTTCCTCCAGAATGAATCACATGAACAGGATGCTTCCCTTCCCCATCTCTGGGATGGGGGATATCGGGCTGAATCGTCGTATCGGAGGGCAATTCCTGTGTCATTTATCTAGGGAGGGAAGAACGGCGGGATGGATACGCGCCACCCGGCAAATAGTCAAGCACTCAGCATGTTCACGAAAGAGTCCAGGCAAAACGGATCACACGTTACCAGTCATCGCAAGACCGAGTGAGGAAAAATCGGCTTGAGAAGCTGTCAAATTTGCCTAGTATGGAAGTCGTTACTTTCCGCATCCATGATTATCGCCGATCACCTCTCCAAAACATTTGGCCGTTTCCAGGCAGTCAAGAATGCCACATTCACCATCAACAAAGGAGAAATCGTTGGGTTTCTGGGGCCGAATGGTGCAGGCAAGACGACGACACTCAGGATGTTGACTGGGTATCTTCCCCCCACCACGGGAACTGCCAGCATTGCCGGATGCGACATCGTGGAACAAACCCTCGAAGCTAGAAAACACCTCGGCTACCTTCCGGAACACGTCCCACTTTACGACGACCAGCGCGTCACCGAGTATTTGAAATATCGCGCCCGTCTGAAAGGTATCCCATCCAAAAAAATATGGGAATACGTCTCCCAATCAGTGGAACGCTGTGGATTGGAAAACGTCCACAGAAAGATGATCCGTACTCTATCCAAAGGTTATCGTCAGCGTGTCGGCCTTGCGGACGCGCTTCTGGGCAGCCCTGATTTGCTGATTCTCGACGAACCGACCAATGGCCTGGACCCCAACCAGATTCGCCAGATTCGCGAACTCATCAAGGAACTCTCCAAGGAACACACTATCATCCTTTCCACCCACATTCTCAGCGAAGTGGAAATGATCTGCAACAAGGTCATCATCATCGATCAGGGAGTCATCAAAGCCCAGGACACCCCGTCGAACCTCACCGCCAATCTCCGTGCTGCCGGACGTATCAACCTTGAGTTCAAGGGCGATCTGGAGAAGATCACCGCCTTGTTCGAAGCGATCCCCGCCGTCAAGAAAGTCCTCTTCGAAGGCACATCGGAAGATGGATGGCACACTGTCACTGTCCGGGCTGATGCCGGCACCGATACGCGGGAAAAACTGGCACAGATCATCGTTGGGCAGAACTCTCCCCTCCGCCACATGTACCGTCATGTGCCCAATCTGGAAGAAGTCTTCGTAGAAATGACGCGTCGCAATTGATCCCGCCCATTCTCCATTCTGCTTCGATTCTTCACCTGTTATCCCCCCCCTGCCCCGACATCACTTTCATTCCCTGCTGACATGTCACCCGTTATCACCATTTTCCGAAAAGAACTTCGATCCTACCTGGGAACGCCCTACGGCTGGATCGTCCTGGCCTTCGTCATAGCCTTGCAGAGCCTGTCTCTGTCCGCCACGCTGAAGATGTTCCAGATTGCCCCGCAAAAGGAAGGCATCCTGTTCTTCATTCTGCACTCCCCGATGTTCTGGTTCTACTTCCTGTTCATCTTCCCGCTCATTACCATGAAACTGATGGCGGACGAAGAAAAGACTGGTACGCTGGAATCCCTCCTCACAGCTCCGATCAAAACGCCTCAGGTCATCATCGGCAAATTCCTGGCAGCCTATGCCTTCTACATCCTTCTCTGGCTACCCATGCTCCTCTACCCCCTCATTGGTCAGCTCACCGACTTGTACATCAGCCTCGTCCACGGCTACTCAACCAACACCGGGGCTCAGCTCAGCTACCGCTTGTGTGACTGGGTTGGGGCTTATTCCTTCATCCTCCTGTCAGGCGCCTGGTTCACGTCCATTGGCTTGCTCTGCTCATCCTTGACCGGCAGCCAGATTATTTCGGGCATAACCACCATCGGTTCGCTCGTCTTCATCTTCTTCCTCGGTCTTCTTCCCGTCGTATGGGGGGAATTCCCGGCGGCAGGCATCTTCCACTACATCTCCTGCACAGAACATCTCGACCGTTTTTCTGCTGGTTTGATCGACTCGCGTCCTTACGTTTTCTATATCAGCATGACCATCCTGACTCTGGCGTTTACCATCCGCGTCGTTGATCACAGACGTTGGAAACACTAATCGCCAAACCTTCATTTTCACCCATTCTTTCCCCTATTTCACCCCATGAGTGAACCTACCGAATCTGCCGAAACTGCGCCACGCCCGAAAAAGAGAAGCTTTCTCGTCTGGCTGAACCTGACCCTCCTGGTATTCATCGTTCTGGCTGTCAACTACATCAGCTTCAGCGAATACTACCGCCGTGACCTGACCGAGGATCAACGCTACAACATCTCATCCCAATCGATCAACCTCTTGCATTCTCCCCTTCTTCAGGAACGCAAGGAACCCGTCAAAATTATCTTTGTCTTCCAGAGAAACACGCCAAACTACACCCGCATGCGTTCCCTGCTGGAAGATTACGCCCACAATTCCAACGGCAAGGTAGAAATCGAATGCATCGACCCCCTGCGCCAGCCCAACCGGGCTCGTGAAATTGCCCTCATCTACGAAGGCCTTGAGTTCAAAAAGAACCAGGTCATCATCGATGCCCGCGAAGACACCACACGCGGGCTCAAAAGCGTTGAAGGCAAGAAAGGTATTGCCCATGTACGCTTTCTCCCTGGCGACGCCTTCGTCGTGTATGAAAAAAGCCCTGATGGCAAGGGAACGAAGGCTGTTGCCCTCCAAATGGAAGACATGATGACAGCCGGCCTCATCAGCGCCATGGAAGGTGAAGCCCGCCCCCTGTATGTCATCTCGGACAAGAGCAACTTCGGCTCCGACAAGGCCGACGACGAAAACTCCGTCTTTCATACTCTGAGGCGCGTTTGCTTCTCGCAAAATATCGAACTCAAACCCCTCCCCATCACCGGCCTCAAAAAAGTGCCCGATGATGCCATGGGTGTCATGATCGTCGCCCCCCAGTACGACTTCACCAAGGAAGAACTGGAAGTCCTCACCGACTACTGGAACCGCCCCAATTCCGCACTCCTCGCCTTCATCGACCCCAACGCCAAGGACAATAAATTTTTCTACCGTTTCCTTCGCGAACAGGGAATCCGCCCGCAGGATGACCGCGTCCTCCTGCGCAACCGCAAGCAGGCCTACTACCAGATCAATGCTCTCTTCGCCCCCGGTCTCGAATGCACCACGGACTTCTGGAACTCCAGTACTGGCCTTGAAGGAGAAAGCATCTCCCTCCAGATAGCCGATGACGATCCTCAGCTTGGCAACCGCAAGATCAATACCTTCCCCCTCATCATCACTACCGGGGAATTCTACGGAGAAACCAAGTACAACAAACTCAATCCCCAGTTCGATGCCCAGGAAGACAATCCCGGCCCGCTCATGATCGCCGCCGCCATCCTTCGCGGCAACACAAGCGACATCAACCTGAGCAAGGAAACCGGACGCATGGCAGTCTTCGGCAATGTGGACATCCTCCGCCCCAAGCAGACCAAGCCCGAACAGAGAGACTTTATCCGTTCCATCATCTCCTGGATGACCGACCGTGAGGAACTGGCAGGCATGGGCTCCAATCTCGACCTGACCATCAAGCTCGATTTGGATCGCAATGCCATCTCCGTCCTCCAGCTCCTGACCAACCTGGGGCTTCCCCTGCTGGCTCTGCTCATCGCCCTGATTCTCTGGAATACGCGCCGCAGTTGAGACTAGGCAGATATATCATTTCACACCATCGGCCCTCCACTCCCTTTCACGATCACCATGCGCTTCTTCCGCACCATCCTTCTAAGCATCATCGCACTGGTCTGCCTGGCAGCCATTGTCGTATTGACGATAGACGGCAATTTGTCCCGCCTAACGGGGCATAACATCTTTACAAAAGGAGAGCGCATCTTCCCATACAGCAAGGCGCAAATCGACGACGTTTCATGGATGCGCATTCGCGTCGTCAACGACAGAGCAGAAGCCCTGCGGGACGACAAAGGCATCTGGTTCCTCTCCACCCCCTGGGCAGACCGTATGGACCCTCGAGCTGCTGCCGCCATCCTGCAGTTCACTTACTCGACAGCCCTCGTCGATGAACTCCCGCTAAACAACACCGTCAAAGGCTCCATGAGAGAGTTTGGCATCGAGACAACACCCATCGAACTGACGCTGAAAAACAAGTCCGGCAAGAACAGGTTCAGCACCATGGCCCGCTACATCCTTGGCTCCACAGCACCCTGGATTCTTGAAGATAATGAAGGCAACACCAATGATACTACCTACATTCGGACAGACTTCTACGGCAACAATGACAATATCCTCGTCACCTCCGGCAACATCCTTCCCATGTTCAAAGAAGGAATCCGCCAGTTGCGCGACCACCGACCTCTGCTTCTTCCCCCCGCCGTCATCAACCTTCCCTCTCAGCCCAAACGCATCGTCATCAAGCACGAAGGCCACGAACTCGTCCTCAGCAGAACTACATTCGGAAGCCCATGGAAACTTGAATCTCCCCTGTCTGTTGCCGCTGCCCAGCAAACGGTCACCAAACTACTCAACGGCCTCCACAAATTGACGGCTTCCCGCGTGTACAACCCGGAAGAGACAACCCTGCCCGAAGTCAAAGAATCGGAGATCACAAGCATTACTCTGGACAACTTTGCCGGAGATCCCCCGCTGGTTTTGAAACTCTACCCGAGTGACACCCCATCCGCCAAGACCGTCAAAGCCACCGTTTCAGATCGCAAGGCAGTCTTTGACATTCCGATTGCATCCAGCGAGGAATTGCCCGGCGTCGAAGACCTCCCCCTCAGACTCAACCAACTGCGAACTCAAACCCTTTGCTCCATCAGCAACAAGGACATCAAAGGCATTGCTATTCGTTCCAAAAACGGATTCCCGATCGCCCTGCGCCTTCTTCCCCAAGGGCGTGAAGGTAGCACAAACAAGGCACCAGAATGGGTGTACACTGCTGAAGACGCCAACCAGGCACCCATCAACGAATCCCAACTCTTCAGACTCATGAAAACCCTGCTGGAAGAATCCGTCTATGGGTTTTCCACGGATAACCCCACAGATTTGTCCGATTACGGGCTGGATCAGCCTGAAGTGACAGTCTCCATTCTCCAAAGCAACAACAAATTATCCGTCTTCATTTTTGGTCAAGCCAAGAATGAATCCTGGTATGCCATGGAACAGGGCACCCCCAGCGTCTATCAGGTCTCACCCTCCTACGTTGCCTCCTTCCCGGCTGAATCTCTGTATTGGAAGCAAAACAAACTTTTCAACTTCAGCCGCTTTGATTTGAGACAATTATCACTGGAACGCGTCGGACAGCCTCCCCTCGTTTTGAACTATGACTATCTGGACGACACCTGGCAAGCGACTCAGGACGGTAAGGACGTAACCGTCAGCATCGACAACAATCGCGCCAACCGCTACCTCAGCGAACTGGAACGCATGAAAGTCGCCGCCTGGCTCCCCTTCACCGATGCAGATGCTGCCGAAGCCTTGAAGACTCCCGTGTTCCGGCTCAAAATCGTTCTAGATCCCAACCAGGCCGAAATCAACATCATCGATGGGGACAACCCTGCTGCCGGGCAGGATCAAGCCATGAAACCGACCGAGCTCCAGGAAAAAGTTCTTGAAATTGCCCCTGCTGGCGAAGCTGGCCACACCTCATTCTACTTCGGCAAAATGAGTGACTACCCGTACTACTTCATCCTCAACATGAACGAAGTACGCATCCTCGGAGCATCCGTCTTCGAACAAAACTAAGACCTGCCCAAGTTCTCCTTTCCCTCAACTACTCCCTCGCACAAGAGGGAGTAAGTTACAGGAAGCACACAAGGAAACAATCCAGCTGTGATCAAATAAAAATCCCTGGGGCAATCCCGATTCTGTGATGCGCCTTGCGCCACTTACGGGAATTGACGAGGCGTTCCAGATCCTCCGCCGTCACGCATTGGAAAAACAGAGAATGCTCAGTAGCATCCATAATCTGCTGTTTGAGAAAGCCAATGGGAAGAAGGCTCGGCTGGTTGCTCCAATGGAACACCTCACTGTCCACAATGAACAAATTGCCATCCTTATGGATGTAGCCGGGAAACTTCAAATGTGGATTCTCTTCCACATAGACCGAGCGCCCAATCCAGCGCTTGGCTCGAAGGGGGTTCAGCATCCGACGGAAAAACTTAACCCATGTCGGAGCATCTGACAGATTCTCCGCATGCTTCCAACGGCTTGACAATTGATCTACCGTGTAGAAATAAGAATAGGTAGCTACAGCCTTTACCGAAGATTTCCCCATCCATGAATGACGCAAGCGGACAATATCCGCCGCATCACGGGCAAGCACCCCCACGGCCTCAGATAGTTGTTCCTGAAGCTTTTCCGGAGTACTTCCCCCCCACACGGCACGGTCATGTTCAGCCGTCAACACATAATCCGTATCCATAATTTCAGCCACCTTCTTCAAAGCTCCGCCGAATCCTGCAGCTTCATCGATCATGAAACTCCGCATGCCGTATCTGGATGCCACGGCAGAATCTCCCGGTTGCCCCCCTATAAACAAAACACAGGCATCATCAAAGAAGCGAAACAAACCACTCCTTTCATACGAGGCCAATGTACGAGCCAGTGTCTGGGGAGCTTTGTCGCAAAAAACAGCCAAGCCCACCGTCTTGCCCTCAACTAAACATTCCCTTTCCCGTGTCATCGCTTGCAATTTTAAGAGAATAATGTCTCTATAACAAGTAACAAAGCCCAGCAGGGAATTTTTCTTCAACAAAAAATGCGATCAGCAACGCTAAGCATACAAAGAAGCAAGTTAAACATCATGCTACACTACATCCACCTTTCCAATCGTCTCAAGGCTCTCGCCAGTGCTCTCGGAGGATGCCTCCTTCTTTCCGGATGCGTCGCGGATCCATACTGGGATAATATGTCCGTGTCCGCTTCGTATTCATCTGGTGGGGGATACAGCGGCGGTGAATACGTCAACTACAACGCTGGGGGCTACATGTACGATAACGCTGGCTTCCCCATCTATGGTTACTACGGAGGCCGCCCTGTCTATGGATACAGCCCGTCCGGAAGCCCGATCTTCTCCTTCAGTCTCCTGTATTCCAATTGCTACGTTCCATCCTGGGGGCCCGCCCACTATTATCGTGGCCCGTACCGCTGGCCGCACGGCGTCTGCCGTATGGAACGCCCGAGGCCCTCATGGAACCATGGACGCCCACTGGAGTACAACCGCCCTCACTCCAGCCCCTCTTATTCAGGACATCGGCCCTCCAATCGTCCCAGCCAATCGATTCCCTCCTACAACAGGCCATCATCTGGACATAGACCAAGCCAGAGTGCCCCCTCCTGGGACAACAGACCACAAAACAGCGGGAGGCCATCAGCCAACAACCGTCCCCAACGTCCCTCTTCCCTTGACAATTCCCAGTGGACCGTCATCAACAGGCCCGAATCCTCCTCGCGTCCCTCTTCACGCCCCAACTCCCCCAATATCAGCAGACCCGATCGTCCATCCAACTCTGCGGGAACGACTCACAACAGCCCCTCCAACTCTGGAGCATCCTATCCCGGCAGGCCATGGCCATCCAACACGAGCGGGTCTAGCTCCAGCAGACCATCCTACTCGGGAGGCTCGACCTCCAGCAGACCGTCTTATTCCGGGGGAAGTTCCTCCAGAGAATCCTCGCACAGTAGCCACTCCGCCTCCAGCAGTTCCTCAAGCTCCCGGGATCGGAATCGTGAAAATTCCTTTGGTGGCAGCAGTTCATCCCACAGGCCGTCCAGACGATAAAAAAAGCTCACCTCACTGAATCTTTCATCCCCGGCGCCTGCGAGCAAGCATCCAGCGCCGGGGATTTTTATTATCTTCCTGCCGTGATCTCACAAGTCACATTGCATACAAACAGCCCCACCCCGGAATAAAACCGGAGTGGGGCTGTTGATCAATTTTTAACAGTTTCGAATCGACGCTCAGGCAGACACCTTGGGCAAACGGATCGTCCGATCGGCAAAAACCAGGACATATCCCTGTTCGCAAAGCCAGAAGATGTCGCGCACCAATTCCTGACGGCGCAGACGAATCGTTTCCACTTCAGAAACTTCGGCAGGCACCGCAGCTTCAGCAACGGCTTCCACTTCAGGAACCGGGGCTTCAGCCACCACTTCAGAAGTCGGAGCTTCTTCTACAACTGCAGGAACCTCGGCGTTTTCTTCTACTGGAGAGGATATCTCCTCCACAGGAGTCGGAGTCTCCTGCTCAACAGGTTCAGAGGGTTCAGCCGACTTTGCCGGAGCAACCGGAGCTTCCTCCGTAACCTTGGGCAACATGCCCCCCAGCTCATTCAACATGATATCGACACCCTTGCCAGAATTCTCGCGCACCCAGTTGAGGATCGCCGTCATATTATCAGCAAGCACCGTACCAGCCGGAATCGTACGCGGCCTGCTCGGACCGGTATGATGACCACCATCCCACTTGAAAATGGGCATGTGGTGACGAGCAAGACCATGGCAAAGATTGGGAATCAACATACTGGGATGCCTTCTCGTAATCTCGGCCAGCTTCACCAAATGAGACCACAACCCCGGAGACAGATTCTTCTTGTCCGTAGAGCCATTGACAAACACCTTATCGCACACGAGGAACGCAGCATCAAAATGGTTTTCGTCAAAGTCCTTCTCCACAGCAGAGCGGTCAGCAAGAACAACATCCTCTGCCCCTTCGCGGAGAGGCTTCCAAACGATACGGCGGCTAGCTTCCGCCAACCACTTCTGGACAACTTCCTCGTCCTTGACAATTTCAATTGTACGGCGGAATTCATCCACAGGCATGTGAGAGAACTTGTCGCGATGCAACGCCATCACAGCAGCCTGATACCCGTGCCAGTTGGCCGGGCCTACCAAATCGCCGGAAAGACGGCACTTGGCAATCCCTTGGAATTCTCCCTTGGGAGCTTCCACTGCTTCCTCTTCCGACTTGTAAAATTCATTGAACCATGGTGCACCCCACATGAAACGCAGAGCCTCCTCACGAGAAATCCAGCAGGAACGGTCTTCCTTTTTGGACTGAATCAGTTGAGGGCCTTCCTCCTGCTTCATAAACACGAGGTCGTAGCGGTCGCGACCGCCCATCACAACTTTCGCAAATTCAAATAAGGAAACGACACGCTTGTGCTTGGTCACCTCAGCTGCCCAGACAGACAGCAGAACATCGACGGGGCGCAATTCCACGCGCAAACCCAGCGTTGGCTCAGCAAGCTCCTCCCTGGGCTGCCGGGGACGCTCAAAGCGTCCGCCCTTGCCTTGGGCGCGTCCTCCCTGACGGGAGCGGTTTCCTTCTCGACCGCCATCTCGGCGGTCATCTCTGCCGGTCGTGCGATCGCGACGTTCGCCACGGAACCCTTGTCCCTGACGACGTTCGCCATCCCGACCGCCGGCACGTTCAGCGGATCCTCCTTCTCTCTTGAACCGTCCGTTGCCTCTGTCCTCGCGACTGCGAGAAGAAGAGAAATCGGGACGACGCGGTTTGTCACCGCCTTCCTTTTTGCGAGCCCAGGATGGGCCAAACTGGAAGTCGGTCAACCCCGACAGATCAAGGTTGTCGTTAAACGAATCCTGCTTGGATGTTTCTTCGGTCATGATTGTGTCCGTGTTTCATTAGCAAGTAAACATGAGGCATGGCAATCATTTTGCGTGCTAGATGCTACGAATTTGTGCAATTTGTGCGTTGAGAGGCATATTTGCCCGCAAATTCCGGTCAAATCCACCCCTAGACGCGGAACAGGCACCCTGCCCCGCAAATCATCATTTACCCCCCGATTACACCTATATGGAAACCATCCGTCAACGACTCGAAGAAAAAGGTTACAAGCTTCATCCGGCTCCCGCACCCGTGGGATCCTACGTTCAGTGCGTCCGCACCGGCAACCTCCTCCACCTCTCCGGAGGCATCTCCGTCAATGGTGACGACTCCTTCTACGGCAAAGTAGGTCAGGAGCTGACGCTGGAACAGGGACAGGCCGCAGCACGCGCCGCCATCCTCAACCGCCTCGCCGTCGTCGAACAAGCCGTTGGCTCGCTGGAAAAAGTCACCCGCATCGTCGCCCTCAACGGTTTCGTCAACGCAGGCCCCGAATTTTATGATCATCCCAAAGTGCTCAACGGAGCCTCCGACCTCCTGCTTGAAGTCTTTGGCGAAATTGGTCGTCACAGCCGCACAGCAGTCGGCGTCTCCGCCCTGCCCCTTAACGTCGCCGTAGAAATCAGCCTCATCGTCGAAGTAGCTGACTAATATTCAGTACATTCAATCTCATCCTGGCAGGCATGGTCTCCACTGTGCCTGCCTTTTTATTTCGTACACCAACCATTCTCGCTTGAAAATTTTACTACAACTGCTAGAATAAATCCCGGTCTTGACCGAACAATAAATGCTCCTGTGGCGGAATGGTAGACGCTGCAGACTTAAAATCTGCTGCCGGCAACGGCGTACGGGTTCGAGTCCCGTCGGGAGTACCAAAGACCCCCCCCTAATAGTCCTAACACATTTGTGTTCAGGACTTTTTTATTGCCAGAAAATTCCTCTTAAGCCTATAACTCGTTACGAAATTATTACGAATTTTCATTACGAGTTTTGCATATGGCTACCTACCCCAAGAACCTTTCGATCAACCAGGATCCCAAGTCAAAGTACTGGTTTGTCTCCTTCATTACGCCCGATGGAATGCAGAAACGGCGATCCACCAAAGTCCCTGTTCAAGGCGGTTCCTTCCAGTCCGAAAAATTAACCAAGGTGCAGGCCAGGAATCGAGCTCTCATCGAAGGGCAGAAAATAGCTGAGAAAGAATGTGCCAAATCCATTGAACGAAACAACATTTCCGTCCGTGAATTCCTGGATAATTACCTCGCCCGCCGGAAGCATTACGTCTCTCACGCAACCTTTGTCAATATGACTGGCGCCTACAACCGCATGTGTACGTTCCTCGGTAAACGTGCCAACGCTCCTCTTCATATCCTGACGAGGAATGATGCTAAAAAATTCGTCGAACAGCGCAGGCAGGAAGTCAGAAGCAAATCAGTGAAGAAAGACATGAGCTCACTCTGCAGCGCCATGAATGATGCTCTTGATTCCGAGATCATCCACAAGAATCCATTTCTGCGAATTACTGTTCCTCCTGACACCAGAGAAGAGAAAATCCCTAAAGAAGCATTTACCCTGGATGAAATCAAATTCATGATTTCCCACTTCCCTCCGGAATGGTCTTCAGCTGTCCGATGCTCCTTTGAAACGTATGGTCAACGTTTGGGAGATATCCTCGACCTTACATGGAAACAATTCGACTGGGAGAACCGTGTCGTCATCATGACAACCGGTAAAACAGGACGTCCTCTACTCCAACCAATGCGCGAAGAGTTCTTCATCTGGGCAAAATCCGAATTCGAACTGCGTCACGCCAAATTAGGTGATTACCTCCATCCCCGCCTCTTTTCACAAAAAGAAAGAGCCAGCATTGGTTTCGGCAACCTCATGAGAGAATACGGTATCGGAGTACTATCCTCCAATGCCGGAGGAAAACGCCGAATCGTCAATTCCAAGACCTTCCACAGCATCCGGGCCACATGCGCAACGATCATCCAGTCATCCGGAATATCACAGGGAATGGCCATGCAGCTTGTCGGACACGATTCCGAACTCATTCACCAAGGATATGTTCGTCCCAACCTGGAACAACTGAGGGAAGCCGCCAATACCCTTCCCTCTCTGGCATAGAGAAAGTCCCTTGCCCCAACAGGAAGAACAAGGGACTTTCCGCTCAATCCATGATGATGCCTACAAGCTGATTGTACTTCTCGTTGGCTTCTTTATGCCTCGGATGGGCTGGATTCAGAATGGCATCGTGCAGAGGATGATTGGGATCCGATAGCATCCGCCTTGCCTCATGATCAGGATTCACTCTGGTTCCGTTACTACCGGCACCAACGATTCCTCCTTCCTCAAACGTCCCGGCAAGGGCATTGAGAATACGGTATCCATTGGGGGATGCGAATACGGCCATGTCCTCAATCTTCAATCCTGCCTTGGTGGCAATTTTATGAGCAAAGGACTTGGCTGTCTTCATGTTCACCTCATAATTTTTCCCCCATTCTTCCTTGAGTTTGGCATCAGATGCCTTGAGTTCAGTCACTTCAGCATCCCTCATCCTGGAGATAACACTTCCCAGAAACTGAGATGCCTTGTCCGATGGAAGGCCGGATGTCTTTGCCTGTTCGGTCAAGAGGCTCTTCAACTCATCTCCCCCAGCGAAGTCATCGCCAAAGGCAAGTTCATAAGCTTCATCCTTGTTGTCATTATCAGTCGTCGCGTGCTCCCCGCTAACGGCAACTTCCAGTGGAGCTTCCCCAAAACCATAATCAGCAGGTTCGCCTGCTCCATGATCCGTCTGTTCAGTCGTGGTTGATGTTGTTTCCGCGCCACCACCGGCTGATGCGCCGGGATCTCCGGGTTCTTCAGCGGGGTAGAACAGGAATGTATTGTTCAATAGGAGTGCTCTATTCATGATATTCTTTGTCGTATAGTTCGATTTCGTGTTGTACCCACAGGATCATCTCCCGGTAGGCATCTCGACGCATTGCGTCAAGGGGATCGTAGGAACCGGCTTGCCCTTGAAAACAAGGCAGGTTCGTTTGGAATTTATCCTCAAGTATCTTGAGAACGTCCGGAGTAAAAGCTTCCTTCAGCCTCCTGCGCCGAGTTAGTACGACGCTCATGTATCCCTGCTCTGCAGGAGTCGGTGTAAACAGTTCTTCATTCATATGGCTTGTGCTTGTTGTGCGCTCGCATTATTCCGGGCAGCTTCTGATTGAGATTTGAGTATTTCAATTTCCCTCTGCAACTTGATTACTCGGTCATCTTCTGCCATGAGTTCGCCGAACTCATCCTCTGTCATCAGGCAATCAATCGGGGCTCCGGAGGCCTCCCAGATAAACCGGATGATCTTGTAAACACGCAACGCTTTCAGTATGCGCTGATCCTGAGTTCCGGAAACCAGATTGATCAAAGTCTGAATAGCTCCCTCAAGTCCGTAGCGTTGAATACGCTCGACAGCCTGGGCAATCTTGCCAAGGTAATTCACAACAGGAGTATTGATCTCATACTTCTTCCCATCAACCGACATCGTAAACAACTCTTCCGGCGGTGCCTCCGGAAGCTTGCCCATCCTGAGCAACATGGCGAAGATGCGCAACATGTGTGGCTGCATGTCGCTTGCAAACAATGTGAATGATGGAAAAAAGGCCAGCACCTTCTCAGACTCTCTGGCGTTCACTTCCGTAGCCGTCATTTGCCGATCAACCGAACTGATGACCTGGATCATGTCTGCATAAAATCCGGAATTGATCTTGTCCTCATAATCCTTGAGTCGATCTATCCCGATGTCATACCTGCCCTGCGTCCCCCATTCCTTCGGCAAATGCAAAGCTGCGGCTTCCGGTGTAACAACCGTGCGGCCACCAGCACGCATATCAACCTCACCAACCTGTTCGGCCAACGTCAAAATGCGAGGAAAGGCAGCTACCTGCCCCAATGTGTCCAGAATACGACGCATCAGGATAACGCCATCGATCTCCGGAAGCACATTCGTACCCGGAGCATCACCATAGGCCTGATCCCCACATCGCATGAATCTGGATACCAAAAACGGAAACTCGTAAAACCCTCCCGATTGAACAATCGTCTTGCTCTCAACTTCAATATAGATATCCGTCCACCGTCTCTGCTCCGGCTTTAGATCGTTACTACCAAATTTATAGGAATCCCTGGGAACGACGGCATGATAAAAATCGAACTTGTCCGTAAACCTCCGCTTGATGTCCTCATAAGCACCCTTGACTCTATCCGGCAAAGACTTGATTCCAAAATTCCTCGCTGCCTGGTGTGCCGTCAGCCTGAACTTGCGAACCAGTGTGTCAATACACCCATCTTCTCCTTCAGCAACCGCATATGTGCCCGTCGGAATATGTTTGAATACGATTTTGCCCGACCTCATAGCCTCGGCAAACATACACCCCGTCCCCGTCAGGCATCGATCAATATAGAGCTGGTGAATCGCTGTGTAGAAATTGGATGCCGCCAAAGTTTTCAGAACAACCTCCGTTGCCTTCGAGAACCATGTCTCCGTTTTGCCGGATACCTTCTCATTCCTCGATTTGAGGCTAAACCACCTCTGATTCATCGGCGTGATGTAGGTCATGTGCGCACTGGCAAGAGTAAGCAATGCCTTGTTGGCCACAGAACAATATTTCCGGGTTACCCTCGGTCTGTTCCCCTCCGGATGAGTTTCGGTTTGAGCCCGGGGCATGATCTTCTCCCGGAGTTCATTCCAGCTTCCTTCATGCGTTTGCATCTCCGAAAACAGGGATTCAGCCAGCCGAATGTAATCGTCCGTATTCATAAATAATTGCCTATCCAAGAGTTTTACGTAATCCGGACAAAGATGATAACGGATTTTTGTTGTTCACCGTATCAGAAATCCGATAACGCCTTTTTGCTGCCAAATTGACCGCGTTCGCAGATGCGGACGTGTCTTCCGTCTCAATGGTTGCCGCTGTAGCAGTCTGAACAGCAGGAGCCTGCTTCATGGCATCAGCCATCGATTGAGCTGCAGCTGCTTGCTGTTTCCCCATCTTCTTCGAGCCGTAATATCCTCCAGTAACCAAGTTGGCCACTCCTCCTCCCAATGATTGCCATCCTTTTTTTGATCCCATAGTAATTGCTTCTATTTGTTCTGTTCGTCATCAATCAGTGACTTGTTTGCGGCCTTGGCCAACTCGCAATTGGAACATTTATCCACCAGGCGTTGACTCAGCGAATCATTCCGTTCCCTGAGCCCTTTGCATTCCCGTGTCTTTTCCCAAAGGAAATACCCCATGATGCAGATAATACCGATCTTCTCGGAATACTGAGCAATCCATGGATTCTCGGCTATCTCCGATCCCACAGATGCAAGGATACCAGTCGGCAACATGAGATTATAAAGATTACTCATCATTCCCAGGTAGCGAATTGGTAATGCATCCAGTCGCAATCAGAGCGTTTTCCCAAGGAATACCCACCATGTTTGCGAACGATAGACCAGTAGGCCTCATATTCAGCACGCGCCAGACGGGCTCGTGTGTGAGACATAGAGTACGTGTTATACTCCGCATCCATATCAATAGCAGCTCCATAGCCGTGGATGCTGTATGTCCCGCCACCCGTTGTCTTACGCGCGTTGTATGACCCCGAGTAATTGCAAAGCCCCGGCGCCATCTGTGCAATATTTTCACCATACTCAGCGATTGTATCCTTCAGGATAGCCTCCAAGCGATCAGCAAGAAACTTGTGAATGCGAATCGTCTTCACACGTGATCCCTCATAGTCCAACGAGTAGCCATCCGGTACCCTCACTGACACAAGACTGTTCTCATCACCAAACACACCATAAATAGATGCATTCGACCTCAGAACAGACTGCGGTAAAATTGGAGCATTATACCCATCAAATTTCACCCCCCGCCGAATCGCATCAAGAATACCTGCATGCGTCTTGGGACCATAAATCCCATCCGGATTTACCCCAACCACAAATTGAACCTTTTTTACTGTTTCACTCATAAAGTTTTTCTTTGTTAGTTACCCCGGCGGCGCTCTCTCCTTCGCCGCCGGGGCGCTTTCTCTTCTTCCTGCTACTGATTCCTATCAGAGAAAATTACTTGTTTTTCTGGATAACCACAGTTGGTGGCGGCGATGATGGCACCTCTTGACTAAAACTGAAGAACCCCTTGCGAATCACAACGGCTGAGTCATCTTTTGTAATCACCGTTGCGTCAGGAGTAACCACCACATCATGCCCGCAGCCAGACAAGCCCCAGGCAACTAGACCACCTGCAATGATAGACCCAGCCCAATAAAGAATCTTCCTCCATCCCGAAGACGCCACTCCTTTCTCTGCCAGATAAGCCTTGATATCTTCCAAGGCATGGCGACCAATAATTGGTAAAGTATCCTTTGCTACAGCTCTCCAGGCATCGGCCTGCTTCTTCTTTATCGGATCTCCGAAAAATTCGGACGCGCCCGGAAGAGAGTCTCCGTTAAGCGCAATTCCGCCAACGGCCTTGGTGTATGTAGTATATAAATCCCGCGCAATAGCATCGGAATGATCACATGTTGATTGTAGTTTAGTAGTCATAATTGTTTAATATTTATTTGATTAGTTTGTAATAACATTCAGCCCGGACACAGCTAGATTTCCATTGGAACCAATGCCGGATCCAAACAACTTCAATCCCAAATCTGACCTGCCTAATTCTATTCCGGCGTAAGTACAATTGAGCCCGCCACGCTGAGTAATATCATTATTCCGGACCACCATCGCTCCACCACTGTTGACGATAAAGCCAAACGCATTACCTCCGGTTGAACGCATACGGACATTGTCCGAGGCATATATATCAACAGTATTGGCAGACATGTTTAGAATTGCAGATCCATCAGCAGTTCCAATACTTACTGCCCCACGATAATTGGCCAAACTGAACGTCAACACTCCAGCCGCAACCGACATATTCGCCCCCGGACGCGTCACTCCCAACGTTGACGTCGTCGCCTCAGGAACCGACACCTTACCTGCCGAATCCACAGTCAGATTCGCCCCAACCATCATAATTCCAGCCTTCGTCGCCGTCGCCTTATCAGTCCACTTCACGCAATTGTCTGCGATGTTTTTGTTGGTTGCCGAGAGGGCGTTTGCCAGCTCGGACTTATCCTCAGCCATCGCATCAGCAAGACCATGATCAGCGGCCTGCATCTCGGATCGCAAACCCGCAATCGATTGATCCGTGTATCCCGCGAACTCCCCATATTTCTTCAGAATAAGCTCCGCCATTTTTGTTGATGTTTCTGCACTCTTCGCCGCCGCCAATGCACTATCGGCCGCCGCTTGATCAAATGTTGCCATTGTCTTGCCCCTTTCCGGTTTCAGAATTCCCCGTACCCACCGTTACCTCTGTCTGGGAATTGAGTTGGTGAAACTCATCCAGAACGTCACGCATGATCTTCACTCTATAGGCTCGTGGCATGCCCGCCACGCCCGTATTACCCACTGTCAGTATATGTGCATGGCGGGCGCAATAGCACACATAGTCGCGATCATCCATCTGGCGCGGGTTGAACGAGCAGAAGCGATGTCTA
>CAYVAI010000026.1:0-50701 GCA_964448375.1 uncultured Akkermansia sp.
CACTGGACGACTCACTGGACGACTCACTGGACGACTCACTGGACGACTCACTGGACGACTCACTGGATGACTCACTGGATGACTCACTGAGCGAGCTGCTGTACTCAGAACTCAATTCCATGGATGAGCTACTGATGATTTCTGACGAAGTCGGTATTTCGCAGGACGAGGTGGCGGCTTCGAGTGTGGTGGGGAGAACAGCTTTTTCTCCTACTGTTATTTTTGTTTGTTTGGATTTCATAGAAATGACAATTCTATCTTTAGAAATTCTCCTTCATGGAGGTTTCTGCAGGGATGTGCATATGCAATAAAAAGCATTGATTGCAAGAGATTAAAACGACTGAGCAATTGTGTATTTTTTTGGATGTGTGGCATGTGTTCCTGTTTTATTTATTGGCTGTGTTTAACTTTTGTTCTCATCGTGAAAAAATCATTAATGAAATCAAAACACTTTAGACGTGAAGAATTTATGTCGGAGGAATACCTGTATTCCTCTTTCCTGAAAAAATAGAGCATCAAAAGCGGTTTTCAGAGAGCCGGATTCTCATTTTATGGATCGGCTCACTGAACCGTCTCATTGCTCTATTGGCAACCACCTGTATTGAACTGAAAAGCATTGACGTGTCTGCGGGCGAATGCGACTGTTTCTTCCTTCCCGGATAGCCTGGATTGCACCTCTCCTTCATGCGACCAGGCTTTCACCAGACCAACGTTCGACTTGCCATGATGAAATTTTCTCGATTCTTCGCATTCTTTGCTCTGCTTGCATCTTGTGCATCTGCCTGGGGAGCTGATGCTTCCTCTCTGGGGTCACACTTTTACAATCCGCTGGAATGTTGCATCAACAAGGACAAGACGCCTGCCCGCCTGTACAAGAACCCGGATAATCCGTGGATTCAGGAATTCAATCTGAGCCTGCGAGCCCAATACCAATGTGGCTGGACGGATCCCCACGAGGAACTTTACCCAGGTTCTCAAGGCTATGAGGATGAAATCCGCCGTTTGCGCGCCGGATGGAACATGACTTTCCTGAAGGACTGGAAACTGGTCAATATCTGGAATCTGGGAGGAGTAGACGGCTTCGGGTATAACAGCGGCGGAGTCTGGAACCATCACAGAAATATCACTGGCAACCTCTACGACTTGCACCTTGAGTACAAAACCAGGGAAGTTACCATCTCCATCGGCAAGAATTTTCCGGCGCATCTGATGGAGTTCCGGGAGAGCAGCGCCGATTACCTCGTGCCGGAAATTGCCATTGCCGAAGAATCCGTCCGCGGAGATAATAGCTACGGTGTGATCGTTTCCAACACCGATAAAAAGGCCCCGTTCGGCTGGATGGCGGGCGCTTGGTCCGCAACGCTGACGGGGACGCGGCAGGCGTGGACCAATTGGGAGTCCGCCTTCACGCAGCTCCAGCTTTCCCATGCCGTCAGCGTGCCGTGCATGAAGGATGAGAGCCGCGTTTATCTGGACTGGCTCCATGCCTTCTCCAATATGAATGAATTTGCCGACAACGACTTCCGTGCCTTGTACAGCGGTGTGAAAGCCCAAAACATTTTCGCGCTGTACTACCGGGGCAAGAGTGGCCCCTTCAGCATCATGACGGAAGTGCTATGGGCTCAGGATCCCATGTCTCGCAAGGTGAACGGGCAGGTTGTCCGCCCCGGCGACATCTACGGGTTTATCCTGACTCCGGGCTGGATGCTGACGGATCACATCCAGGCAGTCGTCCGGTACCAGTGGGCGACGGGCAATAATGCCTTGAAGATGTGCTCCCGCTATACATCGCTTGCCCGGACGGGTGGGGCGTACGTTGATTCCTGGCAGTCCATTTCCCTGGGATTCAATTTCTATGCGTTGCCGGATGATCCATCCCGCTTCAAGATCATGACGATGGCGGAGTACGGCAATTCCGATCGCAAGAGTGGGGTGTCCGGTTTCTCCGGTTGGACGTATATCATCGGGGCTTATTTCAACATTTGATCGAGTGGCGGGGAGCACCCTGGTTCCAACGCGAATGAGGTGAGCTGAAGAAAGTACGCACTGATTTCTTGCGTATTTGCCCTCCGTGTGTATAGTCCGCGCGTCTGCAATGGGTTGCAGCGTGAAAAGACTAAACACTTTTTTACAATCGTGAACGCTACTCGTACTTTTACGACGGGGTCTGGAAAGGAAGGGATTTACTACTCTCTTCCCGCCCTTGCCGAAGCCGGTTACACCGGACTGGATCGTCTTCCTGTGTCCATCCGCATTGTGCTGGAATCCTTGTTGCGAAACTGCGACGGCCTGAAAGTTACGGAAAAAGATGTGGCTAATCTCGCCTCATGGAATGCGAGGGAACCTGGTGATTACGAAATTCCGTTTACGGTGGCTCGTATTGTCTTGCAGGACTTTACTGGTGTCCCCCTTCTGGTTGATCTTGCTGCGATGCGCTCCGCTGTGGAACGCCTCGGCAAGGAACCCGGCGTGATTGAACCCCTCGTTCCTGTGGATCTCGTTGTTGACCACTCCGTTCAGGTGGACTGGGCCGGATGCGATGGCGCCCTGGAGATGAACCTGGACCGCGAGTTCTCTCGCAATGCCGAACGCTACGAGTTCCTGAAGTGGGGCAAGGGCGCGTTCGATACCTTCTCCGTTGTGCCTCCGTCTGTGGGGATTGTCCACCAGGTGAATCTGGAACACCTCGCCCAGGGCGTTATGGAAAAGGACGGCGTTTACTTCCCGGATACTCTGGTGGGGACAGATTCTCACACGACCATGATCAATGGCCTTGGGGTTGTGGCATGGGGCGTGGGAGGAATTGAGGCCGAAGCCGGGATGCTCGGCCAGCCCGTGACCTTCCTGGTGCCTGAAGTCGTGGGCGTCCACATGACGGGTGCCCTGCGCGAAGGAGTGACGGCTACCGACCTTGCCCTGCACGTTACGCAGATGCTTCGCAAGCACGGCGTGGTGGGCAAGTTTGTCGAGTTCTTCGGCAAGGGTGCTGCCTCGCTTTCCCTGCCGGATCGCGCGACGGTGGCGAACATGGCTCCGGAATACGGTGCGACGATGGGCTTCTTCCCGATTGACGAACATTGTTCCGACTACCTGCGCCTGACCGGGCGCGATGAAGCCGCTATCAAAACTTACGAAAATTACTTTAAGGCTCAGGGCCTCTGGGGCATGCCGTCCATGGGCGACATTGACTACACGGATGTGCTGGAGCTGGATCTTGGCGATGTTGTCCCGGCTGTTTCCGGCCCTCGTCGCCCGCAGGACCGCATTGAACTGACGCAGATCAAATCGCGTTTTGAAGCTCTGCTGAAAGCCTCGGTTTCCGAAGGCGGTTACGGCAAGGAAGCTGTGGACTCCGTAAAGGTGGTCATGCGCGCCCCCGCTGGTGTGCCGGAAGATGTGGCCGGGTATGAAAAGGATGTGGAACTCCGCGATGGAAGCGTTCTGATTGCCGCGATTACCTCCTGCACCAATACCTCGAATCCGGGGTTGATGCTCGCCGCTGGCCTGCTGGCCAGGAAGGCCGTGGAATATGGTCTCAAGGTGCCTTCATACGTCAAAACTTCACTGGCTCCCGGTTCTCGTGTGGCCTCTGATTACTTTGCTGCCAACAATCTTCAGGAACCACTGGATGCCCTTGGCTTCCAGACGGTTGGCTATGGATGTACAACGTGTATCGGCAATTCCGGTCCCTTGAATGAGCAGGTGGAAGATGCCGTGCGTAGCCATAACATCGTGGGTGCCTCCGTGTTGTCCGGCAACCGCAACTTCGAAGCCCGCGTGCATGCTTCTGTGAAGGCGAACTTCCTGATGTCGCCCCCTCTGGTTGTGGCATTTGCTCTGGCTGGTCGCGTGGACATCGACTTTGAAACGGAACCCGTCGGTTTCGGCAAGGATGGGCAACCCGTCTTTCTGCGTGACTTGTGGCCGACATCCGAAGAAATCGGCGCAGCAGTGGCCAAGTCCCTCAACCCGGACATGTTCCGCAAGCGTTACAACCTGGCGGAAGCCTCCAACACACGCTGGGACAAGGTGCCTGCTCCCGAAGGTGCCGTCTATGACTGGAAGGACGATTCTTCCTACATCCAGGAACCTCCCTTCTTTGACAACTACAACGGTGCCATGCGCGACATTGAGGACATTCTCGATGCTCGTCCGCTGGGGATTTTTGGCGACTCCGTGACAACCGACCACATTTCGCCTGCTGGTGCCATCCGCGAAACGAGTCCCGCCGGGGGATACCTCAAGGACATGGGCGTGGGCAAGGCCGACTTTAATTCCTACGGTTCCCGTCGTGGCAATGACCGCGTGATGACGCGCGGAACCTTTGCCAATGTTCGCATCAAGAACTTGATGGTTAATGGAGTGGAAGGTGGATACACCCTTTACTTTGGCGATGCTGATGTCGCCGCCCCAGACAAGGACATTGCGTCCTGCTGCGGCAAGCCAACCTTCATCTACGATGCAGCCATGGCATACGCAGCCGAGGGCACATCTCTCATCGTCATCGGCGGTGAAGACTACGGCATGGGTTCCTCCCGCGACTGGGCAGCCAAGGGAACCAACCTGCTGGGCGTAAAGGCTGTGGTAGTCAAGAGCTTTGAACGCATCCACCGTTCCAATCTCGTGGGCATGGGCGTTCTGCCTCTGACCTTCGCCGACAAGAAGGATTACGACTGGGTTGCTGCCCGGAAGGATGTACGCTTCTCCCTCATTGGTCTCGATAACGATGTCAAGCCGCGCCAGACGGTTACGCTTCGCGTGGAGGCTGGTGAAGAAACGCGCGACATCCCCGTTGTTGTTCGCATCGACACCCCGATTGAGAAGGAATACTACCGTGCCGGCGGCATCCTGCCCTACGTGCTCGGGCAGATTCTGAAGAATCAATAAGAGAGATTACCTCCTGAAATCTTGAGAGGGGACGGAGTGATTCAGCTTCGTTCCCTCTCCGTTTTATGAGGGATTCTCGGGTTTGGGCTCCTTATGCTTGTTGCGGTACTGGGAGGGAGTAGATCCGACACGTTTGGCGAAGAGTGTGGCGAAGTGCTGGGATGAGTAGAAGCCGCATTCAGCGGCGATTCCGGTGATGTTATCCTGGTTGGCGAGCAGGAGTTTCTTGGCGGCTTTGATCTTCAGCTCAATCAGGTAATCCGCCGGAGAATAACCGGTAAGGGCTTTGACTTTGTTGTTGAAGGAAGTTGCGCTCATGTCAAAATGGTAGGCCAGATCCGCTACCTTGATTTTCCGATTGAAGTCGTTTGTCAAAATGCGCGTCAGGCGGGCGACGAAGTCTCCGTTGCGCTCCTCACTGGATTCACGAGTCTTCAGAATGCGAGCCAGGCGAATGACCAGGGTGTCGAGGAGAAGATGGATATTTTCCTCCTTGCCGATTTCCTGCTGATCAATTTCATGGTGGAGCTTGCGGAAAATGTCGATGAGATTGCTTCCCTTGGGAATGACGGGGTTGGTATTCCGGGCAAACAGGCGGCCAATTTCCTGCTGGGTATCAGCACCGAGGCGCGACCAGCTTCCAAGATTGAGATCCCCGTTCTGTGAAAAATGCTCAGGCCGCAGGATCATCCACGACAGGACGCCGCGATCCAGGATTTCCTCCGGGCTGCCATGGTATTCCCAGGGGCAGGTGATGAAGGCCTCCCCCGGGTACAACTGGTAATGTTTGCCTTCGACAATCCATTTGTACGTTCCTTTGACAACATAGTTGAGCTCAATGCCTTCGTTGTAGTGCATGTCGAGGGAATGTGGATCGATACCGGAAAATTTCAATACGCCCACTTCCCGGAGGTATTGGGAAAACGGAGCCAGCTTCGGGCAAGTGTTCCAGTGGACAAACAAGGAATTTTCGGGATTCATATTCATACCTTATTTCATACTTGGAAGCAAAAGTCTGGAAGAAAAATGTTCATAATTCGACAAAGTGTAAAAATGAACGCATTGGAAAAAATAAATCTGTATATTATGAATAGTTGAATCCTATCCATACCATGTTCCCATCCTCATTGAAACTGTTGACTGTACTGGTTACGGCCCTTCTGGGCGTATTATCAGCCGCCGGTGCTTCCTGGAAGACATCGGTCCGTCTGGATGCTTCCAAAGCTTCCGAAGCCGCTCCCTGGGGGCGTTTTGAAACCTATGAATACCCGGCAGGTGCCGTTGCCCCCTGGCAGGGTGATCGGCATACCTTCTTCGGAAATCCACTCGAATTCAACTTCGAGGGGCTGGAAGACGGCCAGGATTGCATGGTCAAGGCCACTTTTCTGAGCGATATGCCTCGGGTACTGGCTCTGGATACGAATGGCACCGAGCTGGAAGCTGGTCTGAAGCTGGAGCAGGGGCAACCGCATTCTGCCGAATGGATCGTTCCTTCGTCACGCTTGTATGGTGGCCGCCTGACGCTGACGATCAATGCGATGGAAGGGCCGAATGCCGTGATCCAGAGCGTCGAGATCCTGACGCGCGATGGTCGCGCGCTGAAGCCGGGTGAACGACAGGAATTTAAAGAGCCTACGCAGGATGAGCTGGAAAAACTCGTGATGCCCATGCCGCGGATGGTTCCCCGCCCGGTGGCCGTGGATGGAACGGCTTCTCCCATCCTTTCCTTGAATGGAGAGTGGGAATTTTCTGCTACAGGGGCCAAGGATAATTTCAAGCCAATTCAGGTTCCCGGCGAATGGAAAATGCAAGGGTTTGATGTGCCGCACGGCAAGTTTGCCCACTACCGCAAGGCGGTGTCTGTTCCGGCTGACTGGAAGGGCAGGCTGGTCAAGCTTCGCTTTGATGCCGTCCATGCCGTGTGCCGTGTACTGGTGAATGGCAAGGAGATTGGCGGACACGAAGGCGGCATGGTTCCCTTCGAATTGGATGCGACTGCCGCCGTACGTCCGGGAGAAGACAACGTGATCGAAGTGATGGTGCAGAGCGAATCTGTGGCGGATTCCATCGGTTGTATCTCGCAATATGCCGCACACCAGGTCGGCGGCTTGATCCGCAAGGTGGCGATGATTGCTCTGCCGGAGTTGCATGTAGCTTCGGACAATAGCCACTCCTCTCTGGATGGAGCCAATGCCGTGTTTCATTACGAAGTAGATGTCGCCAATGGCGGCAAGATTGACAGAAAGGCCGAACTCATTGCCGAGCTCAAGGATGCCAAGGGGCAGGCTGTTGTGGTACGCAAGCTCCCGATTCAGGTGCCCGCCGGCAAGATTGAGGGAATGAATTGTGAGCTTCCGGTGAAGAATGCCCACTTGTGGACCTCGGAAACGCCTTATTTGTACACGCTGACCTGTACATTGACAGAGGGAGGTAAAGTCCTTTCCCGGCATGAACGCAAGGTGGGGCTCCGCACGGTCGAAGTAAAGGGTAACCAGCTGCTCGTGAACGGATCTCCCGTCAAGTTGCTTGCCGTCAACCGCCATGAAGTGCATCCCCTGCGAGGCCGAAGCCTTACGCCTGATCTGTGCCAAAAGGATGCAGAGCTTTACAAGGCTGCCGGCGTGAACACAATCCGCACATCCCACTATCCGCCGAGTGAGGAATTCCTCGAAGCCTGCGATGAACTGGGCCTTTTCGTGGAATCCGAGTCGGCTGTTTGCTGGATTCAGCATGGAGCCAGCCCCGTCTGGAGACGGTGGAACTACCGCAACCCAGACTACTTCCCCTACCTGATGCGCCCGACACTGGATCAAATGGCCGCGTACCGGAACCATCCCTCAATCATTCTCTGGTCCCTCGGTAATGAGTCCGTGTGGAGTTGTCTCTGGGAGAAAGTCTTTGAAGTGGCCAAGCGCCATGAAAAAACAAGGCCTTTCCTGTTCCATGACCAATGCTGGGGTGGTTATAATAATGCTGGCAGCCATGCCGATGTCGCCAACTACCATTATCCCTCCGAGAACAACCCGGATGAATGGAGCAAGGCTGGTCGCCCCGTCTGGTTCGGCGAATACGCTCACCTTCAGTGCTACAACCGCCGCGAATTGGCGACAGATCCCGGCATCCGCGAAGATTGGGGACGCCCCCTGCAGCGCATGGTGGATCTGATGTGGGAACAGCAGGGGAGCCTTGGCGGCGCCATCTGGAGCGGAATCGACGACGTATTCCACCTGCCCGACGGCAATCTCTGTGGATACGGTCATTGGGGCCCTATCGACGGCTGGCGTCGCGCCAAGCCGGAGTACCATGGCATGCGTATGGCTTATACTCCCTTCCGCGTGTTTTCCGTCCAGGCCGAAGAAGGCAAACTAGTAAAACTTACTGTCCAGAACCGCCAGAATTTCCTGAATCTCAGCGACAATACCATCACCTGGTCCTGCAAGGGCAGGACGGGTACGGTCAAGGCAGATATTGCCCCTCATGCCCATGGTGAAATCACCCTTGGCACCAGTTTCCGCAAGGGTGATGAAGTAGCCCTTTCTGTCAAGGACCCCCATGGCCGCGAAATTGCTCGTGAAGTGATCACCATCCCCGGTGATTCCTCGAAGGATGTCTCTTTGCCGGATGGCAAGCCAGTTCCTTCTACACTGAGTACCAAGGGTGTGCGCATTCACGGAATAGATGTTCCTCTCCCTGTTCCAATGGTTTTGGAACTCAATGGTTCCGGTGGTGCCAGCGGGCCTGCGGGAAGTACGCTTGCCAACAGGATCGACCCCGATACCCCCGTGGAAGACTGGGCATGGACGCCCGATGCCTCCTCCAAGGGCAAAGGAGCCCGCTGGACAGGCGAGGGAGACTGTGGCACTGGCGAGTTGGAGATCATTCCCCAAAAGGACAATAAACTGCTCGTGCGCTACGCCGTGACGCTCAATAAGGATGCCAACCCGCGCCAGTGGGGCCTCGTCTGGACGCTTCCTCGATCCTTTGACACGATGGACTGGAAGCGTGTTGCTCATTGGTCCTGGTACCCCGAGGATCAACTTGGTCGCCCGAATGGCAAGGTTAAGGCAGAACCCATCGTCCGCGAATGGGTGGAAGAACCCGGCAAGGAACCCCGCCACGCATGGAAGGATGATGCCAATGCTCTGGGATGCAATGATTTTATCGCTACGAAGATGAATATCCGCCGCGTTTTGATGCAGAATGAACAAGGCCGTGGTTTTGCCTTCTGGCCCTCAACGGACGGCCCTCCTCAGGCACTGAGGGCATGGGTATCGCCCGAGGGAATTCGCGTTCTGATGGCCGGTTTCAATACTGGAGGTGCAGACCACTTCTTTGCCACGCATTACAGCGGAGAAAGACGCCCAATTAAGAAAGGCGATACCATTCGGTCGGAATTCACCATTTCCGGTACGGAAACGAAGTAAGGAAAAACTTCAACACCAACAATCAATCATATGAACTCCAAGGAAAGACTCCTTCACGCCATCAACTTCCGGGAGGCAGATCGCCCACCCGTCTATTGCAGCATTGTTCCGCAACTCGCGGGCAAGTTGGGGCAGCACTTCGGCATGGATGTAGAGTCCCCCATTGACTCTCCCATGAGCTCCAACCGCATTACGTGGATGGACTTGATGGTGCGCCTCGGCAGCGACTGCGTTTGCGTGGCTTCCTGTGCCCCGGATACGGCACCGACCCGCACGCTTGATGATGGGCTGATAGTCAATGAATGGGGGATCGGAACGCGCAACCATGGCTTGTACGACGACTTTGAGCTCCATCCGCTGGCTCATGTGGAATCCGTCGAAGAGATCGAAGCGTATCCCTTCCCGGATCCCGATGCTCCCGGCCGTTTCCGCCGAGCTCAGGAAAGCATCGATAAGTATGGCAAGGACTACGGCATCATTGGTGACCTGGAATGCTCGATTTTCGAGACTTCCTGGTACCTGGTTGGTCTTGAAAAACTCTTCATGGGCATGGCACTGGAGGAACCATGGGTGGACGCCCTGTTCGACAAAGTGGCAGCCTTTCATACGCGGGTGGGTCGCAGGCTTGCCGAAATGGGTGCGGATGTCATTTGGTGCGGCGATGATATCGGCTCGCAGAATGGCCCGATGATCAGCGTTGAAATGTTCGATCACTACTTCTTTCCACGCATTCAGAAGATGTTTGCGGAGTTCAAGAAGGTGAAGCCGGACGTGAAAATAGCCTGGCACAGTTGTGGCTCCATTTTGCCTTTCATCCCGCGCTTCATCGAGGCAGGGCTGGACATCCTCAACCCAATCCAGCCTCTTGCCACCGGGATGGACCCCGTGTGGCTGAAGGAAACCTACGGGGATCGCCTCGTCTTCTTCGGCGGTATCTGTGTGCAGGAACTCCTTCCACACGGTACTCCCGAACAAATCCGGGCAGAAGTCCATCGTCGTTCAGCGATTCTCGCAAAGGGCGGCGGTTACATTCTGGCCCCAGCCCACAACATTCAGGCGGATACGCCGCTGGAGAACATTCTGGCAATGTTCGATGCGGTACACTCGCTGGAACGGAAAAACTGATCATTAAGCTACTAATCTCTTAACTAACTCACCCCATGTCTGATACAGATACCTTGTACGAATCCATCCTCGGCGGCAAGCCCGCCCCGGCTCTGGAAGCCACCAACGCCGCTATCGCCGCCGGTATGGATCCCGGTGCCATTATCAACGAGCACATGATCCGCGCCATGGAAGAAGTAGGGCGTCGATTCGAACAGGGGCAGGCTTTCGTCCCGGAACTCCTCATGGCTGCTCAGGCCATGAAAAAGTGTCTGGAAGTCTTGAAGCCCCTCTTGGCAGGCGGTACATCCATCCAGGCCGGGCGTGTCATCGTCGGCACCGTCAAAGGCGACTTGCACGACATTGGCAAAAACCTCGTTGCGTCCATGCTGGAAGGCTGCGGTTTCGATATCATCAATCTCGGTACCAACGTTACCAGCGAGCAGTTCATTGCCGCCATCCGCGAGCACAAGGCGGATATCCTTGGCATGTCCGCCCTTCTGACGACAACCATGCCGTACATGAAGGAAGTCGTCACTGCACTGGAGTCAGAAGGCCTTCGCGACTCAATCAAAATCATGGTGGGCGGGGCTCCGGTGACGGAGGAATTCGCTCGATCTATCGGTGCAGACGGCTTTAGCGCCAACGCCAATGCCGCCGTATCATTGGCGCGTTCGCTGGTCAAGACGGCCTGATTATATTCGTGTTTTCTCGGCATTGCCATGAATACCGGCTTCCCACACATGATAGAAACCATCTCTGTGGACTTTAGTGCCCTGCCTCTGCCGGATGTTGAAGTCTGTAGCTACATGGGCTATGGCAGCCACGAGGCAGATCCCCGGATTCTTGCCATTCTGGCGGAGATGAAGCAGGAACTGACAGGTATCTGCAAACCTCAGTTCGGCTTCAGAACTATTGAGGGGAGCATACTGGATGGGCAGACGATCCGGTTGGAAGATCGGGAGGTTCACCCCGGGCGCATCATTGTTCATTGCCTTCGTGGGAGTGAATCATTCGTCCTCCTTGTGGCAACGGCGGGGCAGGCCTACGATGCCTGGCGGCACGAGGTGGAGTGCTCCGGGGACATGGTGCGCCTGTTGGTCGCCGACTCTCTGGGCTCTACGATTGTCGAAGCCGTCGTTGCTCATGCTCTGGATGTCCTCGAATCCTCTTGGGCATCAGAGGGGAAGCACATTTCCAATTCGTATAGCCCCGGCTATTGCGGCTGGGACGTTTCGGAACAGAAAATTCTGTTTTCGCGACTTCCCGATGGTTTTTGTGGCGTCACCCTGACGGAGTCCTGCCTGATGGTGCCGATCAAATCGGTCAGTGCCATTATTGGCTTTGGCCGTGAACTCAAGAAGATGCCCTACGGCTGCGCCATTTGCCGGAAAAAAGATTGTTACAAACGCAGGCTCCCCCGGGAGCAGCACTAATTTCACAGAATTGATATGAAAAGAAATATGAAACAATGGGTGGCCGACAGTATTGCGTCCACCGAATCCAGGGCCATGCCCGTTCTTTCCTTCCCTGCCGTGTCCCTCATGGGCATTACCGTCAGAGAACTGATCTCTGACAGCACTTTGCAGGCACGCGCCATGCAGGAAGTAGCCCGCGTCGGAGACTCCATCGCCGCAGTCAGCCTGATGGATCTGTCTGTGGAAGCAGAATGCTTCGGGGGCACCGTCCATGTCTCCGACGACGAAGTTCCGACTATTGTTGGAAGCCTCGTTTCAACTCCTGAAGAAGTGGAACAACTTGTGATACCTCCTGTGGGTGTCGGGCGTTCCGGCCTTTACGTCGAAGCCGTTGCTCAAGCCGTCGAGCGGATTCAGGATCGCCCCGTCTTTGCCGGCATGATTGGCCCGTTTTCGTTGGCTGGCCGCCTGATGGATATTACAGGCATTATGATGGCTTGTTACGAATCCCCGGAAACCGTCCACGCCCTGTTGGAAAAAACAACTTCCTTCCTAGAGGAATATGCCCTTGCCTTCAAGCACGCGGGAGCCAATGGCATCCTGATGGCCGAGCCGATGGCTGGATTGCTCTCCCCGGACTTCGGGGCAGAGTTCTCAGCCCGTTATGTCAAGCGCATCGTGGAGCGCATCCAGGACGAGAACTTTATCGTTATCTACCACAACTGTGGCGGAAGTGCTGTGCACATGGTGGATTCCATTGCAGCTACAGGAGCCGCTGGCCTACACTTCGGCAATGCAGTGGATATGGCCGATGTGATGCCCCAGGTACCTCCACATATCCTCGCCATGGGCAACATTGACCCCTCAGGACAATTCCGTGAAGGCACGCCGGAATCCATCCGTACCGCTACGCTGGCCTTGCTGGAAAAATGCAGCAAGTGGCCCAACTTCATGATCTCGTCCGGTTGCGACATTCCGCCGCCGACGCCATGGGAGAACATCCAGGCGTTTTTTGCCGCCGTCCGGGAATTTGGCAAATCCTGAGAGCGATGAGAATCCAGCGTCAAGCCTTGATTCGAGGCTTGGCGCGGTACCCCGCCACATAGGGAAGAAGAGCTGGGGCATACTTTTTGAGTAGGAAAAACACCACGCAGATCAGCGCGTAGATGGTGGGTACGAGGGCGAGCCAAATGCTGTCCCAGAGCCACCCCTTGCATGTGATCCATCCGCTATCCTGCAACAGGATAATGATGATGTGGTGCGCGCCGAATACGAGGAAGCCCGCTGGCGCCAGCTTCGCCAGCCAGATACCGAGACGTGGAAAATAGTCCGCCGTCAGCATCGAGACGGAAAGCAAACTGACAAGACCCACCATCACCAGTACGATTGAGTGTTGGTCTCGATTCAAAATCAGCCAAACTGTGAGCGGAACCAGAGCAATCGCGAAAAACGTTGCCACCGGACGGATCAGCGCATGAATATCTCCCAGAGAATACCGCGCCAGGAAGAGTCCAAGACAGAAAAAGCCCAGGCTGTCAGGCGTCGGCCAATCATGCCCCAAATCTCCCTGGGCAAAGAAATTGAAGGACAACAGAACAAGCCCCACCGGCAACACATAGCGTCCCATGCGCATCAGCAAGGGGGAAATGAGTGTGAAAACGATAATGTCCCGCAAGAACCACAAGGGGGCATCGACAGGGTGTCCACCTAGACCGTAACTCTTCGCCAAGGCAACCATAGCCTCTGGGAACGGAACATTCCCTCCATGCAACCAGGCAAAAAAAGGAGCAAAAGCCTCCACATGGGGCGTATGCGGAGAAGTACCCGTCAGCACCAGCGCCACCGTACACCAAAGAAGATAAGGGTAGAACAGAAACCTCGCCCGCTTTACCAACAAACATTGCCCCGGTTGAAACCGGCCAAAAGCACCGCGCCCTACAAAGAACGCGGCCATGATCAAAAAGAATGGTGTCCGGGCAAACAAAAACTGTGCCCACAAAGTCCGATACAGATCCGGTGAAAAAAGGCTTAGGTGATTTGCGATAATCATGATCGCGGCATAAACTCGCGCAATGTCAATCCAAGCTACCCGCTGGGCGACGGGCAGTGAGGGGTGTACCGCCAAATCCTGTTGCATGCGCACTCCCTATGCGGCTTTTTTGTAACAAAGGCAAGCGGTTTCCGAGTCGCCGGAAAGTGTCAACTCAATTTCTCAAGATGTCTTTTCCAGTTTCTGCTGGATGATTTTGACTACATTTTCGAATTTTGGGTTCTCCGGGTACTTTTTGTTTAAGGAATGGGCAATGTTGAGGCTTTCTTCCAATGCTACGCGTGCTCTATCCTTGTTTCCCATGGCTATATCAACTTCTCCTATGCAGAAGAGTGTCGTGGATAGCTCAATGTGGGGCCTCCAGGACCAGCCTGCCCACGGAGATTGGGCAAGAAAACGGCTTATTTTAAGTTCTTCCTGAAAGCATTGCAGAGCTTTTTCCTGTTGTCCCATAGTCAGGTAAGTTTTTCCCAACCCGTTGTAGGAATCACGTACAGCGGTCATGAAAAAGGCATTGTCGGGATCCTCGTATATGTATGGAGAGAGTTTAGTTCCATATAGAAAGCAGTCAGCAGCTTTGCGGAGATTTCCCAGAGCGAGATAGGCTTTTCCCATGTCGTTGTATGCGTTGCTTATCCCGGCTCGTGCATTCAGATAGCCTATATTTTGACTGAAGTGTTTGGGATTTGGGGTGTAAGTACCATCTTCGGCCATACGTTTTTTATGGAAGGGCAGGCTTTTTTGAAATGTGGAAAGCGCCTTACCAGGTTGTCCTGTTTTCAAATAGGCAGATCCCAGTATGGAATAAGCTTTCTCCGCGTTTTTATTGTTAACATCGTCATTATGATTTTCATTGTCGGCAATTTTTACAGTGATATCCATTGCGTTTTTGAAAAAAGGGAGAGCCTCCCTGGCCTTTCCGTTATTATCGTAAATTTCGCCGAGCACACATAGAGCATTGGCTTGATAAGATTGATCCTTCAATTCTTTGGCGATTTTCAGGCCGGCATTGCCATAGGACTTGGCTGTCTCAAATTGCCCCATTTCTCCTAAAATAGATCCCATATACAGATAAGACATACATAGATTAATCTGATTGGTAGTATCTTGTGGGTCTTGATGAATACGACTTTGGGCAATGGATGTTGCTTCTGTTGTCCGCTGGAAAGCCTTTGTCAAATTACCTTCACTCCAAGCGTAAAGTCTTTCGTCCATTTTTGTTTCAAAAGGATCTGTGCGCGATGAGGAACAATTCGTCAAACTCATCAGCAGGATACAGGGTATCCATGTGCAGAAACTTAAGGGAAGAAGATAGTGAAATGACTTCATAGAATAAGATCGTTGTTGTTAACCTAGAAGCGTAGCTACTTCTTGTAAATGTTTTTGCATGTCGTAAAATTTATATTTTTTTCCATCGTAAAAATTTAGAAGATAACGTGGGATGGGTACATTCAGATCGTCATGAAATGTCAGAGCTGCTTCGCCTTTCGACGAAGCAGCTCTGGTGTTCTCTTTTATTGCGTCTCCTGGTTCCTAATCAGAAGTTGTATCGGTAGCCGATGCTTCCATTCGCTGATGTCATCCGGCTGCGGATGTCGGCATTGGCTTCCATAAAGATGGAGCCTTGCTCTCCGGACGGGATGGTGACCCCGGCTCCGAACTGGAGGCCCGTTGTGCCTGCCTTGCTGCCCTTCACCTGTTGGGTGAAGCCGGGCGTGCCCTGGAAGCCGACGCGGGCTTCGTTCTCCGTGTCGCCCAGTTCCTGGGTGACTTGCATGCGGAGTTCCGCCAGCGATTCGCGGCCAAACAGGTTGCCTCCCATCAGGCTCATCCAGCGCACACCAGCCGAGATCGTCGCCGTGGTGGCGTCGAGGTCGCTGACGTTCAGTCCGGCGTTGCCTGCCCCTGCTTCGGAGTAGTCATCGATGCTTGTTTTGGAGACGGCGATATTGACGAGGGGCTGGAGGATGGAGCTGTTTTCTTCGTTGAGCTTGATGTCGTATGTGGCTTCGTACATCGCGCCCCAGGTGCTGCCGCTGGTTTCGCTGTGCCCCGCATAGCTATTCAAGCCGAGGGGGACGGTGCGATCGACGGTGCCCTGGTTCCATCCCGTGGTCAGGATGAAGTTGTGGCCCCACTTGCCGCTCTGGTAACGGCCAAAGAGGTTGACGTAGTAGGTGTCGGTGTCGCCGCAGAGGGAATCAGCACCTTCGGATGTCAGCTTCCCGTAGCTGGCGCTCAGGGCGATGCCCGCGGTGAACTTCGGACTGAGGTTGGCATCCGCACCAAAGGTGCCGCCCCAGGTGTTGTACTGGTAACCTGCGGCATCGCCATCGGTGTTGAGGCGGTTGTAGGTGCCGGTGGCCTGCATCCAGGTGTTCCACAAGGGAAGGTCGCCTTCGTAGGAATATCCGGTGGGCAGTCCCATGGTGGTCATGCGGTTGCGCAGCAGGGTCTGCTGGTAGCGGTAGTCAGCTTGCTGGGAGCCCAGCAGGCTGGTGACGGTGCTGCCGGCGGCGGCGGCCATGGTACGGCTGGCTCCAGCGGTGTCGTGAGCCTTGATGGAGGCATCGACACTGGAGAGCAGGGCAGACAGGGTACTGTCCTTGTCGGTGGTTTGCGGATTGATGGTGACCAGGGCGTTATCCATGAGGGCCCCACCTGCACGGGAGACGTCGCTCTGTGCGTGGTGGATGTAGAATCCCTTCGTGTTGGCGGCCGTCGTCAGGATCATCGTGCCGTCAATGGTATGGACGTAGGACTGGGTCGGGTCGAAGTACTTGCCGAAGAGTTCGTCGAAGGTGACCTCGATGTTGCCTTCCTGATTGACCTTGGAGGCCAAGGCGATCTGGAAGGGCATGGTGCCGTAGATGGTTTCCTGCCCAGCGCCGGCGGAGAGGGAGATGGTGGCGCCGGAGGCGATGTTGAGCGTTTCCTTGCCGCCCGTGGTGATGAGGGGCTTGGTGCTACTGAGGCTTCCATTGGCTTCGGTGTTCAGGACGAATCCGAGTGTGGAGTCGCCGCTGATGGAACCTCCCTGGCGGAGAGTTAGGGTGTTGTTCATGCCATTACCGTTACCTGCCATGAGGGTGACGCTGGATCCGCCCGTGACGCTGAGGCTCCCGTAGGCAGCATCTCCGGAGCTGTAGTCAAGGACGAGGCTGGCTCCCTGGCTGGACGTGAGGGCAACATTCCTGTTGCCTGTGCTGGCAATGGTGAAGCTGGCTTTGTTGCCTACAGCAGCGAGAGAACCATAAAAGTCAGCGAAGCTACCCGTATGGCTGGCTACTCCCGTCACCGACAGAGAACCATCTCCAACTAGTGCGCCGTCGCCATTCCAGTTGACGATGGATGCGTTCATGTCGGGATTATCGAGGACGAGGATGGTGTTGACGTCGGTGCTGAGGTTGATGCCGTTGAGGGCATTCTGATTCGTTAGAGTCGTGGTGCCGGAACCCAATTCCAGTGTACCGGTTCCAGCCTTGTCGCCCATGGCATGGATGGTGCCGGAGATATTTCCTCCCTGGGAGAGTTTCAGAGTGGAGTTTCCACCCAGGAGGATACTGCCTGAGGCGTCATTCAGGTTGTTGACAGCCATGCCGGATTTGTTGCCGGAGAGGATGAGCGAGCCATTGTTGCCAAGAGCAAGGTTTTCCACATCGACGGTAGCTCCCTTGCCAGAGAGCGTGAAGGCTGCTGCTTTGCCTCCCTGGCCGATGCTGAGTGACGTAATTCCGTGGATGCCGCTGGCCTTGGAGAGGGCGATACCGCCTTCTTCGATGCTCAAACTACCCATGATAGAGACGGAGCCTCCAATGGTGAGGGTCGCTTCTCCTGCCTTGGAGAGGGCACTGTCAACACTTGCCGTGAGGTTGCCGGCGAGGGTGGAGTTCACCAGCTCTCCGTCCTTGTCTCGGTCATTGTAGAACTGGACGCGGGCGATGCCCGTGCCATCACTGTCGATTATGAGAGAAGACCCCTTCTGGCCGCTGAGGTACTTGATGACGAGCGGCGTTTCATCGCTGCCGGGCAGTGTGATTCGCATATCGGCGTTGACATAGACGGCTCGGTATTCAAAGAGGTCGTCGTAGCTGGTAATGTTGCCTTCCACGGAGGCACGCCAGACGGAAAGGTTGCCGTTGACGATGACTGAGCCGCCTTCTACGGCTTCAATCTTGAGACCCCAGATTCTGAGCAGAGGATCGAATTCAACGCGGGAGAGGTCGAAGTCGAGCGTTCCGTTGGTGATGGTGAAGTGCAGGCTGTTGGCCTTGTCGCTCGGGTCGGCATAGTCGGGAAGAAGCTCATCCTTGTCGAAGTCGATTGAGAAATTCTTCAGGACTTCATCCTTGAGTTCATCTCCCAGTGAGATACGCATGTTGACGCCATCCTGCAGGGCGATCGTGTCTCCGCCGATGGGCTGACCATCTTTGCCGAAATTCAGAATCGTCTTGCCTTCTCCCGACATTGAGTCGTTTGCCTGAATGTAGGTGAGCGTGTTCGGGGAATCCAGCGTCAGATTGGCTGTGGCGAGGGTGACTCTGCCATGTCCGATGTTGTCGATGGATGTTCCAGCGCTGCTTGTGACGTGAACGAGGGCGCTGGCCTGGAGTTCCCCCAGATCAATGGCGGCAGCTTTCGCGGAAGTATCGACCGTGATTTCGCTGCCTCCGTCCCAATGGGAGGCGTTGGCCAGAGAACCGGATGTGATGGTGATGGCATTCGAGAGGGCAAGTCCCCCCAAATCCAGCACACCGCCGGCAACGTGGAAGGAAATCCCGGATTCGGCTGTGAACGTTTCCTGGAGAAGTACGGAGGCTCCCGGCATGTTACCATTGGCAGAGATCTGGACGGTGAATTCTCCCTGCAGGTTGCCGGCAAGATCGGCATTGACCAGCTCCAACGTTTGCCCATCAATACCGGTGATGACGGATCCCTGATTGGTCGTCAGATTGGCGATGCGCAGAGAAGTTTCTTCGTCCGCGTCCAGATCGATAGTGGCTGTATCCGTTCCTTGCCCCAAGGTCAGGTGAACATTGTCTTTGACGCTTGCACCGGACAGATTGAATATCCCGTTGGTCAGCATCAATTGGCTGGGCTGAACTCCATTCCGAACAAGGGTGGAGGCCCCGCTGATGTTTCCGCCCAGGGAGACGGTTGATGTATTGGCATTGATGACCGCGGCGTTTTCGATTGCTTCGACGGTGATGCCTCCGTTCAGTGCATTGACTCCAGCGGCCAGATTGAGGGTGGAGGCATCCTTCAAGTTCAACTTCGTGGCGAATGTGCCAGCTGCTGAATAGGTAAGTGTTTTGCCGTCCTGTACCTGGATGGTGCCTGATCCCTGAGTTGTGGAGGCCAGTGTGACGGTATCGTTTACCTGCCCATCAATGATGAGTGTATTGAGTTCGTCCACTTCGATGGCATTGTAGGCGGCTCCAAGAAGAGTCAGAGTACCGCCCGAATCCGTGCGGCGAACGCGGATCCCCGCTTCTTCGGTCGAGGCATCGGTAATGTGAATACTGCCAGCAAAGTCCTGACTGAGCGACAGATTACCCGCGCCGGATTTTTCCAGAAGGAGTGCGGTTGATTCCGTCAGCTCATCGGACAGGTTAGAGAGTTCGATATCAACATGTTGGGAAACAGCCAGTTTGAGGTCCTTGCCACTGTTGACGACGAATCGTGATGAGACATCGGAAGAACCTGCCCCGAATTCAAGCGTACCTTCATTGAAGATAATGTCTCCTCCCTGGCCCAGGGCGTCTGCATTCTCCATGACGAGCGTCCCCTTGGTCAGGGTGATATTACCAGTGAACGTATTGGCATTCCGGAAGATTGCAGTACCCGTACCGGCCATCATCAAGGAAGTCGGCTTGGCATTGGTATCGCTGACGTAGTCAGAGATAGCTCCTCCCTCAAAGATATAGGTCGAGTTGGACTGGATTTGCAGGAAGAGAGGATTGACCCCGGCTTCATTAATAGTAACAAGTTGATCCTGTGGAGATTCTGCACCGAAGAAGACGGCTTTCCCCTCTGGCCCGACATTTTTGTCCTTCCATTCAAGGGCTGAGTCATTGGACCATGTTCCGGAACTCCCTCCATTCCACTGCCAAGCCTTGTTGTTATCAATGGTTGCGTGGAGGAAAAGCCTCGTGTTGTCGTCCGAGAGCGTGAGTTCAAACTTGTACACGTCCGAAATCTCTTCCCAGAGTTTTCCTCCCAATGTGTTGCCAGCCGTGAAGTTGTCGAGGCTTAGTCCTCCTGTGGCGCTGAGAATGGTGTAGTTGCCTTCGCTGATCTGGTTGGACATGAAGTCGTCCCCCAGACGGATGGAGACAGGGGAATTCCCCGTTAGGGCAAACGAACCCACGACGTCGATGGAAGCATCGTCACGCGTCAGGTTGAGGGAGTTCAGTATGAGAGAAGATCCACCAGCCAGGGTCAGATTCCCACTGGTGGAGAGATGGGCTCCATTCCCCAGGCTCAGATTCCCTCGCACAGTCAGGTTTGCAGCAGAGACCCTTACATTGGAGTCGACTGACAGCGATGCTGCCGACAGCGTTCCCGTCATCGAAAATGCCTTGTGAGCAACGACATCGCCAATCGACGCATTGCCAGCACCTGAGACCGTACCGCCTGAGGCAATGATCTTATTGGCCAATGTCCGCTCATTTACGACATCCAGAGTGCCTCCATTGAGGGCAATGTCGTTTGTACCCAAAGCAGTATCCGTTCCGGCACGAAGCATCCCGTTGGTGATCGTAACCGATCCGCTGAAGAGAGAAGCCCCGTCGTTTCCGCCAGAAATGACGGCTTCACCTCCATTGACAATCAAAGCACCACTGCCGCGCAAATCGGCAGCCCCTATGTTTCCTTGAAGCGTCAGGGTGGAGTCTTCGAGAAGTTGCAGTGTGCCATTGTATGCGGCGCTGTTGCCGCTCAGTGTCAATTTGTTGTTCGAGGCGACAGCGACGATGCCGGCGTTGTTGTTGTAACCGGAAAGTGTTCCACCGTAGGACAGCCCTGTCACGGAAGACCCATTCATGAGGATCATTGCCCCATCGGCGACGGACAGGCCCGTTGCTGTCAGAGAGTCGTTGTTGAATTCCAGTGTGCCTTGCTGCACAGTCACGGTTCCCGTTGCAAGATAGGCGCCACTGATCTTCAGATATCCCGCTCCCTGCTTAACGAGGTTGTGGTTCCCCGCTGCATTGGCATCGATATTGTTTTTGATCGAACCCGAGATGAGGAGGTCAACTGCTGCTTCTCCATCAGCCACATTGAAGACGGTATCATTCTGGCGAAGCCCCAGCAATGTGCTGATTACCGCCTGTTTACTGGAAGCTTCAGTCACGATGCTTGTTCCGTTTCCGAATAGATCGGCACTAGCAGAACCTGTGATGGTCCCTCCTTTCAATGTGATCAGCAGATTGGAAAAGGTCTGGCGGGCATCTATCTGGAGTTGCCCGTTTTCTTCAACCCTGATCCCGGAGGTATTGGATGTCTGTGTTGTGCTCCAACCGGTTACATCCACTGCGGACATCAACAGTACACCGTTGATTACCGAAATAGCTCCCTTGAAGGCACCGCCCGCACTGCCTCCTCCCGCCAGTTTCAGCGTTCCTCCTGCCAGGTCTACGGTACCTACGGTAATTGTTCCGGACAGGCGTCCCGCACCGTTCAATGTCAGGGTTCCTGCTCCTGTTTTGGTGATGTTGGCTTTGGTACCTACGGTTGTTCCCAAGGTCACTTCATTTGCCGAACCATTCACGCCCAAGGAAAGATGGGTATCTTCGCTCCATTTTAGCCGAGAGGAGATATCCTGAGCATTGCCATCCAGCCAGGTGAGAGTGGCCTGCTCCTTCAACGTAATAGTACCGGTTCCAAGGCCATTCTCGACAAACTTCAATTCGCTGTTTGTAATATCAATGTTCCCGGTCCAGGTGGTATTAGCCAGATTCATGGAGAGGCTTCCCCCGCTCATGGTCAGGGTACTATCCCCTGTAATCGAACCATTTGTCCCGGCAGTGAATACGTAGTCTCCTCCCGTCACACTCATCTTTTGTGGTTTGACGGCACCCGTGATGGTAACATTCTTTTGAGCTCCATTGGCCGTAAACACGATGATATCACCCGTGTGGAAGCTCGAATCTGCAGAAGCGATGTCGGCAGTCCAGGATGAAGCATCTTTTTTGGTTTCCCAGAGACTTCCGTTGCCATTCCACGTCAGGGTGACGACTTCCGCCTTGGTAAAGGCCATGGTGATTACATTGCCTGAAGATGTATCCTGGCCAAAAACGAGGGAATCACGCGAGGTATCATCAATGAGCAAGCCCTTGGTTTCAACATCGTTCCAAGTGAGTGTAAGGGGGGCATTATTGGTCTGGAACAACTTGAACAGATAGGTCTGGCTACTTGCTTCAAGTGAGGTTAGAGCTGATAAGTCCAGAACCAGTTTGGCTCCGCTTCCCGTACCCAGAGAAAGATTGCCATTGATCACATATTGTACGGCGCTCGTATCATTCAGGACGGTAACCGTACCACCGGAAAGAGTCAAATTCCCCTCCACAGATCCAGCCGATACTGTTGATGTATTGAGGGTGGATTGGTTCGTGAAGTTAAAATCGCCCAACTTGAGTTTTCCTCCAGCAAGTTTAAAGCTTGTGGCAAGCTTGCCAAGGTTTTTGGATGAACTCAAATCCAGAATCCCGCTCCGGGCTTCCAGGGTTCCGTTGAAAGCGGCCATGTCTCCATTGAAGACTTGTGTACCAGCGCCCACCTTGATGATGTCCAGATTGGCTCCAATGGAACCACCGAAGGAATGGCTGGCTGAGTTGCCTATGGTGAGATCAACTCCAGCGGTCTGGTCGGTTGTCAACTGGCCGCCTTTTCCTTCAAAACCTCCGATAGCCATGTTCTTTTGTACAATGACCAATGCTGGGGCGGGGATGACGTTTTCATCAACAACGCTCTTGTCTCCATCGGAATCCCCGGGTTTGGTGATGCCGACGGTCTTGATGACGCCTCCGAATACGCTATCGGCGGAATTCAGAGTCAATTGTGTTCGATAGGCGGTGTTGTCAGCTGCATAAGCTGATGCATAAAGCTCTATGGTTCCCGAGAAGTTCGCAGTATTGCCGTTGATAAACAAGCGTCTGTATCCATCAGTCTGAGAGGCGACTTCGGGAACGTCAAATCGCAAGGTGCCTCCGCCCTTCAAGGTTGAACCGGCATCCAATGTCAGATGATATTTCCATTTGGAAGTTGTGCGGAATACGGCGTTGTCCTTGATTTCAATAGTTCCGGCGTTGAATGATTTGTCGGCGGTCATATAGAGCTTATAGACCCCATCAAGGAAGGACAGAGTTGCCCCATCGGCAATTGTACTGCCTTGTATCAAAGACCCGGTACCACTCAGGGACAGGTTTCCTCCGTTGACAATGAACGCTCCTGAGCCTGTATAGTTCGTCAGATTCAACGTTCCGGAAGTTACCGTCATTGTACCATTGGAGGCACTCATGTCACCGGACAAACTCAAGCTGCCCGTTCCCGTTTTATTCAAGTTCAGGTTGGCTCCGATAATGCCGGCATAGTTTCCCGATTGGATGGACAGGGTATTGCCTGCCGCACCACTCGTAAGTTGGGCTGTCGCGCTGCTTCCCTGCAAATCGACGATGGAAGCATTCGTGGTATTGATCCCTAAGACGCCACCGCCTCCAATTTCTATGGATGCCTTGGAACTTGCATCGGCCTGCAAATTTAGTTTGATCGTCTTGCTTCCTTCTGTCCCGATCTGGAACACCCCGGAGAAATCATTGTCAGCGTTGTACAAACTGAAATTTTCTGATGCCCAGGTATCCAGAATGCGTACTTTTCCCTGCCCGGATATTTTCCCAGTGAACCTGGTTTCCTTGGGCCCGCCCCAATATCCGATGATGGAAATGGCATCGGTATCATTGCCATTTAACAGAATATCGCCACTCAGGATCAGCGGACTGCCATCCTGCTTGAAGAAGGTGCTCCCCGCGTCAAAAATAAATTTGTTGCCGAAGGTATTTGATCCGGCGCTGATGTGGTTGATTTTGAAGGTGGCGCCTTTGGCTACATGGATCGTCATATTTTCCTTGCCGAGCGTCAGATTGGAATCCATGGTACCACCACTGTAATTGAAGTAATACTCGATATTCCCGGACAGGGTCAAAGTTCCGTTAAAATTCTGCAAGAGACTATGCAGTGCCGGGAGGTTGTCTTTCGTGTAGCCTTGGCCTTGGCTCAGGATGATTTCACCCGTGCCTGCGATGGAAGAGTCCTTGAAACTTGCCAGCAAAATTCCCGTTACTGCGACGGACGCCTTGGAATCAATCGTAACGGAAGGTGCTGCGACTACGACTGTTTCTCCCAAAGTGACTTTGCTTTCACTTGGAACTGTGATGTCCTTGGTGGAGCTTAAGCTTCCCCCCGTCATGTTCCATGTCTTGGGGAGGAGGGCTAGATTTTCAATTTCATATATTCCCTCTCCCGACAGAATGACACTGCCCGTTGAAGTCACGGCTGTCCCATCCAATTTGAGGGTGCTTCCTGCTGTGGTGATTAATGACGCTGGGCCCGTCATGTTTAGCGTACCTCCGGAGAGAATGAGTTTGCCCGATTGAAGGATGAGTCCATCCGCTGTAACCGTTCCATCCAGAGTCAATGTTGAGCCTCCTGCATCCGCCGTAATAACGGCCCCATGGGCTGTTCCTCCCCATGCGAGATCTCCGGTACCACCAGATGTGTTTGACCAGAGAGAATCGTTCCATTTTGCTGTTCCGGCAGTCAGCGTGCGGTACATGTAGGTCCCCGTGTAAGTATCGATGACCTGTAGCCCTGCTATGGTGCCGCGGCCACTTCCATTCTTGACGTTGGTGATATTGATCAATCCTCCGGTTACATGATCGATTTGCAACACGTTCGTTCCTAGTGTCAAAGCGGCCTGGTCTTTCGCACGATTCCCCCAATTATTCGATGCCCCTTCAACCATTTTGCCAGTGTCCTTATCATAGGACCAATTGGTACCGTTGACATTCATGGCCGTAAATGTGCCGCCGTCACCGGACATGATCACATAGAGAGTAGATGACAGGTAGGGAACTCCTGCTATTGTGACCGTATAGACGTCAGATGAACTGGCATCGATGTAGCTGGACAGAAGCTTGTCCGTCTGGGAGGTTGTTTGTCCTGGATGCCAGTCATTGACTACCCGAGTGGATTTGACGGTAATTCCGCTCAGTGCCTGCCCCAGGTTATTCAATGTCACATCGTAAGTCTTGTTCGCTTCCGTCGGTGAAACATTATTCCAGTATTTCGCGGCTGTTTCCACTCCTGGCATTCCAACCAGGTCGTCACCGCTCAAGGTGGCCCCACCACTGGAATAAAAATTGATACTGAATCCATTAGATTGAGATGGATCCGCTGCGAGAGAGACAGGCGAATAGGTGGCCATAACAGCCGCTGCCAGAAGCAAAGGTAGTCTGAGTTTCATGGTGAGAAAAGGATTAGGAACTTTTCGTATGGTGACAGTTTTTATATCCGCTATATATTCACGATAAATCATTCATAATAAAACGATTACAAATGTCGTGAATTGTTGCATTTCCGAACTCATCAAGAAAAATGGATTTTATTCTGTATCAATACTTTTTTGGATTGCTAGCGGATATAAAATCCGTTATTTTCGAAAATTTCATGACTTTTTATGAAAAATGGATAAAAAAATGATACATGAAGGTTGGTTTTGTGTGGAATATTCCTGCATGCGGAAATCATCATTAATGCCTTATGAAATGGCATATCATATTTTTTTCACACAACATAGCAAGGCTTCATTAATGTATCAAATACAATAAGAAATTACAATTATTTGAGTTTGACAGTAATATATTTGCGGTTTGTGATTTCATGTATGATTATGGGTCATGATCAGGATGCGTTATCGCCCGAAACCGTATGTTGACGATCATTCCTGCACAACACTGTTTTTTGTGCTGAGGTCGCTTTACTCTGCCAACGAAGAAGCCCGTCCCGGGGAATGCCGGAACGGGCTTGATGATGGGATGTCGAATGGGAGGAGCGCCTAATTGTCTTCCCGGTCGAAGACCAGTTTGCCGTTTTGGACGCGGACATGGATGACAGAGCCTTCGGGGAACTTGCCTTCGAGGAGTTGGAGGCTGAGCGGATCAAGGATATCCTGTTGGATGGCTCTCTTGAGCGGACGAGCTCCGTACACGGGATCGAAGCCGTGGTCGGCGACGAGTGCGGTAGCATCCGGCGTCATCTTGAGATACATCCCTTTGGCTTCGAGGCGTTTGCGGACGCGTTCGAGCTGGATATCAACGATTCCCCTGAGCTCTTCAGCGGTGAGGCGGTCAAAGATGATGATTTCATCGATGCGGTTGAGGAACTCGGGTCTGAAGTGTGAGCGAAGGGTTTCCATCGCTTTGGCTTCACGTTGTTCTGGGTTGGGTTCATTGAGGATGAACTGGCTGCCGATGTTGGACGTCATGATGATAACGGTGTTGCGGAAGTCCACCGTACGACCTTGTCCATCGGTGATGCGCCCATCGTCGAGCACCTGGAGCAGGACGTTGAACACATCCGGGTGCGCCTTTTCGATTTCGTCGAAGAGAACGACGCAGTAGGGTTTGCGGCGAACTGCTTCGGAGAGCTGGCCGCCTTCATCGTAGCCGACATAGCCGGGAGGTGCTCCAATCAATCGGGCAACGGAGTGCTTTTCCATGTATTCCGACATGTCGATGCGGATCATGGCTCCTTCGTTGTCGAAGAGGAATTCCGCGAGAGCCTTGCTGAGTTCGGTCTTACCGACACCAGTTGGGCCGAGGAAGAGGAAAGAGCCGATGGGGCGGTTTTCATCCTGCAAGCCGGCACGGGCACGGCGCACGGCATCGGCGACGGCCTTGACGGCTTTCTTCTGACCGATGACTCGCTTGCCGACGCGTTCTTCCATGTGGACGAGTTTTTCTCGTTCACCTTCCTGCATGCGAGCGGCGGGGATGCCAGTCCAGCTGGAGACGACTTTGGCGATGTCCATTTCGGTGACTTCTTCTTTGAGGAGCCCACCGCCGTCCTGCTGTTGCAGTTCGGCGAGGTGCTGCTGAGCTTCCTTGAGGGTTTTTTCAGCATTGGGGATGTCTCCGTACGTGATCTGGGAAGCTTTGCCGAGGTCTCCGAGGCGTTTGGCCTGTTCGGCGTCGGTGCGCAACTGGTCGATCCGTTCCTGCTCTTTGCGGACGGCGTCGATGACGGCTTTTTCATTCTTCCACTTGGCGATCATCGACGAGGATTTTTCCCTGAGGTCGGCGAGTTCCTTCGTGATTTTGTCCAGGCGAGTCTTGCTGTCGGGGTCTTTCTCCTTGGCGAGAGCCTGGCGTTCCATTTCGAGTTGCATGGCTTCGCGTTCGATCTGGTCGATTTCCGAGGGCATGGAGTCGAGTTCGATCTTGAGGCGAGCAGCGGCTTCATCGACGAGGTCAACGGCCTTGTCGGGCAGGAAGCGGTCCGAGATGTAACGGTCGGATAACGTGGCTGCGGCGACGATGGCAGAGTCCGTGATGTGGACGCCGTGGTGAACTTCGTAGCGTTCCTTGAGTCCGCGAAGGATGGCGATAGTGTCTTCCACGCTGGGTTCACCGACGAGGACGGGCTGGAAGCGGCGTTCGAGAGCCGGGTCTTTTTCGATGTACTTGCGGTATTCGTCGAGGGTGGTGGCGCCGATCGTGCGGAGTTCACCACGGGCAAGGGCAGGCTTGAGCAGGTTGGAGGCGTCCACGGCTCCTTCGCTGGCTCCGGCACCGACGATGGTGTGGAGTTCGTCAATGAAGAGGATGATTTCTCCGTTGGAGTCCGTCACTTCCTTGAGGAAGGCCTTGAGACGTTCCTCGAACTCGCCGCGATACTTGGCCCCGGCCAGCATCGAACCGATACTGAGCGAGACGATGCGCTTGTTCTTCATGCTTTCGGGCACGTCACCGTTGACGATGCGACGTGCGAGACCTTCAGCGATGGCTGTTTTGCCGACGCCGGGTTCACCGATGAGGACGGGGTTGTTCTTGGTGCGGCGGGACAGGATTTGCAGCACGCGGCGAATCTCTTCGTCGCGGCCAATGACTGGGTCGATCTTCCCGGCGCGGGCGCGAGCTGTCAGATCGGTGCCGTATTTTTCAAGAGTCTGGTATTTGCCTTCCGGGTTGTCGTCGGTGACGCGCTGAGTTCCCCGGACTTCCTTCATGGCCGTCATGTAGTTGTTTTTATCGAGGCCGAAGGTTTTGACGAGGGTCGAGGCCTTGGAATTGCTCTCGAAGACGCCGAGCATGAAGTGTTCGACGCTGAGGTAATCATCCTTGAGTTTTTCCCGTTCCTTGTCGGCCGCCTGGAGGACGGTGGCGAGATCCTGCCCGATCTGGGGCTGCATGGTATTGCCCCGCTGGGATGGTTCACGTTCCAGTTCCTTTTTGGCTGCCTGGAGCAGGAGCCCCGGGTCGCATGCGGCTTTCCTGAGGATGGGTGAAAGGATGCCCCCCTCCTGCTCCAGTAGTGAACAGAGGACATCGAGTGAATTGATTTCGGCACGTCCTGCCTGGGCGGCAGAACGCTGAGCCTGCATCAACGCTTCCTGAAATTTTGTAGTGAGATTATTCAACATGGTTGTGTGTGTTTCTACGGTGGGAGGCATCCATGGGCATGGCTGTAGCCCACCTTGGTTTCATGGGGATTATGACAATGAATCGCAATGAAATGTTGAAATTTTTTTGTATGCGAATAATGGTCTTTACCTGGTTGGTAGTAATCGGTTATTGCTGGAAATTGTGAAAGCCATTTTTTTTCTTTTCCTTTGCACGGGATGCGTGCTGTCCTCTTGGGCGAGTGGTGACTTGTCGGAGGACTTGAAGTCCGGTGCCATCTGGGAGATGCCTCTCAAGGATTTTGGTGCCAAATACCTCAAGGATGAACGCCTGGAATGGGTGGATCAGGCAAAGACGACGCTCCGCGTGCCCAAACCCCGCTTTACGGTGGGAACGATCAAAGTAGGAGAAACCTTGATATCAGTGGATAAGGACAAGCTGACTCACGTGCAGTCCATGCTCTATAATAAAGGGGACGATGGTGCGATTGAGGAAAAACCTTTTGAGGATATGGTGAGCGGCGCTGTAACGGTCATCGATGAGATGACGGAACAAAAGGCGCAGGCGTACAAGCCTTCTCGCAAGGAAAGCGCCGTCAAGATCAAGGGCTCGGTCTGGAAGTGGGACAAGGGGGCGGCAATTCTGGAAGCCAGTTCGACTGGGAAGGGATCCAAATTTGAACCGGAATTTATCCGCCTGAAGGTGGGTGCCAACGAGCAGGCCATTGCTCGTGGCGGTACTGGTGATCGCGTTGGAAAAGACAGCTTGAAGAGCCACGTCAAACCAGTTGGTAGCAAAGGGGTCGTGATCGAAGGCATTCCGATGGTGGATCAGGGCCAGAAAGGCTATTGCGTCGTGGCGACAGCTGCCCGCATTTTTTCCTATTACGGAATGGACTATATCGACCAGCACGAACTGGCTTCAATTGCGGATTCTTCCGCGGATGGCGGTACTTCCGTCGCGAAGATGGTGGAAGCACTTAAAAAGATCGGGACTCGTTTCCAGATTCGAGTACGGGATATCGACTCGTTGCTGGAATATAAAGATTATGTTCGTTTTCTCAAGGAATACAATCGCGCAGCCCGCAAGCTGGACAAGCCGAAGTTTGAGCCGGAGCAGATTCCCGTCTTCTGGGACAGGGCTGATGCCGAGGCCTTGAAGCAGGCCCGGTGTTCGTCTGAACAACAGATGGAGCGCTGGATCAAGTCGATCAAGCAATACATCGATGTGGGTATCCCGGTGTTCTGGTCCGTCCAGTTGGGGCTTGTCCCGGAGCCGATGCGTCTCAGTCAGACCAGGGGTGGCCACATGCGCCTGATCATTGGCTACGACATGGAGAAAAAGACGATTCTTTTCTCTGACTCCTGGGGTAGCGAACACACCTGCAAGGAGATGCCGATCGACGATGCCGCCGCAATCACCATTTGCCGTTTGGCGGTGATGCCGGCCAAGTGATGAAAGCAGGAAATTTTTCCTGGTGGAAATGTTTGGAGAAACATGGATCAACTTCATCAGAACCTATTTATAGTCTTTATATTTTGAAAATTAAAGAGCTGGATTGCCTATCGAAAAAATAGTTTTTTTGAATGAACGAATGAGTTATACTCGGAATCAGACCTCTTTAGAGCTATGGAACCGAATACTCATCAAATGCCCGGTCTCTCTTCCGACGTACCGGAGTTGGAACCCATATCATGGAAGCCCGGGGAGACTCTGGGCGAGGTCATGGAAAGACGTGGCGTTTCACGCCGTCAATTCAATTCCTGGTGCGTCAAACTGGTCGGTTTGATGGGACTTGCCTCTGCATTTGGCGGAGAAGCGCAGGCGGAGGAAATAGCCCGGAAGATCGCGGCTTTGAAGCGTCCCGTCGTCGTCTGGCTCCAGTTGCAGGAATGCACGGGGTGCCTGGAAAGCACGATTCGCAGTTACAATGAGGAAATCGGTAACCTAGTTTTGTCCGTGGTATCGATGCCGTATGTGGAATTGCTGATGGCTCCATCCGGCACGGCTGCCAACAAGGCGTTGGATGATGCCTTGAAAGAGCCCCACATACTGGTGGTTAATGGCTCGGTTTCTCTGAAGGATGGTGGTGTGTACTGCACGATTGCTGGCGAAACTACGGAATCGCTTTTGCGTCGCGCCGCCAAGAACGCTTCCCATGTGTTGGCGGTTGGTTCCTGTGCCTTTTTCGGTTCAGTTCAGGCGGCACGCCCGAACCCGACGGGTGCTGTGGGCGTGCGCGATGTTCTGACCGATGTTCCGGTGATCAATGTGCCGGGGTGTCCTCCGATTGGTGATGTAATTACGGCTGTCATCATGTACATTTTGACGATGGGTCAGGCGCCGCCCTGCGATGGTCTGGGAAGGCCCTTGATGGGATATGGGCAGAGGATTCACAACAATTGCCCACGCCGCGCTCACTTTGATGCCGGCCAGTTCGTCCATTCCTTCGACGATGAAAACGCTCGTCAGGGTTTCTGCCTGTACAAGATGGGCTGCAAGGGGCCGAATACATTTTCCCCATGCCCCATCGTGCGATGGAATGGCAATGTGACTTTCCCGATTCAGGCGGGGCACCCTTGTATCGGCTGTACGGAACTGTATTTTTTCGATCGCATGTCGCCTTTCTACACGGAATTGCCAGACATCCACGGATTCGGCATTGAGGCGAATGCCAACAAGGTGGGTGTGGCTGCCATGGCTGCTGCTGGTACAGCTATCGCCGCGCACGTGGTCGGCACTGCCGTCCACTACAAGAGCCAGTATCTGAAGGAGGAAACGCGCGTTTCCCTGCCTGCCTACGGCGATGAACCCGGCTCGGGCGACTATGGCGAAAGTGACGAACCGCACCACGCCAGCTCTCCCTGCTGCGATACCAAGGCTGACAAGGATGCCGGGAAAGCTCAAGACGCCGAAAAGGATCAAAAGTCCGACAACAACTAACCCCATTTACGCTACGAAACCATGAATGCCAAGACTTCCGAAAATGTTGATCCTTCCAACAGGGTTGTTGTTGATCCGGTGACCCGAATTGAGGGCCACCTGCGCCTGGAGCTGGAAGCTGCCGATGGCGTGATCAAGGACGCCTGGGTTTCGACGACCCAGTATCGCGGTATCGAAACCATCGTCTGCAACCGTGACCCCCGCGATGTGTGGGCCTTTGTGGAACGCATTTGCGGCGTTTGTACGGGTTCCCATGCCGTGGCTTCGATTCTGGCTGTGGAAGATGCTCTGGATTACAAAATTCCTGTGCAGGCACGCCTGATTCGCGACCTGATCTCCGGCGCTCTGGGCATCCAGGATCACGTGATTCACTTCTACCAGTTACACGCTCTGGACTGGGTGGATGTGGTGTCCGCCCTGAAAGCCGACCCTGCAGCGGCTGCCAAGCTGGCTCAGTCCTTGTCCGACTGGCCGATGTCCTCCGTCGAGTATTTCGCGGGCGTCCAAAAGAAGCTTAAGGAATCCATCGCCAACGGGCAGTATTCGATCTTCACCAATGGCTACTGGGGGCACCCCGCCTACAAGCTCCCCCCGGAAGCGAACCTGATGGCGGTCGGTCACTACCTCCAGGCTCTGACCTGGCAGCGAGACATGATCAAGATCCACACGGTGTTCGGAGGCAAGAACCCACATCCGAACTTTCTGGTCGGCGGCATGGCCTGCGCGATCAACATGGACAACTACCAGACAATCAACCAGTACGCCATCAGCCTTATCAAGCAGTTGATCGATCTGAGCCGCGACTTCATCCACAAGGTGTACTACCCAGATGTGGTGACCCTTGGCGCCTTCTACAAGGACTATTTCCACATTGGCGCATCCAACCCGAATGTTTTCTGCACGGGCGACCCCGCGTCGAGCTGCTCCGGGAAGCCGAAGGGCGATGGCCTGATCAAGCCAGGCGTCCTCTTGCGCGGAGATTACAAGAATGTCATTCCCTTCGACCAGGACAAGATCGCCGAGTTCATTTCCAGCGGCTGGTACACCTACACCCAGGGCGACAACGTAGGGCTGGATCCCTACTCGGGAGAAACCAACCCGAAGTACACTGGGCCAATGCCACCCTACGAGTGGCTCTCGGATCGCCAGAAATACACGTGGGCGAAGGCTCCTCGCTACGATGGCTTTGCCATGGCGACCGGCCCGAATGCCCGCATGATGCTCGGCTACGCGCAAGGTGTGCCCAATATCGTGGAGCGCGCGAATGCCGTGTTCGACCAACTTGGATTGCCGCACGACAACGGCCTGCTCAATTCCACGCTGGGGAGAACTTACTGCCGCGCACTGGATGCCATGATTACGGTGGACAACATGGTGACGCAGTTCGACGAATTCGTCGCTCGCATCAAAGCGGGGGACACGACGACCTTCAATCAGGAAAAATGGGAACCGTCTTCCTGGCCGAAAAAGTGCCAGGGTGTCGGTTGGGTGGAAGCCCCGCGCGGCAGTTTGAGCCACTGGGTTCACATTGAGGATAAGACGGTGACCAATTACCAGTGCGTGGTACCCAGCACCTGGAACAGCTCCGGGCGAGATCCCCAGGGGCAGATGGGGCCCTACGAATACTCCCTCGGCCACAGCGGCAAGCACCCTCTGGTGGACCCCTCTCAACCTCTGGAAGCCTTGAGAACGATTCACAGTTACGATCCGTGCCAGTCGTGTGCCGTACACCTCTTCGATGAGCAGGGCAAGGCCATCTCGAACCATCAGGACCCATGAAAACTCGCATAGAAATCGGGAATGTCGGCGTCATCGTGCGCGGCCCGCTTCCCTCGGGATCAACAAGCGCACATGAACTTCTGAGGCTGGCCGCTGCTGCGTCCTGCAATGGTGGGGATGATCCCGGCGATGCCGCCCTGATCCGCGCCGCTATTGAGGAAACGGGCGGCGTGGGTTACAGCCAGAAGGAGGATTCATGGTCACCGCCGACGCGGATGAGGCCGTATAGCTCGGTTTGGGTCAAGCGGGAGGGCGGAGGCGAAGAGTTGGAAGTAGCTCGTGGCGACCTATCTTTCCTGATGCGTTTGTGCGGGGTGTCCCGCGATGCCTGCCTCCAGATGGAGAAGGAGATGCACGGTTATGAACACCAGGGCTACCGCGCCGTGGCGCTTGCCACGCGCAAGAAAGGTGGTTCGTGGGAATTTCGTGGAGCCGTCCCCGTCATCGCCAACCGATTGGTGAAGAACATTCGCGATGCCCGTGCCGATTTTCGTTATTTTCCGGTTTGGGACTGGCCGCTCCGCGTCTTGCACTGGATGTGGGTGGCGAGTGTTGTGACGCTGTCGGCAACCGGCATCTGCATCGCGGAAGGCTGGTTTCTGATTCGCGGTGAATTGACGAGCCGTTTCGAGTTTGGCGATGTACGCTTCATCCACTACGCCGTGGCGTGGGTGCTGGTGGCTGTGCTGGTGTTGCGATTCAGCTGTTTCTTTTTTGCTTCCAACAAGTACCAGACCTTTGGATCGCTCTTCCCCTTGTCGAAACAGAGGTGGATTGACCTCTACAAGACGGCGGTTGACTATGCCTTGGCCCGCAGCTTCGACGGCCCTCGCTACATTGGGCACAACCCTTTGCAGCAGTGGACGTACACGGGAGTTTACGGCCTGTTTACCTTCATGGTTGTGACGGGCTTTGCCCTGTATGCCCTGTACCAGCCGACGCACTGGTTCTTCAGTGTCTTCATGCCCTTGAACGACTGGATCGGGATTGCCAATGTGCGCCTCCTGCACCTGATCGGCATGTGGTGTTTCCTGCTCTTTGCCACGGTACACGTTTACTTGAGTATTTTGTCTGGTAATGTGGACCGCGACGGAACCATTTCCTCAATGTTCAGTGGCGGCCGCTGGGTGCGCCGCGGCGTCCGATTCCACGATGAATAGTTTTCTCCAATCATTTGCGGCGGGGGCCTGTGCTTCTGACCGCGAGCGACATTGCCTCCTTGTCCTTGGTCTCGGGAATCCCGTGATGGGGGATGATGGCACGGGAATTGAGCTTTTGCACCGCGTGCGTGATCGCGGGGACTGGCCGGAATCCGTCGTGTTTGAAGATGGCGGAACGATGGCGATGTCTCTGCTGCCCTCGATCGAGGATGCCCGCGGCGTCCTCTTTCTGGATGCGATGAAGACGGGAGCCGAAGCGGGAACCGTCCTGCACCGGACGCGGGAGGAACTGCCGGGTTTTTTCTCCCGGACGATGTCTCCGCATGAACTGGGGCTTCATGAAGTGCTGGGCGCCGCGCAGTTGCGCGGAACGCTTCCTCAGTTTATGGAGATGGTTGGCATTGAGGCGGAGGATGCCGGTTTTGCACGGCCCATCAGTTCGCCTGTCCAGTCATCGCTGGAGACCGCTACTACGCTAGCCTGTGAGCGTATTGCAGTCATGCTTCAACAACTTGAGCGGGAGGACGCCGATGCATGAGGTTGGCGTTGCCGCCAGCGTCCTGTCCATGGCTTCCAGACTGGCTCAGGACAAGGGAGGCTCCTGCATCACCCGGCTGGTGCTGACGATTGGATCGCTCAGCAGCGTGGTGCCGGAGGCCTTGGAGAATGCCTGGCGCGCCCTGTCTCCCGGGACGATGGCGGATGGTGCGACCTTGGATGTGGAGTGGGTGGAAGCCTGTTGCCGGTGCAGTACCTGCGACAGGGATTTTGACTTTGCCGGCAACGGCTATGTGTGCCCCGGCTGTGGAGAACCGAGTATGGTGATCCTCCGGGGACGTGAATTGGAACTCAAAACAGTAGAATGGATCTAGCAAACAATGTGCAAGGAATGCGGATGCGATCACGGGGGGGAAGTCAGGATTGACGGACTTCCCATCGAACATCAGGAACACGGTCATGCCCACGGGGCGGCACACGCCCATTCGGAGGATGTCCACATGCCCATTTTGGATGAAAATGCCCGTGCGGCGGAACGCAACAGGGGGTATTTCGAGGCCAAGAAACTGTGGGTTCTCAACGTGCTGTCATCGCCTGGTTCCGGGAAGACGACGTTGCTTGCGGAGACGGCTCGCCGACTGAAGGCTCGTGGCCTTGGCGTCGGGATCATCGTCGGTGACCTGGCGACGGATAACGATGCCGTCCGCCTGCGAGAAGCTGCCATCCCCGTGGTGCAGATTACGACGGGCACCATGTGTCACCTCGATGCTTCCATGATCGCCCGAGCCGCGCGACAGATGGATCTGGATGCCATGGATGTGTTGATTATCGAGAATGTGGGCAATCTCGTGTGCCCGGCGGATTTCGATCTCGGCGAGAATGCGCGAGCCGTCCTGCTTTCGACGACGGAGGGGGAGGACAAGCCCTTGAAATACCCGCCGATGTTCCACATGGCTGACATTGTCGTCATCACCAAGATGGATTTGGCGGAACCAGCCGGATTCAACCGTTCGGCGGCTCTGGCGAACCTGAACCGGATTGCCCACCATGCGGATATTCTGGAGGTTTCGGCGCGGACGAGCGAGGGTATGGATGCCTGGTGCGATCTCCTCGAACACCTTCGGGCGCGACGACACTCCGGCGCTTGCCACCACCATTGATTGTTGCATCCCAGCATGGAGACGCAGGGCAGGCTTCAGCTTTCGCTGACGGGGATGGTGCAGGGGGTGGGCTTCCGCCCTTTTGTGTACCGCCTTGCCCGTGAGGAAGCCTTGTCCGGCTGGGTCAGGAATGCCCCCGGCGGTGTTTGCCTGGAGGTGGAGGGGGGCCGAGACCATCTACAAACGTTTTTGACACGGCTTGAAACGGACAAACCGCCTCTGGCCTGTATCTACAGCATGGAACCCCGCTGGCTGGAACCGTGTGGTCTTTCGGGGATGGAAATTCTGGAAAGCTCCTGTGCCGGGGAGACGGAACCGGTGCTTATGCCCGACCTCGCAACTTGCCCGGCTTGTGCCGCTGAAATACGCGATGCGTCGAATCGCCGTTTTGCTTATCCCTTCACCAATTGCACGCATTGTGGGCCGAGGTATTCCATCATCGAAGCTCTCCCCTATGATCGTTGCCATACATCCATGAAGCACTTTGCCATGTGTCCGGATTGCCTTCGTGAATATGAAAACCCGGCGAACAGGCGCTTCCATGCTCAGCCTGTGTCTTGTCCGAAGTGTGGCCCCTCGCTGGCTCTGTACGGGGCGGATGGCGTCTTGCTGGCATCGGGGCGTTCCCCCGAACAGACATCGGGTATGATTTCTTCTGCCACGAAGTGCCTGGCTGACGGGGGGATCGTCGCCCTGCTCGGGCTGGGCGGTGTCCAGTTGCTGGCGGATGCACGGAATGAGGCGGCTGTTAGCCAGCTTCGCGAACGCAAACGGAGGGATGCCAAGCCCTTTGCTTTGATGCTTTCCTCGCCGGAGGCAGTGGAGGGACTCGCTTTGCTGTCGCCCGAAGAACGCCGCGTGCTTTCTTCTCCATCGGCTCCCATTGTGTTGTTGCGCCGCCGGGGTGTCGGAGAGGGGCTTTGTCCCCTGTCTCCTTCTGTCTGCATGTTCAGTCCCTGGGTGGGTGTTATGTTGCCGACGACGCCTTTGCACCACCTCCTGCTGGATGCTTGGGGAGAGCCTCTTGTTGCGACGAGCGGCAATCTGAGCGATGAACCGCTGTGCGTGTCCACGGAAGAGGCCTTGCGGAAGTTGTCCGGCATTGCCGATCTGTTTTTGATGCATGATCGCCCGGTGTTGCGCCCTGTGGACGACTCGGTCGTGCGCGTGTGGCGCGGACGTGAACTCGTGGTACGCCGGGCGCGCGGGTATGCACCGTTGCCTGTGTGTGGTCGCGGAGATACCGGGGAGGCTGTCGTGCTCGCGCTCGGAGGGCAGATGAAGAATGCCCTGGGCTGGCATGTGCGGGGAAGAACGATCCTGAGCCAACACCTGGGAGACTTGGAGACCGAGGCTTCTCTGGCTTCATTCTGCCGGGAAGTGGATGACCTGGGGAGACTCTTGCGTGCCTTCCCGGAACGCGTCGCTGTCGATTCCCATCCCGACTATCAGGCGTCCCAATATGGCCGAGCTCTGGCGGTGCGGAAGGGGTTGTCTCTAGTGGAGGTGCAGCACCATGTGGCGCATGTCCTTGCGTGCATGGAGGAAAACGACGTTCCGTTTCCGGCTCTTGGCGTAGCCTGGGATGGTACGGGCTATGGTCCGGACGGTACGGTGTGGGGTGGTGAATGGTTGGCAATGGAAGAATCATCGTGGCGACGCATCGCTCACTTGCGAACCTTTGCCTTGCCGGGAGGTGAGATGGCAGTGAGGGATCCGCGCCGAGTGGCTCTGTCCCTGCTTGCGCTGATGGCGCAGAATGAATGCCCTCTCTTGCGGACGAGGTTGGAAACCTCGCTGGAGCCCTCTTTGTCGGAGGCCTGCCGCTTGATGATCGAACGTGGCTTGAATGCTTCCTTGTGTAGCAGCATGGGGCGGGTGTTCGATGCTGTTGCCTTTTTCCTCGGTTTCGAGGGAATGATCCGTTGCGAAGGGCAGGCGGCGATGCAGCTGGAAGCCTGGGCATGGGAATTTCCCGAGGAAGACTGGGCGACTGCACCGCCTCTTTCCTGGCAGTGCCAAGAGGAAGAATCCGGGGCGGTGATGGACTGGGTTCCCATGTTGAGGGCACTGGATGCCGGGCTGGCGTCTGGAGAATATCGAGCGCGTCTGGCCTGGAGTTTTCACGATGGTTTGGCGGAATTGATCGTGACGCACGCGGTGAAATCTGGTAGAAACAGGGTTTGTGCAGGCGGTGGGTGTTTCCAGAATATCCTGCTGTTGGAATTGCTGATGCGTCGGGCGGAACGTGCCGGATTGTCGGTTTATGTCCCCCAGCGAATACCTGCTCACGACGGCGGCCTCGCAGTCGGGCAGATTGCCGCCGCCCTTCACCACTACAGCGCTTATTGATACTATGTGTTTGGCAGTACCAGGATTAATTACAGGCATTTCGGATGCCGACCCGCTTTTCAGAATGGGCATGGTCGATTTCGGGGGAATCTCCCGCGAGGTCAACCTCGCTTGCGTTCCGGAGGCTGAGGTGGGCGACTACGTTATCGTTCATGTCGGGATGGCTTTGAGCGTGATGGATCGCGACACGGCCCTGCAGGCTCGGGATGACTTGAGGAAGATCGTGGAAGCTGGTGATGCTGATACTGCCGGGCGGGAGGAAGGCGCTCATCGCGCGTGAATGTCTCGGAGCCCTACCGCAATCCGGAGGCTGTCGTCCGGCTGGCCGCTGAGATTGCCGCGCTGACGACTCGCCCCTGGAAGCTGATGGAGGTGTGCGGGGGACAGACCCACGCCATCGCCAAATACGGTTTGGAATCGCTCCTGCCAGATAGTATCGAGTTGATTCATGGGCCGGGTTGCCCCGTGTGCGTCACCCCCGTTGGATTGATTGATCTGGCCGTGGAGTTGGCTCTGGATCCCGTTGTGATTCTTGGAAGCTATGGCGACATGTTGCGCGTGCCGGGTAACCGGGGGGACTTGCTATCGGCACGTGCCCGTGGGGCGGATGTAAGGATTTTCTATTCGCCAACGGATGCCGTGCTGGTGGCTCGGGACAACCCCGACAGGCAGGTCGTCTTCTTTGCCGTGGGCTTTGAAACGACAGCTCCCGCCAGTGCCCTCGCCGTCAGGCAGGCGGAGAGTCTGGGGCTGGATAATTTCTCCCTGCTGGTTGCCCATGTGCTGGCTCCACCTGCCATGGAAATGCTTCTGGAGTCCTCCGATGCCCGCCCGAATGCCTTTTTGGCTCCGGGGCATGTGTGCGCTGTGACGGGGGAGAGCGAGTATGCGGATTTGGCTGCGCGTTACCATGTGCCGATTGCGGTGACAGGCTTTGAACCGGTGGATCTGATGGAGGGTATCCTCTCCTGTGTTCGCCAGTTGGAGAGCGGCGAAGCCTGCGTCGAGAATACCTACTCGCGCGCTGTCAGGGCAGAGGGCAATCCTGCTGCGTCGGCGTTGATGCGTGAAGTGTTTCGCCCTGTGGACAGACAATGGCGAGGGCTGGAAACCATTCCCGGTGGCGGCATGGATCTTGCGGAGCAGTATGCCGCGTATGATGCGCGGAGGAAATTCGATCTTGCCTTACCTGCTATCTCTGAAGTACATATGGAGTGTATGGCAGGGGAAGTGCTTCGGGGTGTCCTGAAGCCAGATCGTTGTCCGGCCTTCGGCGTACGTTGTCGTCCCGAATCTCCATTGGGTGCTCCGATGGTGTCCGGCGAGGGTGCTTGCGCTGCCTATTATCGTTACCATTTCAACACCTCTCTTTAATTTTATGTGGAATACTAGAATCACAGGAATCATTTTTTCCTTCTTTCTGTTGGGTTCAGGATTGGTCAATGCTGCCATTCCTGCAAAGGAGCTACCCAACGTGTTGCTGATCCTCGTCGATGACATGGGCTGGCAGGATACCTCCGTCCCCTTCCATTACGATGACGACGGCAAGGCGATTCCTTCCCCGGGCAATGCCATGTTCAAAACGCCGGGGATGGAGAAACTGGCTGCTCAGGGGATGATCTTCACCCAGGCCTACACGCCCAGCGTGTGTTCTCCCAGCCGAACGGCTCTGATGTCCGGCAACAACCCCTCTCGCACCCATATCACCAACTGGACGAACCCCGCCCAGCCTGCCGATACGAGCATGAGGGGGATCAAAACCATGAATCCGCCAGCATGGAGGATCGAAGGCATGACCACGAAAGACCCGAGCCTGGCTCGCATGATGAGCAAGGTCGGCTATCGTACTATCTTCGTCGGCAAGGCGCACTTCGGGCCGACTTCCAACAAGGATGCTCAACCGGAACAACTCGGTTTCGATGTGAATATCGGAGGCTCCGGAGCAGGGCAACCTGGCTCCTATCTGGGTGAGGATTGTTACTCCGAACGCTCGTACAAGGAAACGAAAAAACACGGCCCCCGCGATGTCCCCAACCTCGAAAAATACTACAACACGGAAACCTTCCTGACAGATGCCCTCAGCACGGAAATGGCTTCTGAAATACAGAAGTCCGTCAAGATGGGCAAACCCTTCTTTGCGTACCTGGGGCACTATGCGGTGCATACCCCCCTGATGATGGATCCCCAGTTCGTGGACTTGTATCCGAATTTGAAAGGCCCTCTTCTGAAGTATGCCACCCTGATTTCCGGAATGGATCAATCCATTACCCATCTTTTGAAAACACTCGAAGATGAGGGAGTTGCTGAAAAGACCCTGATCATTTTCGCCTCGGACAATGGGGGAACAGCTCCTCTCGCGAAGAAGTGCCTTCCTCTTCGTGGCAACAAGGGTACTCCCTATGAAGGCGGTATTCGGACACCCATGATCATTTCATGGGCGAAGCCGAGCCCCGACAGCTCGATCCAGAAAAAATACCCGATTGCTCCCGGTAGCCGATGCGACCACATCGTGGCCTTGCAGGATATGTTCGCTACCCTTGGTACGATGGTGGGTGGCAAGGTGCCGAAGGGGCTGGATTCCGCCGACATCAGCGGCCTGCTTCGTGGCGATGGCTCCTGCAATCGGCCAGAGACGTATTTCCTTAATTTCCCGCACCAGCACAACGATGCCTACTACGTTCTCTTCCGAGATGGAGACTGGAAGGTCATCTACCGGTATCACACAAAGAAGTGGGAACTCTATAATCTCAAATCCGATATCGGTGAGCAGCATGATCTTGCTTCTGAATCCCAAGAACAGTTGCAAACCATGGCTCGCAAACTCGTCGCGGAGCACACTAGGCACCGCGCCCAGTTCCCGGTTGACGCCGCCACGGGCAAAGCGACTTCATTCGCGATGCCGGACGTTTCTGGAAAGAAACCATGACCATGTTATCCTGCCCTACTCCCTATCATGATACCGATCGCGTTTCTCTCGCCTGTGGCGGTGGGGGAGCCTTGATGAACCGCTTGCTGGCGGAAGTCTTCTTCCCGGCTTTTGGTTCAGATGCCGGCACTCGGCACGATTCCGCGCTGTGCCAGCTGCCCGGTAGCAGGCTGGCGATGACGACGGACAGCTTTGTCGTCCACCCCCTCGAATTTCCCGGAGGAGACATTGGCTCGCTCTCCATCCATGGAACAACGAATGATCTGGCCATGAGCGGTGCGCGCCCGATGTACCTGAGCGCAGGCTTCATTTTGGAGGAAGGCCTCGAAGTGGCGACTCTCAAGCGCATTGTTGCGTCGATGGCTCAAGCCGCCGCCGCCTTGGGCGTGTGCATTGTGACGGGCGACACCAAAGTCGTGGAAAAAGGGAAGGGTGACGGAATCTACATCAACACCTGTGGTGTTGGTGCCCCGCAATACGCGGGAGTGATTGCTCCTTCATCCATCCGCGAAGGAGATGTTGTCATTGTCAGCGGCGACCTGGGGCGGCATGGCATGACGATCATGAGCGTCCGCGAAGGCCTGGGCTTTACCTCCTCATTAGAGAGCGACTCCGCTGCCCTTTGGCCATCTGTGGATGCCTTGATTCGCAGTGGTGTAGAACTCCATTGCCTGCGAGACGTGACGCGCGGCGGGTTGACGACCACCTTGCATGAGATTGCCGATGATTCCGGCTTGGGTATTGTTCTCGATGAAGCCGCCATTCCGATTTGCGGTGCCGTGCGTTCAGCATGTGAAGTTCTGGGGCTGGATCCTCTTCAGGTGGCCTGTGAAGGGCGATTTCTGGCGATCATTCCGCCCGATTCTGTGGAACAGACTCTGGCTTCTCTGCGTTCCGTTTCCGTCTCTGCCGGGGCATGTATCGTCGGAAGGGTGGAAGCCCGCTCTACTGCACCCTTGGTCATGAATGGCATCATGGGGGTGAGACGCGTACTCAGCATGCCATCCGGAGCCCAGTTGCCGCGCATTTGTTGAGCTGAAAAACAAAAAATATGTTCAGCGTTGAATGAATCGCCTGTCTAGAGTGTCTATTCCTATATGCCAGAATTTTCAAATGCATTTAGCGGCCTCAAAGAGGATCGGAAGTTGACGGACAAGGAATTGATCCGAGCTATCCGTTTCATGATTGCAGCCGAATACGAAGCCATTCAGCTCTACGAACAGTTGGCTGAATCCATTGATAACGAACTTGCTAAAAAGGTGCTCATAGAAATATCCCATGAGGAAAAGGAACACGCTGGCGAGTTTTACAGGCTCCTTCAGGAGTTGGCTCCCGATGAACAGGGATACTACGACGAAGGATATGGTGAGACAGAAGAAAAAATTAAAAACCTGAACAAGTCCTGATTCCAGGGTTTCTCAGGAAAGCTATTCGTGAACCTTCGTGTTCATGTTGCCCGGCTCGGCATTGGCTGAGTCGGGCATTTTTTTTGTTGTCATGGAGAATGCGTGGTTTGGAATGGTTTTTTTGGTGCTTGGAATGCAATTTATAATTATCTTTTTGATTCATCTGTTTACAAATTTACTGGAAAACCATTTGAATATATCGTAATAGATTCATAGTAAGAGCCTTGGTTATATCTTTTTTTAAAATAATTCAAGTATAAAGACGAACAATAGTACTCGGAATCGTGTAAAAAAGCGTTAAAATAATTAGTGGTTTTTCCTAAAATAGACCCTTTCCGAATGTTTGGAAAATGACGGTTTAACAAACCGTCATTTTCCTATGTAAATAACTTATAGTGTTTGGTTTGAGTAAAAGTGGAATGAGGGGAAATGCTTGTTGCAACGACCTGAACTGAGGCAGTTCAAAGGGAGAATTTTTTCTTGATAACGGTTTGTTAAACTGCTATCAGATGGAAAACAATCTCTTATTGCAATGAAACTCAGACTCCCTCTCCTTTTGGCGGCGGCTGTAATGGCTTGCTTTTCAAACGTTTCTTTTGCTGCTGATTCGGTCCCGGCCGGCGGCTTCAGTATCAATTTTTATAGTGTAGAAGATCACAAATTGAATGGTACGGAAGAAGTCGGAATGATCAAAGTCCAGGCCGCAAATTGGTTGAATTGGAATGTGCCTGCAGCCAATGCCGATTTCGTGATTGCGTCGGATAATGCCGGTAATCCCTTGTCTGGAATGACGATTTCCTCGACGAAGGCCGGAACCTGGGGGCCGGCAGCGAACAAAGGCACTCAGCTGGAGAAGCTCCTAGCAAGTTACATCGACAACACTGCTACTGCGTCCTATACCGTGACGGTTGCCGGAGTTCCCTATTTGTCGTCAACCGTGTATTTGATCATGTCCGGTGACGGCGGAACATTTACGGCAATGAACGTCAACGGGAAGAACTGGACCTATAAAAACAATGCCGTGGTCGAAGGGACGGAAGCCTGGGGTAATCGCGCATCCAATCAAGGGAAACTGGAAGTAGGCACCAATGTGTTGAAGATTGATGACGTTGTCGGCAGTAAAATTGTTATTAGCACGGTGATCAGTGCCGGGCGCGGCACGATTGCGGGGATACAGGTTGTCGATTCCTACGATGGTACCTATTTGACTAGAACTATTGGCAACGTGACAGAGGCCTGGGATGAGGCCAAATGGTCTTCGCCTTCGGGAGCTTCTGGAGCGTGGGGTGGTGCCAACCATGCGGCTGTTGTGACTGCATCGCTGAGTGGCTCAACGCTCACTTTATCAAATTCTGTGATTGCAGACGCCCTGATTCTGCAAGGAGGCAAATTGACTCTTACCAGTGGGAAACTCTCTCTGGAAAATGAAGCCACACTTAGCATATTCAAGGATGCGACATTGGTTTTGGATACGGTCGTGCAAAGCACATCCCCCATTGTTGTGGCTGGATCCGGCATTATTGAAATTGGAAATAATGCGTCGTTTACCTCCGGGCTGAATGTTACTGGCGGTACTGTCAAAGTGGCTCATCTGAAGTCGGGAGCCGAGCTTTTCCTTGGTTCCTCTGCTTTGCTTGGTACCGGGGCAACAGATACGACTCTGGTTGATGGAACTCTGACTTTGCAAGGCACTTCGACAGCTGCATTGAACGGAACAAAATTGACGGGGAGCGGCAAATTGGTATTCGCCCAGGGAATGACATTGGGCAATGCTGATGCGGCCACCTCCTTCAGCGGTAGCGTGGAAGGTTTTCAAGGAACGATGGAAATTGCTGCTGGTAAGACATTTTCAATTAACGCTATCACTGGCAATACTCTAAAACTGGGAGGAGACAATTCGACTCTTGTCGTCAAAAATGGTTCCATTCTGTATGTGGGAATGTCTTCCGACAATGCCTTGGCTCCCACTAATCCTGCAACAACTCCGAAGACGGTTAATGCCAATATCTCCCTTGAAAATGGTTCTGTTCTCAGGAGGCATGATGGTTTTACGGAATTTGCAGGATCGATCAAAATTGGTTCTGCGGTATCTGATAATATCCAGCTTCAGTCGGTTTGGTCGAAGGGAATCAATATTTCGGGTCTCTTAAGTGGCAATGGCAAGCTTTATGCCTTTACGGATAATGCCGACTCCGGTATCGATGGTGAAGTTATCAGCATTTCCAATGTGAATAATACTTATAGCGGTCTGATTTCCCTTGGTGTCAAGGATGCTGCGAATACAGTATCCAACAAAAAGATGACGATCAAGCTGACGGCGGATGCTTTGAAAAATGCATCGATCTACCTGCACAAGGATAAAGGAGCATTAAATGTTGCAACTTCATCGGCAACGATTCAATCCCTGTCCGGAGAGGGGATTCTGACCTCGACGTCCGCGTCCGATCGCAATACGCTGAGTATTGCCAAGGGGGGAACATTCGGAGGAACGCTTGCGGCGAACATCAATTTTAAACTGACTGATGGACAGACTTATCTGTTTACCGGAACAAGCGGTGCAAATATTGCCTACATTGATTTTTCTCAGGGTTCCTTGACAACCGGTTATTTGACAAATCTGACTTCAACCGATTTGAGTGGTTTGGATTTGACTGTCCTGGCGGGTGGGGGAATTACGGGGAATAGCCTCTTAAACAAGACGTTAAAGTCAACTACTGCCTCCGCGGGAATTTTTTCAATTAACTTGGATTTAACCGCTAACGGGGGAACGGGAAATATTGATCTCGGGAATGTCTTATTTACAGATAATGGTAAAATCAGTCTCAACGTTGCGAATGCAACGGATGCATCAAGTTTTGCCCTGAAGGCCAACCTTGGAGGAAGCCTTCCCACAGGATTTGACAGTCAGTTTTTCATCAACGTAAATGGTGCGTTACAAGTGATCACCGGTTACGATAGTTCATCGCATATTATCTCGTTTGTAACCCCGGAAGAGCTTATTGACCTTTCTCCTTCCGGTGCGGATAAATACTATTTCCGAAATGCGGGAACCGTCACGCTTAATTCCAGAGCTGATTCTTCGTCTGATTATCTGATGAAGCAACTCTCCCTGACCTCAACTCATACGGGAGCAGATGCAAATGTGGTTACGAATACCGGGACGATTCTCTTGAATGGGACTACCCTCTCCCCTTCCAAGATTGTTTATAACGGGGAGGCCTTCTCATCATTTACCATTGCCGACGGTGATAATGCAGGAAGCCTTGTAGCGGACAACATCATTCTTCTGGATAAAGGATCGCTCATCCTCAATACTGCCGCAACGATTGGCCATATTGAAGGGCAGGGATCAATCACGCTTCGAAAGAATTCTACGATTACAAAGGATGGCTCGTTTTCTACTCTGTTGTTTAACGGAACGACTTTGACAATTGGCAGTGATACGAATCAGGCAGAAGTAGAAACATCAACATCCTTTTCCAATCAGTCTCAAGATACATCCGTGATCCTCAAAAATGGATCTTCGTTAAGCATGGATTATCTTTTAACGACTAAGGCCGTTAAATTTACGGTTGGTGATGAAAATGGTTCCCGTGGCGTTCTCAATTTGAATAAATATGCGGGTGGGGGGGACTGGGATGCGTATTCCCAATTGATCATCAATTCTGGTTCCGTACTTAACATTCTTGGAAGTTCAAATAGTTCCGAAGCAGGAACGGGGGCTTTTGTTCTTGCATTCTGGCCTACTAGAAATGGAGTTACTACTGTTAATGTTAACGGTGTTTTGAATATCCTCAATGCACAGATGACAACCAAGAATGGCAACGGTGTTGTCAATATCAATCAGGGAGGGATATTAAACATTAAGGGACTTGCATTGGCCTCAGTTGCAGGAGGAGATTTGACTGTCAATTTGAAGACAGGAAGTACGGTTAATATCGGAACAGATGGCATCAGTACCAGTGGTGGTGACAAATATACATTATCGCTTCAGGGAGGAACGATTGGTATTTTGAATACGGCTGATTCTTGGACGGCTGCCAAGGCATTGACGATTGGGGGAACGATTACCCTCAATACCGACAAATTTACTCCTGATACCACGGCTCAAGGCCCCGATTACAATGGCTATTTGGGTGGTTCCGGCACGATGAATTTCACGGGTGGACTAACTGGTACAGCCGGGACGGCCAATCTTATTGTGACGGGGGGCGGCAATGTCGTGCTGTCCGGGGCCAATGGGAATTACCAGGGTAGCCTGACGATTGAATCGGGGGCTACTTTGACGGGGACGGGAGTGAATAGCAGAACTCTTGGTGGCGACAGTGTCATCCTGACGATCAAGGATGGAGGTAAATTGGTGTTTGGCGGAACAACCGCTAATAGCGATTTTGCTTTCAATGGCAACATCGTCGGCAATGGGAAGGGGACAATTGAAGCGAAGACTAATGTAACGCTCTCCGACATTAATGTTGATGTTGAGTCCTTTACTGTATCTGGTGGAACTACAATATGGCAAGATAACGGAACTTTTTCAGGTACTACGGCTTATTTGCTGGGCACAACATTGAATGTCCAATCCGGTGGAACCCTCGCCATTAGATTGCCCGATAATAAAAATGCTCTGAATACAATTCAGAGTGTAGTCAACCTTTCGGAAGGCGGGACGATTACTCATGGTGTCGTCAACGGCAATAAATTCAATGTCCATTATGCACAGGGTATTACGATCCAGCCGACCGTTGATGTAACTAATGATGCGGCAATTATCAATGTACCGGGATATATGCGTGGCGTCACGACATCCAAATTGAATGGATCCGGAACACTGTATGTCAAACGAATCAATGGATATAATTCTGATCCTGGACTTTTTTCACAATGTACGTTTGGTATTAATGGCGTCGATGATAATGAATCTCTTCGTTTTAACGGCAAAATTGTACTTGCCGATGAAAGCGATGGTCCCAAGTATACGTATTTGGCACTTAACCATCAGTATGCGGCACAGCATGCTCTTATCTCTATGGCAAAGAATTATTCCGGAATTCATTTGGGGGTTGCCGAAACGATTATTGCTGGACTCGAATCTTCCCAGGCGCTTGCAAATATAGCCATTACTCCTGGAGCATCGTTCTCTTCTTCAACTTTGGTGATCGATTACTCCGGTCAGGATGCGTTGACGTATAGCGGGAAGGTTCTTGCTGGTGTGAGTATTACCAAGTCAGGAACCGGAACGCAGATTTTGAACGGTGATCTAACCGCTTTCAATGGCATCTTTACGGCAAAGGCTGGTCAATTGACGGTCACGGGTAAAGAAGTTGCTGGTACGGAAGCGGGAACGACTCTTCCAGTCGTAGGCGCTGGAACAAAGTTCAACCTCGATGGAGGCAAATTGAGCCTTCCTTCCTTGATTGCCGGCTCCAGTTTGACGACGACAGCGGCGTCCAAGGGCTCTTTGACGGGTGCGTTGGCGTTGAATGGCGGCAGTATTGTTGTTTTGAACGACCAGACTAAGCCGCAATACGCCGTTTCAGATGGAGGTACGATTACTCTTGGTTCGGGCGTTGTGTTTGATGTTTCCTCATTGGTTTCTCTGACCTCTGGGAAATATACCTATCAGATGTTTGCGCTTACTGGTGGACTTGATCCATCGAAGATTTCTATTTCGGGGATGTCGATCGACGCAGATTCGCGAGACAAAATTCAGTACAATCTTGGCGTCGGCGATATGCTTCAGATTGTGTATGACAAGGAGGATGTTACGCTGACCTGGGATGGTAAGACGGACAACAATACGTGGCAGACGAAGAACAATTTGACTCCATGGACGACTTCGGATAGCGCAGACAAGCAGTTCTATAACAACGACAAGGTTGTCTTTACGAATGCCGCCTCGGACAAAACCGTGTCAATCGTCGGGGCGGTGAAGCCCCGTGCGATGGAGATCACGGGAGGAGACTACGTGTTCAATGCTGGAGCGAATGGCACCATTGCAGGAAGTGGCAGTCTGTCGTTGACGGGTGGGAGCTTGACGCTGAATCTGGCCAATGCTGGCTGGAATGGCGCTATTTCTCTTGGTGCGGCGAAGTTGGTTGCCAATTCCGCCAATGCTCTGGGGACGGGTGCGTTGACGATGAACGATGGTTCCAGCCTGGGCTTTATTGCCACGGGTCTGGATTCTCTGGCTTCGATCAAGATAGCCGACAGTGCGACGGCAACACTTTTGTGGTCTGGCAATCAGGGGACGCTGGCTAACAGGTTTACGCTGGGTGCCAATTCCATCTTCAAAGTTGATGCTGGTAGTACGGCGGCGGCAGGGTCGTTGACCCAGGCTCTTGTTGCCGGTCAGACGCTCCAGATCAATGGGGACTTTGCGGGAGCAACCCTTGCAGTGACAGGCGGTGGCCTTCTGGAATTGCTCGACGGCGCCAAGGCATCTACAAGTATTACAAGAGGAGTCAGTTATAAGGCAGGAGCCAATTCCTTGCTGACACTGACTGGGCAGGGTGATTATAGCAGTGGCATATTGAGTGGCACTGGCACGATGAAGGTGGTCGTCAGCGGAGGGAATTTGTTTATTTCTTCATTGAACCAGAGTTTTGCCGGGACATTGAATATAGCCGGAACAGGTGGTAATTATTTCATTCTCGGCACCAATGGCTCGGCGAATGCCGGGGCGCATTCCCTGTTTACGGGAACGCCGAATTTTGTCATGGATGCGGGAGCCAAAGTGATCCTCAACCTGCTTTTCACAGGGGCAACACTGGCTGAAGCCAAGACGAATGCCCTGACAATTGGGAACCTCTCCGGAGCAGGAGAATTCCGCGGAGATTATGGTGGTGCGGAGGCCAATCGGGCTTCGCAGCGCTTTGTTTCCGTGACGCAGACGCGGGATGAAACATACTCTGGTATCTTTACGACGGCTTCTCAAGGTCGTGATATCGGTTTGTTGAAGAACGGAGCCGGGACGTTGACGTTGAGCGGAGCCAACACGTCGGTGGCTGATCTGGATATCAACGCCGGGGGTATCACGCTTTCGGGCGCGGGCGTTTGGAAGGGAGCCATTAATCTGACGGGGGCGGGAGCGACGTTGAGCTATGCCAATTCTTCCGCGGTGACTCAATCCTCTGCGATTACCGCCGCAGCAGGTTCGTCCATCAACTTCACGGGCGGGCAGACCTATACTCTTTCCAGTACGGCGAACGCGATTGCGAGTACCATCACGGTTGGCAAGAGCGCCGATACGGCTGGGACGAAGCTGATTCTCTCCGGCAGCCTGGGGGCTGGTTCCATTGCTCTGGCAACGAACCGTGATTCCCTGGAACTCTCCGGAACAGATAAGGATCTTTCCGGTGAACTCTCGGGCAGCGGCAGCCTCCTTGTCAGCGGTGGAGTCCAGACGATTTCCCATGCCAATTCCGCGTTCAACGGCGCCGTGTCTTTGACGGGCGGTACGCTCCGTGCCGGAGCGAACTCGGCTTTCGGAAGCAACACGGTCACCGTTTCGGGCAGTGGCCTTCTGGATATCAACGGGAAGAATCTCTCCAACAGCGTATCCGTCACTGGTGGCTCTCTGTCGGGCGGAGGCGCATCGTCCATCGGCAGTCTCACCGTGAACGTGCCCGGAGCCACATCTTTAACACAAAAGACGACCTCACTGAGCGGCGCGTTGAGTGTGAACTTTTTTTCCCTTGACTCTTACAATACCCTGGCCGCGAACGACAATCTGATTGTGCGCAGCACATTGTCCCTGAATCAGGGTTCCCGTGTTACGGTGTCGGGCGGTTTGACGCTCGGCGGCCTGCTGAGCATGGATAGTCTGATTACCAGCCCGTCAGTGGCGTCGCTGAGCGTTGGCGGCACGCTGACGACATCGGCGACAAGCGGCAATGTCACCATCGATATTTCGAAGT
>CAYVAI010000027.1:0-50025 GCA_964448375.1 uncultured Akkermansia sp.
GCGCAGTGGCGCAACGTGGGCAAGCGGTAGCCTCGGCTACCGGTACAACTTCTGATTGGGGGTACCAATCAGAATAGAAGAAAAGAAAATAGAGATGGAGCCGTCTCTCCGCAAGGGGGGGCGGCTCTAACTATTTCAGGGAATTGACTGTCCGGGTGGCAGAATCTGGGAATGTAAAAAGGCGACCCGGAAAACCGGATCGCCTTGAAAAAGGGGGGAATAAAATCCGCTGAGCGAACTTACTTCTCAGTCAGGGAGCCAACGCCGGGAAGGATCTTGCCTTCGAGGAGTTCCAGGGAAGCACCGCCGCCCGTGGAGCAGAAGGAAAGCTTGTCCTGAACCTTGAACTTCTTGGCGGCCGTGACGGAGTCGCCGCCGCCCACGATGGTGATGGCGCCGCTGTCAGCCAGGGCTTCAGCAACTTCCTTCGTGCCCTTGGCGAAGCAATCCATTTCAAACACGCCCATGGGGCCGTTCCACAGAACAGTCTTGGCGCCCTTGATGATGGCGGAGAATTCTTCGATAGCCTTGTCGCCGATGTCGATGGCCATGCCGCCTTCGCACACCTTGCCACCTTCAGAGAAGGGAGCAGTGCAGGTGGTTTCGGCGCCGTCTTCGAACTTCATCGCAACGCGCACGTCAGCCGGAAGGAGGAACTTGACTCCCTTGGCCTTGGCGTTGGCAAGAATTTCGCGAGCGAGGTCGAGCTTGTCGCCTTCAATCTTGGAGGCACCGAGATCGTATCCTTCAGCAGCGAGGAATGTGTTGGCCATGGCACCGCCGATGAGGAAGGTGTCAGCCTTTTCCATGAGCTTGGAAAGTACTTCGATCTTGTCGGAAACCTTGGCGCCGCCCATGATGACGACGAAGGGCTTGGCCGGGCTATCCAGTTTACCTTCAAGGTATTCCAGTTCACGTTCGATCAGGAAGCCCATGGCGCTCTGCTTGGCAAAGTGCGTAACGCCTTCCGTAGAGGAGTGGGCGCGGTGGGCGGAACCGAATGCGTCGTTGACGAAAATGGTGGCATTGCCGAGGAGAGCCTTGGCGAAGTCCGGGTCATTCTTCTTTTCGCCGGGGTAGAAACGCACGTTTTCAAGGAGGATCACGTCGCCGTCGTTCATGGAGGCACGAGCCTTGTCGGCTTCGGCACCAATAGCTTCGGAAACGAAGGTCACGGGCTTGCCGAGAAGTTCGCCCAGACGAGCTGCGGCGGGCTTCAGGGAGAAGACGGGATCGGGTTCGTTCTTCGGACGACCGAGGTGGGAGCAAAGGATGAGCTTGGCTCCGTTGTCAAGAAGATGCTTGATGGTGGGGAGGGCGGCAACGATACGGGCATCGTTGGTGATGGCGCCGTCTTTGAGAGGCACGTTGAAGTCAACACGCATGAGGACTTCCTTGCCTTTGACATCGAGGTCGCGAACAGTCAGTTTGGCCATAGTATTTGGTAATCTTGGGGGGTGGTATATAAAAAAGAAAACGGGAGAGGCATTGCTGCCTCCCCCGGATCAAAATGGAATCGTAGTTCCGAACTGGAGTCTCCGCTTTTCTCATCCGACGAAGCCGGAACGGAAAGGATGTTCCAATCCGAAAGACCCAGTTGTCTTTAGAGGCTGTCGCCAAGCTTCTTGAGAGCTTCAGCGGCACGATTGGAGTAACCCCATTCGTTGTCGTACCAACCGCAGACCTTGACCATGTTGCCGCCGACGACGTAGGTGAAGCCGGAGTCAAACACGCAGGAGTGGGGGTCGGAAACGATGTCCTGAAGGACGAGATCTTCTTCGCTGTAAGCAAGGATACCCTTGAGAGGACCTTCAGCAGCTTCCTTCATGGCAGCGTTAATTTCTTCAACGGTCACGTCCTTCTTGAGGATGGCGACGAAGTCGGTGAGGGAACCCGTCGGAGTCGGAACGCGGAAGGAAGCACCGTTGAGGAGACCCTTGAGGGAGGGAAGCACTTCACCGATGGCCTTGGCTGCGCCGGTCGTGGTCGGGATGATGTTGATAGCGGCGGAACGGGCGCGGCGAGGATCGCTGTGGGGCAGGTCGAGGATGCGCTGGTCGTTCGTGTAGGAGTGAATCGTGCTCATCATGCCCTTTTCGATGCCGAACTTCTCGTCCAGAACCTTCACCATCGGGGAAAGGCAGTTGGTGGTGCAGGAAGCATTGGAAACGATGTGGTGCTTGGCCGGATCGTATTCGCTGTCGTTGATGCCGAGGCAGAACGTCAGGTCGGGATTGGTAGCGGGAGCGGAGATGAGAACCTTCTTGGCGCCAGCGTCGATGTGCTTCTGAGCAGCTTCGCGCTTGGTGAAGAGACCAGTGGATTCGAGGACGACGTCAACACCGAGCTTCTTCCAGGGAAGGTTGGCCGGATCGCGTTCCACCGTGATGAGGATCTTATGACCATCAACAACAAGGTATTCACCTTCGATGGCGATTTCGCCGTCGAACTTGCCCTGCGTGGAGTCATACTTGAGAAGGTGGGCGATCATGGAGATCGGGGTCAAGTCGTTGATGGCAACAACCTTGGCGCGTTCTTCCTTGGACATGGCGCGCAGAACATTGCGGCCGATACGTCCGAAACCATTGATAGCGTAATTTGCCATAAGATAAGGTCTTGGTTTTGAGTTTGGTTAAATCAGTCCCCGATTCCAACTTTGGATACAAGGACCTGCTGGATAATAGGTGCGTTTGGCCTAGCCGTCAATACTATTCTTGCCATGATTCGCCATCTGGAAATGACGAATTTGTTACGGCTTGTATGGGACAATTTCAGGATTTGGAATCGAAAGCTCTTGTAATAGTCAGGGCAGCGGGTATGTTTTCCCGGACATGATGCATGAGATGATCATATTGTGGTTGGAGTGGGTGAACGGGATTGGTTATTTGGGAATTTTCCTGCTGATGGCAATGGAGAGTTCGATTTGTCCGGTTCCGAGCGAAGTGGTGGTGATTCCCGCAGCGATTGCTACGACACAGGGGCATTTGAACTTTTGGGGCGTCATCGCTGTTTCGGCTCTGGGGACCTGGGCGGGGTCGGCTTTGACCTACTGGTTTGCGTTGATTGTCGGGCGTCCTCTTATTCTCAAATACGGAAAGTACATTTTCATGCCTCCGGGCGAGTTGGAACGCGCCGAGGTGTTCATGGAGCGCTATGAAAAGGGTGCGATTTTCTTCTCTCGCCTTCTGCCCGTCGTGCGCCATCTGATTTCCATCCCGGCCGGATTGATCAAGATGAACTTCTGGGCCTTTTCCCTGTATACTTTCGTGGGCTCCTTCCTGTGGTGCTGGGTGCTCGCCTGGTATGGTCAGCGCATGGGGCACAACAACCCGCACATGCTGGACAATCCGGAAGAATTCATCCGCACAGCCAAGGCTGAAAGCCTCGAAATCACGATTTTGTCCTTCGTGATCGCCGTTCTCTACTTCGTTATGCTTCGCTTGACGGACCCCTCCCGCAAAAAGAAAAAGGAAGAGATCTCCCCCAATACGGATTCTTCAAGGTAAGAGCCAGTAGAAGGGCCCGGAAGAGAATAAAAATCTATAGATCGTGGCGGCCATATAGACGATGCCAAGCAGGGGAAACACCGACAAGCACTTCAGATTTTTACTGAAGCAAAAATAGATGAGATAGCCACATAGAGCGCAGAAAAAAAGACCAGCGCCTACTGTTACGGCTATAACTAGGGGGTGGAGGTGCGCAAGGATGGGAACCATGGGGTAACCTATTTATTATGATCTCCCACAATACGATGGATGGGACGCCTTGTCATCCCAAAACGCAACTTGACTTTTTTTGATTTGATGCAATTGTACGAGAATCCTCCCAAAAGAATAGGGCCGGTGTAAAAAATGGAAATCTGAATCATGATGAAAATAATTTTGATGTCTTTTTTGTCTTTGTTTTTGTTACAACTTCCAGTGAGCGCAGAGGAAGGAAAACCAAGTACAAATGAGGAAGAATATGTGCCTGTATTTAAAAAGGCTCCCTTCAAAATAGCTTCCTGCATGATTTCTCCTCGAACAACTGATGGTGTTGCGGAATTGGAAGGCCTTCTTAAGAAAAAATATTCAATGAGCAAAAGTGACCTTTGTCATCAAATAACTCCTGCCGTAATCAAGGAAAAATCCGACTATCGGATTTTCAAATATGACGAATCATGTGCCTCTCTTCTTTTGTATAAGCAAAAAGTTTATCAACTAGGTGAATATTTCGGAGGTCGGGGAGTCGTTGATGCAAAATTGGCTGATTTGAATCAGGATGGAAAGGACGAATTATATTTTACTTTTTCCTGGGGCTCCGGACTCCACCGTGCGCAGGCTGGCTACTTCGATCCAGTTCATGAAAAAATAGTGATTTTTCCATATGCATTCAGGGATGATATTATGTTTGATTTCAATTTTGATAAAAAATTTTATGTGTATGGAAGATCGTTTGATGGGAAAGTAAGGTTATCTTTAGTAAATGGAACAACAATATTTGTGGCAGAAATATTTTATATGAATGGGAAAATAGATTTGAAACCTTTTGACGATAAATATCTCATGAAATGACGTGGAACGAACGAGTTTCATCTGAAACAATAAACAACTTCATCTGCTATCTGCATGCTGGTGATCCAGCCGATGACTGATTGGAGTACTTGCCAATTTTTAGTGTTGACGACGTAGGAGACGCCATAGGAAAAAATATAACGGGAAAAGATAAAAACGGGCAAACAATAATACTAGAGAAAGTGGACGGTTATCATTTGGATTTGTATTGGGGGATTGATGATAGATCCACTAATAGCATGTCTATTCCGAAAGGTCTCGAAAATGTCCAACTTCCTCAAGGGTGTGTAACAACTGTCATCCTGGAGGAAGACGCTACTCCCGACGATAAATAATTACCAACAGCACCCTTGTCTAATTAATTTGGCAAGGGTGCTGTCGAAAAATTGTTTTCTCAATTCATACAATCGAAGTAATTCCTGCGAACTAATTGGCAGTTTTATTTTTTGTGGGAGGATATAAAATTTCAATGACATCCCCACTCGTTGTATCGCTGTCCAATTCTCCGTATAATTTTCCATCAAAAATACGAACCCAAGATAAACATCCATATTCTGCTGTTATAGGGACAGACTCTCCTTTTTCATTTGATCGCAACGTATACTCTTTTTCAAATATAATTTTCTTCTTATTTATATTTATTATTGAAACATGTGAATAATATTTTGTCAAAGTAAATAAAACCACATGATCATCATCGTACCAACCAAAATCAGTATATATAGCCCAGTATGGATCTGGCCATGCGCATATTTCTTCCAACTTATTTTCTTTTATATTAAGTATTCCTAGATATTCTTTATATAAAATAGGTTTCTTATCAGGAAGACATTTAACATAACGAATCGGTATTTCCCCTTTTTTATCAGAAATAGCACATCGAAGTATCTCTATTGACTCTGGGAAATTTACCTCCGCAGCTGGAGGCATTTTTTCCAACGTTTCTTTGTCGAAGATAAATAATTTCCCCATACTACACACTAGACCGCCATAAAAAGGTTTCATTTCCCAGCAAAATGCAAAGCCAAACGACTTCTCCGCTAAACCAGATGGGTCATCCACCACCTTTTCCCACCATTCCGGAGAACTCCCCACATTTTGAGGCCAGCTTACATATCCCGTACGTTTCCATAATTGGGGATTTTTATGAGGGATCATTTCTTCTGCTCCTCCCTCGATCGCAAGATATACTACATCATCAGGAGCAAAATACACTTTTTTCTTTCCTAGCCTGTTTCCCTTATACACAACATATACTTCCCCAGGTGCCCAATTCTTCGCTCTTGCTATAGACTTCTCGGCCAGAGATTTTTTATCTGATTCCACTTCTTTCGCATACACAGGAGAGAGCACCGCAAGCAGCACCAGAATCACTATACTACATGGATGTAAAAAGTTTTTTATCATGATAAAATAATAATATTCCTCCTAAGAAAAACAAGACCAAATTCAATAACAAAGTGCAACGGGTCGTCAATAGGCTTCTTCACTCCTTAATTCCAGACCGAGGAAGTGCCTGAAATTCAAAACTCCTTTTTAGGCTCTTGCTCTTCATTTCGGTGTTGAACTTGCTCATAGAATTCGGGCATTGCTCCGTGAATTTTTGCCGACGCTGGGGAGACGGCATGGGGGTATCTGGGCGTCCAATCCGGAGGGGCGGGATTCTATCAGGCATGTGCACCAGTTTTCAATTGCTTGTTGAGTGGGGATGGGGTAGAGTGAGCTCACTTATGGCAGGTTTGGTTGTAGCTCCACGGGCAAGAATATTTCAGGGTCACGATTGGGTGTATGGTTCGGAAGTGCGCAAGGTGTTTGGGGATCCCCAGCCGGGCGACGTTGTTGCATTGAAGGATTTCAAGGATCATTTTTTGGGCTCCGCAATTTTCAACCCCCAGTCCCAGATTGTAGCTCGCAGGTTTTCCAGACGGAAGCAACGACTGGACAGAGATTTTTTCTTCCGTCGCATCAGCCAGTCGATCGATGTGCGCAACCGCCTGATGCCAGGCGAGGAGCTGCGTCGCCTCGTATGGAGTGAATCCGATGGCTTGCCGGGCTTGATTGTCGATCAGTATGCTCGTTATCTCGTGGTTCAGGCTCTGACGGTTGCTATGGAAATGAGGCTGGATTTGATCGGCGATGTGTTGCAGGAATTGTTGGCGCCGGAAGGTATCATCATCCGCAATGATTCCCCGATGCTGGTCGCCGAAGGCTTGCAACAGTTCACGGGTATGCTGGCTGGCACGGCACCGTCGCCTTTTGAAGCGAGTGGCCGCGGGGTGCGCTTCCTCGTGGATCTTGAGTTTGGTCAGAAGACCGGATTGTATCTCGACCAATTGGACAACTATGCCGCAGTGGCGAGCTTTGCACGTGGTCGCCGCGTGCTGGATTGCTTCTGCAACCAGGGGGGATTTGCGCTGGCCTGCGCCCTCGGCGGTGCAGAGCAGGTGATGGCCGTCGATGTCTCCGAGGATGCCGTGGCTGCCGTGCGCCGCAATGCCGCCTTAAACGGTGTGGAGGTGGAGGCAATTGCCGACAATGCGTTCGACTTCCTGAAGCAGGAATCCAACAAGGTGCGCGATGGTGTGGAACCGAAATGGGACTTGATTATTCTCGATCCACCCTCGTTTACGCGCAGCAAGAAGTCCCTCCATGACGCGATGCGCGGCTACAAGGAAATCCACCTCCGTGCCATGAAGATGCTGGCTCCGGGTGGCATTTTGGCGACCTTCTGTTGTTCCCACCATGCGAGCTCGGAGCTTTTCCAGGACAGCATTCGCGAGGCGGCGATCGATGCCCCGGCGACTTTGCGCCTGATGGCTCGCCACGGACAGAGGCCAGATCATCCGGTTTTGCTGAATCTGCCGGAAACGGAGTACCTCAAGGGCTTCACCTTTGAGCTTCTGCCTGGCCGCTGATCTGTCTGCTTCTCCAGCCATGACCGATGCCTGGACGATTCGTGAAATTCCTCTCGCTCAGCGGGAGGAGTGGATGTCATTGCTGACTCTGGCCGATCCCGATGAATCCATGGTGCGGAAGTATCTAAATTGTGGAACGATGTGGGGGCTTTTCGTTGGTGGTGAACCCGTGTGCGAAGCCCTTGTCGTTCCTGATGCTGCCGATGCCTGTGAGTTGAAAAATCTGGCGACGCGAGAAGGCGACTGGGGCAGGGGATATGCCCGCCAATTGCTTGAACATGTATTCATTGCCTGCTCCGGCAAGTGGAAGCGCATCTTCGTTGGCACTTCCGACGGTGGATTGGAATTATACCCGCGCTTTGGGTTCACCTTGTCGCACACCGTGAAGAATTTTTTCACGGACAACTACCCGGAGCCGATTATTGACAACGGCGTCCGGTGTGTGGACATGTACTACCTGGTGAAGGATTTGGAGGGGCCGGCGGCCTAGGAATTCAGGTTGCCAAGGGCTTCCAGCAAGTGGACATCCATGCAGAGGCCTTCATGAACGTTGAATTTGAGGTCGGAGCGGAGTTGTTCCACACCTTTCATGCGCTGGAGGATTTCCGGCACGGGCATGTTCTGCGCCAGTTGGACGATGCCTTCGTGCATGGGCGTGATGCCCGGGGCTCCCGAAGTGATGGCGGCCGCTTGTCCGAACCATAGAATCATGAGGTCGATGGCCTGGTCGCGCTCCGCAAGGTATTCTGTTTCAATCAGGGCTACATTGAGATCCTTGTTCTGGGATTCCCAGTTGGACGTGTCCGTACCCTGGGAAATGGCCTTGGATTCTTCCTTGAGGGAGAGCGTCATGCGCCTGGTGATTTCCGCTTTGCGGCGGCCGAGGAGTTCCAGAAAAACAGAGCGGAAGGACAGTGCGCCCAAGTCGTTGCCCATGCGGCTTGCGGCATCCGCCCATGCGGGCAGGAGTTCTTCCTGAACGGGCGTGAGGCGGATGTTGCCTCCCGGTGAAAAGAGGGGGACGTTGATGCAGCGCGAGATGATGGTGGGAAGCAATTGTTCCGGCTGGGATGTGACGAGGATGATCAGCGTCTGGCTGGGCGGTTCCTCCAGAGTTTTCAGGAAGGCGTTGGCGGCTTCGTCATTCATGCGCTCGGCTTCGAGGATGATGACGATCTTTCTGCGGCCGATATCGGCCTTCTGTTGGAGGAAAGGTTCGACGGAACGGACATCGTCGATCAGGATCTTGCGAGACTTCGACCGGGGGCGGATGAGTCGCATGTATTCATCGTGAATGGATTCCAGGGAATCTCCCTTCGTATCCGTATTGATCAGGCGTACCAGATTCAGCACGAGATTGTGAGTTCCTGCGGCTTCATCGCCGATGACGAGAAGGGCGTGCGGGAAGCGTCCGCTGGCATAGGCGGTGGTGAGGAGCTGGCTGGCCTGGGATTCCGTGAACGACATGGACTCTATGGAAACGGTTTCATTGCGTCAGGGCAACAGAAAAGATTGGATGCTGGCAGATATTTCGTGTAATTAGTGGCTCGGCTATGGATAACAACAAGCAAACTGACCAGATCGTTTTCACAAACCGTGCTGACACGAATGTGGAAAAAGGCCTTGATTTCGCGCCTAAATTCGATGCAAACGGATTGATCCCCGCGATGGCAGTGGACCATGTCACCCGCGAGCCTTTGATGCTGGCCTACATGAATGACGAATCGCTCAAGATGACCCTCAAGCTGGGCGAAGCCGTGTATTATTCACGTAGTCGCCAGGAAATCTGGCATAAGGGAGCCACCAGCGGCCACGTGCAGAAGGTTAAGCAAATCCTTGTGGATTGCGACCAGGACGCGCTGATCATCCTCGTTGACCAAGTGGGTGCCGGTGCTTGCCACACGGGTCACCACTCCTGTTTCTATCGCTCCGTTCCCTTTGGTGACCAGGTGGAAGCCGGCAAGCCGGTAACCCTCGGCATGGCGGAAGAAGGACTGGCTTTTGATGCCGATGCCGTCTATGGCAAACATTGATCCAGGAGGGGCTCTATGATTTTCACCTCCCGGCAGGTACTTGCCGGGACTCATCCCTGCGGATAAAGCTTTCCCCCTTTGCGTATGCAGAACGGGCTTGATGCCGACTCCAGATTCAACTAATAATAAATGTCCATGAACAAGGCTTTTCTGATGATCGGTTGTGTGGCCGGTTCTTTCCTCCTGACTCAGTGCTCTTCGGACGCACCTCCCCCTGCTGGGACTCTTCGTCTCGTCGATCCCAAGGCTCAACAATATTGGGCAGAGGCTCAAGCTTGCGAAGCGAAGCAGGACTGGAGCGGAGCTATCAAGCAATACAAGAGATTGAGCAAATATTGCCCCATGTCTCAGGAAGCTCCCCAGGCCAAATTCCGCCAAGCCCAGCTCTACGCAGCCAAGGGAGAACCTATGGATGCTTTCGACACCTTCCAGCTCGTGATCGAGCGGTACCCGAACACCCCTCTGTATGCTTCCGCACTGCAGGAACAGAAGAACCTGGCCTATGCGGCCGTTCGTGGGGAGCTGACCAACAAGGTATTGTGGACCTTTGATGTCGGTATGGATCCAACCATCGTTATCAAGTGGCTCAACACGGTTTGCACAAATGCACCCTATGCTGATACGGCTCCCGAAGCCATGAATCTTCTCGGAGATTACCTCATGCGGAGAGGGCGTAACCAGGAAGCCATTGAGACCTTCCAGAAACTCGTGGATAACTATCCGCACAGCCCCTATGCTCCCGGTGCCCAGCTCCAGGTGGCAGACCTTTATCGAGGTGCTCAGGTGGAAGGCGACCGCAACCATGCCAACATCATGCGTGCCCAGGAAGCCTACGAAGACTTCCTGCAGCGTTACCCGGATACGGCCAAGTCTTCTCATGCCAAGTCGGGGCTCAACGACATCCGTCGCCAGCTTGTTGACCAGAAACTCAAGATTGGCGAATACTACCTGAACCGGATGAAGGATCGCAGTGCCGCCGTGTTCTGCTTCCAGGAAGCTGCTTCATTAGGCGGAACCAATCCCGAGGCCGCGGCGAAGGCACAAGCCTATCTGAAGTCCATGGGGGTACCGACGAAGTAAATCTTCTCTTTGTCGTTTCCGGTTTTCAACCACCAAATGCCATCCAGCTTTCATCTCATGCGACGCTTCATCCTTTTTCTCATTCCGATGATGACTGCCCTGCTATTTTGCTCGTGCGGTTACCACATCGGCGGACTGAAGCCCGTGGCTTTGAAGAACGTCCAATCCATCTCCGTCGGAGTCTTCACCAATAATAGCCTCGAACCCAGAGCGGGAGCTCTGGTCTCCAGTGCCATTGCGGAAGCAATCCAGACGGAAGGTACCTATGCTCTGGTATCCTCCAAAAAAGCTGACGTGCGCATGGAAGGCTCCGTGTCATCCATCGAGTTCATGCAGTTGCGCTCCAGCTATCAGGATACGTACAGGAGTATGGAAGTTGGCCTGAAATTGAGCGTCAATTACAGGATTATCGACAACAAGAAAAACGTGGTACTCTGGACCAGCTCGGCAACGTCCGTCTCCAGTCTTTTCAACATCGGCAACCAGCAATCAGCCAAGATGAATGCCTTGTCGTATGCTGCCCGCCTCGTGGCTCACGATATTTGCGGTGCCGTCAGCAATGGCTAACTTGAACAAAGCGGAACGCATCACCATGTCCGAAGTCACTTACGGCGTTTATTTTGTACCCCTCCCCATCGGGAACAGGGAGGATATTACCCGACGTGCCCTGGAAGTCCTCTCTACCGTGGATGTAATCGCCTGTGAAGACACGCGTCATACGGGATTGTTGCTCACTCATTATGGTATTCGCAAACCCCTCCTCAGCATGCATGAGCACAATGAGGCTGCCAGAGCAGGGGAAATTGTCCAACGAGCCGCTGCAGGAGAACGCTTTGCCATCGTCACGGATGCTGGCATGCCAGGAGTGAGCGACCCAGGATACAGATTGATTCAGACGTTGAAAAAGTCTGACGTCGCCTTTACGGTACTTCCGGGACCATCTGCCGTCGTGACGGCTCTCGTCGGTTCCGGGATGCCGAGTGATGCATTCTTCTTCGCTGGCTTCCTGCCCGTCAAATCCGGTCGTAAGGCCGCGATGCTACAAAAGGCCGTTGAGGCCGATTATACGTCGATTTTCTACGAATCCCCCTTCCGCATCGTCAAAAGCATTCAGGCTCTGGCGGCAATCGACCCGGCAACCCCGGTCTGCGTCGCGAGGGAATTGACAAAAACATTTGAAACCTACCATCGCGGTACGGCTGCCGAATTGGCGGAACAATTCGCGGTGCGTCCCCCCAAGGGCGAAATTGTCCTTCTAGTTGGAGGCACGAATGCCCGTGGTGGAAAAGAGCGGGCAAATCCTTCCGAATAATCGCTGGATCAAGGTCTTGCGCATCGAATGTGGAATGTCTCCTTGACTCTTCTACATGGGATGTGTTATACCTAGATCAATGGATATTGGAAAGAATAGCCATGTTCCGCGGCGCTCTCCCGATGCGATTCGGTGTGAGATGCTGGCGGTTTTGTCTCAGGCTGACACGATCCTTTTCAATGACATTTTTGAAGGAGTTCTTGCTGCGATGAAGCAGAAGGGCATTTCCACGGGAGGGGAAGAAATCCTTAGATTGCGCATTTACGAGAAGCTTCAGACTCTCGTTTCGCAAGGAGCCCTCCACAAGCGCGGCAAGGAATACAAGGTGCTGGATAAATTGATCTCCATTCGTGAAGACGAGGATGAAAAAGGATCTATTTCTCCAAGAGGATTCCTGTAAGAGGGTGGTAATATAGAAGAAGTCAGGAAACTGGCGGAGAGAAAAAACAATCCTGTTTAATCCTCCGGCTCGTATTGCCTCACGAGAATCAGGCGGAATCCAATACCTGAATCCTTGGTATCAGGAGGCAGAGGTGTCCTGGCACGAATGGAAAGCTGGCTCGGGCGGAACGAAAGATAATTGCCTCCGCGTGCTGTATCATAGGCTCTGATTGGGACGGATTCGTTATCCCCGGCATACGAATCACCTACCCATTCCTGAACATTGCCGTCCAGGTCGTAGAGTCCCAGGCGGTTGGGTTCATAGGATTTGACGGGAGACAGCTCCGGATAGCCATCGTCATACGAAGTGATTACACGAAACGAAGGAAGGTAGGTAAGAGCCGTATCATCGGCAAAGTTGCCCGTATTATTCTTGGGTGGCCATATTGTGCCCCAGTAAAATGTGGGCGTTTCATTCATTGCTGAAAGAGAGCGCTCGTAGGGAGTGGTGCCGTTTTCTGCGCGGATGTTGGCAAGAAGGCTCCATTCTTCATCAGTAGGCAGGCGATAGGTATCGGTATTCGAAATGCGTCCAGAACGTCGTTCTCGTCCTGTCAGCCATTTGGCGAAGTGTTCGGCCTCTTTTTTGGAGACATTGGTAACCGGGTAGTCATTGCGTTCTCTCCATTCAGGCGGTTCCGGAATTTCCTTGGATGTGGAGTGCTGGAACTCGCGATAGTCTTTGATCCGCACCTCATGAGCAAGCACCATGGCATCGGAGGCCAGTGGAACGAATTCCATATCAAGGCTATTTTTCCAGGGTGAATCGTACTCGACGGATTTGTCCTTATCCAACTGGAGGGAAAGATAGAGGTTTTCCGGAGAAAGGCCGGTGCGCTCAACCGTTGCATACCCATCCTTCTTGACTTTGACCGAATAGGGGGCTTGAGGGACAGAGACTTGTTCCAGCGGGGTACGCCCAAGGTATTTGCCATTCCAGAAAACACTGGCATTCTCTGGCTGGGAAAGCATGGTAACAGGCAATTTCTTCTCTGGCTCCACGCGGATTCTATATGCCTGCAAGGTTCCATTACGCGTCGAATACCCTGGGATAGGTAATGCCGTCATCACATAGTCCAGACTGAGAATACCCTTCTTCAGGCAGGCGGAAGTAATCCACTTCAGGTACGAAATAATCCCCTCCTGATCCGTCAGAGCGAGTGGAGGTTTGCCAGTAGCAGGGGTTTCCGGCATGGACGTCACGGGAATGTTCTTCCTGTTTTTACTCTTGGAGAGGAACTTATTGAATTCGTCAATATTCAGCGGTGCTTCTGCCGTGTGTCCATCGCCATCGGGCATGAAACGGTTGTTTTCAGCATCGAGCCAGTATTCTCCTTGAACAGGTGGGTGAAAGGGGGCAAGCACGCCGCCGAGGACGAGCGTCTTGTTCTTTTCAACCGCGCCCGAACTTTTGATTTCTTCGTACCCCGTTTTACGAATGGAAAAAACTGGGGATGCTCCAGCGGGCATGGCGATCGGGCCATAAGGGGTTTCATCCAGATAATTCCCCTTGTCATCATACACGGATGCTCCGGCAGGAGTGCTGGTGACAAGAACATAGCCTTGCGCTGGCTGAGGCTTAGTCTGCCAGAATGTTGCTGACGCCGCGTTTTGTTGCTGGGTTGTTGCAGCTGGTGTACTGACGGGCTGACGTTGTTGTTGGATGGAAGATGAACCATCATCCTGCTGCCCGGCAATTGTCAGAATCTTCAAACTGCTCTCGGGAATCAGATAAAATGCAACGCCTACGACAATACCGATGGAGACGAGTGCCCCGGCGATGGCAGACAAAAGCATGCGTGCCGTACTGCCCAATGGCTTGCGGCTCTTCTTCTTTTTCTTCTTTTTGGCTCCGTACTGAGGGTGGAGGGATTTGCCGCGAAGAGAATCAATGGCATCGGCCAAATCCTCCGCAGTCGCGATCGAACAGCGGTTGGGGTCTGGTTCTCCTGCTTCGCAGATGACATCGTTGAAGGCAAGCCACTTCTTGCGTTGGGCTCCATCGGGAATCTTGTCCGGCAATTCCGGGAAGTCCAGGCGATCTCGCCCGCTGCTGATCTCGTACAAAACCTTGGCCAGGGCATAGACATCCGCCCTCTTTGTACCGGGACCATCGGGCGGGATATAACCTTCTGTGCCGACGAAAGTATGGTGATCATTTTTGGAAACAAGCCCGATGTCGGCAAACTTCGGACGGCCATTGACAAAGACGACATTGGCCGGCTTGATATCCCGGTGTGTCAGCCCCTTGCTGTGCAGATAGATCAGGGCGTGGGCAAGCTGGCTGCCGACTTCCAGGCAATAGTCCAGAGGCAATGGGCGTTGCCCACCCAGCTTCATATCCGTTTGAAGCGTTCGCGGGATATACTCCGCCGGGTCGATATGGATGCCTGCCTGAGCATCGTCCCCCAGCTCCATGACATAGTAATAGAATGGGGATGGTGTGGATTTGAATCCGACGTGCAGGATGTGAACCAGGCCGGGGTGGTTACGTGCAATAGGCTCGTAATACTGCACCCCCTGGAACTCGCGATTAAATGTGCGCTCGTCCTCAAAATCGTCACGGCAGACGATCTTGATCGCCCTCCATGCGCCCGTCATCGACTTGGCGAGCCAGACTTCACCGTAGGCTCCACTACCGATCTGCCGGACGACCTCGTGATCGGGTATATGAGGAGCTGGACGCAGCACCCGCCCAGGCGGCACAGCCGGGAGGGCTTTTGGCGTGGGGGGTACCGCGTCCATGATCATGAATTAATAATAACCGGGGAAGTGACCCCTCAATCAGGAGATCACACCGAGGTTTTTGCCAACCTTGCAGAAGGCTTCAATAGCTTTATCGAGCTGTTCCTTCGTGTGAGCACCCGAAATTTGCGTGCGGATACGAGCCTGGCCTTTGGGAACAACCGGGTAGAAGAAACCAACCGCATACACGCCTTCATTCAGGAGGCCTTCAGAGAACTTCTGGGACAGGGCTGCATCGCCGAGCATCACCGGAGAAATCGGGTGATCCTTGCCGGAAATCGTGAAGCCGGCGCCTGTCATGGCCGTGCGGAAATAGCGGGTGTTTTCCTCAACTCTGTCACGGGCTTCCGTGGAGCGTTCGAGAATATCGATCACCTTCATCGTAGCAGCGGCAATAGCGGGCATAATACTGTTCGAGAACAGGTAGGGCCTCGAACGCTGACGAAGAATTTCGATCACTTCCTTCGGGCCGGATGTATAGCCGCCGTTGGCGCCGCCAAGAGCCTTGCCCAGCGTCCCCGTCGTGATGTCGACATTACCGAGGAGACCGCAGTATTCATGCGTGCCGCGCCCCGTTTTACCGAGGAAACCGGTAGAGTGGCTGTCATCGAAATGGAAGATGGCATTGTATTTGGCGGCAAGATCACGCACCTTGTCGAGCTGGGCGATAATACCGTCCATGGAGAACACGCCGTCTGTTGAAATCAACTTCACCTTGGCACCTTCGGCATCAGCCTGCTGGAGCTTGGCTTCGAGGTCTGCCATATCATTGTTGTTGTAGCGGTAGCGCTTGGCTTTGCAGAGACGCACGCCGTCGATGATAGAGGCATGGTTCAGTGCATCGGAAATAATGGCATCATCTGGGCCGAGAAGAGCTTCAAAAAGACCTCCATTGGCATCGAAGCAGGAACCGTACAAAATGGTGTCTTCCGTACCCAGGAAATTGCTGAGGCGTTCTTCCAGAGCCTTGTGGAGAGTCTGCGTACCGCAGATGAAGCGGACGGAAGCAACGCCGAAGCCCCAACGCTTGATAGCATCGCGGGCGGCTTCCATCACCTCGGGGTGATTGGCCAGACCAAGGTAGTTATTGGCGCACATATTGATGACGGAACGGCCATCCTTGAGCGTCACTTGAGAATATTGCTGGGAATCGATGAAACGTTCGCTCTTGTAGAGGCCTTGGGTTCGCAAATCGGCGATGGCTTCAGTGAGCGCGCTTTTGAATTCTGCGGGGATCATAATGACGAGATTGTTGGAATTGAAATACCGTTGGAGACAAAAACTCCATTGGCTCTCCCCAATCCTACCACAATTCACACAGATGGAAAAGGAGAAACGGCTCCCCAAGATCAAAAGTTACGCGCATTTCCAAACACGCCCATTATTTATTGGTACTCCCGATGGGATGTTTAGTTATTCACTTATAGTAAGTTAATTATATTTCGTAATGGATTCGTAATTGGGTTTTATGTGTGTCATTAGTTTTCATGGTCTTCTCCGACAAGATCAGACGCCGTCTTTACCGGGTTGAATATCGCGGAGAAGTAAAGCATGGCAGAACCTAATGTATGCCCACATGCACCGCCCACAGCTCCGAATGTACGGGAAAGACGGCTTGTTTCCTTGATCCAGTCAGCAGTGGAATACTCATTTTCATCGGTGGACATCTTACCGACTTTCCTTGAAGACGAGAAAAAGCTTTTGGCATCAATAACCCCACGACCTGCCGAACCAAGATAAACCTTAGCCCCGGTCTGGCCAATAAGATATTCCAGTCCTTCAGATACAAGCGGGATCCCGGAGAGGTTGCCGAATAGGACAGCCCACGCATACCCCATCATGTCGCGTTCCTCCCATTCTTCCGGATCGTCTCGCATCCAGTCGAGCAGCATGCCAATGGCGGCATTCATAGCCCCGTATGCAAGCCAGACTCCAGTGGCTTTCCCATACCGTCCCTGACGAAGAAGCGTTGAAACCAACCCCAGTTTGTTAAGGTTTTCCGACATCATGAACGTGAAAGCCTTCCCCATTGGAACCGAAGACACGACATTCCCGAAGTGCGACTTGTCCCAGGCTCTGGTCGGCTGTGCTCCCTGCGCAAACGCCGCCATCGTGTAATCCCAGGCAATCTCTCTGGCTTGTGTATCCGTCATCTTGGTGCCATCCGGCAGGAGTGTCTGCTTCGCCCGCGCAAAGTGAGCGTTGAATAGCACCGTAGCCGGAAGGGCATTGCTGGCCGCATCGACGTAGCCGATGGGAACCATGCCCAAATGCGCCCCGCGATCAAAGACGTTGAACTTCCTCCCCGCTTCCATGCGGGACAACCGGCGTCCGGCGATGTCATTGTTGCTAGTCACGCGCGCCTTGATGTACTTGCTCTTCAGCATCCCCGACAAAGTGATTCCTCCCTTGCCGGACTTCGTCAGGGCAAGTCCGCGCATCCAGTCAACGGCAGACAGGGTGTTGTCTCCCGCCCACATGTTGGCGATGCCGGACAACTGCCTGATCACAGATTCAACCTTGTAGGAAAGAATGGCAATTGATCCGGAGCCGTACAATTCGGACGTCGTCACATCGATCATCGACTTCGCGTTCCCGTCAATCCTGCCCAGGTTCTCCAGTCCATGCACCCACTGTTTGAGCAACGCCACCGAGTTGCGGCCAAACTGTACCGTCAGGGCGTCGATCACATTTTTGGCTCCCAGCACTCCACGAAAATCCGCAACGATGTCCTGCGTCTGCATCCAGTGTTCAGAGGTTGCCACGGCATCACGGAACACGGCAGCCGCACCAAGGTTCAGGTCGAGGTTGGCATTGTGCCTGGTACGTCCGGCAAGGAACCCGGTAGCTCCTCCCTGACGGAATCCGCTCATCCCCTGAAGCATTTGCGCCATGTCGAAATCCGCAAGCTTGTTGTCGATCTTGAATCTGGCAGGGAAGTAATTGTCAATCGTCACAAACGGCACGCCGTTCAACGCTTCAAAGACATCGGAAATCCTCTTTCCCTGCTGCTTCAGGTGGGCGCGCATCCGGTCACCCAGAAGCAGCCCGCCTTCTCCAACATACTGGTTCAGTCTCTCGATCACATCCGGCGTGAAACCGTGCAGCGACATCAGGTCTTCGTAGTCTTCCTGCTCGGACAGTAGAATCAGGTACAGGGCGGAATCCCTTGAAATCTCAAGCGGCGTCTGCTCCGTACCAAGATGCCTGGTGTAACTCACGTCGGCAAAATCCTTGTGCTTTGGCATCCTTCCTTCTCCTGCCGCGGCGGCCGCTTCCTTCTCGGCAATCGATGCGTCGTAGTCGGTGATCCATTCATTCAGGGCGGAGACGTCCTGCATATCCAGCTCCATGTCCAGCACGGCAAGGCGGTCTTCTACCTTCTTCAGGGCTTTGTCCGTTTCCAGACTGCCCGACATAGTGCTCATCTCTTCTTCCAGCCTGGCTTGCAGGGCGTCTCTTTCTTCTTCCATCCCGGCACGCAATTCTTCCAGCTTCGCCCGGCCTGCTTCAATGCCATCGGGATTCATCCCCACGGCTTCAACAAACAGGCGAGCCAAATCAAGAGGCATCCTGATCTTCTTCCGCTCATAGCGATCCAGAAGAATCCCGGTATCGTTCTTCTTCTTGAACTCATAGAGGGCTTTGTCCAGCTTGATGTTGGCCGTCTTCGCCTTCGGGTTGATCCCGAAGGCCTCCATGCCCCACTTGCGGAACAAGCCGTCAACATGCTTGTCCATGATGTCCAGTCGTCCGCTGGCTCGCCCTAGGCGTATGCGCACACCATGAGCAAGAGCTCGCGTGTCCGGGAACTTCTCCAGAACGGAAAGCAACTGAGGCAGGGACTCGATCGTCTGCAAACCAATAAAGGTTCTCCTCAGCCAGCTCTTGCGCCCGCCTCCATCTTTTTCGTTGGCGCGCGCACGGGCAATCACGGTGCTATCCAGCGGCCCCTTGCGTTCCGTCACACCCTGCACAATCCCCTCCGCGATCTCGCGACGGCGTTGCTTGCGTTCTTCGAGTGTCTTTTCCCATGCCGCTTTCTCGCCACGCATGAAGCGCGTCAGGCAGGTGTGCATTCTGTCCAGTTCATCAAGGCTCTTCATACCCATGCAGCCGTACACTTCCAGCTCCATCAACTGCGATTCGAGCTTTTCAATATCTTCCTGCGTTCCCGACTCCTCTTCATTCTGGCGGAGTTCAAGCAACTTGCCTGTGAGGGAATCATGATCTTCGTCGTATTCGTTTTCCTCCATGAGCATCATCTTGCGCAGTCGAGCCAGTTCCCGGAACGACTGGATACTCATAACCCCGGTCTTGTACTGGTGGTTGTCCTTCTGTTTCGGCTTGGCGGACTGCACCAGGGCTTCAATCTTCTCTCGGATTTTGGCGGATCCGTATTCCTCCAGGTTCCGGCTCACGCGCTTAATGAGCTTGTTGACCAGCATGTACAGGCGCGTCTCCCCGTAGTCCTTCATGTACTCCAGCGTTACATTGGCGTCTCCCGTCTCAATCCCATACATCCTCTCCATATTTCGCAAGTGTTCCTTCATCAATGCCGACCAGTAGGGAGCCGGTGCCGTCGATGCCCAGTCCAGTTTGCCGGTATGGGCTACTTCGGCAAATACTTCCATCCAGTCCAGATAGGGCTTCAAGCCGATGCGCCAGCCCTTCGGCAGATACATGGCTGCCGTCTTGGCAAGGTTGGTTGCACGCATCAGCGTCACAGCCATATCGCCGCGTTCGTCCTCGGAAAGTTCCTGATAACGAGCCATGCGTTCGGCATCCTTGTTCAAGGCGGCAACAATCAACTTCACAAACTCCATGTGTGCGGAGTTCGAGCTTCGCTTCAGCGCGCTCCAGTCGGATGAGTATTCACCGCTCACCAGATTGAAGGGGATCTCAATAGGATCCGGAGCTATACGCACGCGGGCTTCACCGGGGAACTCAAGCGTGTCATTGAACGGAGTGGCTGCACGTTCGGCTGCCGTCATGTCCATGCGTGACTGCACGTTGCGGGATTCGATTTCTCCCCCCGCTCTCAAATAGGCTTCGTAGTTTTCACCTCCGCTTCCAGAGGCATAGCCTTCGATGCTTTGAATAGCGTGCTGAACTTCATGAAGCAGAGTCGAACGCAATGCCTGGGTATCAAAATTGCCCTCTCTGAAATTCAGGGTATTGATCTTGATGTTCTTGTTGCGGGAATTAAACCATGCGCGAGTTCCTCGTCCTCCAAGGTCAGCGAGCACAACGGGCATTTTCGCCAGCTTGGGATAGGCAGCGTAGAGTTCCGGGTATTCCAGTACATCGCCCAGAGTGAAGCGAACCTTCTTTTCCGTGCGGTCACCGGCAAGGCGTCGAGCGATGCGTTGGGCAACGTCCGGCTTGATGGAAGATTGTGAGGCGTCGAGTTCGACGCGCGGCTTGCCGTCGTCTCTCCCTTCAAATGCGCGGGACTTCAGTTCATCCCAGTTCTTGGCGTGTTCCCCTACGACGGAGAAGGAAATATCGGGGAGTTGTTTGTTTTCCCACTTGACTATATCGTTGGGTTCGAGCACATTGATTTTGCCCTTGTAGGGCGAGCGCGCGGGCAATTGGAGCCCGTTTTCCCTCGCCCAGACAAGGGCTTTCTTTTTGTCCAGATAACGGAGTTTTCCCGCCTTGATTTGATTGGCGAACATCCACGGGCTGTTCTTGTCGTACGCGCTGGCGACGACATGGTAAAAACCGCCACGTTCGCGCTTGTCCAGATGGATGGCAGCCATGACATTTCCATTGTCGGTTTTGATTTCCGTCAGGACGACAAGGGTGTCCGTCTGCGTCGCGCTGTCTACAATCATGACCGGGTCGTGTATCGCCCCGGCAAGAGCCTCAACGTGATCATGGGAAAGGTCGTGTTTGCCTCCCATGATTTTATCGATAACGGCTGGCGTGATGACAAGGTCACGGTTGGTGTATCCCAATGCTCTCAGCACGCTCGGAGTAGAGGACATCTTAATAGGTATGGCTCTGTCGGGGGCTCCGTTGGACAGGTAGTTGCTGAGGCTGGCTTTCCATTGCAAGTTATCGGCGGTCGAAATACTGAAACTCGCATTTGCATCATTATACCTCTCCCATCCAAATCCCGTTGAGCGTTCGGAAACATCCGTAATCTTGATGTCGTTTGAATCAAAGACAACATAGTTGAATGTCTTGTTCGCGATTGAATCACGACTCATTCCATCCTCATATCTTATGCCCTTGATCCCGCTTTGAAGCAACGCCTCGGAAGCCTGTCGCGCGGCATCCTGTTTCGTGTCGTCATCTCCATCCCAGAAGGCATCGGACAGGGCTTTATAAACACCCTTGCCACTTACATTCTCTCCTCTGTAGTCAGCTCGATCCTCTGCGTACTCAAAAGCATCCCTCACCTCCTCCACGGGGGAGGCCTTCAGCAATTCACAAATGTCATCCTCTACATATTCCCACGTCAACAATTGAGAATCATCTACATTCACCTCAACCATGTACTGCGAGACATCACCATCTCGCCCGAATTTCTCAACATAGAATTCATGAGCCTGGCGATTCGTCGTCAAATACACCCCCCAGCCAAACGCTTGCCTGCCTTCTCCGGTACCCATTTTTTCCGTGTCAAATTTGCGGAACGAATGAGGGCTGGCATGTCGAGCGGTGATAGAGAAGGACGCGTCGAGTGCGGTGATGATGGCATTGCCGGCGTACATGGCTCCGTCCCTGAAGAGTCCCTTTTCCTGTGCTTCGGCTGCGGAGAAGCTGATGTTTGCCTTGTTCGATTCCGTGGAGTTCATACTCGCGCTCATGTCGATACCGAGATTAGCCAGAGCCGGTTCAATCCCATCGAGCGAGCTTTCCCCATCCCATCCTTTTGCCTGTCTAAACAATTCAGGGTACTGGGCATAATTCAGCCACGCCCTGCGCTGCATCTCCAAATCGGAAAGGGTCTTCAACAGAGCGGCGGGATCACTCACGTCCACCCCCATCTTGCGCGCCGTCTCCGGGCGTTTCGCCGCACCACGTACAGCATTGATCTTCTCGGCAATCTTCTGCTGCATTGCCGTGGCAAACGCACCGATGCGCTCGGCGGCAACCAGGGCGGAATCATCATCTCCGAAGAGGCTCCCCATATCCATGGTTTCGCCCGCCCCCGGCTTCTGGGCACCCTGAACAGCGGACATCACATTCACAATCTCCTGTGCCGTCATGCGCTTGCCTACGCAACGAATCCCCACGCGCTGAAGGTCGTGATTGGGGAATGCTGCAATGGCCGAAGCCGTCTTCTCTCCAACCTTGCCAGCGGCAAAGAGAGCAAAGAGATCCTCCGATGCCTGGGCACCGATCAATACCCCCATGATGCCGCGCCCGCGAAGCAAGCCCTGATCACGCGCTTCACCCATTGTCATGCCGGACGTGCGAATATACCTCGCCCAGTCCAGTACGCTTCCTTGTCCTTCCTTGATGTTGAGCGTCACGTCCAGCATCTCGGCATCCTTCTTCGTAAAGCCGTCTGCTTCGTTGTGGACATAGGCCATGATTGTTTTCCCTCCGTCCCTCTTGCGTGCCTGCCAGCGGTGGCGACCACTGATCACTTCCAGACTTCCGTCAGCGCGTCGCCAGACGTGGATAGGGGGGGCTACGCGTTCGTCAAACTTCTCAAAGGGTTCCACCTCCCCGGTCTCGGAAGATGCACCTTCCTTGAACTGCGGCACATCCTGCGACAAGGTCAATTCTTCCACCGACACGTACTCAATAGCTCCATACTCTCCGGCAGCGGCATGAGCACCCGGCAAGCCATCGTGCGGATGATCCGTGTTGGGCACAAGGGTTTCAGCTGTTTCCTGCGGGGCAAGGCTCTCGGCTTCATCCGTCGCACGCTCACCATTCCACGCACGGAATGCGCCCTCCTGAATATCATGGTAATTCTCCATGCCGCCTAAGGCACGCGTGGCAATCATGGCAAGATCCCGGTACGTCGCATCCATGGCGGCATCCGCCCAAATCTCCTGGGTGATCCCTGCCGCATCATAAATCGACTGCGCGAAGGTCTTATCCAGCTTCCCGGCCTTGTCCAGTTGGTAGAAGGCATTCCCCAGCTCGGCGAGATTCCCCGCAGAAACAAACAGGGAACGTGCCCATTTCAGGAAGTCTTTGATGAACTGAGGAAGATTCAGGCTCTCAATGCGGCGCATCACATCCCCGCGTGCCAGAACACCCATGGCTTCCACTACCTGCATCAGGGATGCATCACCCTCTTCGGCAATGAGGTTATTCTTCAGTACGCCAGCTTCCTTGAGATACCTTTGTGCTTCCCGCAAGTTGTTGGAAGCCCAGTCAATCGAATGCCCGGAATCCTGAAGATACTCAGACAAATAGGATTCCACGGCTTCCTCCATCAGCTCCGCCGTGGTGATCTTTCCCTCCACAAAGCGAATGAGCGTTCTGCTTCGGCTCAAAGCCACACGGTAGGCGTTGGAAGCAAAGGGAGAGTTACTTCCCTGTTCCTGCGCAATGGCTTCGCGTTCACGCACCTTGCCAGGCATGGACTCAATCACACCCAGAGGCAAGTATCGGCTGATGGAAGGATCCACCGCCTGAGGAGACATCCCTTCATCCAGCCTGAGCCTTGCAGCCTTCGCCAGTTTTTGCACCGTCGCTGCCGTCTCCGTATTACCCATGGTCTCAAAGTCGAATCGTCCCGTCGTCTTCATTGCATCGACGGCAGCACGCGCCACAAGATTGCTCTGGATCACATTGATCTGCTGGGCAATCCCGTTCTCCATGCGGGCATTCACCTCCGCGAGAGCCTGCTGTTCCGTCAACTGGCGCGGGGTGGACTCAACCAATGCGCCATCAGTCCCGGCCACCTTGTCGTAAGCCAGCCAGCTTCCATCTTCCTGAACCTCCATGCGCGGCATATTCCCAAGCTCTACCTGAGCCTGATAGGCAACCATTTCCTTGAGTCCCGAGAAGTCATCCTGCATGTTCGCAATGCCGGCAATGACGTTCTGTTTTTGCTGGTCTTCGGAAAGAACATTGATCGTAGCTTCCTCAATGATGGCGTCCCTCTTCTGGACGGGATCCACCATATCGGCAATTTCCCGTGCCCGTTCATCACTGCACCGCGTAAGAGCCTGAATGGCTCCGGGGCCAGTCCGGGAAATCTGTGCTTCCCTCGCCATACCCGGAAGCTGCACCACGCCACACGCCGCACCGAAGACGGACATCTGGAATAACAGGTCAGGCGTACACACCTGCTGGATCTGCTGCTTCCAGTCATCATAGCTCATGCCATCTGTCGAGCCAAACAACAAGGCAATCCCGGAATCCAAAGGAGCCTGCATCGTCGGCTGAATCAACTCCTCCGTCCACTCGGAACCACCCGAAGCAAGCGAATACCCCGCATAGCGGAAGGCGGCATTCTTGTACATCCCGGCGCGCACCAAATCGCCAATCCCGCCAAAATAGCCGGTCACCCTCTGCATCCCCGGAACCCTCCCGGAAAGCCATCGCAGATTGCGCCCAAAGAACTCACCGCCCAGTCTCTCGACAAGTACCTCTGTACCGCCAGCAATACCGCCGCGAAGCACACTTTCGAAGACGCCGTGCCCATCGGCTCGCAACTCATCGTAGCGGTCATTCGCGATTGAGGCAAAAGTACCCATCCCCCTTGTCCCAAGGAACATTGCTGTCTGGGCAGCCATCTTCCCCAATCCGTCGATCTGGCGGCGAATCCACCACGCCCCGTCAGGTGACTCCGCAATCTCCGCCTGCATCGACTTGATCAGGTTCATCTGCTCGATCAACTCCGGATCCCGGTATCGGCGCACCGCATTCCCACTGGAATCATACGTCGCAAAAGCCACAGAACCGGCGCCGCCCACGGAAACCTTCAGCGAGTCCTCCGGGCTCATCTCCCCTACCGTCGCAGAAGCAATGCCATCCACGGCAGAAGAAAGCATCATCGACATCGTCTGTGCAAAGGGAGAAAAGAAAGCCGTCCCGTCATTGCGCTCCCTGTCTGCATGGAACTTGTACAGCCCGACAAGCATATCCCATACAGGCTCATCCTTCTTTTTGAGATCAAGAAAACTCTTGGCCAACTGGTACGTTCCCTGTTGCGTCAAAGCCACACCGGAGGACAATTCTTCAATCGCCTTCGTCCGCCATTCCTCCTGAGTACGACCAAGAGGCCTCCCCCATGACAATACCCCCCCGGAATGAAGATCATCCTCCGCGAACTTCTCTTCAAGTTCCTTTGCCTTCCGGGCTATTGAATCCTCGGAAAGCGAAAGTTCAATCTGATTATCCTGAGCCCATTGCCTGGCACGCTGCACACACTTCGCCCACTCCGACTCAGGGCCACAATTCAGGAACGCCCAGTCCCTCTCCTCCGGCGTCCAGTCCTTCACCGTGTCCAGGGCACTCAGAAACGTTTCTCCCTGAGCCAGAGCCTCAATCACCGACCACGACTTTGCGGCAAACCCGGTAGCCGCCTTGTTGAACTCATCCTCTTCCGTGATCCTGTCCTGAATCCGGGGGAGAACATGCTTCCACACATCGGAACTCTCTCGCAGGCTCGACACCCCATTCTGTTCCTCAAAGCGGAAGATGGAGTCAAACTCGCCGTCGCCCTCCCGGCTGTAAAACTCCTCCAGATACTTCTCGCCGGCAATATAGTCCTTCTCCGTCGATTGCTCATACTGATGAGCGAAATCCTCCCCGTAGGCATCCACCACCTTCTTTCTCGCTTCCGGTTCCTTCGTCCAGTCGCGAGCCATTGCCGCGAACACGTCCATCTTGCGGGCATTCTCCCTGCCGGACTTAACGGCGGCAGGATCCACGTAATCCCGAAGAACCCGCCCCGTCTGGAAATCCGCAAGAGCCCCGCCGAAGACCCCCTTCAGGTTATCATCGTCAGGAATATTCTGGAACACATCAAGAGCATCGGAATAGTCCGTATCGTTCTCAATACCGGGGAACTCCATGAGGGGGGATTCCGGAACAGTGGATTCACTGCCGGGCAACTGATTCAAAAGTGTAGTCATAAAAAAGATCTGTTAAAATTGTTTCAAGTGAAAATTGGAAAACATGGACACCATCAGGCCATATCCTGAGCCTGCCTGTAGCTCTTCCTGCTTCTATTGAGCCACCCGGTCAGGAACTTGCCTTTCTCCGGGTTATTGGCCGCAATCGACTTGTAGAGCTCATCACGGGACTGATGAAGCAAACCAAGCAATTCCTCCTCGGAATGAGTCTTCAGGAACTCACTGATGGATTCAGCCGTACCGGCTGTGAACTTCTTCGAGTCCGCAATCCCCAAGGCCCTGTGAATCACCCTCGACGGGAAAGACTCCCCGCCATTCAAGTACATATCCCTGATGAAGTAATCCAGCCCGCGAGACTGAACCCCGCTTTTCTCCAGCACATCGCTCGCCGGTTGCGTGTACGCCATCATATACCGGGATGCCTCCTGCTCGGCCTCATCGTGCCGCCCGGACTCAATCATGCCTTTGAGCCTGGCAAACTCCTGAGGATGGTTCTTGTTGTTAATCCCCGCAATCTCATGGGTTCCCCCGCCGTCACCAGCCGGAAGCTTGTAGACAGTCAGATTCCCATTCTCGTCACGCCTCGCTTCATTTTCAATCATGAGGCGTCCCGGTTCATTGGCAGTATTCACTGCTCTATCCTGTTCCTGCATCAACTGCTCCGTATTGCCTTTCCTGATTCTCATCTTCACCTTGTAGGAGTTGTCGGGATTATAGAAGCGTTCCCGTGCTGTTTCGTAGGTCATTACCGGCGAATCACCGTCACACTCACCCACCACGCGGAACCTGCGGAACCTCTTGTTGTCGAATGTAACTTCCACAACGCCATTTTCCTTGTTGACCCCCTCCATCATCGACTTTGGCAAAAGAATACCCGCTGGTAAATCCTTCCTGTTCTTGTCATACCCAAGATTCACCTGTTGAATGGGCTGTTCCTGAGCAGCCGCCGTGTCCACGTAGATATTGCGTTTGTTGGCATTGACGAACTGGAGGTACTTGTTTTCCTGTGTCTTCCGTGCGGATTCAATATTTCGGTCGATGGAAGCCCCCGAATTTGTAAACTGCAAATCCTTCCTTCCCGTTGCCTCCCTCACCAGAGAATGAAGCTTCTCGGCCTGCATGAACGCTGTCGCCTTCTGCCCCTCCTCGGTAGAATCCCTCCACGACGTGAACTCGCCAAGAACCTTTGCCCTCAACTCATCACGCTGTCGCGACTCCTCAAGCTTCAGGTATTTCGAAATGGCCACATCAGAAGTGTCGGCTACATTTGTCCTGCTGGTAGCATCATTGATTCCAGCCTGAACCATGTATCGTGCACGCAAATCCCCCTTCTTATCCCACCTCTTCTTGTTCTCTTCCCCCTCCGTCAGTGACCGCACATAGGCAAAGTCCTTCTCATTATGAAGAAGTCCCCTGTCTGCAATATTATCCATCAGTTTGGAAGCATCAATCGTCGGTGTCTGAAGCTTCTTGTTCGCCTCTTCAGCAGCTCTCCATTGCCTCGCCAGCCATTCCTTCTCCATACCCAACATAGAATACCGATTGATAAAATTGTCCCTGGCATTCTCCATCCCCGGACTATCGGGCGAATCCGGCTTGAACGCCCGCGCCTCTTCAATAGCCTTCGCGGAAATACTCTTTTCAACATCCGGGAATTTCCCTGAGTTGATAGCCGTCATCCACCCACATTCCTGCTCAGTAAACAAGCCAGTAAAAGCGGGGTTTCCATCCTTTTTCGTGGACGAAGATCCCCCCTCCTTTGGTTCAAGGAGGAAGCTTTTCAAGAACCCGTCGCGAAGATTGTTGTCTCTTTCCGCCTGCAACTTACCTCTCATGAAATGCTGTTCCACAGGAGAAAGGGTGCCGTCGTATTCCTGGTTCTCCAATCTGTCGTAAAGCAATACAGGGTTGGTAACAGCAAGATTGTTGGCTTCTTCCATGGCGGCGTCGTGCCGGATGCTGGCGGTGTGTTGATTGGCCCTGGTGCGAGAGATGAGTCCGTTGGCGACGGCTTGTTCGAGGTTATTGATGGCGCTGGTGTAGTCTTTTTGTGATATGGCGAGGGAGAGGTTGTCTTCGAAGGCGGTGCGTGAGGTCTGGATTTGTTTTTTTGCGGCGAGGTTGTAGAGGTTGGAACGGAGGTTGCCGGCAACGGATTGGCGGATGTTGGCGGCTTGCATGGCTGATGCCGGATTGATGTAAGAACCGGGGAGTTCGTTGATTTGGGTGGTGTATTCGTGGATGAGGTCGTCTGCGGCGTTGGCGTTGATGTTGCCGTTGTCGTCGAAGAGGCTTTGTTCGTGGCCTGGGGCGAGGGACATGCGGCGGTTGGCTTCGGCTTCAAAGCCGGAGTTGATGTTACGGAGTTTGTTTTCCTGTTGTTGGGAGGTGCCGAAGTCTTTGATTTTGATGAAGTCGTTGATGATGCTGTCGATTCCAGCTGCGGCGTTGGCGGAGGCCTGGGCTGTGGCTTTTGAGGTGATGTCCGGTGTGGCGAGCGGGTGAGGGATGGAGCTGGCGATGTCGAGGCGAGCGCCCTGGTAGAGTGGTTGGTCAGGCATGGGGGTGGTCTGTTCTATGGGTGAGGAGGTGGTGGATGTTGTAGGTGTGCCAGGAGGAGCGGCCTTTGAAGTCGCGCTGCCATGAGGCTTCGGTATATCGATTGGCGCAGTGGCCGAGGATGCGCCAGAGGGCGGGCATGCTGCCGCAGGCGAAGAGGATGAGCAGGCGTTGGGGGTGGGCGGGAGCGGGGATGCCGATGAGGACGGCGTCGGCTTCCATGTGGATGATGCCACCCAGGGCGATGGCGTGGCCTATGGTGTCCTGGTAGAGGCCGGGGCGGTGTGCCTCGAGGAAGGTGTATGCCTGGGTGGGGGCGTTCACAGGGAGTAGGGGGATTGGGTTGGGGAGGTTTTGTTGCCGAAGATGCTGTTGAGGAGGATGGCGAGGGATTGTGCCCCGGTTTCGCTGCCGGGTGATGTGCTGCCTGGTATCCATGAGGTGAGGGTGTTGCCGATGTTGTAGGCATTGTAGGCTCCGGACATGGCTCCGCTCATGCCTCCGGAGGCGGCTTCTGTGCCGAGGGCTCCCCCGGCGGTGAGGCCTGCCGCTCCGGCGGCTCCACCAGCGATGAGAAGTCCGGCCTGCAGGAGGGAGGTGCCGAGTGCGCCGGAACCGAGAGCGCGGTATTGGGAGGCGGTGTTGCCTGCCTGGAGGACGGCGAGGTTGCCCTGAAAGCGGGAGGTGTCTGCGGCGTAGCGTTTGGATTGGTCGGCGAGGACGCCGGAGAGGGCCATATTGCCGATGGCGGATTCCAGGGCGTCTGCCGCGGCGATTTCCGACTGGTTGCCGGAGCCTTCGCTGGTGAGGCCAGAGGAGCCACGTGCGGCGCGAGCGGATGCGGTGGCGGCATTTTGGTTTTGCCGCATGCGCATCATGTTTTGCCCGGTGAGGAAGGCGTCTGAACGGGCTTCTTCTTCGAGGTTGGCGGCTTGTTTGTCGGCGGCTGTTTTCTGGGCATTGCCCATGGATTGGGCGGCGCGGGCGGCGTATTTGTATTGTTGGTACTGGCCGTAGTTGGATCCTATGGTTCCCATGGTTTCAGAAGAGGGCTGAGTTGAGGATGTCTTCGAGGGGGTGCTGGTCGTTGCTCCACTGCTGGACGGCGTTTTCGTGGAGGGCGCGCCGGAGGGTTTCGGCTGCTTCCTGGTCGAGGGCGGCGGCAAGCTGAGGGTTGCTGGTGAGCTTGGGGGCGATGCGTGCGGCGAGGAGGAGCATGACGCCTTTGCAGAACATGGGTTCGGTGTCGGGGAGGTGTTCCTGCCGGGCGAGGGTGTCGGAGAGGTAGGTGAGGGGCAGGGCACGGCTGTCGCGGAGGGCAGGGTGGTCTTCGACGATGAGTTCCCGGGCGACGAGGCGGAAGCGGGGGGCTCCGATTTTCAAGACGCGGATGCAGTCCGCGGGGAGCTGGAATCGGAACGGAGTGTCCGATTGGAGGGTGGTTTCCCTGGTGGCGAAGCTCCAGCGGCCGAAGAGGAGGGCTTCGTGGAGGACTTGGGGGAACCAGAGGTCGCATTCTTTTCCGGAAGGGGTATCCCGGAAGTATTCACGCTGGCCAATTTTGTGAAGGGCCTGGGAGAAGAGGGTTACTTTGTCCATACCGCCGAGCATGCCAAGGGGGCAGGGCGGGGAGGTATGAACATGGAGTTAATTGAGAATGACAGAGTCATGAAATCTACCAATGTCAGCATTGTTGACAATGACCGTGATTTATGCATAAGTGGTGTTGCGTCCGGGAAGAGTCGGTCTGACTCGCCGCCTGCTTAGCAGGCTACCCCGGTCGCTTTTTTGTATCTTCCAAATCCTAGAACCCAATGTTTCTGTTTTACGTCGATGAGTCTGGAACGCCTGAGTGTCCGGGAGTATCTGATCATTTTGTTTTAGCATCCATAGGGATACCCGTCGACAAGTGGACCAAATGTGATCGAGAGATCAATCAGCTTAAGATGAGCTATGGACTTTCTGATGCTGAAATTCATGTGGGTTGGATGGTCCGTCACTACAAGGAACAGGAAGAAATTGAAGGTTTTGAGAAATTGACAGCAGCAGAACGCCGTGAAGCGGTATTGGCAGCTCGAGAGGAAACGATTCAAAAGCGGAAGGCGGAGGGGAAGGAACTCAAGCAGTATAAAAAGAATTATGCCCAGACAGAAGGATATATTCATCTGACTCACTATGAGCGGAAACGGTTTCTGTGTGAGCTTTCTTGTCTGGTTGGGAAGTGGAATTTTGCCAGGATTTTTGCCGAGATCATCGATAAGAATGAGTATTCTCCGCCCAAGCCTGCGTTGACGCCCGATATTCAGGCTTTTGAACAAATTGTCATTCGAATCGAGAAGTATCTAAAGAGCATCTCGAACAACAAGGATCGAGTAAAGAGGAGGGGATTGATCATTCATGATAATAATCCCAGTGTAGCCAAACAGCACACGAAGAACATGAATTCCTATCACAAAAAAGGAACGTTTCTTGCCGGAGTTCATCATATTATCGAAACTCCTCTTTTTGTGGATAGTACGTTGACGGGCATGGTTCAAATAGCTGATTTGTGTGCTTATGCCTTGAAACGTTATGCAGAGAAAGGAGAGGAGGATTTTCTGAAACCACTTCTTCCCAGGATTGATCGCGTAAGAGATTCTCTTGTTGGAGTCAGGCATTATACGAGCCGGCAATATTGTAAATGTTTTTTCTGCCATCCGGAGAATCTATCTGACCATGTTGTTAAGAAACGACCTCATGGGAACCATTAAGATGTTTTTCTTGAACTTGGTCTCGCAGAAATAATCAACTTGAGGGAGTAATAAAAATGAAGAGCCGGCTGGTGATAGCTGACTCATCATTTTTCAGAATGGTCGTTTAAGTTAATTATTCTATCATTTGTGAGGTGTAGAGTGAAGATAAATGATAAATATAATTATATTCTAATAGCGATATTTACTTGATTTTTGGTTTAAAGATTTATAGAATCCACTAATAGATTGGCTGTGGTAATATTCATCGTTAGAAGAATCATTGTATTTATCCTTGAATTTATTTTTTACTTGATCGAGTGTAAATATTTCGGGTATTTTTGATGTTTTTATAAATTCTTTATCAATTAAAAAAGACATTGTATTATCAACAAAACTGCTGTCAAGAAAATCGTAATAGAAGAATATTAATATTTTTTTCATTTTCCGTTAATGAATTTATTATTAATTTTATATAGTGTTTCAAATATTCTTCTTTGCGGGGTTCTTTAAAAATATCAAGAAGGTCGCCAATGATTGTAAAAAATATTCTCATCCAAGAGAAAAGGCATTCATTTTGTTTGCGAAATTCTTTTATATTAACATATGTATATGGATCATTATCTTTTGCTAATTTTAAATAGAGGACAGTATCTTCATAAATTTTTTGAATAGCAGTATGAGAAGTTAATATGATGTTTTTTTCTGATTCACACCAAATATCTGATTCCATTTGCTTTAGAAGACTTATTCTTTTGTAAATTTCCTCCTTAAATGTTTGTTCTTCAAATTGTTTTGTTTGTGACTTTTGCTCATCAATAGCCTTTCGCATTTCTAGGCGTTGGAGAGCCAAATCTTTTCGTTGTAAAATGATTGTCATGATGAGACCTGCAAATGCAAGACCAGTGAAGAGTGTATTAAGGACTCCAAAATGATCTCCAAATTCTCCCGAGGATCCTGGGTGTTCAAGCCCTGTAAAGAACTTTAGAATATGAGTAAAAGAGAATACGAGAATACACACTAACAAGGTTATCCCTGTAAAAGCAAACCATTCAATTCTATTGCTGGTGGGTTCTCTATTATTTGATTGCGAAGGTTGAGTTCCCATAAAATTAACTAATGGAAGTATATAAAGAAAATTATTTGATCATATCGAAGTTATCTAAATAATAGTAATCAACTTCTTCGGTGATGTTCCCATTGTAGAATTCGAGTTTTCCGTTATTCATTCTGATTTTGATGGAGGCATTACCGTTGGGATAGCTGATGGCTCCTTTTCTGATGAGTCGTTCTAAATCAATGGAGCTCAGGATTATGTATCGATTGATGTAGGCGCTGTTTGTCAGGTATCTGAAAACAATGGTGTAAAAAATATTTGTGTTTGTGTTGTTGACAAAGTTATTGGGTTTTATTGTGACGGATATTTTGTTGTCAGAAAACAAGGTTGTCTTTACCTGGATGAAAAAGAATTTGTCATTTTTGGAGGCGGTAATGTCAATCCCCTCATCAACGGACATGATGCTTGCGCTGTAGCCTCTGAATAATAATTCACTTACGACTGAGAATTCGCCAGCCTTGCCGAAGTATAGTTTCCCTGTATTTGCTGTTATCCCTGTTTCATTGAAGGATGATGCCTGATCCTGTTGTTGAGTTGGGAACAGGGGGAGGGTTGTTTGCGAGTTTTTATCTGGCCGGATTGAGGATTTTACATTTTTGGGTGGGGCAATGGAATAGATTCCTTTTTTCGGGCGTCCCGTTTTAGGATTAATCGCTTTCTTGTATATCTTATTTGTCTTACTTTTTACACTGGCAGCAAGAAATGCATTCACCTTTTTCTGGATATCCGCCGGTTCCTGATCCTTGTATTCGTCAATGTTTGATTTAATGTATTCAGTGATTTCGATCACATGAAGAGCTGATTGGTTCTTCGCTTTGAAGACGAGTGCTATGGCTTCTTTTATGGTCATGATCGTAAATTTATTTTATGTTTTTGTGAATGGCTGTTGGTAATAATAATTGTATTATTTTAAATTTCGATATAATTTGACTCATGATGCGATGAATAATAATCATCATCGTCCTCTTGAATGAAACAAGGGATTCCATCAGTTGGAACATCAAATTCAAAATTTGATTCATTCATCTTTGCTCTAACTACTTGTATTGGCTTACGTATTTTGCTTCCCATTATAGATCGTATTATGCCATCGATTTCAGATTTTTCTTTTTTGCAATTTACTCCCAGTATTATACCACGGAGATATTTCATTATCAGGTCAGTTTTAAATATATAAGATATTTGATTTAGTTTATCTTTTGTTTCTATAAAATCGACGGTTGAAAGATCGACTTTTATTCTATACTCTTTTTCGTGTGACCAGTCTTCTGATTTTCGGAATATAAGATCATCGATGTTATCGCAAGAAACACGTTCTTTGGAATATTCAACCTTTCTAATTAGTATAGGATTTTTTAATGACCTTTTCCCTTTCACTAAGGCATAGAATGTTTTTTCATCGGAAGTATTTAAATCAAAAATGAAAGCAAGACATGCACCTCTGCTACGATCTGCATAGTACCCCCACATGGCAGGTGATGTACATGTTTCACTCAAGCAAATATAACCAAATTCCTTTATATTTTCTTTCTGTTTTTCTTCTCCCTGTTTGACTCCTTCAGTGATATCATTTGTTCCCCACGGTTTTGAAATATTGAGTTTACCCTCTCTTAAAATATTAATGAGAGCATCTTCCGTTACATATAGATAAAGTCGGAGAATCATTTGTCAGATTCCTTCTCAAGTTTTAGGGCTTCCATGGCCAAGGTGTAGTCGATCATGAGAACAGCGATTTTCTCTTGCATGGTTATTCGGAGATGAATTTGAGTAATTTCCCTATGGTTCCGCCGAGAGATTCGATGTCAGAGCCAACATCGGCGAGAAGGCTTTTGAGGTGTTTAAGCTTTTGTTCTGCTGTTTGAGCTCTCTGTTGCCATTCGGATTCCTGGATGTTTTCTGTGGCGGTAGCTTGGATGGGGATATTGGAGACTCCCCAGAGGTAGTCCATGGATACGCCGAAGTATGAGGCGATTCGGCATAATTCCTCCGATTTCGGGGTGGTTTTTCCGAGACTATACGCAGAAATTGTGGCTTGTGAAATTTTCACTATTTTTGACAACTCGCTCTGAGTAAGCGAGTTGTCTTTTAGTAAATCCAAAAAACGAGAAACAAATACAGCTTTTCTTGAATCTTTTTCTTGCATGTTAGAGTTTTGCCTGTATAGATTTTCTTTGTAACGGTTCTCCATTGGCACGGTGTGACCGTCACGCAATCTGAGAAACTACATAAAACGAATGAGAAAGGGAAGAAAATCATGACGCTAACACCAGAATATTTAGCCGGGCGCGGCTATACGATTTCGCGTGCAGCACGAGCTGTCGATGTGAGCACAACGCATTTACGTTTGGTGCTCAAGGGGGATCGTGTAGCAAGCCGGGAGCTGCTCAAGAAGTTGAGGACGCTACCGAAGTATCATCCGATTGAACCGCGGGTGAGCTATGCGGAGACGAAAACGGAGAAGTAATAGTCGTATCGGAAAACTGATAGGAAGGAACAAAACAATGCAATACTATACTGTCAATGCCTTGGAGAGGCGGATTTATGAAGATGAGACGGACAATGTGTTCGATGAGGATGATGCCCGCTCTCGTATCAAGGAGTACACGGATCGGATTGATGAGCTGGAGGATTGTCTCCAGGTGATCGACAGAAGCTATGGGGTGGATCCGATGGATTTGGCGAAGGAAAAAATGATGAGGGAGGAGGGGGAGTGGGCATGATTCTGAGTCCGCATGATGTGTACCAGTCTGAACATGATTGGCGGAGTGGCGCGACGTTTGTGCATATCAAGCTTTCGAATGGGAAGATGTATGCGAAGGTTGGGACGCTGGCCAAGATGTTTGATGTGTCGCCGGATGAGATGGACAGGAAGATCCGGGAGTTGCAGCAGGCATATTCGATTGATGTGTTTGTGTGGAGCGAGCGGGTGCGGCTGGTGAATCTGGCTGATTTTAACCGGGCTCTTTTTAGTTCCAGCGAATCTGAGCAATGAGTGAGGAGCCAAAAACGAGATTGGGACGCGTGGAGGCTGAGAATGCCTGGAAGCGCGGGGATGGGGATTCTGTGAAGCGTGCGGTGCGGCGGAATCTGGAGCAGGATGATCCTGGTTGCCATGTGGATACGTGGGTGACGCTGGGCTTTGTAGCCGTGGTGGTTGTCTGCGTGGTGCTGAGCAAGCTGTTTTGAGATAATTTTGCGGTGTTGTGCCGCGGCCGCCCCGGACGGTTTCCGGGAAAAAAAGAAAATAAATTGAAATACAATATCATGAATACTGAAGAAAATGAAATGGTGCAGCCTTATGCGGGTTGCGATGTTTGTGAAGCTGGCGAGGGGACGACTTGTTCCAGTGCCGGTGAGGGCTGTTGCGGGTGTTGCCAGGATGGTGTTCCTGCGACGACTTTGCAGGAGCTTAAGGATGCGGTGGCGCATCTGAGGGAGTTGGCGGAGAGGTTCCCGGACAGGGTTCTTTTCCACGTGATGATGGAGACTCCCGATTGTGTTGAGTCCGCGAATTTTGGCGGGAGCAATTTGTTGGAGCCGGAGTCTGAGGGGGATTTGAAGCATCTCCGGTGGATGGCTGCCCGGGGGTATATGCAGCAGTCCGGGGCGGCGATGGATGGCGATCCTGCAGCTGTCGGGAAGGGGATTGAGTTTTTGCTGGCGCGGAACGATGGCAAGAAGAGATCCGGCGGTAGTGTGTTGGCCGCGATCCTGAGTGGGATCGGCGAGGGCTGAACATGAGTTGGCGGCGGTCCGATGCAACGGACTGCCGCCGATGTAAACGATTGGTAATCTATTAAATCAATTTACGAGAAGATGAGTACTCAAAGTGTATGGCCGGATCAAGTGGAAAATCCGGGAAGTGATGTGCAGGGAGGTTTGATTCCTGCTTTGAATGCTGGTGGGGGGGCGTTGGCTGCCATTACGGGGAATGCGTCGGCGACGGCTGTGTTGGCGTCGATTTGGGTGGCGAAGCAGTTCCCCCGCAATTTGGCAGAGGTAACGGCGAGGATGAGTCAGGCGTGTTCCAGGCTGTCTTTGGCGCAGTCGGCTACGTATGCTTTCCCACGCGGCGGAACGACGGTGGAGGGGCCGAGTATTCGGCTTGCGGAGGCTTTGATTTCTGCCTGGGGGAATGCTGAGGCGGGGTGGCGTGAGGTTGCCCGTCATTGGGATCCTCAAGGGGCTGATGGGCTGGGTTGCAATGTTTCGGAGTGTGTGGCGTTCTGCTTCGACAAGGAAACGAATGTACGCCGTGAGATTGCTTTTACGGTGAACCATACTCGGGATAAAGGCGAGGTTGATTCGCGTGGGCGAAAGACTGGAAAGATGTTGCGTGTCCCGCTTGATAGCGAGCGCGATGTGTATGAACTGTGTGCCAATATGGCGAGTCGCCGCATCCGTGCCTGTATTTTGCAGGTGTTGCCGGGGTGGCTTGTTGATGAGGCTCTTGAGGTGACGTCAAAGACGATTAAGGAGGGTGATACTCGCCCTCTTGCTGATGTTGCCCGGAGTATGGAGGCGAAGTTCCTGGAGCTTGGCGTGACGCGTGATCAGTTGGTTGCCAATCTGGGTCACTCTATTGAGGAGATTACCCGGCAGGATGTTGTCCGGCTTGGGAAGATTTACAACTCCATTAAGGAGGGGATGGTTTACGTGAGGGAGGTATTTCCAACCGCCGCGAAGAAGCCGGATATTCCTGCCGAGCCTCTGGACCCGATGGTGACGGATGATATTCCGTTTGTGAATGAGGATGCCGCTACATCTCCTGTTGCTGAAGAACCCCAAACCCTTCTTTGAAGTATGGAACTTATTGAATTGAAGATTGAGACGCGGGGTGAAGTGGTGTCTTCTAACCTGCAAGAATTTAGAGAGGCTGTGACGCTGGCTCTCTCTACTGTTAATCAAACGCCGGAAACGGATGAGGAATTCGGACAAGCCGAGCTCGATGTGAAGGCTTTGAAGAATGCGGAGTCTGTGGTTGTTGAAGCCAAGAAGCAGGCTCTTTTGCAAGCGGATGATTTGCAGAAGTTGTTTGCCGCCCTGGATGATTCGAGTCAAGAAATCCGGTCGGCTCGTCTGACGCTGGAGAATCTGATATCGGAACGTAAGGAGAAGATGAGGAAGGCGCTGATTGATGAGGCGAAGTCCCGCATTGATTGCGCGTATTATGTTCTTTCCCGTTTTGATGCGATGATTGAAAGTGCTGTCAAGGGCAAGAGGTCTATTGCTTCGATCAGGGAAGGTCTTGATAAGGCTGTTGCCTGTGCGAACAAGCTTATTGTGAACAACAGGAAGGCAATCGACGAGTTTGTTGCTGTAAATGGCTCTGCTCTTGTCTCCGACCGCGAGGAATTGGAGGTGAGGAGTTGTGATATTGTCACTGCGGAACTCAGGCGTCGCCTTGAGTCGTTCCGTGCAGAAGAGGAACGGAAACGGCTGGAAGAGGAGGTTAAGCGCGCCAAGGCGGATGCATTGGTGGCTAAGAAGGAAGCTGAGAAGAATGATTTGCCGCCGCCGTCCCCCATGCTGCCGTCGAAACCGATTTTCCCTCAGGCTGTTTCTCAAAAGGGAGCTGTTCCGGAGACGGAAGAACAAGAGCTTGCGGGGTTCCGCGCACGTGTGGTGTCTGTGTTTGGCGGATTGCGTGCGGCTCGTGAAGCCCTGAAGCATCCCGGAAATATTGAACTTGTGAATGAGTTTGCCGCATCGGTGAATGAAGCATTTGCCAAGCTGAAGAAGGGAGGATCCGCGCAATGAAGGTGTGGCCGAATATGGAGCAACGCTCTGAGGAGTGGTTCCGGGCGAGAGCGGGGCGGTTGACGGCGAGTAATTTTGGGAGGTTGCTGACGCCGACGGGGCGGGATTCTTCGCAGTGGGAGAGTTTGGCTATCGAGTTGTGCTGTGCGTGCATCCGGCCGGATGAGGTGCAGTGGGAGGGGAATTTCCATACTGACCGTGGCGAAGCGCTGGAACCGGAGGCTTGCGAGGAGTTTTCGCGGCTGATGGGTCTGGAGGTGGAGCAGGTGGGGTTTGTGACGCAGGATAACAATTTGATTGGCTGTTCTCCGGATCGGCTGATTCGGGTGAATGGTGCGTTTGTGTCCGGCCTGGAGGTGAAGGCGCCGTTGTCGAAGAACCATGCCCGGTATTTGCTGAAGGGTGATTTGCCGGATGAGTATAAGGGGCAGGTGCATGGTGCGATGGCGGTGACGGGGTTTACGAGCTGGTATTTTATGTCGTATTGCCCGGGGCTGGCGCCGTTTGTCAAGAAGGTGTACCGGGATGATTATACGGCGAGGCTGGAGGATGCGTTGGAGCGTTTTACGATTTACTACGCAGATTTCCGGCGGAGGGTGATGCCTGTCCTGTTGGGGAGGGTGGGATGAGCTTCGTGAGTTCTCAAAAATTGAAGATATTATTTAACTATTAACCATTATATAAATATGAAAAAGATTAAAAAGGTTTACCTTATTCCTACTATCAAAGATACGATTCTTGCTTTTACGGATTTTACGAAGGCGTGGAATTATGTTTGTGAGCATCCTGATTGTGCTATTTATAGCCATAAGGGAAAGCCTGTTGCCCGATTTGCGCCAGCACTTGTTCCGGAAAAGGAATTGCGTGTTTGTGAATCTGAAACGTTGGATCCGCACACGGAGAAGATGAATTCAGAGATTGATGCCATCTGTGATGCGGTGCGGGATAGTATTGGGATTCGCAAGTATGAGAAGATTCGCCAGGATGCGATGAATTCGAATATCCCCTTGTCGATGAGTTTTGCCGTAAAGGTTGAATTTTCGAAGCATACGGTTACGGCAAGTTCTACTGGCCGCATTTCTGTGAAGGGTGAGGGGATGGCGACGATTCCCGATTTTGACCAGCCTGAGTTTGATTTCAGTGAAGAAGATGAAAGCGAGGAAGAAGAAGATGAGATCTTTTAAGAATCTGCCGCTGTTGACTGTAATCCTGCCCCATCCGGGGCGGGAGCTCAGTCCGAATGGTCACAAGCCGATGACGAAAAAGGGTGCTATGATTGCGAACAAGATGGCTGTTGCGTCGAAGAAGAAGGCACGTGGTTTGGCGAAGCTCAAGGCGATTGAAGCGGGGGCAAAGGAGTTAACGGCGAAACCAAATGCGTACAAAATCTATTGGTATTACATCGGTCAGAAGCGAGATGCCGACAATACGGTTGCTTCGTGCAAGGCGTATATGGATGGGATTTGTCAGGCGATTGGAATGGATGATCGGGACTTGGAAATTGTCGGTGTTGAACGCGTTTATGACCGGGAAAGGCGCGGACATGTTGTGATCCGGTTTTATGAACGAGTATTGATTGTGAGAGGTGACTCCGATGACTACGCCTAAATGCCCGCTGTGTGGAAGTTCTCTGAAGGCTGTACGATGCGACGACGTTTACGGCAGAACAACAGGATGGTTTGCTGGATGCTACAACTGCCTCATCAGGAGTTATTATTATTGGGAGACGAAGAGGGAGTGCATCGAAGACATGGATAGGTTTGTTTCACTTTTCGCTACGAGAAAGGGGGTGGAGTTATGATCACAAGGATCAATCATTCGGGGATTGTGTTTGAGCATCCGTTCCCGCCTCCAGGGAGGAAGACTATGGCGCATGTGCCTTCCTGGGGGATTGGGACGGCGGAGGCAGCCCGTCTGCTGAGAACGAGTGCGAGTGGAGCCCGGCAATATCTGCTGCGGAATGGGGTGGAGCCTGTTTATGTGGCGAATGCCTGTTATTGGAATCATTTCACGGTGAAGTCTCTTGCTGGTATGAAGCCTGCCATGGTGAACAGGATCCCGATAGGGTGGTTGACGATAGAGGAGGCAATGAAGAGGCTGGAGTTGTCCCGATGCAGGATCAATTTGCTGGTCAGGATGGGGAAACTGGAGGAACGAAAGTACCATTTGCGTGGTGTGCGGGGATCGAGAGTCAGGTGTTGCTATTCGGCGGTTTCGATTGAACGCTATATTTGCGAAAGGCGGGATATTTGGAACGGGAAGCATTTGGTGCGGGCGAGGTCTCTTTTGTTGGACATTGAGGTGGCCAGGAAGAAGGCCTACAAGTTGTATTGCTCCGATATGGGGGATGATTTGTTGAAGAGCAAGATTTCCAGAGTCTTTGGCTTGCTTGGCGATGTTGAGGATTATCTTTCGTGGGAGTTGCAGAAGTATGAAGAAGGGGGGGAGGGGTGATGGAGTATTTGAATGTGCCGACGGCTTTGTTTTCGTCTCCCGAGTTTATTGGGGCGGAGCCTGTGCAACGTGCGACGTGGATTGCGCTGCTTGCGTGGTGTTGTGCACAGGAGAATGAGGGGAGGATCCCGGATTGCCGGGGATGGGGAGACCGGCGATGGATGCAGACGTGTGGGGTGATGGCATCCGAGGTTGGGGAGGGGGGCGAGTTGTACTGGTGGGATGTGGACTGCCTGGTTGTGTTTGGGTACCCGCACAATATCCAGGCTGTGCTGCATACCAAACGGGAGACTGCGCGGGAGAATGGGAGGAAGGGCGGACGCCCGAAAACCAAGGTGGCTACCGATGTAGGAACCGATGCGGAAACCGATGGAAAACCTATGTTGGTTTCTGAGGAAACCGATGTTGGTTCCGATGTTGGAACCCATGTTGGTACCGAAATGGGAACCAAGATGGAAACCGATGTTGCAACCTATGGCGAAAGCGGAAGGAAGGAAGGAAATTTAAGTAAAAACTATGTAGGGGGTAGATCCACGGTGGTTTGTAGGGATGGGCCGTTGACTTGCCCCCCCGATGATGAGGAATTGTGGAGATGGTTTGTGGTGTCGGTGTGTTCGCTGAAGCCGGACTGGGGGAAGTACAGTCTGAGTCCGGAGGAGACGTCGGCGGCGGAGGCTGCGTATTTGCTGTTCATGGGGGGTGATGGTCATCTCCGGATTACGGAGGAGGATTTTGGGCTGCTACGGGCGTATTTTGCCGATAAGCTGCGGGAGGATTCCCGGCAGAAGTCGTTTTGGCGGGATATGGGGCGGCAAAAGTTTTTGCAGAATCTGGGGGATGTGTTGACGAACCATGCCCGGAGGTGGGCGAAGGAGACGCGGTGGCGTCCAGGGGGGAAGAAGGTGGTGAAGACTGCGATATCCCGTGTACCGGAAGGCGAGGAGGCGGGGGGTGGGGAGATGTTGAAGCCAGAGGAGTTGGCTGAGATGATGCGAGAAATCAGAAAGGAGAACATGTGATGAGAAGACATGATGAAGCATGGGAGTGTTTTGTGGCTTCCGGAAAGTATGAGAAGGCCTGTGAGGTTGCCGGTTTGGTGGCCAGGGAGAGGATTGGTGTGGCTGAGGCGGAGTTCCGGACTGGGTTGAGCAGGGGGATTCTCAATGGCTGGATGCGACGGTTCCCTGAGGTGCGGGCGATGTTCCAGGGGAAGGGGAAGATGGATGTGTTGCACCGGGATGATCCAGTGTTGGTGAAGGCGCGGTTGGAGACACGGCGTATCATTGATGAGTTTGTGGCGAGGAATGGTGATCTGGATCGGCCATTTGGGGGAAAGGAGGATGAATGATGGGCCGGGGAGATGATGATGATGGGATCAGGAGTTTGGCAGAGGCGTTGGCGGGTAGGTCGATGCTGGAGGTGATTGCGGCGTTGTCTTCGATGTTTGCGCGGTCGAAGATTCACAATTCGCAGATTGCGGTGCTGGCGAATATTGGGATCAGGCCGGGGTGCAAGCTCAGTTCTATTGTGGAGGCAACGCGGCTGAGCGAGCAGCATGTGTGCCGGATTATCAAGTATTTGATGGATACGGGGGATGTGTGTTGTGTGGTGACGGCACAGGGGAGGAAGTATTTTTTGACGGCGGGGGCGGCACGCACGCTGAATATGATTGTGCGGAAGGCTCGGGGGCTGGATTATTTGCAGGATTGAGGTATGCTATGGGTATGAAGAAGGAGGAGAAGAAGCTTACTGCGAATCAACGGGAGTTTGTCCGGGCGTATGTGATGCATCGGAATGGGGCAAGGGCGTATCGGGAATCGTATGGCAAGGGGAAGAGTCTCAAGGATTCGACGTGTTATTCGGAGGCGTCGAAGCTCCTTAGAAATCCCAAGGTTTTGGAGGAGGTTGAAAGGCTGGAGCGTGAGGCGGATGATGTGGTGATTGCGGGGAAGAAGGAGAGGATGATTTGGCTGTCGCGGGTGTTGCGGACTCCGATTGAGGATGTGGATGAAGGATCGGACATGTGCCAGGAGGTGAGGTATGGCAAGGATGGGGAGAGGACGGTGAAGATGCCATCGAAGCTGGCTGTGGTGCAGGAGTTGAACCGGATGACGGATGGTTATACTCCGGAGAGGGTGGAGGTGGATGGGTTGTCCGAGCTTGGGGAGTTGCTTGCCGGGTTGAGGCAGGAGCCGCTGGTGAAGCGGGAGCCTGAGCATTAACTACGTGTTCATGTCTGTGCCGGGGTGGATGGTGGCAGGGTGTGGGCATGATCCGTGTGTCTTTTAATGGAGGGGAGCTTTCGCCGAGTTCGGCGATGCGTTTTGATTTGGATGTTTTCCATCGTGGGGCATCCTGTATTGAGAATTTTGATGTGGCGCAGATGGGGGGGCTTACGCGTCGCCGGGGGATGCGTCCGGTGGTGGGGGCTCTGGCGGGTTCACGCTTGTTCCCTTATGTGTATTCGACGGTGGAGCGGTATTTGGTGGAGGTGTCGCCGGTGTCTGTGAGGGTGCTGGATGTTGAGGGGGGGATTGTGGCGTCGTTTGCGTCTCTGTGGGTGGAACCGGAGTTGGTGAGGGGGAAGCAGATTAATGATTTGCTGATTTTTACGTCGCCGGCAGTGCATCCGATGGTGTTGTCGCGTAGTAGTGGTGGTGGTTTTGCCCTGAAGAGGTATGAGTTGAGGAATGGTCCGTGGCGTGAGAATGAGCCGCAGGAGGAGGTGGTGGTGGCAGCGAGGACGTCGGAGACGGTGTTCGCTGTGAGTGGTATTGGCAGTATGGGGGCAGCAGGGGATGTGTTGCGGGTGTCGTGCATGACGGATACGGTGGAGGCGAGGTGTTTGCGGGCGGATGTGTTCAACAATCCCGCGATAGGTATTACGTTTATTATGGAGTTTTATCAGCCTGTTCCTATCAAGGCTGGTTCTCGGTTGGGAATCCGGTCTGAGCGGTTTTCCGATATTTATTCGTGTGTGGCGAAGTGGACGGGAGGGACTGATTTTGTGAATGGACTTGATCATCCGGTGAATTATCCATCGAATTTTCAGAGGGCGGATTCAACGGGGTATTATGATGTTGCCCAGCCGGTGAACCGACTGACGAAGGATATGACGTTTGAGAAGGGAGCGACGGTGGCAGTGGATTCCGGGTATTATGAGCTCTATACGTGTATTAAGGATGTTTCTGTAACGGAGGGGATGAAGCCGGATGAGATGCCGGATTATTTTGTACGAGGGATTGCGATTGGAGGGGCGTTGCCATGCCGTGGGACGTGGCAGTTTTATTGTTCGGGGACGTGGTATGGGGAGTATGAGGTGAGGAGGTCGTATGATGGGGGGGCTGTTACGGATCGTTCATGGGAGTCATTGGGCAAATCGTTCTCGCAGTTGGGGGCTGCGTCAAACAAGCAATTGACTGGGGATGAGTTCGGGGAGGAGTGTTGGTTGCGGCTTTGGATGAACAGGATCAAGTTTACGGCGACGGCGATTGATGGGTTTCCTCCGGATACGTGTACGAACCGGTTGATTGTGTCACCGTATAAACACCATTTGTTGCTGAGGAAAGGGGAGGCGGGATTTGAGTACACGAACAAGATTAAGCTGGCCCGGTATGGGACGGTGACGACGAAGGATTGGAGCTGGCATGCTTTTTCGTCCCTTTGCAAGTATCCGGCTTTGTGTGATGTGTACAACCAACGGCTTGTGTTTGCTGCGACGGAGGCACAGCCACAGACGGTGTGGATGAGCAAGGTGGATGATATAAACAATTTTGATCTGGGGTCACACGATGATTCGGGGGTGGCATTGACGATGAGTACGACGACGCAGAACCGGATTTGCTGGATTATGTCACAGAGCTCGCGGTTGCTTCTGGGAACGGCTGATGCGGAGTGGGTGATTTCCGGGGGGAATGGTGTGTTGACGTATGCTAGTGCACGGATTGATAACCACGGGTATGTGGGGTCTGCCGATGTACCGGCGATTATGGCAACGGACAAGGTGGTGTATTGTGAACGCGGTGGGGGGAGGCTGTATCAGTTTGGGTACGATTACCAGAGTGATGCGTATGTGAGCCGGGATTTGACGGTTTTTGCGGATCATGTGTTGACGCAAGGGGGAGGTGTTGTGGATGGGTGTTTTCTGCGAAAGCCGGATCCACGTGGTGTGTTTGTGCTGGCGGATGGGACGATGGCGTTGATGACTTATAATGCCATGCATGAGGTGAATGCGTGGCACCGGTACACGACGGCTGGCCGTGTGGTGTCCTGTACGTCTTTGCCCAATGGGACGCATGCCGATAGTTTGTTCCTGGTGGTGGAGAGAGGCGGAGAGCGCGTGATTGAGGTGATTGACTCTGATAGTGGATATGAGGATGGAGGTGGTCTGGACTATACGTCAACAGTGTTGACGAATGCTTTGTCTGTGGTTGATCATGCGGGGAGGCGGCGCCATGCGTCGGAGGTGCGGGTGTATCTGGCGACGGAGTGTTTGGTGCAGGGGGTGGAGGTGTCGAATGACGGTGTGGTGTGGGTTCCTTTGGACAGGAGCCCCGGGGAGGTGTTGCCGGAAGGATGGCTGGATGTGGTGGCAGATGGTGCCTGGGTGGATGATTCCAGAGTTGGGCTTCGTGTTACGGGGAAGCGTGGGTTTGAACTTCTTGCAGTGGAGGGGTGAATATGATGCCGGAGAATCCATTGGCAGATAGGTGGTGGAGGCTGAATAACCTTTACTGGATTACTGATAAGCCGGGGAATGTAGTGAGGTTTCGTCCCAATTGGGCGCAGACTTTGTTGCATGAGAATTTGTGGTTCAGGAATGATGTGCTGAAGGTGCGTCAGCTGGGGATTTCGACGTATGCAGCGATTCTGATGTTGGATATGTGCTTGTTTGAAGCGAATAAGTCTGGGGGGATTATTGACAAGAGTTTGCTGGATGCGACCGGGAAGCTGCGCAAAATCAAGTTTGCGTACGAGCATTTGGGGTATGTCCCGGCGGAGGCTACGGAGGAGGATCTGAGGATTGCGAAGCTGGGGACGATGATCAGGGGGGAGGTGGCGGCCAATGTGAGCCAGACGTCGATGTCGTTCGGCAATGGAAGTCGCATTGATGTGGGAACGTCTCTTCGAGGAGGGACGTTCCAGTTATTGCACATTTCGGAGTTGGCTTATGTGGCGGCGCATGCTCCTATCCGTGCGAGGGAGATTGTGACGGGTGGTATCAATGCGGTGGGGCAGGACGGGGTGGTGATCAAGGAATCGACTCACGAGGGGGGGAAATGGGGGCTGAATTATGAAATGACAAGGAAGGCGATGGATATGGTGGGGAGGAAGTTGTCTCCGCTGGACTTCAAGTTTTTCTTTTTTTCCTGGGTACAGCATGAGCAGTATCGGTTGTCTGGTGCGGAAGCGCCGGATGATCCGGAGTTGCTGAAGTATTTCGGAGAGTTGAAGGTGCAGCACGGTATTGATTTGGATGATGGGCAGAAGGCCTGGTATGCATCCCAGGCCAGGACGTATGGTGCAGCGGTGCGGCAGGAATATCCAACGGTGCCGGAGGAGGCGTTCGAGACGCAGGTTGAGGGGGCGATTTATGGTTCGTGGATTACGAGGTTGCGGTCGCAGGGGAGGCTGAATGCTGAGTTTGAGGTAGATGATTTGTCTCCGTTGTATGTATCGTGGGATATTGGGATGGCGGATTATATGTCTCTGTGGCTGTTCCAGCCGCGAGGGGATGGGAAGTTTTATGTGGTGGACAATATTACTTGCCATAACAAGGCGTTGGAGTGGTATGTGGGGCGGGTGAGGCAGTGGGAGGCGGACTATGGCGTGATTGCGAAGCATTTGTTGCCTCATGATGCTTCGCGTCGCGATTGGGAGGGGGTGAGTTTCGAGTCGAAGTTGCGGCAGGCGGGATTTACGGTGAGTGTGGTGCCGAGGACAACGAGTGTGTGGGCGGGTATTTTTGCAGTCCGTCGGCTGTTGGCGCATTGTGTGTTCCATGAGAGGTGTTCCCGGTCTCATGAGATAGACGGGGAGGAGTTCATGAGTGGGGTGAATGCGTTGGAGAATTACCAGGAAGCGCCTCCGGGACGGAATGGCTCATTAGTGAAGGAGCCTCTCCACAATAAATGTTCTCATGCTGCGGATGGGTTCCGTACTTTTGCGGAGGCCAGTGAAGCGGGGATGGTGGGGAGAAGGGATCTTGGGAGGATTGTGACGGTTCAACCCGGTTTAGTGCATGGAGCCGAGGGTATGTATGGCTTGGGGTGTAGTGGGCGGAGTTCCGGGCTTGTGAGGGGGGCTGAGGATATGTTTGATATTTGAGGAGGGGGAGCGTTAACTCTATGTTCATGTCTATTAACTCCATGTTCATATCCATTCCGGGGTGATGTACGGAATGGTGTGGGCATGGATATTAATATTCCTTTGATTCAACAGTACCGCACCAAGTTTACTAATATTTGGACAGCGGCTTTGCAGCAGGATACTTCTCTTCTGGAGTCTTATGTGACGATTATGCAGGATTGCCGGGGTAAGCAGGTTGAGCTTCCCTATTTGGGCAAGACGGAGCTTAATGAGCGGAAGGGGAGACTACAGAAGGTGGAGTTTACGGAGCTTGCTACCGGGAAACGCCAGATGAAGCCGATCCAGTTTGAGAAGTTCATTGGACTTTCTACGGATGATCCGATGTTTATGGATACGCTCCAGTTGACGTCTGCCCAAGTGGTTGACGAACAGAGGAAGGCTGCAGCCCGTATTCGCGATGCTGTGATTCTCGGTCTTGTTCTGAAGGATGGCAAGTGGGCTATTCGGGCGACCGGTGATGGAGTTGTAGGTGGTATTCTGGCTCCGAACTATACTGGCAATGACGGAGCGACGTTGACGCCTTTTGATGAGAAACGAACGGTTGCCGCCGATTTCGTGATGAAGTGTACCCTGGTAGCCTCAGGCATGATTCTTGACAAGATTGTGGAAGGCAAGCGCATGATGGAGGAAGCCCATGCGTATCATGAAGGATCCGGCGATACGATTTGCATGGCGATTACTCCGCGGCAGAAGGCGGAAATTATTATGTGGGAACAGCAACAGAACAAGAACTATGGTTTCTCGGTTCTGCAACACGGCAAGGTGAACCCGATGTTGGGAATCAATTTCCTGGTAACGGATATGTTGCCGCTGGATGCAAATGGGAACAGGATTTGCCCAATGTGGCTGAAGAGCAAGGTGGCTCTGGGGGTATGGGAGAATCCATCCTTCCGTATTGACCGCCGTGACGACTATGTTGATCTGCTACAGGTGGGGGTGACTTGCGCCTATGGGGCGACCCGCAAGGATGAGGAATCTTTTGTGAAGGTTCTTTGTTCGGAATCGGCGAGTGCCGAAGCATGATTTTCCCAAAACGCATGATATTGTCTGGGTTCGGCCCGTCCCTTCCATGGAGAGGGCGGGTTTTTTGTTGTGGGTGGCCATTAACTCCATGTTCATGTCCATGGAGAAAATTTGTGGATTATAAGAGCAGCATGTTGGATTTCCTCGGTGTCACTGAAAATTTTTCTGCGATTGAGAATGTTGCCTGGAGCATGAGCTGGGTATTCCAGGGGGATGATGGTGGGGATGCTGATATTGATGGAGTCACTTTTGATGGAACTGTTTATGTGGAAAGCAGCAGGACTCCTGTGGCTTTTACGATTCAGAAGTCCGACCAAGCGGATGAAAACAATGTGATCCATATTTCATGTGCAGGATTGCCGGAGGGGAGATGGCCTTATGAGGTGTTTGCCAGGGATGCGGTCGGGCACCAGGAAAGAATGGTTTCCGGGTATATTGGTGTGGTAGCGTCAATTGGGCGTGAGGAGTTGAGCAAGGGTGAATACAAGAGCCGGACGTGTCTTGTGAGGTTGCCGGGGGAACCAGGGAAGTATTTGCAGCTTCAGTGGATGGCTTCGACCGTTTTGTTGTCTGCCATGGCAGAGGCCGAAAAGTTTGCCGGGATGGCGGCATCCTCAGCAGAGGAAGCTGCTGACAGTACGGTAGAGGCGAAGGAGGCTGAGGCCAATGCAGGAGCCAGCGAGGAAATGGCGGGGAAATGGGCGGTGAACCCGAAGGATACACCGGTGACGGGCAGTGGCGTAGGGGCAAAGTACAGCGCCTTACACTGGTCGGCATACGCGCAGCAGTACGCCCGGAACGCCAGCGACAGCGCAGATCTGGCCTCCGCCAGAGCGGAAGACGCAGAAATATTCGCGGAAACTGCCTACAGTCAGGCTCTGGCCAGTGCGGCAGGGGCATCAACCAGTACAGAGCAGGCGCGCATCGCCGCAGAGTTGGTCGCGAGTGTTGCCGATGTCGGAGCGCAGGTGACGGCGGCTCAATCAGCCGCCAGACAGGCTAAAGAAAGTTCCGATGCCGCCGCGGCTGTTCTTGCCGAGATTAAAGGTATCTCCATTGGAACGGTTACCAAAGTAGCTCCCGGTGGTTCACCCAATGTCACCTACTCAAACGGGAAATTGAACTTTTGGATTGTTACCGGCGATAAAGGAACAACAGGAACTCAGGGCGCAACTGGTCCTCAAGGCATCCAGGGAGCGCCGGGCCCCAAGGGTGATCCTGGAACACCCGGCACAAAGGGAGACAAAGGCGCTCAAGGAATTCAGGGAATACCCGGTCCGCAAGGAATTCAAGGCCCCAAGGGTGACCCGGGCAGTGGGGTGGCTGATATTTTTGATTCAAACGGGTATCTCGATATCAAGGCTCCGGATGGGAAAAGCGTTCTGAAGCTGACAAAGGATTCTTACGGGAATAAAATTCTGGATATTGGCTGCATGAATGCATGGGCGTATCTGAATGTGGACGGAACGGGGTTTGATGGATTGAGATTCAAGGATTCCGTGATCCAGGTAGATGGATATGAGTTTTATAATGCTGTTCACAGCGGCGGTTCTTTACCAGCTAATATGATCACAACGGATAATATTGCTTCGTATGCGGTCACTTCATTCAACGGGAGCAAGGGTGCTGTGACATACAATTATACTCTTCCATCCAATGTGGTGACGACAAGTAATATTGCTTCGTATGCAGTCACTTCCTTTGGAGGATCCAAAGGGGCGATTATTACAGGCACAAATTTGTCGATGGCAGGCAACACGCTTCATGCCTCCGGCGGCGGAGGTGGCGGGGTGTCGTCCGTGAATGGATTGACGGGGGCTTTGGAGTTGCGGATGAGGACGATGCTGCATCCGGATGATCCGAATGTGCTGG
>CAYVAI010000028.1:0-49060 GCA_964448375.1 uncultured Akkermansia sp.
GCGCAGTGGCGCAACGTGGGCAAGCGGTAGCCTCGGCTACCGGTACAACTTCTGAGTAGAAAAGCAGAAGAGATAAAACACCAAAGCCGATCCTCTCAACCTGGGATGATCGGCTTTCGGTTGTTATGCGGTAGAAGTTTGCCTTCCCTTCATTCACGGAACTGGAAGCAGGCATGAAAAAGGAGCTGTTTGCTCGAAAGCAAAACAGCTCCTTGAAAATTGGAATATGAAGATGGTAGGATACTTTACAGCCCCTTGGCCTTCATGGCTTCCAGAAGGGCAATACCCATCTGTGCGGGCGTGTTGGCAATCACGATGCCAGCGTCCTTCATGGCTTCCTGCTTGGCAGAGGCCGTACCCTTACCACCGGCAACGATAGCACCGGCATGACCCATGCGGCGTCCCTTGGGAGCCGTAGCACCAGCAATGAAACCGGCAACCGGCTTCTTGCAGTTGGCCTTGATCCATTCGGCGGCTTCTTCTTCTTCATCACCACCGATTTCACCGATCATGATGAATGCGTCAGTGTTGGGGTCTTCCGTGAAGAACTTGGCGGCGTCGAGATGCGTCATGCCATGGACGGGGTCACCGCCGATGCCGATGCACATGCTCTGCCCCATGCCAAGATTGGTTACCTGCCATACGGCTTCGTAGGTGAGCGTGCCGGAGCGGGAAACGATGCCGATGCGGCCGGGCTTGAAGATGTAAGCGGGCATAATGCCGATCTTGCACTTGTCAATCGGGTTGACAACGCCGGGGCAGTTGGGGCCAATGAGGGTAACGTCCTTGCCATCCAGGAAGGTTTTCACCTTCTGCATGTCCTGAACCGGGATGCCTTCCGTGATGCAGACGATCAGTTTGATGCCTGCGTCAGCAGCTTCCATGATTGCGTCAGCAGCGAAGGGCGGCGGAACGAAAATCATTGTAGCATTGCAATCCGTTTGAGCCTTGGCTTCCTTGACGGTATCAAAAACGGGGACTTTTCCTTCGAAAAGCTGTCCGCCCTTGCCGGGGGTAACGCCGGCGACGAGGTTGGTGCCGAAGTCCATGCAGTTTTTGGCGTGGAATGCACCAGCGCTGCCGGTAATACCCTGGACGACCAGACGAGTGTTCTTGTCAATGAGAGTAGTCATTGTCGTATAAAATGGGATAAGGTTATTTACTTGGTGGCTTCGACTGCTTTTTGGGCGGCGGTGTCGAGGTCATCGGCGGAGATGATAGAAATGCCGCTATCAGCAAGGATCTTCTTGCCAATTTCGACGTTGGTGCCTTCCAGACGGACAACAAGAGGAATCTTCATGTCGATGGTTCTGGCAGCGGCGACGATGCCCTGGGCAATGACGTCGCAACGCATGATACCACCGAAGATGTTGACGAGAATGGCCTTGACGTGAGAGTCACTGGTAAGAATGCGGAAGGCATTCGTCACCATTTCTTCTGTGGCGCTACCGCCTACATCGAGGAAGTTGGCGGGGGATCCCCCGTAGTATTTGATGATATCCATCGTGGCCATGGCAAGACCAGCTCCGTTGACCATGCAACCGATGTTGCCATCGAGGCCAATGTAGTTGAGGTTGTATTTGCCAGCTTCCACTTCGCGGGGGTCTTCTTCTGACGTGTCACGCATTTCAACGATTTCCGGGTGGCGGAAAAGGGCGTTGTCATCAAAGTTGAACTTGGCGTCGAGAGCGATGATACGGTCATCGGTAGTGACGACGAGAGGGTTGATTTCCACCATTGAGCAATCGAGAGCGGAGAAAAGCTTGTAGGTGTTGGTGATCAACTTGGTTGCCTGACGAATCAGGGCGCCTGTGAAACCAAGGGCGCAAGCAACGTCCAAAGCCTGGAAGGGAAGGATACCCAGCGCTGGATCAATGTAAACCTTGATGATGGCTTCGGGAGAGTTTTTGGCAACTTCTTCAATATCCATACCGCCTTGGCGGCTGGCTACGATGACAGGGCACTTGCGAGCGCGATCCTGAAGGATAGCAAAGTAGCATTCCGTCTTGAGATTGACAGCTTCGGCAACCATGATGGTCTGGACGAGTTTGCCAGCTTCACCAGTTTGCTTGGTAACCAGAATCTGGTTGAGCATTTTTCCGGCAAATTCACCGACTTCTTCAGCGGTCTTGACGACATGGACGCCCCCCTTGAAGCCGTTCTTGAAGGTTCCCTTGCCTCGGCCGCCAGCATGTACCTGGGCTTTAACAACGTATTGATCCTTATTCATTTCCTTGGCAATAGCCACGGCCTCTTCCGGTGTCGTGGCGGCGGAGCCTTGTGGTGTAGCGACTCCAAATCGCTCAAAGAGTAGTTTTGCTTGGTATTCGTGAATATTCATGACGAGTTGGCCCGTAGGCCGATAATTGCGAAAAAATTTTATGACCTTGAGCACCCCGGGTCAAGGAACAATGAATTTTATTTTCAATTTTTTACAAAAACGTCACGTTGTGTCTCATCTGTTGAGACACGGGTGTTCTGCATGTCAGCTCATGTCTTCCGGCTTGACTCGCAGATAGCTACATGGGATGAGGTGGGGGTGACGATTCCTGCCCCGTACCGGATTGGTTCCGGAAGGGGCTCTTGCGAATCGGACTGAATCAGACAATATTCGTCCTCTACGTCCCCGTTTCCTCATGAAAATATACCGCCCCAGCGATGAAGAATTCGGCCGGATGAAGAAGGCCATGAACAGACGCGCTATCCCTGAACAGGGTGTACGCGATGTCGTGACCAACATCATTTCGGAAGTAGCCAGCCGTGGTGACGCCGCCCTGGTTGATTACGCCTTGCGCTTTGACAAAGTGCATCTTACTCCTGAGGCTATTCATGTAACTGATGCTGAAATTGCCGAAGCCGAGCAAGCTGTGCCCGCATCCGTGAAGGAAGCCATTGCGATGGCTCTTTCCAATATTGCCTACTTCGCATTCCAGAGCAGCCGCAAGGATTGGAAGGGCTTCAACAATCAGGGAGTTGAAGTAGGTGAACGCTTTGTTCCCTTCGATCGCGTCGGTATTTACGTACCCGGCGGCAAGGCTCCCCTTGTCTCGACATCGATGATGACAGGCGGTTTTGCCAAGGCCGTCGGCGTACCGAATATTGTGGCAGCTACTCCCTGTGGCCCGGATGGCAAGGTCAACCCCTCTCTCTTATATGCCCTGAAGGCTTCCGGTGCGACCGAGATCATCAAGATCGGCGGTGCCCAAGCTATTGCCGCGCTGGCTTTGGGGACGGAAACCGTGGCTCCTGTGGAAAAGATTTTCGGGCCTGGCAACAAGTTTGTCGTTGAAGCCAAACGACAGCTTGTCGGGGCAGTGTCTATCGACCTCCTGCCCGGGCCCAGTGAAGTTATGGTGCTGGCTGATGATTCGGCAGATCCCGAGTTCTTGGCAGCCGATTTGCTCGCCCAGGCTGAACACGGCCCCGATAGTGTTGTCGTGTTCGTCACAGATTCTGAACGCTTGCTGGAAGCTGTTGAGGCAGAAGTCGAGCGCCAGGCTGCCTTGCTCAGTCGCGGTGCCATCATCCGTACAGTTTTGGACGATCACGCCTATGGATTCCTCGTTAGCGACATGCACGAAGGAGCCGACCTCGTCAATGCCTTTGCTCCGGAGCACCTGGTACTTGTCGTGGAAAATGAAACGGAAATCCTCGACTCCATCCGCACGGCTGGAGCAATCTACGTTGGTTCTTATTCTACCGTAGCCTGTGGCGACTTCCTTGCAGGGCCCAGTCACACGCTTCCGACGGGTGGAGCAGGCAAGTCATTCTCTGGATTGCGTGCCGACCAGTTCCAACGCAGGACGAGTATCGTACGCATGACGCCGGAATCCGCGGTCAAGTCCGCCCCCTATGTGGCTGAATTTGCCCGAGTGGAAGGCTTGGATGCCCACGGACACTCCATGGAAGTCAGAGCCATCCGCGTTGCCAGGGATTGATCCTGGCTGATTTTGATGCTGAATTTTCAATGACCTTTCGTTTCCGGCACTCCATCCGGGGATGAAAGGTTCGTTTTATTTGCTCCCTACAAATTCATGAAGATAGTACAAATAGCCAGTTTGTTGCTGGTATGGTGTTCGGGTGTTCTTGCAGAAAATGTGCCCAGTTCCGAGATTCCCTTTGAATTGGGGAATGACAGCCGCATTTATGTTCAATGTCGGGTGAATGGCAGTGCCCCGCTGCGTTTTCTCTTCGATACAGGGGCTACGGATATGGTAGTAAACTCCGCGATTGTCGGAAAGAAGCTTGAGATGAAGTTTGATGGAAAAGCGCTCAACCACGGCGCGACTGGCTCCATCGAAATTCCGACGAGCAGCGACAATTCCTTCCAAATCGGGAAGCAGGATTTCACCCAGGTGCCGATGCTTGGTATTGAGCACCCCTCCGCCCAATGGGAGGGAGTGATAGGCCTCTGGTTCATCCGTCAGCAGGTGACCGAAGTCAACTTCACGCAGCGAAAGATTATCCTGTATCCCAACGGTTCCTACACACCTCCGAAGGATGCCATCCGACTCAAGGTGGAATACGTAATGGACGTTCCCGTTGTACCGGTGAAGGTTACCGTCAACGGCAAGACCTACGACCTTCGTCTGGAAGTGGATTCAGGCTCCGACCGCGTACTTGACCTCAACACACCCTTTGTGGAAAAGCATCGTCTCCTGGGTTCTCAAAAACCTTTTGCCATTTCCGAGATTTACAGTTCGGACAGGAATAGCGGACACTTGGAAAACGTGATCTTCGATGCCATTCAAATCGGTGATTATAAACTGCCCCGCATTCCGGGAGCATTTTCCACCGTCAAAAGTGGCGTGCAGGCCTCCCCGGATATGGACGGAGTCATGGGTAATAATCTGCTCAAACGCTTCAATTTCGTTTGCGACCTCCAGGCGGGCTACATCTATCTGATCCCAAACGATTTGCTCTATACTCCCTTCTATCAATCCCTGATCGAACCAGCCCAATCGCGTTGATGATTTTTCCCATGTGGTTCTTCGTTGAGACAAATCCATCGGAGAACCGTATTGGGCATTGAAAGAACGGTTGTTTTATGGAAACTGAGGTTCGTGTCACGTAGGAATCAAGGCAATTTATTTGAAGCTTCATGGAAGCTTTGTGTCCTGATATCCCTGTTGTTGCATATTGGTGGCATTGGATTTCTGAGTGTTGTTCCCTTGCCGGTGATCATGAAGCAAGGGCAGGGTGACAAGCCCCGTTCCGTGCACGTGGCAGTTTCTCCCTCCATGGTGAAGAAGATTCCCGGGAAGAAAGCAGACAAAAAGACTCCCGAAGAAGAAAAGAAGGAGCAGGCCCCCGCATTCGTCAAAACCTCGGCAGATCAGGAAACTTCGGAAAAACCAAAGCAATCTTCCTTTGTTGGCGAACGCCGTACCAAAGCTTCCGGAGGCCCGAAAGCTCCTGATGATATTCGCGAAATGCCGGCGCAGGATGGCGTCAAACCCAGGAATGAGGAAGAGATTGTCCTCTTCGATCAGGATCGGCAGGATGGTGCTCTGGAGCACGAACGCGATGGGAATCCTTCTCGCAATCCCCGCGTGGCTGTTCAGAGAGTAGCGCCACAGCAGGAGCCTTCTCAGCAGGCGCGTCCCGCCGACCAGAATCAGCAGGCGCAGGCCATGCCCTCCCTGCAACAGCCCATTTTCCCCGTACCCCCGATACAGGCCGCCGATCAATCGAAGGCGGACCCCGCTCTAAAGGATCGCCCCTCAGACCAATCGCTGGTAGATCGCAACAATCAAAACGACGCTCGCAACAATAATCCCCAGCGGGAGAAAACCCCGGAGGACATCTCCGAGACGGACCCGCAATCCCGCCGCAATTCCCGCGAGGTGGCGGCCAGAGAAAATACCCGTGAAGGCGAAACAGCAGGAGAAGGAGCCCAGGCTGGTGCCAGAAAGGATACACCCCAACAGCAGGATAGTTCCACTGATAGCAACAATCGCAAGGAATCGGAGCTGGACAATAAGGAATCCCTCGCGGAGATCATTGGCAAGGCCATGGAACCCATGGCAAGCGTTATGCACAATGAACGCGTGATGCCCATGCCCAAGCCGGAGACTGCCAAAAATGCTGGCGGTGGTTCCGCCCCGGTGCCCGCACCAACTTCCAGCGGCTCTTCCGGGGTTGCTGCGGCTATTCCCATGCCGGTTCAACTGGCAGAAGCCGGAAGCCCAAAAGCACAAAAACGCGTGTACTACGATCCGGCCTTTGCCCCGGATTCCCAGCCCGGCTTTAAGACATCCGAACGCAAGACGAAGACGACCGGACATTTCAGCTTCGGCAATCGCGCTTCACTGGATGTGGACGCCACCCCCACGGGACGATACATGGCGATGGTGTACCGCGCCGTAGCCATCAGTTGGTACGGACAGTGCGACAGGAACCGCGATATGATCGTGACGGGCACCATCCACGTCCGAATCTGGCTGAACGAACAGGGCGGGATAGCCTCCATTCGCGAGCTTGGTCGCGAAGGCGCCAGTGTCGCCCAGAAATCCTTTACTTTTGTAGCCATCGAGGAAGCACCTATTCCTCCGATGCCGCCCGAGGTTCGGGCAGAACTGATTGGCGGCAAAATGGAACTGTATTTCGATTTCCACTTCTGACATTTCTGATTTTATCACCCTCAACATACACACTGATTTATGAATACGATTCAAGAGATTGCACAATTCTTCAACGAAGGCGGTTGGTTCATGTACCCGCTGGCGCTGTGCTCTGTCGTCCTGGTGGCGGCAGTCGTTCACAGAATGATCAACGTTCGCGTCTCACGTATTGCTCCTCCATCCCTGATGAAGATGGCAAAACGATGTGTCGCAGGCGATGAAGCCCCTGAACGACTCCTCAAGGCCGTGCAAGGTGGGCATTCCCCCCTGGCTCGTTTGTTGCGCACTGTGCTGGAGAAAGATTCTGCGGATGCTGATGGGCTTTCCAAAATAGTAGAAGTGAAGGCGCGTGAAGAATTCGTACGTCTCCAATCCGGACTCCCCCTTCTGGATATGGTCATTACGATTGCTCCTATGTTCGGTATTCTCGGCACGGCATCCGGTTTGGTAATCGTCTTCAGTGCTTTCGGCATGGAAGACAACAGCGGCAGCATCGCCCACGGAATTGCCAACGCCTTGAACACAACGATTGCCGGCCTGGCCATCGCCACCCCTGCCGTCATTGCCAACGTGTGCTTTGCCCGCCAGCTGGAACGCGTGTCTGCTTCGATGGAAGTGGTGCTCTCCGAACTGATTGCTCGCCGCTTCTCCAAGTAACGAATCGTTTTCCCACCGGACACCATGCAATTCTACCGGAAAAGATCCATCGTAGCCTCGGTACCTATCGTGCCGATGATCGACATTCTGACGATTCTGCTCATCTTCTTCATCGTCCATACCCAGTGGAAAAAACCTCAAAACCTCTTGAAAATCGATGTGCCCGGTGTGGAATACATCGAGGGAGAACAATCCTCCGAACGCCGGGGTGTGCTTGCTGTCTCCGCCGGTTCCCTCATTACCCTGGATGGTCATGAAGTGACTCTGGAACAACTGGGGGAAGCCCTGAAGGCTTACTGCGAGGCTAATCCCGACAAAAAACTCCAACTTGACGTCGATAAGGGAGCCTCGTTCGGGACTATTGTCCGCATCTGGGATACGCTGACGGCTGTTGGAGTTGACGCCAAGGAAGTTCCTGCCAGAATTGAGATTCAACAGAACAACTAAGCCTGTTTTCCTATATTCGGACTGTTTCCTCCTACTCAAAACTCCCCATGCTTCTCGAAATTGTACAATACGGTCATCCGACATTGCGGCAGAAGTGCCGCCCGGTGGAACATATTGATGGTGATCTGAAAGATCTGGTCAACAATATGCTCGAAACCATGTACGCAGCGGACGGTATTGGACTTGCGGCTCCGCAGGTCAATATGCCGGTTCAACTCGTCTGCATCGACATCCCTGCTGATGAAGATTCCGTGACGATTTTGAAGGTGGATGGAGAAGACAGAAAGCTGGAGGATATCATGCCGCTTTCCTTCATCAACCCCGTGCTGGAACCCTACGGTGAGATGGAACCCGACCAGGAAGGCTGCCTGAGCGTCCGTAAAGTACGAGCTTCTGTTATTCGCCCGAAGAATGTCCGAGCCACGGTGACTTTGCTGGACGGAAAGACGGTGACGATTGATTGCAATGGCTTGCTGGCTCGTTGCCTTCAGCACGAATGTGACCACCTCAATGGAATCTTGTTTGTCGAGAGAGTTTCCTCTGCGCAACGCCTGACCCTGAGGGGCAAGCTGAGAAGAATCTTCGGGTGAACTATTTCCCCGTTTCTGTTTTTTTTTCTTATTTCTAGAGTGATTATCCTGCTTTCTTGGCGTAAAAAAAGGCTGCCTGAAAACCAGACAGCCTTTTGAAAGGTTGCGTGAGAAATAACGTGATTAGTCAAGGAGGGACTTGGATGCCTTGAACGTCACCACCTTGGAGGCAGGAATCGTCATGGCTTCACCCGTTTTGGGGTTGCGGCCCTGACGGGCGGCGCGTTCCTTAACGGTGAATGTTCCAAAGCCGATCAATTGGACGGAACCGTCTTCTTTGAGGGCTTCTTCGATGCTGCTCAACACGGCTGCAACAGCTGTGCGGGCCTTGCAACTCCCGTCGCATCCCAACTGATTGCGGACTTCTTCAATAAGCTCTGCTTTGTTCATACCGAAATGAACTCTAGCATGATCAAACCCTGTGGAGCAAGCGGATAAAGTGGCTTGTAATAAGTTTCTGCCAATAAGTTGGTGTCCCCAAAACCATTACGCATCAAGCTTTCATACAGTTATTCATCAGGTGAAATTATTTACGAACAAGGCATTGTATAGTATCGATCTCGGTTGCAATCTGGCATGAAAGCTCTTGTTTAAGCTCAAGAGGGAGGACGCTCCAAGTGTAGGTTTCTACCTCAAGGGCAGGGCAAAAATCGGGGTGTTGCTTCAAGTAATCAGCAACGGCATGGTTCCATGCGTGGGTATTACTGATGGGAGGTTCTGGCGTACTGCCCAGTGGAATATGGTAATGTACCCGCCATTGGCTTCCCTGAAGTTGGGTCTGATGATTCTCCGCCCACAGCAGGGCATTCGTCAAATCCGGGAAGAGAAGGGGAGCTTCCGAACTATTTTGCCCGGACAACAAGACGCTCGTCTGGTGAAAATAGATCGGTTCCGCATAAGGATGAAGAATGGCCAGATCTGCCAGTGAGGAAACTTGGAGTTCTAGTGCATTGGAAAATTGAATTTTGACGACAGGGATATCGTTTTCTTCCCACGCCGGGAGTGTAAACTCCGGGGATTCCCGCATAACCGCGAAATGGCAGGTGTCGTATGTAATGCCCAAATGCCTTTGGATTAACTCAGGACGTCGGGAGACATTGAGCAGGTTCTGGAAAAAGTGGATCGCACCGAATGTATCGTCAAAGTGCCCCATGGGTTCCGGCTCCAGCCCGACGGTGATCAATTTGCCGCTTTCCCGGTGAAGGCGATCCATGAAGCCGCAGAGGGCATCCAGGCGGGCTATCATCCGTTGCTCATCGGCTTTGAACCATTTGTGAGAGCCGGGCAGGGTGCTGACCGTCAGCGGTATGTCATCTTCCGGAGCAATGCGGCTCAGGATTTCTACCAGCTTGCAGGTATATTCAAACCGTTCGGGAGTTGTCCAATCCGGCTTAAAAACGAATTCCTTGACACGCTGCCCATGAAAATTGCCGTAGGGAAAACCGTTGAGAGTCTGTACAACGGCATTCCGTTCTCCGAGGAAATGCTTCAGACGATTGATTTCCCCGGGCTGTGCCAACAATTCTTCCGCCGCGCGGGCGGATAGTCTGAGCCCTACCCCAAGTGGCTGGAGCAGGGCCGGGGAGTCCATTTTTTCCAGTTGGCTGTAAACGGCTGGGATCCCTGCTTCCAGAGCAGAGAAGCTTTCCTTCCAGGATTCTGCCGGGTAAATGTTGGTGCAGTATGAAATCATACGAAGAAGTTCTCCTTTTCTACCATGCATGGGGTATTTGTCACGACACGAGCAAGCCATGTCCCGGAATGAAGACGATGATTAGAAGTGCTGGTATGCGGCGGATACCCTGCGGACGTTTGCCGAAGACTGAGAGACTGGCAGGAGGAAGGACGAGAGAAACGGCATCAGGCCGGCTGCGGGGGCTGGCGAGGGGGCCGAGGAACTTTTTGAGGGACGATGTTGGAGGGGGGGAAACCTGTGAAGAATCGGGGATACAGGAAATCAGGAGATTTTGCTATGTGACATGACTTCATTTTTCTTGATTTATTATAATACACACGTTATATTTACGTCATGGACGATTGGCGCATTATAGCCAGTGAACAGTATTGGCGCGATCTCAAGAAGATGAAAAAACGGTATCCACGGGAAACCGTGCAGATGCTGAAAAATCTGGAGAAGTACCATATTGCTCTCCATGAAACCGATAATCCTCTTCGAGTGATTGAAGTGTCCTATGTTCACCGGGAAAGCTCGGGATGCCACGCCATCACCCAACAACCGCTAGCTTCCGCCGCTCAAACGAGGCTGTACGTTTACTGTTATCTTCAAGGGCACGAGCTGCACCTGATCTGTATAGGCGACAAGCAAAGCCAGGCAAAGGACAACAAATACTGTAAAGATTATGTCTCACAATTCTAATTCAATATCCACCAAAACCATGGAAGACAAAGTATATCTCCCGATCGATGTAAGCAAAGGCAAGCGGTACGAAAGTTTCGACGCATTTATGCAGGATTCCTGTACTCCGGAAGAGCGAGAGGAAGTGGCCCGTCTTGCCGCCGCCTCTAGCGTTTCCGATGCCTTGACGCTGATGCGCATCAAAGCCGGGATTTCTCAAGTGATGATGGCCGCCGCTCTCAATTGTTCCCAGCCGCGCATTTCTGCAATTGAGAGCGCGACCAACGACAAGATGAGCATGCCTGCCGTTCTCAAGTATGTAGAGGTGACAGGCTTGCCCTTCAAGGCGCAGTTGGAAGACGGCCGGGTTATTGCCGTGTCTTCCGTGCCGAAAAGCAGGAAGTTTCGCAGGAGCGTGTTGCGAAAACCAGTAAAACCCAGGAAGAAAGAAGTGTCGGCCTAATCATGGAAGAAGAAAAGAATATCTCCCGATTGATTTGATGCAGAGTCCGGAATGAAAACCGCCCGTCCTCTGGAATGATCCGGTGGACGGGCGGTGGAACTAATTGGGGATGTTCCCCTGGAGATGCTTATTTTCCATCGAATCCGGTAACAGAGACATTGGCAATGCCTGCCTTACCGTTGGTGATCAGAATGCGGGCGTCGCTAGCCGTCGTCTTCTTCAGCTTGTAGGTTTTCGTTTCCGGGGCATCGCACTTGATCGAGTCGGTGACGACATCGAGGAATTGGCCGCCGCCCGATGAAATCTGGATGATGAAGTCAGCCTGACTTCCCTGTCCCCAGGTCACCTGGATGTCTCCGGGCTGGGATCCTTCCTTGAGCGACAAGGTCAGGTAATCACCTTTGCCAGCAGGCCAGACGGTGTTCTTGTCTCCATCTACAGCTTTCGAAGCAAGATTCTGGTCGGTCGAAGCAGATAGGATGTTGGAAAGATCCTTGCCTGTGGCTTGAACCGCTTGGCGGCCATGGTTTCTGTCGGTAGCCGGGACGACTGTCAGCTTGCCTTTCAGATTCATTTTTGTGGAGGATTCTCCGATCATGACGTCGAAGTCACCGGGTTCCACGATGCGCTGGCGGTGAGCGTCGATCAGAGCCAAATCCTGCGGATCAAGTTCCAGCTCAACACGCCTGGTTTCACCAGGCTTCAGATGGATGCGGTCAAAGCCATTCAAGAGTTTTTCGTATCCGACGATTGAGGAAATGACGTCATGCGTGTAGAGCTGGACGACTTCGTCCCCTTCGCGGTCTCCCGTGTTCTTCAGGGTGAAGCTCACTTTGACCTTCTGGTTCGGGGTGACGACCTGGGGTTCAATCTTCAGGTCAGAATACTTGAATGTCGTGTAGCTCAGGCCATGTCCAAAGGGATAGAGCGGGCCATTGACGCGTGACTGGTTCCCCTTTTGACCGGGTGTGCCACCTCCGTTGACCTGTGAGGCCATGCGGCTGGGGAAGTTGAAGGGAATCTGCCCGACGGATTTCGGAACAGTCACAGTCAGCTTGCCTCCCGGATTGTAGTCGCCAAAAAGGACGTCACTAATGGCGGTGCCTCCCTGGGAACCGGGGTACCATGTCTCGACTATGGCCGGGATGTTCTGGTCAGCCCAGTTGACACTCAGGGGGCGCCCATTGATCAGGACGAGGACGACGGGTTTGCCGGTGGCGTGAAGAGCGCGGAGAAGGTCCTCCTGCTTGCCGGGGAGATCCAGTGAGGAACGCGACTTGTTTTCACCACAGGTGCGGGTACCACCACCGAGGACGGCAATGATGACGTCGCTGTCCTGAGCGGTTGCAACAGCTTCGTCGATGCCTTTTTGCTCATCGGCAGTCAGGGGCTGTTTGACGATTTCGGATTCCGGCCAGCGGGCATCAACAAGGTCACAGCCCTTGTTGTAGGCGACCTCTGCCTTGCCTTCGAGTTTCTTTTTGACTCCGTCCAACACGGTGGTGACATCCACGGCGAGCGGACCGTAGTGGGTCAGGGCAAAGGACTTTTCATCGGCATTTGGCCCAATGACAGCTATCTTCTTGATCTTGGATGCATCGAGGGGCAGGACTTTGTCCTTGTTTTTGAGAAGGACGATAGATTCGCGGGATGCCTGGAGGGCTACCTGCTGGTTTTCTACGGAGTTGACTTCCTTGTCGGCGGCTGCCAGATCCATCTGGTAGGGATTGTCAAAAAGGCCAATGAGGAACTTGACGCGGAGGATGTCGCGCACGCGTTCGTCGATGGTTTCCATGCTCAAACCGCCTTCGTTGACGAGTTCTCTCAGGGGAAGGACGTAGGAGTCCGGCGAGCGGAAGGTGCAGCGGACGTTCAGTCCGGCATCGACGCTCTGGCGCACGGCGTCCTTCATATCCACGGCGGTTTTGTGCTTTTGATAAAGGTATTCGACAGCATCGCTGTCCGAAACGACGTAGCCCTTGAAGCCAAAGTCCTTGCGCAAGCGTTCATCGAGCCAGTACTTGCTGCTCTGGACGGGTTCTCCATCGTAGTCGTTGTAGGAACTCATGGCTCCGAGGAGTCCTGCTTTGGAGATAACCTTGCGCCAGGGATACACGTGGATCATCTCCACTTCGCGCGGGGACATTTGTGGGTCAACGCGAGCCATGCCTTCGCGGGCGCCCTTGTTGTTACTATAGGCAATGTAGTGCTTGGCCGTGGCGGCAACCTGGTAATCTTTCTGCATCCCCCTGGTCATTTCCACGCCGAGCTCACCGACGAGGTAGGGGCTTTCTCCGTACACTTCTTCGTAGCGACCCCAGCGTTGGTCGCGACCAACGTCAAGGATGGGGGCATACACGTTCGTGTAGCCAAGTAGACGACCTTCGCGTCCGGTGATTTCACCGATCTTGTGGACGAGCTGGCGGTTCCATGTGTGGCCGATCCCAAGCTGAGTCGGGAAGTTGGTTGCCATGTAGCTTTCCACACCGCGGATGCCTTCGTTGGTGAAGTCGGTGGGGATGCCGAGGCGTGTGTCTTCGATGAAGAAGCGTTGAACTTCATTGAGTGCCCAGGCGTGGCGGGAGGCGGGCCAGACATTTGGGTTATCCGAAGGCGGAAGCCCCCATTGGACGAAGCCATTGAGGTGTTCGTCGATGGCGCCCATGCCGTCCTTCCACAACTTGTTCTTCCAATCGGGCGTAGGCAGGGCATCGGCCAGAACGCGGCGATGTCCGTAAAGAGTGACCATCTGGCAGGTTTTTTCATCCAGATTCATTTGGGAAAGGAGGTCTTCAATTCTGTCGTCGATTTTGGCGAGAGGATCTTCATAAACGTCCTTTTTCCCGTTCTTGTTGAAGTCGATCCACCCTTGCTTGTACATGGGGTTGGCGCCGGGGGAATAGATGGGGGTCTTGGGACCCTTGCCATCATCCTTGGGGGCAGCGTACACGATGGGCAGACAAATCAAAGCCGTACAAAGGCTCCCCAGGACGGGGCGCGTTGTCAGGTGTCTAAGAGGGTAGAGAAGAGATAAAAACGACATGCCCGCATTATACGTTATAACGGGCCGTAATCTATCAAAATCGGATGTTAGTCGGAGAATCTGTGCAGGAGGGGAACCCGGATTTGAGGCCCGTGCATATAAAGAATAGGAGGTGCCTGCCGGCGGCTCCAGGCAGAACGTTCTATGCGTCTCTGGATGGTGCGCACGCTTATTTCCGGGTACCCGTCCGAAATTAGATCTGTTCCAGATCGATGGTAGTCAACGAGTTGATGTAGAATTTCATCTTCCTGACTATTCTGGGAAACTTTTCCTCTCTTTCCTGATAGCTGAGCCAGCTCCCCATCGGACATATCGCCCAGAGGCAGATAGTGCGCCTGGGGGCGAACTCCGGTGTACAAGGCATTTTTCGTGCAAGGAGATAGAAGGAGGAGGTTGGAAGCCTCGGCTCGCTCAAGGATGTCTCCGCCTTCGGGGTCTTCGATGACGGGGAGAACTCCCAACGCTTCAGTACACAGTTTCTCCAGGAGGTGGAATGCCATCGATTCTTCGCGAATGAGCATGACTCCCGTGTATCCACCCTTGCGAACATAGTCCCGGATGCCGGACAGAACAGCCAGTTTGAGGGACGTTTTTTCATCGGGCAATTTGCATGAGCCCGTTTTGACCGTGCTGAAAACCCGTTCATCGACATCGAATGGAGCCAGTGTTCCGCATAGTTTACCTGTGCTGTCCATCAGGAAGGAAGAACCGGCATCGACAAATTCGTCCCTTCCTCCCGCCTGCCGGATGACGCCTACGGGAATGCCATGAGCCATGGCGGTTGCCCGGGCGGCTTCCACGAGGTTTTCCGTCTGTCCTATTTGCCATGGAGATTCGGGGAAATAGAGAATGAGCTCGGCTCCGCACACCTTTGAAGGAGAAAGCGCAAGTCCATGCTGTGCCGGGAGAATGAGCGTTTTGATACCCTGGATGGCAACAACTCCGGGCTGAGTCTTCAATCGCGTGACTGATTCGTGCCGCAGCACGTAGAATCTGTGTCGGGGGTATCCGTGAGTCTCCATCCCTTCGGCAGACCCCAGGATGAGAGGGGTGTTTGCCATCTCCTGAGACATGTACTGGAGCGCATCATCATGCTCCCGTTCGTAGGCGGAACGCAAGAGGAGCCCACCGGGCGCCGGCCCGCTCAGGCTCATGGCTGGAGCCAGAATGAGGTCGGCCCCTCTATCCAGACAGGCGCGGTAGGCTTCGATGATAGCTCGAACATTTCGCGGAAAATCCCCGGGGGTGAGATGTGCTTGGATGATGCCAACTTTCATGGGATAGAACTTTACTTGTACGCAGTGGGCTTGATGCCCAGTTTATCGATTTTGTAGTGGAGTTTGCGAATGGTGGTTTGCAAATCACGTGCCGCCGCGGCCACATTTCCCTGATTACGCTTCAGTGAATCGGTAATGAGTTCCATCTCAAACGCAGCTATTTGTATTTCCATACCACCTGAAGCACCGGGCATATTGCCGACATGTGTATTGGTCGCCATCGCCGTCTGGAGAGAAGGCGGAAGGTCGAAGGAATTGATCACGCCATTGTTGGAGACGAGTACCGAGCGTTCGATGACGTTTTCCAGTTCGCGCACATTACCCGGCCAATGGTAGGACATGAGCATGTTGATAGCGGGCGTGGAGATGCGGAGAATGTTCTTGTCGTAGGCGGAGTTATACTTGCCGAGGAAGTAATCCGCCAAGGCAATGATGTCGGATTTTCTCGATCGCAAGGGAGGGACGATGATGGGGAAGACATTCAGGCGGTAGAACAAATCTTCCCGGAAGCTTCCCTCGTGCATCTTCTCCTCCAGATTCCGGCTTGTCGCAGCAATGATGCGCACGTGGGTCTGGATTGGTTCCTGAGATCCAACCCGTTCGAACACGCGTTCCTGAAGAACCCGGAGGAGTTTTACTTGAACCGCCAGGGAAATATCGCCGATTTCATCCAGAAAAAGGGTACCTCCCGAGGCTGCCTCAAAGCGTCCCATGCGCGTTTTATACGCCCCGGTGAAGGCTCCTTTTTCATGGCCGAAAAGTTCGGATTCCACCAGGTTTTCCGGCAGGGCTGCGCAGTTGACAGCAATAAAAGGGCCGTTGCGTCTGTCGGAATTGTAGTGGATGGACTGGGCGATGAGTTCCTTGCCCGTACCGGATTCTCCACGGATCAGCACCGTGGCAGAGGAACGAGCCACCTGAATGATCTGTAACTGGATGTCCCGCATGGGGGACGAGTTGCCAATGATCCCCGACAAACGAGTCTGCCTCCCCAATTGCTGGCGCAACTGATCGTTTTCCGATTGAAGGCGTTCCCTTTCTTCAACTTCGGTGCGGAAAGCCTCAACGGCATCATCCATGATGCTGGCCAGGGCGAGCATCAGATTGAGAAGCTTGTTGAGTTCCTCCTGTTCCTGCTGAGGATAGTCAATCGATAAGGTTCCAATCACATCTTCTCCATGAATGATAGGGACACAGAGAAAGGACTCCGGTTTGTCTTCCTGCCTGATGCGTGTCCGGTTGAGAAAGGTCGGGTCAAGCGTTGTGTCGGGGATGATCTCCGGCTTGCCGGACTGGGCGACCCGTCCCGTGACGCCTTCTCCCAGCCGGTATTTGCCGAGAGAACGGGCGTAATCCGTCAGGCCGAACGAAGCCGCGATGACGAGTTCATTGCTATGCCGAAGCGTCAGGGCTGCCCGGGTAATGGGCAGTTTATTCTTGAGCACCTCCAGAATTTTGTTCCAGAGTTCATCCATGTTGTTGCGCCGGATGAGCAGTCTGGATATGTCCAGCAGGATATCCAGCTCAGTGCTGTTGCCTGCAAGCGGAGGGTGTGTTGTCATGGGACGGTGGATGAACTGGATTTAGTCAGCGTTTTTTACCTGCACAGTCATTGTACTCAAAACCCGCCGATATTCCATTGGAAACACCTTGACGAACTTCGGCAATACGTCATCCCATGTATCCAGAACCCGGCGAGCCAGCGGAGATGCTGTCAATTCTGCATGCTCCTCAATCAGGGAACGCAGTCTTGATATGTCACCCGGATTTTTGACGGGTTCCAGGTCGATGGTTGCCAGATTGCATCGGCGGTCGAATGAACCGTCTTCGTCCAGAACATAGGCAAAACCGCCACTCATACCGGCGCCGAAGTTGACACCCGTTGGTCCCAGCACGACGACTGTTCCGCCAGTCATGTACTCGCAACAATGGTTGCCCGTCCCCTCGACAACGGCAGTTGCTCCGGAATTGCGGACGGCAAAGCGTTCTCCCACAGCTCCATTGAGGAAGACGGTGCCATCGATGGCTCCGTACAACAGGACATTGCCTGCGATCGTGTTCTCTTCGGGCTGGTAGCTGGCTGCTTCGAATGGTTTGACGATGATTCTGCCGCCTGAAAGCCCCTTGCCAAGATAATCATTCGCTTCTCCAGTGAGATTCAATGTCACTCCATGCGCCAGAAATGCTCCAAATGATTGCCCGGCCGTGCCTCGGAAGTGGAGCCGGATGGTATCATCCGGCAGTCCCATGTGGCCATACAGCAAGGCAATCCTTCCCGACAACATAGTGCCGACGGAACGATCCGTGTTGGCAATTGGAAACGCCGTTTCCACCGGGCGTCTGGATTCAAGAGCCGGACGGACAAATTCCATCAATCTGTGATCAAAGAAGTGCTCCTCCTTGTGATCACGGGGCGTTGTCGAACGCACGGGATTTCCCTCGGGATTGGCGGATGGGGTCAGGAGGGCTGAAAAATCTAGTTTCCGCGCTTTCCAATAGTCAATGGCAGGGTTGACATCCAACATGTCCACGCGTCCAACGGCTTCGTCGATGGAGCGGAATCCAAGCTGAGCCAGATATTCGCGGACTTCTTCAGCCACAAACATGAGGAAGTGAATGATGTATTCGGGCTTGCCACGGAACTTTTTGCGAAGCTCGGGGTCCTGCGTGGCAACGCCTACCGGACAATCGTTCTTCTGGCAAACGCGCATCAGAACACAGCCCATTGCGATCAGTACCGACGTGGCAAAGCCGTATTCTTCCGCCCCCAGCAAAGTGGCAATGATCACATCGCGACCAGTCTTGAGCTGACCATCTGTTTGCAGGCGAATGGAACCGCGAAGATTGTTCAGTACGAGTGTTTGCTGGGCTTCGGCAAGGCCGAGTTCCCAGGGAAGCCCTGCGTGCATGATCGACGTCAGCGGGGAAGCCCCGGTACCGCCGTCGTGCCCGGAGACCAACACCATGTCAGCGCCACCCTTGGCAACGCCCGCAGCAACCGTGCCGACTCCGACTTCGGAGACCAGCTTGACCGAGACTCGCGCTTGAGTGTTGGCATTCTTCAGGTCGTAGATCAGCTGGGCGAGGTCTTCGATGGAATAGATATCGTGGTGGGGGGGAGGGGAAATCAGGGTAACTCCTGGCGTAGCATGGCGCAGGCGGGCAATTTCCTCATTCACCTTGGCTCCGGGAAGCTGCCCACCTTCTCCGGGTTTGGCTCCCTGGGCAACCTTGATTTGAAGTTCTTTTGCGTGAGCCAGGTATTCGGCCGTGACACCAAAACGCCCGGAAGCCACCTGCTTGATGGCGGAACTCAGTGAATCACCGTTTTCCAGAGGGATGGCACGAGTGGGATCTTCTCCGCCTTCGCCGGAGTTGGACATGCCACCCAGGCGGTTCATGGCGATGGCAATACTTTCGTGTGCCTCGCGCGAGATAGCCCCCAGTGACATGGCGCCGCTGACGAATCGCTGAACGATCTTGCTGGCGGATTCCACTTCGGCAATTGGTATGGGGTTTGCCTCCCGGAAGCGGAGCAGGCCGCGCAAGGTGCAGAGATTCTGCGAGGCATCATCCATTTTGGACGTGAATTCCTTGAACTTGTCGTAATCGGCATTCTTGACGGCGCGTTGGAAGAGGCCGATAAGTTCGGATGTCCAGAGATGTTTTTCTCCGCCCTTGCGGTACTTGTAAATTCCGGCATTCTCGAGTTCGAGATGGTTTTTGCAGGAATCCTGGTATCGCATTAGAACCTCCCTCCCTACATCATCCAGCCCGATGCCGCCAATGCGCGAAGCCGTCCCGGTAAAGAAGCGATCCACCATGGAGCGATCCAGCCCGACTGCCTCGAACACCTGAGCCCGGCGGTAACTGCGCAGGGTGGAAATGCCCATTTTGCTCATGATTTTGAGCAGGCCCTTGTCCAAGGCCTTGATGTAATTGGTCAAAGCTTTGGCTTCGGAAATAGAATCTCCCAAGGCTCCATCCTGCCACAGACTCGTAATCGTTTCGAATGCGAGATAGGGGCAAATGGCTGTAGCACCATAGCCAAGAAGAAGGGCGAAGTGCATGGTTTCCCGAGCTTCTCCGGTATCGACAATGAGGCCAGCACCTGTGCGGAGCCCGTGCTTGACGAGATGGGCGTTGACGGCAGAGACAGCCAGCAGGGAAGGAATGGGTGCTGCATGGGCTGGTAAATCGCGGTCGGAGAGAATCAGAATGGAATAGCCCATGCGAACGGCCTTCTCGGCACGGGCACAAAGTTCATTCAGCCCTTCTTCCAAAGCTCCGGGTGTTGTCGCGTCGAAAGCCAGTTCCAGCACATGGGAACAGAAATCCGGTTCCTTGCATGCACGAAGGCGTTCCAGATCGCCCGATGTCAGGATGGGGCGTTCCAGTTTGATGAGGCGAGCCATGGCAGGGCTTTCTTCCAGAATGTTGGGAGGGTTGCCAATGAAGGTCGTCAGGGACATAACCAGTTCCTCCCGGATGGGGTCAATCGGAGGGTTGGTCACCTGGGCAAATAATTGCTTGAAGTAATTGAAAAGAAGTTGCGGCCTTTCCGACAGGATGGCGAGTGCGGAATCATTTCCCATGGAGCCGGTAGGTTCTTCTCCCGTTTGTGCCATCGGTGCCAGTATGAGATCCATGTCTTCCTTCGTGTAGGCAAACAGAGTGTGGCACTTGGGCAAGAGTTCGCGATTGACTGCGGGCGCTATCACGGAGTCAAAGAATCCGTGAACGTGGATGCGATTTTCCTCACACCAGCGGCGATAGGGTTTGAGGCGGGCCACATGGGTTTTGACTTCGCTGTCGTAGGCAATACGTCCTTCCGCAAAGTTGACCCAGAGCATTTGTCCAGGGTGCAGGCATCCTCTACGGGCAACGTGGGCGGGTTCTATATCAAGAACCCCCGCCTCGGATGCCAGGACTAGCAATCCCTCGCGCGTGACGAGGTAACGTACCGGCCTGAGGCCGTTGCGATCCACCATGGCTCCGGCACCCAAGCCATCCGTGAAGCAAACGGCAGCCGGGCCATCCCATGGTTCCATGATTCCAGCATGGAAGTCGAAGAATCCTCGAACATCCTCGCCCATGAAATGACGGTTACCCCAAGCCTGAGGAATGAGCATCATCATGGCGTGCGGGAGGCTGCGTCCGGCACGGACGAGTAGTTCCAGCACATTGTCCAGACATGCAGAATCACTTTGTCCGGGACGAATGATAGGCAGGATACGGGAGATGTCTTCTCCAAACAGGGGGGAGGCCAGGAAGTTTTCACGGGCATTCATTTGGTTGATGTTGCCTTTGATCGTGTTGACTTCGCCATTGTGAGCCAGCAGGTGGAATGGGTGAGCCAGTGGCCAGGAAGGGAAGGTGTTGGTAGAATACCTTTGGTGAACGACGGCAACGGCAGATACCAGGCGCGGATCTGTCAAGTCCTGATAGAAGAGCGGAAGCTGGGGGGCTTTCAACAGCCCCTTGTACACGAGCGTATGAGCCGACAGGCTGACAATGTAGAAGCTATCCCCCAAATCGGGCAGGAGTTCCTCAACTGCTTTCTCAATCAAACGACGGAGAATGTACAGGCGGCGCTCCAGAGCATCCCCCTCTTCTCCATCCTGTGGAATGACGAAAAATTGGTATATCTTCGGGGCGGAAAGTCTGGCCTGGGTGCCGATAAGATCAGGATTGACGGGAACATCTCGCCACCCCGGAACGAGAAAACCTTCTTTCCGGCAACAGGATTCCACAATTTCCCGGCAACGGACGGTAAGAACTTCCTGTTGCGGCAAGAAGATACATGCGGCTCCATACCTGCCAGCGGGAGGGAAAGTAATCTCCGGACAGGATGCCTCGAAAAAGGCATGTGGCAACTGGATGAGAATGCCGGCTCCATCGCCTGTGTCCGGGTCGCTTCCGGATGCCCCACGGTGTTCGAGACGTTCCAGTACAGTCATGCCTTTGAGGACGATGTCGTGCGAGGCCCTGCCTTTAATGTCGCAGACCATGCCAACGCCGCACGCGTCGTGTTCATGTTGTGGGTGATAGAGTCCTTGGGGATGAGGAAGATAGGAACTGTGTTGCATGTCAGGAAGGTGATTGATGGGTGAGAGCCGGAGCATTCATGCCTAATGATGGATGCCCCGGCTGAAGGGTTGAAAAGTGATTATCGAATGAAGAGTAATTGTGCGTAGGTAGGCACGGGCCACAGGGAATGGTCCGTCAGCTTTTCCAGGCTGTCGATAGTGAATCTGAGCGTCTCTAAGGCTGATTTCTTGCATTCCGTGGTTTCGCTGTTCTCCAGAGCAGCCAATTGAGGAAGCAAGTCGTCACAGAGTTTCCCAATGCTGGAACTCGTGCCGATCAGGCATTCACTTCCGGCTGATATGTGGTTGGCTGCCATGGCTCCGATGCTTGCGTGCAGTTGATACAGGTACTTGGACACTGCCGGGATGTAGAGTGTTCGCACCATTTCAGCAGCTGTGTGAGATTCGATATCAAGCTCCTTGGTGTAGATCTCCAGCTGAGTTTCGTACCGGGCATGGAGTTCGGAGGAGGACATGACTCCATACTTGCTGAAAAGCTCGATGCTTTCCGGGAGTTCCAGGACGGCCAGCGCCTCTGGCGTTGTGCGGAGGTGGGGCAGACCGCGGCTTTCTGCCTCTTTGACCCATTCCGGACTGTATCCATTGCCATTGAAGATAATTCTCTTGTGCTTCGTCACAATATCGCGAAGAGTTTCCTGCAGGATGGGGTGGAATTCCGTTTTTCCTGCGACTGGTTCCAGAATCGAGGCGATGCGGTCAAGGGCCTCCGCAACAATCAGGTTCAGCACGGTCATCGGCCAAGCACAGGTTTGCGATGAACCTACGGCTCGAAACTCGAATTTGTTACCAGTGAAGGCGAAGGGACTCGTGCGGTTGCGATCCGAAGAATCAATGGGAAATTCGGGCAGGGAATCGACGCCAATTTTCATCATTCCGTTCTTCCGTGAAGAACATGTCTTCCCTTGTTCGATCTGATGAATGATTTCATCCAGCAAATCTCCCAGATAGATGGAGATGATAGCCGGAGGGGCTTCGTTAGCTCCCAGACGGTGGTCGTTGCCAGCTTTAGCTACCGATGCACGCAAGAGGTCGGCATGTTTGTCAACGGCTTCGATGATGGCACAGAGGAAGGTCAGGAAAATGGCGTTTTCGTGTGGACTCTTACCCGGGTTGAGCAAGTTGCCATAGCCGGGGGCTCCCAGCGACCAGTTATTATGCTTGCCGGAGCCATTGACCCCGCTGAAGGGCTTTTCGTGGAAGAGGCAGGCAAAACCATGCTTGATCGCCGTTTTGGAAAGTACATCCATGAGCTGCATATTGTGATCCACCGCCAGGTTGATTCCCTCATAGATGGGGGCAATCTCGAACTGTCCGGGCGCAACTTCATTGTGGCGAGTCTTGCCCGGTATGCCCAGTCTCCACAGGGCGTCATCCACATCCGTCATGAAGTCCAGGATGCGTTCTTTGATGCTGGCAAAGTAGTGGTCTTCCATCTGCTGGTGCTTTGGAGGGACATTGCCGAATAGCGTCCTCCCGCACATCATCAGGTCAGGGCGGCGTGAGTAGAGCTTGAGATCGACGAGGAAGTACTCCTGCTCAGCCCCCAGACTGGCTTGTACAACAATATCGGGCTTCTCGCCAAAGCAGGCCAGAATGCGCCGTGCCTGGGTAGTGACAGCCTTCATGGAACGGAGCAGGGGGGTCTTCTTGTCGAGAGCTTCTCCTGTGTAGGAACAGAAGGCTGTCGGAATACAGAGTGTTGCTCCCTTTTTCGTTCGCTTGATAAAGGCAGGACTCGTCGGGTCCCACGCCGTATAGCCGCGTGCCTCAAAAGTGGCTCGCAAGCCGCCGGAAGGGAAACTGGATGCATCCGGCTCACCCTGGATCAGGCTTTTGCCGGAAAATTCGAGGCAGGGGGTATCTCCATCGATTTCCAGAAAGGCATCGTGCTTTTCTGCTGTGGAGTCATTCAGGGGCTGGAACCAGTGAGTATAATGGGTGGCGCCGTTGCCAATAGCCCATTGTTTCATGGCTTCTGCTACTTCATCAGCAATTGAGGGATCCAGTTTGGAACCGTTCCTAACCGTGTTCAGTAACTTTTTATACACATCCCGGGAAAGATAGCGTTTCATGGTGCGAAGACCAAAAACATCTTTTCCGTAGATTTCTTCAATATGAGATGAAGCAGGGGCAGATTGTGCTATGTGTGATTCCGTATTCATGGTCGAGTGTACCGGGAAGTAACCGGTCTCTTTTCATATAGCAAATACCATGCCAACTTTTTGAACACGTTCCAATGTATTGAAATTAAATAAATACGGAAGAAATATCTGTGATAACGAAAATTACATTAATGTAATTAATTGTTCTTTTGTTACAAAAATGTAATTCATTTTTGTAACAAAAGAAAAGAGCTGGACGCGGCGAAACGTCCAGCCCCAGCGGAGAGAGGGTAGATAGTAATGAATATCTGTTATCAGGCTTGTTCAACGGGAACGCCTGTTTGCTCAATAGCAACAAGCTCTTCCGGCTCTATATTTTCATCCGTGATCAGAAGGTTCACTTTTGACAGCGGAATGGTGTAGTAGGAAGAATGCCCCTGCATGGTAGCGGACGGGCAAACAACGCACAAGGACTTGGCGTAGGGAAGAATTCTTTCAAAGAATTCAGCCTTACCCTGACTGGAGAACCCGGGTCCACGCAGAGCCGAATAGGAATCAGCAATGAGGATGAGTGTATCCAGGCCCATGTGTCCCAGCGAATCAGCAGCTCTGTGACCGATGAAAAGGCCGGACTTGCGGTCCAGCAAACCACCAGTGCAGTATGCCTCGATATTGTTATTGGACTTCAAGCGTTCAATAACAGTTGTGCTATTGGATACGACAGTCATATCTTCAGCCGGCAGGTAGGAGGCAATGAGATTGCCCAGGGTGCCGCCATCCAAAAAGATAGTCGTGTGGGGTTGCATGTGTCTAACAACTGCTTTGGCCAGCTCCACATCATATGTGGTGTGCTTCAGCAGGTTTTCATTACTGGTCTTTTTGTTCAACGAAACAGCTCCGCCGTGCACACGCACGAGAAGGCCGCTTTGTTCCAGTCTAATCAAGTCGTTACGTACCGTTTCATCGGTAACGTTCATCGACTTGGCGAGTTGAGTCGTCCTGGCTGCTCCTTGTTCTGCAAGAAGCCGCAGGATGTATTCATTTCTTTCGGAAGCCAGCAGCATGGCTCCCTTCTTAAGTATTTTCGAATTGCCTTTCATTTACGATTATATGTGTAGGATTGCCTCCGGATTAGGGTAAATCTTCCCTGATTCCTCCGCACATGAGATTACAGTATAAGAACAAACGTTCAAACTATTTTTGAAAAAACTTCATCACTGACACAGCAGCAGAAAAGTAATTCAAATTAGTCATTAACTTTGATGGTGGTTGGATCAAAAGAAGGTTGAGGATAAGAGCAGTTGAGAGAACGTAATTTTTCTACAAGAAGCCTAGCAACGACTAGGTTTCTGTACCATTTGCGATCTCCGGGGATAATATACCACGGAGCATGAGAAAAAGAAGTGGCTTCAATTAGTTCGCGATAGACGCCTTGGAATTCGTCCCAGCGATTTCTGTCATCAAGATCGTCCATTTGGAACTTCCAGACCTTATCTGGGTTTCTGAGGCGACCTTCGAGACGTGCCTTTTGTTCCTCTTTTGAGATGTTGAGGAATATTTTGATGATTTCAGTACCTTCGCTCGCGAGCATGTGTTCAAAGTCGTTCACGGAGCGATACCGTCTCTTCCAGACTTCATCAGGGAAGAGACGCTTTACTCTAACGGCGAGAATATCTTCATAATGCGAGCGGTTAAAGACAGCGATCTGCCCGTTGCCCGGCACTTCTTTATGAACGCGCCAGAGGTAATCGTGCGCCAGCTCGTCTGCGGTAGGCTTTTTGAAGGGGACAACCCGGAGTCCCTGAGGGTCAACACCTGAGAAGACATTTCTGATACAACCGTCTTTGCCTCCTGCATCCATAGCCTGGAAGACGATAAGAAGGCGGTGTTTGTTTTCGGCGTACATTTTCCGCTGGAGCTCCTGAAACTCTTTATTGAGGGCATCGAATTCAATCAATGCTTCTTCCTTGCTGCCAGAGAAAAGCGACTTGTCGTCGGGAGCATAATCCTTGAGGTTGAGCTTGATTCCTTGTGGCACGAGGTATCTGTCCATGACGGGGAGAGATTGAGTAATAGGGTAGGTTTGCTGGGTTTTAGAGAAAAGCGGATATTTTGAAGGGGAAGTCAGTTTAACAGAAGGGAAAAATTCATCAAGAACCTTTTGTACGACGGATCGTTTAAATTTTGGGAATAGGTTCAATTTCAGTTCTCTGCGGTCAAACCACCTGATTTTGGAAAACTCCGGGCTCCGGTTGACGGATGTTTTTGGGTTCTCTCTTTTACAGATCAGGAGGAAATAGGTTTGCTCCTGGCCGATCCATTTGTTGCTTTTGCTGTTGTTCTCCGGATACTTGTAACGTAATCCCGTCAGAGTCTTGGCGATGACATAGTCAGCAGGTCGCAGACCGACTTCTTCCCAAACTTCGCGGGCCAGTGCATGTTCGATCGTTTCACCACGGCTGGCTCCTCCCTGCGGGAAGTGCCAGTATGTATTGCGCCCGGCGTCCTTGCCCAGCAATACCTTGCCATCCGTGCTGAGAATCACGGCTGCTGCATTGGGTCTCCAGGCCTTGCCTTTGGGGTCTTGAATCATGGGGGGGAATGAACTAATAAGGAAATTATTGTGCGGTGGGTGGAACCAATTTGGTTTCTTCTTCCGAGGGGCGGTTTCCGGATTTGGATTCCACAGAGTCTTCTTCCGGGTCATTCCATATGAAGTGTTCCAGCTTGATGCGGCGCGCCTTGTTGGCAGCTTCCCGTGCCTTGGGGCCAGTTGTTCTGGATAGACGAACGGCAAGGTTCAGGGCGCCTTGCCAATCCTGCTTGAGTTCTAGGATGTGCAGAGCGGCAAAGCCGGCATTATAAAACCAGTACCAGTCCCGCTTATCGACGGAGTAGGGATCCGGCTTGTACTGGAGGATGGTGGAGTAGTCTTGAAGAGCCGCATCCATATCCCCTTGCTTTTCAGCAAATTGAGCCCTCTGGGAGAGTGCTTTGAACTTCCAGTAAAGGTGGATGTTGGGCATTTCGATCATGCGAGTGCAAAACTCTCGTGCCTTGGTCAGGGATTCCGTGTCGGATTCTCCCAGGGAGGCCCAGGCGTCAGCTTCGGTGGAAAGAGCTTGAAGGCGGATTGTAGATGGGAGCTTGCGCTGGAGAAGCTCGTTGAGCGAGGCAATGGCTTCGCGAGACTTGCCGCTTCTCAGCAAGAGGGATGCTATTTCCAATTCAGAGGAAAGAGCCAGCTTGCCAGGTGTACTTGCCAACTGGCGGAAGAGAGATAATGATGTATCCAGGGAACTTTGCGTATTGCATTGTTCGGCGGCTTTACCGGCAAGGAAGAGAGCTGCGCGTTGCAAGTCCGAATCAGGATACTGGGTGCCAAAGGGTTGAAGGACGAGGAGTGCTTCGTTGAAACTGCCGTTTTTATAGAGAAGTTCCCCAAGTTTCAGCTGGATGGCATCGGCGCAGGCGGCATTGGGGTACTGCTTCAGAGCTTTTCTGGCATTGAAGATGGCTTCCGCCCAATCCTGACGAATTTCCGGCACCATGATATTGAGGCGAATGAGGCGGAGTTTTTGTTCTTCGCCCATATCGTTTTCCTTAAGCAGGTCGATTTGCTTGAGGGCGCCCTCCACATCCGGGGGATTGAGGTTCAACATCACTTCTGCCATATCGAGGCGTGCTGGAATGACCCATGATGAAGATGGATATTCGGCAATCATTCTCTTCAGTTCCTCGATGGCTCCCGGCATCATTCTTTGTGCCGAGTAATGGGCCTGTTCATAGGCAAGGGCTTCGCGAAGTTTCGGATCCATCACCGTCTGCTGGATGACGTCTTTGATGGTGCTTTTGTCCGCCAATTCCAGCGCAGTCAGGTTGGCATTGTACAAGGCAGATGCCGTGAGATTGTCGCCTCCATCCAGAATGACGGATTTGAAGGCATTGAGAGCATCATCGTAGCGTTGCTGTTCGTAGGCGGTGCGCCCGGCTTCGAAGCGGACAGAAGCGGATTTGAAACTGGGGAACTCCTTGATCAGGGCATCTGCCTGGTCAACAAGCCCTTGCTTGAGCAGAATGCCTAGCGTTTTCAGCAAAAGAGATTCCGAAACTGGGTTGGCAGGTGATTTTTTGAGGGTGTTTCGCGTCAGGTCGATGATTTCCTCGTAGTCCTTTTTCCCTTCGAGCACATCGCAGAGGGCGAAGGCGGCCAGAGGCTGGCGTGTAGAATCGGAGCCACGTGCCCAGGAGGTCAATTTTTCCAAGGCCTGGGGATTGGAGGCAAAGGTCTTTTCTTTTATCAGACGCAGGAAGATGTCCGCCAGCAGGGTTGAATCCGGATTGCTGGTGACAAAGGCTAACAGTTGGTCTTCTCCCATGTAGTCATCACTGTCAGCGGGCATTTCATCCTTGGCTGGTTTGGTCGGCTTGCCAGTGACGGTGGTGGACGAAGCCGATGTTGCAGGAGCAAGCTTCTCCTTGTCGATTTTCAGGAAAGCGGAAGTGACGAGGGCAAAATCTTTGACTTTTTCCGGCGAGTCCTTGTCCTTGGCAAGTCTGTCGAGTTCGCCCAAGGCTTCACTCCATTTGCCTTGCCTGGCCAAAAGTTCGGCATGGACAATTTGTGCCAACGGACGGACGATGGCCATCCACGACGCTTCTCTGGGTGTCTCCTTGCCCGCTTTGGCAGGCTGAAGCAGGGGGGCTAGCGTTTGGGATGCCAGATCAAGCTTGTCACGTCTGATCTGGAATGAGGCCAGCCAGAGAGCTGCGCGGGAGGACAATTCTCCCTGGTTCAGTGCCACGAGTTCAGCCAGACTTGATTCAAACAAGGGGTAGTCCTTAAGCCAACCTGCGATAATGACCTTCGCCTGGAGGTAGTAGGGGAGCCATTCTGGTGACTGAGACAAATCCGTTCTGACGAGCCATTGGAGGGCTTTGGAAAGAGAACCTTGCCCCACAAGGCCAATTGCCGTCCAGTAATTGTTGGCCGGGGTCTGGGGCAGGGAAGAAAGGAGTTCCAAACCTTCCTGATAATTTCCGGAACGAATGAGCGATTCAGCCAGATACTGGGTGACGACGACAATTTGCTCGCGGGACCAGGTCTTGGAGTTGGCTTCCAGAGATTTTTTGAAATGTCGTACAGCGACGAGAGGAATATTGTTACGAAGAGCTTTCAATCCCTCTTGAAAGGATGTGCCGGGAATCTTGATTTCTTTTCCAGCCGAGGTGTCAGCGACGATTGGCTCCGGCTCTGCCTGTGCCTGAAGACAACTGGCAATGCTGAGGCCAGCCATGAGGGCAACGATGCATGCATGTGCTGTTTTCCTGATACCTGCATGGGTGTGAGGGACAGATGAAGAAGGCAGGGAGTGCATGGACGGATTATCTTGTTGATCTGGCATCTGTACGGGTTCCCGGAGTACTCAGGGTCAGAAGCTTGATATAGCTTATGCCGGATGGCGTCAGGATAGGGTCCTTGCTGGATCCTTTGACGCGGTTCACCGTCCTGTATAATTGTGTAAAGGGATGAGGCACGGCATTGATGACAACCGGTGCCGAACAAGTCTCTGCTGAGGGCGTGATGGCAATGGGGACTCCCGAGTCAGTCAAGGCAATCTCCCAGGAGACTGGATTGGCCGGACCTTGTTTAAGCAGGAAGGGATAGCGCCTGGCAATATCAGGCACCCCCGTATTGGGTACGCGAACCGTGTACTGTGGCTTGAGGCTGGCAATGTATTGGCTCAGACTGAAAGATGTGCCATCCTTGCATATCATGAGAGCATCTACGGGATTGAAGCCGGAGAGGTTCAGACCATTGAAAATACCGTGTTTGTTGGGGGTACCGAGTTTGCGCCCGTCATACCAGGTCTGGAAGTCATTATTCAGCAGGAGGCAGAGTTCCAAATGAACATGGGAACGCTCTTTGTTGATGCCTACGCCGGAGTAGCCCAAACGCCCGATCTCATTGCCCGTCCCGACCATGTCGCCCGGCTGGCAATTCGTCGAAGCCAGGTGGGCATACAGACTGTACAGAGGACCATCGGGCAATTGGTGCTCAATGACGATGTAACGGCCATAGGAACTATCATTCGGGTTATCAGCTACGTGGACAACGCGGCCTCCGGCAACTGGATGAACCATGTCGAGAGGTGTTCCCGAGGCATCTCTATTTAATGGTTTGATGTCAATTCCTTCGTGGAATTTGATGGCAATAGGACCTGCCTGAGTTCTGACAAGCGTACGGTTGAAGCCATACTGCCCTCCCTCCCAGGGTTTGCTTTTGACTCCTTCAAAGGTACGGTCCACGTACATGAAGAAGTCTTCCGGCTTGTTGCGGAACAGGGCGTCATTGGCAGTGGGAAGGCGCAACAGGATAGCATGGGCAGGCAACGCCATGCACGAAGCAGTGATGGCGATGCTGAAACTGGCAAGTATGTTCCTGAATGAAGCCACGGTAAATCGTTAAAAAGAATTAGAATCGGCCTCGTTTTTCGGAGATCACCTTGCGATCTTCATTTTCCTTTTTCTTGTCAGCCCATTCCTGAGGGCTGATGCTAAGGTTGGCTTTGGTTGATTCAGCCCTGTCGAGAATCGGCTTTTCTCTGGCGGAATCCTCCGGTTCTACGACCTCCGCGAGAACAGCCAGGTCAGCAGGGGTAAAACCTCCCCAGACGACGAGTTTGCCATTGGTGATGGGCTTCTGGTAAAGGCGAAGCTGTTCCATGGGGTGTCCATTGACCATGGGCAGGATATTGCTCTCAAGATTTTGTGTCGTATAGGCTTCTACGCGAGCCCACAAGGGTTTTTTCACATTGAAGACGACACCGTAGGTTCCATTGGCTGCAGGGAAGGAACGGTAGCTCTCAAAGTCTTTTTGGGACACAAAGGGAGCTTTTTCAAATGTCATAGATCCCTGCCGAATCGAAAATTTATCGTTGGTTCTGAATGCACTTCCCAAATCCTGTCTTTCTTCCATGTGGAAACTTACGGGAAAACGGGTTTCACAGGAACACAGGCACACAAACGTCACGAGAAGAGGCAGTGTTTTCATGAAGATAATGATAGGCAATCAGGAGCGGGGGAAAAGGAAAAAATGTACAATATATGGATACTGTCTGTTTTATGAGTATCAGAGAAGATCCTGAATCTTCAGGATGATATCTTCCACAGGAACGAGTTTCCCCGCACCATGTGCACCACAGGCCAACACGCCCTCCTCGGCTGGGCCGAGAATATGGTGCCTGGGGCGTGCGGCAAGAATGGCCACATTTTCTTGAGTAGCAGGGTGCGCCCACATCCATGTGTTCATGGCGGGGCATATCAGCACTCGGGCTCGCATAGCCAGATAGGTGGAGGTGAGCATGTCGGGAGCCGCCCCACGAGCCATGTTGGACAAGGTGTTGGCTGTGGCCGGAGCTACGACAAAAAGATCCGCTTTGTCGGCGAGGTCAATGTGTGGGGGCATCCATTCGCCCTTTTCATCTTCGAAGGAGGAATAGACCCGGTTGCGAGAAATCGTCTGAAGAGTCAGCGGTGTGATGAACTCAAGGGCTTTGGCCGTGCAGACGCAATGGACTTCGTGTCCGAGTTTGACGAGGCGTGAGCAGATGTCTGCTGCCTTATAGGCGGCTATGGAACCGGTGACGCCGAGAATGATGGTAGCCATGGGAAGGTAGGGTTTTTCAGGATTGGAGCATGTTCATGAAGTCTTCTTCAGTGAGGACGGGGATGCCGAGTTTGATGGCTTTATCTCGCTTGGAGCCTCCACCGTCGCCAGCCAAAAGGTAACCGGTGGATTTGGAAATCGCGGAAAGGACTTTGCCTCCGTTGTCGGCAATCAGCTTTTCAAAATAGCTTCTAGGCTGGCTGAGTGAGCCGGTGAGGACAAAGCTTTTGCCGGACAAGGCGCCGTCCGGCACTTCCAGAAGGTTGAATCGGTAGGATTGTGAAGCAGGCATGATACCGAATTCCTGGAGGCGGCTCAGGACATCGAGCCCAGCTTGTGATGCAAAGAAGTCCAGCACTTCTCGCGAGGCAGACGGGCCGATATCGGAACCATAGGCGGGGATGCCTCCGGCTTTGCCCTTGAGCTCGCGGATGTAGCCGCGTTCCAGATAGGAATTGGCCAGGCTTGTGTATTCCTGCATCAGGCGGGAGAACTCTTCCTGAAGGGCTGTTTGTTGCTCGGCCTGTTCCTTGATAATTTTCTTGTTGGCTCTCGTATTGGGATTGGCCATCTGAAGTCGCCCTGCCAGTTCATCAAGGTGCAGAAGATCGTTGAGATAGCGGGAGGTAGCCAGTTCGGTAAGGTCGCGGTGTGTGTCTGCCAGGGATTTGGCAACGACTTCGCCGACTTGCGGGATGCCAAAGGCGATCAGCCAGCGTTCCATGGCCTGGTGGGGTGAGGAACGGAGGGCTTCCAAAGCCTTGCCGGCATTCTTTTCTCCATATCGACGCGGTTCTTCTTCCGTACCGAGGTTGAGATTGGCCAGGGTTTCCGGCTGTAAGGTAAACAAATCCAGAGGAGAATGGGCAATGCCGCGCGCAACGAGCGCCTCAGCCACGCTGGAGCCGATGCTCTCCACATCCAGGGCAGCGCGTGAGCAAAAGTGGGAGATGCGCGAGACTGCTTGTGCCGGGCAGGTAAAGTTGGTGCATTTCCAGGCAACCATGCCTTCCTGGCGTGAGATCGGGCCGCCACAGGCGGGGCACAGGCCATGGATGGCTTCGACGAGAGAGTAGGGGCGGGTTCCTGCCGGACGTTTGGACAGGTTGACTTTGATGACTGCAGGGATGATTTCTCCGGCTTTTTCCACCAGCACGGTATCGCCAATGCGAATATCCTTGCGTTCGATTTCATCCTGGTTGTGAAGGGTTGCTCGCGAAACCGTCGTGCCGGAAAGCCCAACGGGTTCCAACTCCGCCACCGGGGTCAGGACTCCGGTGCGCCCGACCTGAATGGAAATGTCCTTCAACAGAGTTTCCTTCTGTTCCGGCGGGAATTTGTAGGCGGCAGCCCAGCGTGGAGCGCGAGCTGTAGCCCCGAGATTCACCCGCGTTTCAAAGTCAGCCACCTTGACGACAGCTCCATCGGTACCAAAGGAGAATGTATGGCGCTCGCGATCGATACGTCGCACAGCATCCCGAACTTCTTCCAGCGTATTGGCAACGATGACCGGTGTATTGCATGGCAGGCCACAGTGTTGAAGCATCTTCCAAAAGTCATCGGCATTTGTGAGGGCGGGGCCATTGTAGTTGCCGAGGCCGTGGGCGATGAAGGAGAGTGGACGTTTCGCAACCTGGCGGGAATCCAGCAGTTTCAATGTCCCTGCGGTCGCATTGCGCGGGTTGGCAAATGCGGGCAGCCCTTCGAGATCGCGTTCCGCATTGAGTCTGGCAAAACCCTCATTGGGCATGAAGATTTCTCCGCGGACTTCCAGGACTTCCGGTGCATCAGCTGGGAGGTTCAGTGGGATTCTGCGGATGGTTCTGACGTTGGCTGTGATGTCATCCCCAATGTCGCCGTCGCCACGGGTTGCGGCGTAGGCCAGAGAACCGTTTCTGTACATCAGAGTGACGGCTACACCATCGATTTTTGGTTCCACAGTAACGGAGATATCCTTCACTCCCAGTGATTTGGCGGTGCGTTCGTAATAGTCGATGAGTTCTGCATCGGGAACCAATTCCCCGGGAAGCTCGAACACGTCGTCGATTGACAGCATGGGAACTTCGTGGCGAATCTGATTGAAGCCTTCGACCGGCGCTCCACCTACGCGTTTGGTTGGGGAATTGGGTGAGTCCAGTTCCGGGTGGGCTTTTTCCAATTCCTCCAGCTTGCGGAACATGGCATCATACTGAGCATCGGATATTTCCGGAGCGGCCTCTTCGTAGTACAGACGGTTGTGGCGTTCCAGCTCACGGCGAAGGCTGACTATTTGCCCGGCAGGATCATGTGCGGGTGTCACCGGCGTTTCATCGGAGGAGGAAGGCTTGTTTGCGAAGTCGAAAAGGTCGTCGATCATGGTGTAGGGGGGAAAGAAGGGATGGAGGATTATAGTTTGTTGGCAGCCTCCCGGCCAAAGGCCGTTTTCGGGTAACGTTTGGCCGCTTCCTGCCAATAGGCGGCGGCTTTGTCCGGGCGATGCAGGTTATTGGAATACACCTTGCCGATGCGGTAGAGGAAGAAAGCTCTGTCCTGCTTGTTCCAGCGGCGGGAACCAGCGCATTTCTCCATGACTTCGATGGCCTTGACGTACTCCTCCATCGGGTCGATGAGGAATGAGATGTACCTGTCCCAAGCCCTCATGTACCCCTTGTTCCTGGAGGCAAAATGCTCCAGTACACGGCAGGCTCCAGCGATGTCACCTTCGCGCACCAGTTGATCGGCGGCTTCCAAGTCGGCCTCTTCGCCTGCATTGGAATGGGAGGAATAGAAGAATCCAGCCACGATCTCACTCACCCAAGGAAAAGTCCATTTCCAAGCTATCCATACTTCCAGGAGTGCGCATGCAATCGCAATCAGCAGGGAATAGAAGATGTTGATATCGAACTGAAGGATCTGTTGGGCAAAGACGAGCGGCAGCGTAAACAGGAAGATATTGGTCAATGCCTCCGTGAAATATTGCCTCGCCTTTTTCATGACTGTGGCGCCCCAAGACCAGGGCGTTTGGCCGCGATCCTGGCTCGCTTCAGGTTGACTTCTGCATCCTTATTGCCCAATTTGGCCGCTTCTCCGTACCATTTGATAGCCTCGTCGAGATTGCGAGGCATACCGGAACCGAGTTCGCACATTGAGGCCAGGTTATTCATGGCCTTGGTATCGCCTTTTTCCGCCCCTTGGGTGTAGTACTTGTAAGCCGTTGTCAGGTCTCGCGGTGTTCCGAGTCCTTCCTCGTACATGTAGCCGAGCATGAAGTCCAGGGTGGGGGTGTCGGGATAGCTGGATTCCACTTCCTTGAGCATGGTAAAGGCAGCAATGGGATCTTCCTTCAGCCCCATGCCCTTCATCATGAAGCGGGCGTATTCTACCTTGGCGTCAGGAAAATTGAGATCGACTGCTTTTTTCACCCATTCTCGAGCCGCGTTGATGTCGCGAGGAACACCAAATCCGGTTTCGTAATACTTGGCCAGCTTAAGCATTCCATTGACGCCCCCCATGTTGGCAAGAATCGACGCATAGCGGGTAGCTTTATCTTCATCGACCGGGACGTTGTAGTCGTTGTCCTGGTAGTACTTGGACAAGGCATCGAGAGCTTCGAAGCTCCCCTGATCAGCGGCGCGTGTCAGCATGCTGATTCCACCAGGGGCATCCTTGTCTTCTTCCACCAGTTCAATGCCCCGGCTGATGAGCATGTCGAGTTGGCCTCGTTCGCAAAGGGTGCGGCACCATTTCTTTTCCTGATCCTTTGCGGATGCTTCTGCCGCGGGGTCATTTTCATCGGCATTGCGCATCGTGTTCAGGAGTATCTCAATGGCGTCAATCTGACCAAGTTCAGCGGCCTTGTGGAGCCAGGCGAGTCCTTCCTTGCTGCGTCCCGAGGAATCGAGATCGTACAAGAGAGCCTTGCCAAAAATCGTCATTCCTTCCGGATCGCCAGCTTCGGCTGACTGGCGGGCAAATTCGATACCATCCTTGATGTCTTCGTCTCCGGCTGCCTGGCTGAAGAGGTATAGATAGGCCAGAGAAGTCGCCGCGCGCATATCCCCATGTTCGGCCTTGGTGGTCAGGGCTCTCGCCCATTTGGCAAATTCATCTTCTTCTGGCGGAGGCAGAAGGGAAATGAGGGCTTCCATCGCCTGAATATCCCCCTGACGAGCCAGATCACGGCAGGCTTCGACCAGTTTTCTGATGTCTTCGGACTGCGCTTCAGGGTCTTCCGACTTCCATTCAGCGGGGTGAGCAAGAGCATCTCGGTACAAGGCGACAGCGGGATGCTCGGATGGGGTGGCCTTGTCCAGCCATTTGTTGGCCCAGTAATTGGCCTCCATTGATTCAGGAGAGCGGTTTTCGCCCATGTCGCCCTGAAGCATCCAGTGGCGAGCCAAAGCAAGGGCTGCCATGTAATCGCCTTCCAGGGCGGATTTCTGTAATTCAAGGGTACTCCACCCGGAGTGAGGTAGTTTTTGGCATGCTTCCTTCCACGTCGGGGCGGCCTGTTGCGAAGACTGGTCGGTTCCCTGGGCAAAGGACATCGGAGCCGTTTCTGCCAACACCATCAGCAGCGCGGTTCCGGAATAAAAAAGTATTTGCTTACCCTTGACGAACATCTTGGTTTTAAGATTACCACCACAAGGCACAACAACGCAAATTCATTGCAAGTCAAAGTACCGTTTTTTTTATCTTTCTTAACAAATCGTCACACAAGAGGTGTCATGAGGGCAAAAAATGACCCCGATTCGTCCATTTCTCGCGAATGAGAAGAGGAAAAACCGGGGTCTGGATCAATTATTGTCCGTCGATTGACGCTCAGCGAATCGCCTTGATCAGTTCCTGGCCATACTCGGAACATTTGAGTTCGCGAGAGCCGGGGATCATTTCAGCCAGATCGAAGGTAACTGTCTTGTGTGAAATGACTTCATCGATGGCCTGGATCAGAAGATCGGCGGCTTCCGTCCACCCCATGTAGCGAAGCATCATCTCGGCGGACAGGATGAAGGAGCTGGGGTTGGCCTTGTCCAGTCCGGCAAGCTTGGGTGCTGTACCGTGTGTGGCTTCAAAGACGGAATGTCCGGTCAGGTAGTTGATGTTGCCGCCGGGGGCAATGCCTATGCCGCCCACCTGGGCTGCGAGGGCGTCGGAAATGTAGTCGCCATTCAAGTTCAGCGTGGCGACTACGTCAAAGGCTTCAGGGTGCAGCAGAATTTCCTGCAGGAAGGCATCGGCTATGCAATCTTTGATGATCACACCATTAGGCAACTCCATCCAGGGACCTTCGCCAATTTTTACGGCACCGTATTCGCGTTCGGCAACGGCGTAGGCCCAATCGCGGAACCCGCCTTCGGTGAACTTCATGATGTTCCCCTTGTGGACGATGGTCACGCTCTTGCGATCGTTGGCCAGTGCATAGTCGATGGCGGAGCGCATGAGGCGTTCCGTACCTTCGCGGGACACGGGTTTGATGCCGAAACCGGAGCTTTCCGGGAAGCGCACCTTGGCAAAGCGATCGGGGAATGCCTCCTGCATCAAGGCCATGAAACGCTGGCAATCCTCCGTACCTTCCTTGAACTCAATACCGGCGTAGATGTCTTCCGTGTTTTCGCGGAAAACGACCATATCGACCTTTTCTGGAGCCTTGACTGGCGTTTCGATGCCTTTGAAGTAGCGCACCGGGCGTTGGCAAACGAAGAGGTCGAGCCCTTGGCGCAGGGCGACATTCAGGCTGCGGATGCCGCCTCCAACTGGCGTCGTCAACGGTCCCTTGATGCCGATAAGGTAGGTGCGGAAAGCTTCCATCGTTTCATCCGGCAACCAGGTACCGAGATTATCGAAGGATTTTTGACCGGCATAAACTTCATACCAGGCGATCTTGCGCTGGCCTCCGTAAGCCTTGTCCACGGCGGCATTGATGACGCCAGAGGCTGCCGCCCAGATATCAGGGGCAGAACCATCGCCTATAATAAATGGGATGATCGGGCAATCGGGCACTTGAAGCTGCCCGTCAACCATGGTGATGGCCTGTCCGTCTGACGGTGGAATGAATGAAAGCTCAGTCATGACGGGGCGATAACTACATGCGCGGGCATGGCATGGCAAGCTTTATTTCCCCGCTGGCTTAATCAGTGTCCGTTTGTCATCTTTGATTTCATACAACCCGGCGAACTTTCCATCTCGCGAAAATTCAATGGAATAACGCAACGCGACTAACTCATCATATACATCAACATTGAAATTACCGCGATTCTCCAGAAAATAGCTTTCGACGGATATGTGATTGCCGGGGAATGAAATGCCATGATCCTTCAAAATATCAATAGAGATATCCTTCACATGATCTTCATATTTCGGGTAGTAGGACTTCATGAAATACTTGATCGCTTCCTCTTTGTTGGCAGGGGTTCCCCAGCCGTGAAGATAACACATGCCCATGTGATACGTGTAAGCGTCCTTCACCACATCTGGAACGATCTTCATTTGCTGAAGAAGCTCAAAAGACTTTTGCACGGATTCAGTATCTCCCTTTTTCTGCAATTCATCAACTTGCATGAGCATAGCCCACGTCATTTGATTTTCCTGGCCTTTGGTCATGATATCCTCGCGTTCTTTCTGAGGAATAGATGCAATGGCTTTCTGGACTTCTGCTGCCATGTCTTCGTTATCAGGGCGGTTCAACCATGCTTTGTAAAAGCGAATCAGAGCCTGTTCCGTGTCCTGCTTCATGCCATTGCCATCACGGAGGCAAAGTCCCAAATTGAGCAGGCATTCCGCTGCATCGGGGTACATCTCCCACAATTGGATGGCATAATCGAGATCCTTGTCCACAAACCTGCCATCACGATACAGGCTAGCCAGTTCCATATCGGCTCGATAGTTTCCGATATCCGAGGCTTTTTCCAGCCACAAGACGGCATCGACCGGGGCATACAACTCCGGGTACTGTTCTCGGGATGACTGCAATTGATAGATTTTAAAAGCAGCCTCGGAATCCGGACTCTCAGGATCATCAGCCAGACGTTCGTAAACTTCCAAGGCATCGTCTCGATCCAAAGTGGCCGCATGCTGCCACAATTCTGAATGGGAAAGCTGTTTTTCATCATTCGAGAAGAAGAAAAAGGAGGCCAGAATCACAGTAATCATCACGATGAAATAGGATTTGTCAGACCACAATCGCCCTTTTTTGACAAGCCCTTGACGAGTTGCCATCGATCGTATTTCAGCGATTTGTTCCGCATTGAGATGCTCCTTGGGGATGGCGATTGACGGAGACTTTTCGATAAAAAAGGTAAAGAGCAGAGGTGATTCCCGAAGTGTGTGGATAACATCCCACTTGCAAAAAACACGGAAGCCATCGCTCACCGACTTCTTGATGCCTGTTTCGTCCAATTCGATATCGAAGGACAATTCATCAGCCTGCGGTACGTTCGTGGCTTGCTGCATGCCCCATGCGTAAATCTGTCGGAGCTTTGTTCCAGCCACAGCCAACAAGAGCAGAAGAAGAATCAAGCTCAATCCCAATGATATATCATATAGAGTATAGTAAAAACCAAGAATCGATACCGCAAAAGCTACACGTAGTTTCCTCCTCATCGAGATGGCCCAATAGCGGGACAGCTCGTGGAAAACCTTTTGATCAAAGGGCGGAATATGCAATTTCATGACTGTGATTCCTCCCGTGGAATGGAGTGCGCTTTGAGAAGCGCGATGAGCTGTTGTCGTGTTTCTTCCGTCAGTATTTCCCATGGGAAGATTCCGATCAATTGAATCTTCCCATATTTGATAATCAAACCGTTTTTTAGGTCAATATACCCCGACAAATAGGAATAGGGAATGCGTTCTTCGATCAGATCCAGAATGGAAATAGTCAACGCATCCTGCCCGAAATGGAACACTTTCTTGTGCCGGTGGATGCAGGACATGGTATATTGTTTCGCCCATTTCCTGGATACCTGTTGAAAAAAAGATACAAACAGTAGGAAGACTCCTCCAACAAGTAAGGCGACAAAAAGGGGAAAACCATAGAGAGCTTTGGACACAAAAGCCATTGCTACAAAAATGAAAGCTATGATTCGGAAGGTTCTGGCATTCTTGCGCGTAAAACCAGAAAATGAAAAATAGTCGGATAGGAGCCTCTGAATGCTCTCTCGCTTCGGCAACGGTACCTCCAGAGTCAATTCAGGGTAACGAACTTCATCAGGCATGAATGGCAGTTTACAAAAAAAAATAAAATATGAAATAAGAATCTTGTCTTCTCACTTATATTTTCACGGCAGCTCTCCATCTGCCTTCTCGGTTTTCCAGAAGAATTTCGCAAGATAAAATTCTGTACATCCGGTGAGTTTTGTCTATGTAGTAGAAGCGTTGCCATCGTCCGCTTTTTGCGGGGAGATGGCTATGAAAACCAGGGTCTTTTTATGAATACCAAGGAATTTGATCTTATCTCTTTCGGTGAAGTGATGTTGCGGCTTTCGCCACCGCGACATGCACGAATTGTGGATGGCGACTTTTTTGAAAAGCGGGCAGGGGGCGCCGAGTTGAATGTCGTCTCGGGCGTAGCCATGCTGGGATTGAGGACAGGGATTATTTCCCGCCTGCCGCAGAACGAACTCGGCACGTTCATCAAGAATCGCATCCGATTCGTCGGGGTATCCGACGACTTCCTTCTTTACGATTCCTCGGATGATGCCCGCCTGGGCACCTACTATTACGAGATGGGAGCCGCGCCGCGGAAGCCGACGATTGTCTATGACCGCAAGGGGGCCTCCATCACCCGCATCAGCCTAGATGAAATCCCCGCCAGCGTGTATTCTTCCGCCCGCATGTTCCATACCAGCGGTATCAGTTTGGCCTTGTGCGAGAACATGCGCCATGTGGTCGTAGAGTTGATCCGCCGCTTCAAGGAACAGGGCGCCATGATTTCCTTCGATGTCAATTACCGTGCCAATCTTTGGGACGAAGACACAGCACGGGAGACAATCCTCTCGATTCTCCCCATGGTAGATGTCCTTTTCGTCTCCGAAGAGTCGAGCCGCCGCATGTTCCGCAAGTCGGGATCTCTCCACGACATCATGAAGAGCTACGCCGACGAGTTCGGTATCAAAATCATCGCTTCCACTCAGCGCACGGTGATCAGCCCGCGCAAGCACGACTTCACCTCCGTGGTGTACAGTGCGGCAGATGGTATGTTTTTCACAGAGACTCCCTACCGGAACATTGACGTCATCGACCGCATTGGTTCCGGAGATGCCTATGTATCGGGAGTTCTCTTCGGATTGTTGAAATACGGAGATCCCCACAAAGCCATGCAGTTTGGAAATGCGACGTCCAGCGTCAAGAATACGGTGCCTGGCGACCTGCCATCATCGGACTTCAAGGAGATTGATCGCATCATTTCCGAGCATAACTCGACTGGCCCAGTGAGTGAAATGAATCGTTGACGGAGAATCATTTTTTCCCAACAGAAGGGAGTTTTATCATGTCAGCGGATTGACAAAAGGGGGGGGGTACGGTACTTTCCTCAGCTTATAATGATTAGTTTTACAAACATTAGCGGTGCGGAAGAGATCGGTTCCAACTGCTATCTGCTGGATATTGAAGGGACGAAAGTGGTGTTGGATTCCGGCATGCACCCCAAAAAGGAAGGCCTTGCAGCCATCCCGGAATTCGGGCTGATTGACGAAGGCTCCCTCGAAGCCATTTTCATCTCACACTCCCATCTCGATCACTTGGGAACCCTCCCCGTGTTGCAGGACAAGCAACCTGGGGCGGAGGTGTATATGACGCCTGCCGCCGCTGCCGTTTCCGAGGTCATGCTGCACAACTCAGTGAATGTCATGAGCTCCAAACGACTGGAATTCGGCATTGTCGAGTACCCCTTGTTCACTCACCAGGAGTTGGACCATCTGACGGATAGCTGGAATTCCAAAAACTGTAACGAGGCTTTCCGCGTAGGATTCAAGAAGGATGTCCTGGCTACCTTCCATGATGCCGGGCATATTCTTGGTTCCGCCGGGGTGTATCTGGAAAGTTCTACCGGACATTCGATTTTCTATACGGGCGATGTTCAGTTTGAAAACCAGAGCCTGATCCCGGGCGCAGACTTCCCGGAATCCGGCGTTGATACTCTGATTATGGAATGCACTCGCGGCCTGCACCAACGCCCGGAATCCTACACCAGGGAAGGGGAACTCCGCCGTTTTGCCGACAAGATCACCGAGACGCTTGAACGCGGCGGCATCGTCCTCATTCCCGTGTTCGCCCTCGGCAAAAGCCAGGAAATGCTCTACAACCTGCACCGGTTCAAACGCGAAGGCTGGATTCCCTCCAAAACGCCCATCATCTATGGCGGACTGAGTGCCAAGGTGACGCGCCTCTACGACCTTTTTGATTCCAAAACACGCCGCATGGACGCCGGATTCCAGATCAAGGAAGAGGTGGAAATCACCCCGTTGCCCAGGAAGGCTCGAGGCCCCATGCGCTGCGAACCAGGCAACATCTACCTCGTCTCCAGCGGGATGATGACGGAAAAGACGCTCTCCAACACCTTGTCCGACCAGGTGTTGCCCAACGCCAAGAACGCTATCCTCTTCGTCGGCTACTGCGACCCGGATTCTCCTGCAGGATACCTGAAAACGATTGCCCATGGCAACACCGTCAAATTGCGCCCGAATGCTCACCCCGTTCCCGTCAACTGCGAAATCGATAGTTTCGACTTCTCGGGACACGCTGATCGCGAACTCTTGATCGGGTACGCTAAAAAGCTGAATCCCGCCCAAATCATTCTCATTCACGGTGACCCTGAAGCACTCGAATGGATGCGCTCACGTCTGGTTCTGGAACTTCCGGAGTGTAAAGTTCTCGTTCCCGTCGCAGGAAAAACCTATCAGTTAGACTAAAAGCCTCTTCACCCTCCATAACCCCATGAGCTTTTCAGGAATCAGAAACGGCAAGTTAATCGTCTTTGAAGGAATCGATGGCACTGGCAAATCCACCCACATCAAGGCACTGAAAGCATTGCTGGAAGCCCGTGGCATCGAAGTCGTGCAAAGCTATGAGCCGACACACGGCACATGGGGAGCCAAGTTGCGTGATTCCGCCGTAACTGGCCGGCTCTCGCTGGAAGAAGAAATTGAGCTTTTCATCAAGGACAGGAAGGAACATGTGGAAACCCTCATTGCTCCGGCTCTCGAACGCGGAGCCTGGGTGCTGTTGGATCGCTACTATCTCTCGATGATGGCCTATCAGGGCGCACGCGGTATGGACATCGCTGCCATCCGTGCCCTCAACGAAGAGTTTGCCCCGATCCCGGATGCTGTCATCTGGCTCGATATCCCCGTGGAAACCGCCTTGGCTCGCATCGGAAACCGCGGAGAACGCGATGCCTTTGAGGCCGAGGAATCGCTCCGTGCCTGCCAAAACATTTTTGCCAGCATTCAGGAGCCATGGATGCTTCGCGTCGATGGAAATGAAGAACAAGACGTCGTCGCTTCGCGCGTTGCCGAAACCTTGAGGACTCACGGTATCCTTGACTAAAGTGAGCTAACGACACTTGATTTTGTGAAAGTTGTTCTGTGGTGCCAAGGGAGTGCTGGAATGGGTTTCCATGAATAATTGTGGGGCATAATATGCTCACTGGAGATATATTACAGGCTGTGCAAATGATTTTGGGGTGTGAAAGCCGGAAAATCCTTGAAAAAAGTAGCCTCCTCATTATTCTGAAGCCTTAACCTGCACTTGCCTCACTAGACCGTGAATTCCTTTCAGCTGCTGAAAATTACGCAATTATCCGATGCGGAACAGCCCTTGCCGGCTTTCCGGGAATTGTTTGCCTCTTTGGAGGCAGATTTAACCCCGGAGGCTCTTGACGATTTGAAGGAAGCCGTCCTGATCCGTGAAGAAGCTTCACCAACCTACCTGGATCACGGACTGGCCATTCCGCACGGTCGTATCGATGCTCTCGACCAGGTGGTGATTTCCATCGGTCTGAACAAGAATGGTATCAAATGGCCTGATGAAGATGCCAAAGCACACTTGATTATCATGCTGGGAGTCCCGGATTCCATGATTACCGGGTATCTGATCATGATGCAGAAAATTCTCCGCTGGCACAAACAAAGTAAATTGATCGACTCCGACGGCAACGTGACGGATGCCGATTTGCTGAAGAAAGAACTCGAAGCCGTCCTAAGCTGACTCGAAGGGCAGGGCGCCATCAAACAGAAAGAGACGACCATCCATGAATGACAAGCAACATGATACGGGCAGCAAACTCAAGTCCCTGTCATGGCTCAGACTGGGGCTGAAAGTCCGGGAACTTCTCCACATCGGAGACAAGCAGGTCATTCTCATCTGGGCCTTTTGCGTCGGCATCGTGGGGGCCTTGACTGCGCTTTTGTTTGAACACGCCGTCAACTTTGTCCAGGATACTTTGACCGGGCAGTCGGGTAAAAACCAAATGCAGGCCTTTTCGTCGATTCCCGACTGGCTCTGCGTCCTCGTGCCAACTATCGGCGGTGTGCTTGCCGGTCTGACACTATTATTCACGCACCGATTCGTTCCGGCCAAAGCAACGGAATACATGGAAGCCGTGGCTCTGGGCGACGGATACGTGCCTGCCAAGCCCAGTTTGCTGCGAAGCCTTTCCGCCGTGTTCACCATTGGTTCCGGGGCTGCTATCGGCAGGGAAGGCCCCCTGATCCAGACGGCAGCCGTGGCTGCATCCGTCATTGGACGCCGCTTCCATTTGTCAGCTCCGCGTTTGCGTTTGATCGTTGCCTGTGCTGCTGCCTCTGGGATGGCGGCCGCCTTCCATACTCCGCTGGCGGGTGGTCTTTTTGTTGGTGAAATCGTGTTGGGGACACTAACTCTCGACATGCTGGCGCCGCTCTTGATTGCCAGTTGCGCCGGGTATTTGACTCTCAGTTATTTTACAGACCCCACGCCGATCTACCAGGTGATGGGCAATATATCCCTGGGGAATGACGGAGTCAGGATTGCGATCAGTTGTCTAATTCTAGGTGTCGTTGCTTCACTTTGTGCCAAGGGATGGCTCTGGCTCCTCAAGACGTCCCGCCAGTATCTGAACGGCTCGCGCTACTGGTTGCCTGTGAGACTGGCTTTGGCTGGAACACTCGTGGGCCTGGTAGCTGTCTGGTACCCGGAAATTGTAGGCAACGGTGCGCATATGATTCGCGGGCTTGTGAACCTCCAATTTACATCGGAACAAGCCCTGTATCTTCTCTTACTCAAAGTTGGGGTTGTGGCTGTCGTCTTCGGCGTGGGAACAGTAGGCGGTGCCTTGACTCCCAGTTTGACGATTGGCGCTATCGTCGGCTTTCTCTTTAGCTCGTGCATGGTTCAGCTCGGCTTCCCGGGGGATTACGCCATTGCCTATTCTCTGGTCGGAATGGCGGCCTTCTTCACAACAGCTGCCAATGCACCCATTACATCGCTGCTATTGGTCATTGAGTTCACACTGGCAGGGCAACTGATGTTCCCGCTCTTGATCGGCGTCGTAGCCTCCTACGGCATTGCAAGGCTTCTCAAAGTGGAGTCCATGTACCATGATTCTCTGGCATCGGGTCCCAGAAGTATCTTCAATAAACCATTGCAAGACGTTTATGTCAAAGATATTGCGAGAAAAATGCCGCCGACTGTTCTTCCCAATGACAATTTCGGTACTGTGGCCACAATTTTGCTGAAAAATCCTGCACAAACCATCTTTGTAGCTTCCGAAAAAGGGAAGTACATGGGAGCCATCGTCACCTCAGATATCCAGGAGTTTGCGCGCAACAAGGAATTGGCCGAAGCTATCATTGCTGTCGATGTGTCCCGGAATAATCTGCCAACGCTAAAACCGAATATGAAATTGCCGGAAGCCTTGGAAATATTCTCCAAAAAGGATCAGACTGAATCTCTGGCTGTCGTCGATCCGGAAACGAAAAAGATGTCCGGCGTCGCCAACAAGGCGGACTTGTTCATGGTGCTGACTGAAATTATGCGACGGGAAAAACTACAGAGCTGATTGTATAGTTAATATAGTGGTTGGACTGAGATAGTTCCCATGTGGAACCGCTCAGGCAAAAAGGGTACTGAGGAACACTATGACCCTCTCATGGAACGTACGCCCTTCCTATGGAAAGGGATAGGAGGAGAGTTCGTCAGTTGGGAGAGCATCAAATGGCAACATGTCATGGAACATTTAGGTCATCGGATCGAACTGACCAGATCGCGTCCGTACCACAAAAACGACCAGTCCTGGGTAGAGCAAAAGAACTACATGCACGTGAGGCAATTCCTGGGCTACGAGTGAATGGAGTACTCGCAACTCGTTGATCCCTTGAGCGGTCACTGTGGGAACCAACCTCTTACCAGTCCAGCAACTGAAACAAATAGAAAGCCAGAGGGAAGGAAGTCGTCGTATCCGTAAACATGATCCCTTCCCTCAATCAGCTCCGCAACGGATTCATGAAGCTGGAGATAACAGATACCGTAACGCGTAAAAAGCTCTTAAAAAACTTTATGAATTCAACGATCCCTTGGACCTCCATAAGGAATGCGAACGAGGTCTGAAATACATCTATGAACTCCTCGACAAACTACGAGCGAACGAACCGCACGCAGAGCGAAATGGAGGCAGACCAAATCAGCCCCCTCCAAGGGCAGCTGGCTCGTCTTGAGAAAGAAGAAGAAGAGGAGCTCCTCGTCCCCACTGCAGCGTACGACGCTGCACCCAGAAGTATTGATATGGTTCAAAAAAACCTTGCACAGAAGCTTCCCTCGCGCCAGCTTGGGTGACCGTTTTTTTGATACATTACGAGGAACAGCTGTTCTTTTTAACGAAAACCAAAAAAACGTATTGACTTTTTTTGATTTTTCAACACGGTGGATTAATGCAAAAAATGCATTTGTTTCATCCATACATCGTCAAACTACTAATTCCAAGCATCACACTTTTATCCGAATTTGCGATGTGTGAGGAAGAACAAGTTGACGTTCTTCATATAATTCCACAGGCAGATATGCTAACAGCAGGACTGAATGAACAAATATCCAGAGGGATAACTGCCTCCGAAGGTACAATCGTAGCGGATCGGATTCGTACGAGATTTGCTCCAGGTGAATCTGTCATTTTGACATTAAAAGGTAAGGATGTAATTATGGGTAATCCTAACTTAATAAAATGGGAGATCCTTTCAGGAAGTGATAATATTACAATTATTTCACCTAGACCTATTGGAAAATCCATTACAGCAAAAATAAATACTTTCATACAAAACCCCAATAACACAATAATCATAAAAGTGACTACCGAATATGAATTTTCAACATCAATAACTTTAACGCCTGTTCTTCCTGATAAAAATTTAAAAGGAATAATAAAATCATCGTATCATTCAAACAATGAAACAAATACATCAAATATAGAAATAAGCCACCCTACTTCTGTATGGATAGACAAAACAGAATTGCTCGTAACAATTACACCAACAGATGTAAATTTTTCGAAATTATATGTTATTGAAAAAGATGCAGGTATTATAGGAAATCCACCATCAGAATATGCTACTCCACATACGCCTAACACCACCCCAATTAGAATTACTGATCGCAATCTGTTTGGTGATGTGCTTTCAGCACAGCCCCGTTCTATTGAATTATTTAACCGTACTGGTCTACCTCAAACATGGGCATGGGATTGTTTATGGAAAACCACTGAATCGGCAACAAATTTAAATGGAAATGAAATAAATCATTTCCATCAATATTTCAAATATACATGGATACCTGGAGCTACCGAATCATATAAAGGAGCTCGCGCCGCAATTGAAAAATTTGATTGCATTGTTTCTTGTGAAAATAAATACCTAAATAAATGAAAATATTTTTCCCTCTATTACTTATTAGCGTTGCACACGCCAATCAAAGCATAATACCAATTAAAATAGCAACACCAAAAATCTTCATAAAAAACAACACAACAGAAATAGAAAAAGAAATACTACCATTTTTAAACCTAAAAGACATACCGAAATTTTACAAATTGTCAGAAGAGTACATAAAAGTAAACAAAGATATAACAAAAGATTCATTGAAGATTATTTATTACATAACACAAGCACCTCTCATTCAACAAACAAAAGAAAATAGTTATTATTTTCCTGATGACATAGATGTCGATCAAGATTTTATACTAAAAACAACAATATGTTTCTACATAGCATACAGTGATATTAATGAAATATCAAAAAAAACAGGCATAAATGAAAATGAAATTAAAAATTTAAATTCATCCTGCTTTGCGCGAACATTATTTTTTATAAATAATTATCCTTCTGTTCCATTTACTCAAAAAGAAATTGATAACCTCCGATGGGGAAAACATACGCTATCGATGAATAGCAAGGATATATCTCAACTTAATACAAATTTGAATGCATTAGCATCTAGAAGGATTATTGCAGATAGTACAAAATATGCATTGGAAACTCCTTTTATTGAAATGCTTATTCAATACTATCCTGACGATGCAACAAAAGTTAAAAAATATATTGAAGCTGCTGGATATAAAAAAGAAGATATAATCGATCTGATAAATAAGACAGTAGGGAGAAAACCAAAAACAGAGTTTCTTTATAAGAAAAAATAATATTTCAGCAATGCATTCCATTTTATCATGTTTTCTATATCCATTATTATTAATAACAAGTGAAACTATTAAAGCAGCCCATCCAATCAATACGCAATATATAGTAGATCAATATTCGTCTGGTGGGATAAAAAGAATTATACAAACTTGCAAAAGAAATAGTTCCACTATAATTAATAAAGAGTTAAAGAAAAATTCATCGAAAAATTTAATACTGGAAAACAATCAAATCCAACAATATTGCGCTATAATTCATTTCCTCTCTCAGCTAGAGGAAAAAAAAGTAGTTGACATTCAAGAATTTAAAGACAAAAAATTTACGTTATGGTTATTCGAAAATTATCATATTTTAGAGCAGCTTGCGTGGGCAAATACATCAGAAAAAAACACATTAAAAATTATCCGTGAAATATGGAATAAAGACCATCAATTAACAGGAACGCATCTAAATCTGGCATTAGGTTGTGCTATCAATGCGAATAATCCTGATCAGGAACAGATCCTTCTTGATAAATACGAATATTATAAACACGCCTATAATGAAAAAAAATTATTTCCTCAATTTGAGACACTTGAACCATGGGAAATGTCCCTTCTCTTCCAAGGTCCGGAAAGTGTTGAAGAAATGAAATGGGCAAATCAGTATTTGGATAAAAAGAAAGCAGATCCAAATAACATTTCAAACAAGGCTTGTTCTCTAATTCCCTATCGTGATCACAATCCTCAAGGAGTAAGTGTTCACAAAGGGGGAGCTTTTTATGACAATAAACCAGTCACTCTCATGCTCTATGTAGAGTATGGAGGTGTATGTGGAGCCGTTTCAAAAGGAGCATGTGGTTTTCTGCGTTCGAAAGGAATTCCCGCTTATACTATCGGACAGCCTGGACATTGCGCATTTGTTTGGAAGAATATAAACGGTATTTGGCACATTGGAAATAATATCTACGGATGGAGCTGGTCCACTGGCTCGTCAAAATTACCATGGAAGGGGTATACAGCAATTATTAAAGCCATTGAACAGTATCAGAAACACTGTATAGTTAATCTTCTTTGCGTATAGTTTGTTGTTCTTTTTTGAAGGCTTCGA
>CAYVAI010000029.1:0-48438 GCA_964448375.1 uncultured Akkermansia sp.
GGTCAGCCCTTCACTTCCTCCGCAATGTTTCAATTCACGCACCCGCGTAGGGTGCGATTACCATATCTTCATGCAACACGCTCCTTTTCCGTGTTTCAATTCACGCACCCGCGTAGGGTGCGATAAGAGTACGATAACGTACCAGTAGGCGAGTACAAGTTTCAATTCACGCACCCGCGTAGGGTGCGATCATTACGGGTATTGCGGCAGGCGCGAATGATGCCAGTTTCAATTCACGCACCCGCGTAGGGTGCGATTAACCGCTAGCCCCTTCGGAATCTATCTTGATGCCGTTTCAATTCACGCACCCGCGTAGGGTGCGATAGTAGGTACAGTAACACGTTTAAACAATTCTATGAAGGGAACGAATTTCGCGAACCTGTTCGAGTTGGGAGGAAAACGCTCCTGTTCTTTTGATTGCGTTATTTCAAACTACAGATTATCAAGCTATTGGAATTTCCGCGAATCTCCCGGAGTTTTTCCCATAGCTTGAGGTTCGCGGAAGCGATTTAATCATGAGGGAGCATCAATACCATAGGATGACTTAGCCCCTATGTGAAGAACTTTGTTGTAAACCACGGCTCTGCGTCAGATTTGCTGGTAAAAGCTCTGGCGTAGTTTGAGGAAGAGGTAAGGAATATTGAAGAGACCGATGGTATTCCATTGGGCGAGGACGACCTCTTACGGCTGTGTGAGACTTATTCGCGAGGAACGATGTTAACTGTTGCTTTTCGTGCCGTAGCAATGTTTGTGGACAGGGAACGCTTGAGGAGGGGATTGTCCGCGAAGTGTTCCAGGTGGAGAGCGGAGCAGATGGCTTGGATGAGCGTATCGTTGTCCGTCTCTGGCCTCCGCGAAATGTATTCTTTGGTAAGGGCGGCGATATTTTCCTGGAATTCGAGCGCCGTCCTGATGGCTTGTGGACCTGTAACGGCATCCTGAATATCAGCCCATGCGGACAGATACCAGGAGATGTCCTTCAGGGAGAGTAAATTGCGCAGCGTTTTGATGCTTTGAATGGGATCAACGTAAATGGGGATGTCGCCAGCCACGGGTACGGCGTCTCCAGTGATCAGCGCTTTTTCCTCAAGAAAGAGGTAGGAAAGGGAACCGTGTGAGTGCCCCGGGGTGTTGAGAGCATCCAGAGTGATGCCGGGTTCGCAGACGATAGGGGTGCCCGGTTCCGGGAAGATGTCGATGGGGACGGAGCGGTTGAGCAGATTGTAGAAATTGGGAATTGGACGGTTGCGGAACTGGCAATCAATATCTTCAATCCAGTCTCGTTCAGCAGCCGGGCCATAGATGGTGCAGGAGGAAAGCTCCCGGATGGCGGCGGCTCCACCGATGTGGTCGGGGTGGGAGTGGGTGAGGAAGATGGCTGCCACTTCACTGATGTTGCGCCCGATGGATTCGAGATAATCGACGACCGCTTGTTCCGCCCCAGCTACCCCGGCATCCACGAGATAGAGCTGTTTGCCCTCCAGAATGTGAATATAGACGAAACGAGCCAGAGTGGGGGTGATCTGAAAGTCGATTCTCAGGCTGTGGATGTGTGGGGTTGTTTTCATGGACAGAGGCGCTAGTTTTTGTCAGCCACGCGGATGATGCCGGATTTTTTGTCGTCCGGGGTCCACTCGATGGTGAACCTTTGCTGGGCATCCAGTGAGGGCAGTGTAAAGGACGAGCTCATTTGGGCGCCGTCGGGCGTGCCGGAGGTATAGGGGGCGATCAGCTTTTTGGCGACGAAGAGGGCAATTGCAGGGGTGATGTTTCCCGATTCATCGACGATGGAGATGCTATTGAGGACATCTTTGTTGTTCTTTTGGGCGAAGGTTCCGGTGAGACGATAGGTACTGCCTTTGATTTTCCAGACGCGGGTGGGCAGGATGGTGAGGCTTGGGTCGATCTCTTCTGACTTGCCGAGAATGGCATCGATTTCAGCGGCCGTGCGCCCGAAGATGGGGGCACTTTTCAGAGCCGGGTTTTTCTGAAGCAGGTTGACGAGAGCCATGGCGGATTGCTTTTGGGCGGAAGACGATGCAGGATCGTTTCCATCGGCTCCTGCGATGGCTGGCTTTTTACTGGTGCCAAACCCCAGTTCTTCGAGCAATAAGGCCTTGAGCAGGCTGGATGCCTTCAACTCCAGATACGCGCCTCGGAACTGCATTTTGTAGCCCTTGTTGTAGTTGGTGGAGTAATAGGTCATGTTGGGTGCCAGGCGGGCGGGCGTCACATTGAACTGGACGTTGGGAATGAAGGTTTGAGCGAGGTTCAAGGCTTCCTCGGCGGTGAACCCGTTGCGTTGACTGATGTCCAGCCCGATGCATGTTCCATTGAACATGATGGCGGTGATGTGGGAGTCAGCGTTTGCCGGGAAAGCCCAGATGTTGCCCGTGCATCGCTTGTTGATACCCTTGTAAATGTTGCTGTCTGTGTCTCCGGCTGCGTTGCGTTCGAGATCGAAGTTCTGACGCGTGTTCCCCTTGCCCAGAATTTCCTGCAACTGTTCCAGGGACATGCCCAGCCTTACTCTGCTGATGAGCTTCTGGAACTCTTTCTCGGCGGATTCCCGGACTTCGTGGACGGAGCCGGGGGCGCGAACCTCGAAGCAGTCCCCCCAGTAGAGGAGTTGGTACACCTTGTCCTTGGAGGGGAGGATGTAGGGAGGTTCCGTAGTGATGGGAGCCGTGGCAAATTCAATGCCGGGCATGAGTTTTCCCATGAGTTCCCTGGCTGCCGCGAAGGTCTGATTGGGCATCTTGACGATCAGGTTGATGCATTTGTCATTCAGGAACACGCCCGTGACAGTCATGTCCGGCAGCGTCCATTGAAAAGCCTTGCAGGAGGATTCAACGCCTTTGTAGAAATCGCTTTCGGCCTTGTTGGTACCGTGGAGTTTCAGGAAGGAATCGGGATTCCTGGAGGCACATCCGCCCCAAATGGTTTCAAGATCCTTCTTGTCCATGCCAATGCGGGGTTTTCCTTCCAATTCTTTGATTTTTGCGTCAAGATCCTCTCCTGTTGGCTTGAGAGTGACGTATTTCATGTCGAATTGTCCCTGCTGATTCTTCAGCGTGATGGTGTTTTGCCCTGCTGGGAGAATGACCGTTGTCGCGGTGAAATCAACGAAGGTATCCCAGTTCTCCGTGCGAGCCGGGGCAAAATTTGCCGTAGAGTTGCCGCAGGAAAGTTCATATTGGGCTCCACTGGGGCAGGAGCCATTGATGATGACCTCGTAGCGCTGGGTGGATGGGGAATTGATCAGCCAGGAAATGCGTTGGGATGTGGCGATGCTTTTGACACGATTGACATACCCTTCCGACAAGTCGGCCGTATCCGGTTTGAGGACGAATTCCCCCGCCTCATTGGGTTTGACTACCTGACCCGGGGAGGGAATGAGGCGTATCGTATCGATGTTAACGGCATAATTTGCCAGCAGGGTCAGCACGAATGGCTGTTCTCCGGCATCCAGCTGGATTGTGCCAATATGTCGCGTATTGAAATTGTTCCAGTAACCTGTTGATGTCGCGACCATGTTCCATGGGCAAAGATGACTTCCTGATCTGACATCGACGAGCGATGACGGCGGCTTGTAGTATTCGGGGCATGAATACCGGACTTCCACAATATATTCGCCAGCTTTTGGAACATTCATCAGCCAGGCAACTTGGTCTCCCGCCTTGTTGAAGACCCCGATGGACGGGAAGCCGTACCGGTTTTCGAGCTTGCAGTCCTTACCCTTGAGGTGGGCCTTGTCTGCTGTCAGGTTGATGATGCCTTTTTCATCGGCAGAAATGACAGGAGCCTTGATGTCTTTTTTCTGGAGAGGAATGATCTGGTTTTTGGTTGGCCCATTCGATGTTGAACCGAATGGACTCGAGGAATCAGATTCAGCCGCCATGCCGGAATACGGCAATGCCAGTGTAAGAAGGATAAGGGGGAGGGGAAAATGGAACATAATCGTGTACCTGTATCATGACAATAATCCCCGGGAGGATTCCCAATCAAGGTTCAAATGGTGAAAAATGGATGTATGTCCGAATAATTATGACATCAGAACCAACTTTTCGACAAACTGAGGAAAACATTGACCACACAAAGAAATTTATCGTTTCTGAGAACGAAAGTTTATCAGCTTTCATAATGGAATCATTCTAATTAATTAGTCTTCCAGTTCCCTTTGGAATGCCCACCTCCCTGTATGGAAGCGCGACGGCTCAGGTGCTTTCCCGAACGGCGAGATGAATATCCCTCTTCCCTGTAAATGATTGATCAAACCTCAGGTCGGCAGTGATTAAGAAAGCGGGTAAATGCATGGATGCAACAAAAAGGGCTGTTCCGTTGAGATTTTCACCTCATGGAACAGCCCCTGGGACATGAATATGTCAAATGATTGATCTTAGACGCAAGGCAACTTCAGGAGATTATCATTTGGGGTATCATTAGGCTCGGAACGGACATACTTTTCTCCTCGCGGACTGGTAGCATGGATGAGCCTCGGTTTAGGGTCGATATTGACGCGAATGATGCCTCCCTGTTTGACATAGTCATGGAGTTCCTCCTTCTTATAAAATCCGGGCGTGATATCTCCCCCGGCAACATAGATGGCGTCAATTTCGAGAGTAGAGGTTGCTCTGTAGCAACCCGGCTTCAATTTTAATTTTTGGGCAGTATTCATAATGAATATGTTTGGATCTTGCTTCCAAGTTGACATCATCATCATGAACCCATATAAGGTGTCCAGCTGTAGAGCTAAACTGACGCCAATACTCGTCTTCGAGATCTGGTTGTCGGAACATGGAGGTAAGGTATTGGCGTACCTTACCTTTTTTGTTCCGTTGGGGGTAGATTACGTCGATTTACATGCGTTGTCAAATTTTTTATTATGAATAATACATGAAGATAAAATTGTGTGTGAGGCTGTTTTTTTGCGAGTGACATTCTCCCGTGAGGGCTTCATACTTACTCTTGTCCTCGGTTTTATGTCCGGGATAGTTCGTGCGTATTGCACGTGAATTGAAATATGTATTATTCTTAATGTAAGTGAGTAATGTCCTCCTTGTCACTTGTGGCAAGGAGGACACGGTACTACTCTCCTTTACCTTGCAATCGGTGCTTCGAGTGGCTTGTCGGTGAATTCGACGAGTTGGTGATGGTGGAGCCAGAGGCCGATGTAGCCGAAGGCTAGGTGGTAGGAAATCCATTCTTCGCGGGAGGGGAAGGTGTCTTCGTCGCGCTTCTGGTAGTATTGGCCTGTGGGGGTGCGGGCCTGCATGGCTTGCATTTCCTGCTGGCGGGCGAGAGCCCAGTCATGGCCTCTGATGGTGGATTGGGTGTCCCAGTGGAAGAGGTCGGCCATGATGTCCATGAGCCAGTAGTTGGCCTGGCGATTGTTGCCCCAGTCGTTGCCCTGAGGGTAGTAGATAGTGGCTGTGGCCTGTCCCTGGTTGGAGACATACATGGTTTTGCCATCCTTGACGGGCAAATCGGTGAGAGCATGATAGACCCTGCCGCCGTTGAAGATCGAGGCCTTCGGGGATTTCATGCCGCCGATGCAGTAAATCCAGGCGTTTGTGGCACTGCCCATGATGGCTGTCATGTAGTCCGGGTGCAGGATATTGTGGTTGATGACGGTACCGTCCGGTTCAATATTGCTGCCATTCAACTTGCTGAAGGGGAAACCATTGATTAATCCGGGGAGCTTCCAGTCGCCGGGGGCGGAGTAGGCGGAGGTTTGCAGTTCGATGGCCTTGTCGTTCCATTTTTGCCAGTTGGGGTGATGGGGTATCATGACATTGGCGGCGACGAGGATGGTGGAGTTCCAGGCGTTTTCCTCCGCCTTGCTGTCTCCGGGGGTGATGATTTTCCCGGATTGGTTCTGGTAGTAGGGCGTCTTGAAGTTGAGGAAACGGTTGGCTTCATGCTCCACCATGCGGCTGAGTTCGGTGCGCGCGGAGGCGTCCAGTTCGTCCCAGAGGAACCAGCCGGCCAGTGCCGCCTGGCTGGCCCAGAGGGCACTCTGCCAGGCGTCTCCCCAGCCGTCTTTGCCTTCATTGGCTTTGTGGTGGTGGCTGAGGGAACGGATCATGTGTACGGTGCGGCGGGTGGCTTCTTCTCGGGATATCCCGGTGATGGCAGGATCGTAGAGATTCCATTTCAAGGATGTCGCCAAGCCGAATACCTGATGAGCCACGGGGCGGATTTGTGCTTCGGCGCGGCCTTTGAAATCCAGGTAGGGGCCATCCTGTTTGTCGAATCCCTTGCGATCGCAATACCAGGTGTTGAGGGCAAATTTATTGGCGTTCAGCAACATTCCTTGTACACCCCGTTCCCATTCTCCGGTGAGTGGATTCGGCTTCAGCTGTTCCCAATCCGGGGGAATGACTTGAGTGGCAATATCCGTGGCTTGAGTGGACGCGGAATTGCCGGATGTATTCCCGGTGGAAGGGGAAGACTGTGCGAAGGCAGAGAAAAGAAGACAGGGGGCCAGAACAAAAGCAATTGTTTTCATCAGGAAATCAAAAGAGGAGAAAGAGTGAACTATGAAATAATACGTCTTGGGTGAGGGATAGCTTTCATTATCTTCTGTTTTTAGGGAGATTGACACCGCCGAGGATTGGGTGTATAAGCCGCAACATGGATCAATTCTATTATATGCAGGATGGTCAGGCCTGTGGCCCTATTCTTTTGGATGATATCAAGGCAGCCGTGGCTGGGGGCGCATTGCCTGCCGATGTCCGAATTTGTCGCGTTGGGGATAAGGAATGGAGTACGATGCCAGTAGCCGCACCTGCTTCCGCTGCGGTGCCGATGTTTAAATCACAACAGTCAGGAAACCAGCAGGGCAGGAAGGAATATAAGATTTTGAGCCAGAAAGACAAATGGTTCAGTGGGAAATTTGATCCTGCGAAGCTGGAAGAAGCTCTCAATTCCTATGCCCGGCAGGGATGGCAGGTTGTGAGTTGCGCTTCGGCAGACATTAATACGATGATTGGTGGCTCACGACAGGAAATGGTGATCATTCTCGAAAGGGATGCTTGATATGGTACGCTATACGGTAGTCGATGGGGTGGCTTTTGTGGAGGGAGAAATCCCTCCACTACGACTGATTGGCCCCATCCAGACGGAAATCAACGGCTTTTTTACCTCTAACCAGTTAAAAAATCTGGATGATCTTCAGAAAAAAATGGCAAAAATAGCTCGCGAACGCGGGGGTAATGCCATCTTGAAGTTCCAGTACGGCCAGCGTTCCACTTTTTGGAAAAGTCTGCTCGGTCGGGATGATGTGTTCTGGTACGGCACCGGGCAAATTGCCGTTCTGGATCCCAATGCGATGGAGTGAGCAAGTTACCTGAAGCGAGGGTTGGCTGCCGATTTCTCCTTGTTCACTTCTCAGGGCGGTAGATAACGATAGCAAGCAACATCAAGGCAATGGAAACGCAACTGAAGGTTACTACCAAGCCTAAGGGAATAAAGGCAGCACAGGCAATCAGCAGGTTGAATACCCCGCACCAGAACGTAAGTTTCCCTCCGATGCTCTGCACCTTGTTCCAAGCCTCCGTACTCGAAAATGCCTGGGCAGTTTTGACCCCAAACCATTTATTATATCGTATTTTGGGACAAAGATTCCCGACCAGAATGAAGAGAATTGCGGTGGCTGCGACGAAGAAACGCAGGAGCCACCCAGTGTCTATCATCTCCAGGGAGGCTCTGCAAACTTGTAAAAAGTAAAGGGATGTGCCGGAGAGCAGGCTCACCACGAAGAGTTCGATGTAGGTGCAAAAACGCTCTAAAGGCTTTGCATTACAGAACTTTTTATCGGAACGACATGAGAGCATGCACACGAAACGGGTGAAGCGCGCGATGATGAAACCAATAAAACCGACGGAGGGAAGGAACAGCATATCCCAACTGTCCTTGGCGGCATAGTGATCGGCAATACCCTCTGCATTGAAGTGGACGGCAACCTGGTTGGGAAGTTCCTTATAGATGATGGCTAGGAAGACACAGGGCAAAAGTGCAATGATGAGCTCGGCCATGATTGGACCACCCTTGAAGAGTGAATGTCGTTGAGGGGCTGGTGAGGTATCCATAAGAGATCAATGCTGAGGTTCAGGGCGTGAATTTTCCTGCTGCGGGGATCGCTTGCTCCTCCGAGTCGCTTGGAAGTTGCCAAACCATGTGAGAAGCTCTTCCATAATACTCAGATTGAGCTCGTAGAAGATAAATTTGCCCTCTCGTTCATCGCGGATCAAATCCGCTTCCTTCAAAACGGAAAGGTGGCGGGAGATGGCGGCTCCGGTGATGTTGAAGCATTTGCCGATGTCTCCTGCTGATTGGCGTCCGGATTTCAAAATCTCCAGGATCTCTCTTCGCGTGGGATCAGCTAATGCCTTGAGCGTATTTTGGATATTGCTTTCGGAATTCATTTCACATTTAAGTTTAACGTTAAATGATGAATAGCCGGCTTTCATTGGTGTGTCAAGCACCTGATGATTTTTTTAGAAAACGGCAGGATTGATGCCGGGAAATGGCATGTTAGGCACGGGGGCTTATTGACCTGCTGTTTAAAGGCTGTTACAGTAAACTATACTGATTCTCCCCAGATTTGTTGTCAGCAAGAATTTCAATGTGAAGGAACGCATGGATTATGAAGAAGAAAGTACCTACTATTCAGCATGATACGAAGGATACGGAGAAAGGACACCGCAAGTATGCAATCATCCTGTGCGATGTGCTTCTTTTTCTCGCTCTCCTCAAATGGCTTCCTCTGGATGGCGATGCGGCCAAAGGTGTTGCCATCCTCGTCTTCATTGGCATTTTGTGGCTGACGGAGGCGGTTCATGTGACGATTACTGCCCTGCTGGTGCCGATTTTGGCGATGATTTTGGGGATTCTCCCCGGGGCAGCGGCCATGGTGGGCTTTGCAGATCCAACGATTTTCCTGTTTTTTGGTGGTTTTGTGCTGGCGGGCGCCTTGCATGAGCAGAAAATTGACACCTGGCTCGCGGGTAAAATCCTGCGGTTTTCGCGGGGCCATCTAGGCTTGGCTCTTGGGTTGATTTTTGCCGCGACGGCCTTTTTGTCGATGTGGATGTCCAACACGGCAACGGCGGCCATGATGTTGCCATTGGTTATTGGTCTTTTGGGTGAAGTGGATGAGAGCAAGTATAAATCGACCTGGATTTTCGCCGTGTTGGGTGTGGCCTACAGTGCCTCCATCGGCGGGATGGGAACCTTGGTTGGCTCGCCTCCCAATGCGATTGCCGCCCGGGAATTGCACATGGGATTTGCGGATTGGCTCAAGATTGGCGTTCCGGTAGCCTGTGTCTTTTCCGTGGTGGTCTTTGCGTTGATGTGGGTGATGCTCAAACCCTGTCTTTCCTTGAAAATCAAGTCGCCGGATGAAGTAGCGGAGGCAAGTGCCATTGCTGGGCACGGATGCCTGGATGGCAAGCAAAAGCGCGTGTTGGGTGTCTTCACCGTCATTGCCCTGTGTTGGATGTTCAGCGGTTTTATTTCCGGTCTTGTACCGGGTGGCATTCCTTCCATTGATGCTCTGATTGCCTTGTGCGCTGTGGTGGCTCTTCCCGTGTGCGGGTTGATCAACTGGCAGGGAATCGTCAAAAACACGGACTGGGGCGTGCTTCTGCTCTTTGGTGGCGGTATCACCTTGAGTACGGTATTGATCAAGACAGGAGCAGGCCAGTTTCTCGCTTCCCAAGTAGCGGTGTTGGGAACGGGACAAAGCCTGATTGTGCTCTTCCTGATTGTGAGTCTGTTTATTACGATGCTCACAGAGTTTTGTTCGAACACGGCATCTGCCGCACTCGTCTGTCCCCTGATGGTGACCGTTGCCGCCGAGATGGGGATTCCTGCGGAACCTCTGGTGCTCCTGATAGGTGTCGGGGCATCCTGCGCCTTCATGCTACCCGTATCGACTCCCCCCAACGCCTTGGCATTTGCCACGGGCAAAGTACCTCAATCCATGATGATCAAGGTGGGCTTTACGATCAACATCGTGCTGGTTTTCGTCAAAGCCGGCTGGGCTTATTTGTTTTGGATGTAAGGGGGTAATGATTCAGCGTCGCCTCCTTCCGGATTGTTTTGGACTCCCATGAAGAGGATGGTGCCTGTTGTTTTATCGTAAATGAACCAGAGGAAGGGACGGTCGAAGGTGAGCGTTTTGAATGGAGGCTCACTCTTGGGAGCGCATTGCTCTATGGGTATTGCTGTAACTGCGGCGGCTTCTGTTTTTTCTTCATCGACATTGACGAAACATTTCTGCAGGACATCGTCCAGATAAAGGGGCGTTGTTGAAATGAGGCTGAGATCCGCCTGACCGTCGATGAATAAGTCTTGAAGACCAAACTTTTGCAAACCGGGACTAAGGGAGAGCGCTCCGCCATCCGTTTTGAATTTCGGGAGTTGGAGGAGAACTAATTCTTTTTGATCCGGGATACATTGCTCGAGTTGCCGGGGAGATAGGGCTGCAAGAAAATCGCCGATAGACTGTTGGGCTTCGGGAAGGATGGCGATGAAAACGGGTTCGGGTTTATCGGGTTCCTGGAGTCGTTTGTAGCTGAGAGCAATACTGGTTCCTACACCGGGAACGGCTTTGTAAGGCATGGGGCGTTTGGTGAACATCATATCGACCGTTGTGTTTCCTTGAGGAGCATGAAAATCCTGCCTGGTAGTACCGGATTTTCTAAATGGCACTTCCCATTTTCCCAGAAAATAAAGGGCATTGGCGGCAATGATTCTGTATTTGCCCAGATCCATGGTTGGGGGGATAATTTCCTGGATCAGTTTGTTGGTGGCCTTGGAACCCCATTGGTTGATGGAGGTTCTAGCCTGTTCCGGATTTTCGGAAAATGGTTGTGCTTCAACGACGCTTTCCTCAAACAGACTGGCATAGCCAGGATTGATTTTGAATTGCTGATCGATGAATAGCTTCCGTGCTGAAGTCAGCGTAAAGGGGGCTTTTCCCTGGCTGGAAGAGAGGGAGGAGATGACGGATTGTACGGAAGAGAATAGTTCCGCGTTTCCCAGCACGGCATCCATTTCTGTGCGGGTGTTGCCCTGGGCACCCAGGCGGACGATGTGGAGCATGTCGGCGGCGGAGTAGGGAGAAACGGTTATATTGTTGTTGCTTCCCGGTGGGACAAGGCTTTGCAGGATATTCAATCCCATGGCATTGATGGGGTTGGTTTCCTGAGCTTGTCCTGCGGTTACGATGGCGAACAAGCAACTGGTAAGGAAGGGAATGATGGTTTTCATCACGAGAGTGTTTTTTTAATTGGTTTTGCCCGACATTTGATTGCACTATGCCTTGCAAAGGATGAAAATTTATAGGTGGATACTGTACTCTATCTGCTGACCGAGGCATTTCGTCAATATGAATTTCATCTTGAACTTCGGTTTATGACGAATGAAGGAAGAATGTTTTTTTACAAGACTGAATGCAATTTGATTGCAAAAAAATGGAAAGTTGTGAAATTTTATCAATTTCCGAAACGTAGTCTTTTCGTCTTCTGAAATCTCTGTGCTCTCTTAATTCTCAGTATGGAAACATCCCGCCGCCAATTTATGTCAACGCTGGGGCTATTGCTCTTGCTTCCGGCTGTTACTAGTCTATCTGCTGAGGTTGCTTCCGTAATTGGAAGTAGCGGAGGAGGCAAGGTTACCTTTGGCATCATCGCGGATGTCCACAAAGGACTCCAAAAGGATGCTGAAGAACGTCTCAATACATTTATCAGCAAGGCTATTGAAAAGAGACCGAATTTTATCATCCAGCTTGGAGACCTGACGCATGGAAAACCGGATGAAGTGAAAAGTATGCTGAAGATATGGAATCGATTCACAGGGAGAAATTACCATGTTCTGGGCAATCATGAAATGGACGGTGGCGATAAAAAAAGCCTGGTGAAGCAGATGAAGATGCCGGCGAATTTTTACTCCTTTGATGCGGGTGCCTACCACTTTGTTGTACTGGATGCCAACTACTTCAAACAAGGCGATCAGTTCTACGACAAACGACCTTCGAAAAAAGATGACATGCCAGTTGTCGGTGAATTACTGAGTGATGCCGAACTGGGGTGGTTGAGGAAGGTTCTGATGAAAACGCGGAAGCCATCCATTATCTTCTCGCATGAGGCCTTTGATGACATTTGGCAGGCTCCCTGCTCTCCCAGTACCGGGGAGGTTCGACAAATCATCCGGGAAGTGAATGAGGAGAAGCCGGATGGATGCAAGGTGATTGCCTGCATTTGTGGACATCATCATATTGATAACCATAAAGTTATTGAGGGTGTTCATTACATTCAGATCAACAGTGCTTCCTATTTTTGGGTGGGGCGTTCTGCCGTGTTTTCCAATGGTCACATGGCGGAATATAAAGACCCATTATTTGCATTTATAACGTTGGACCCAGCTGACAGGACGATATCAATCAAAGGGACTCAAAGCGAGTTCCTGCCGCCTGTTCCTCATGCTGGCAACTACCCTCAAGTGGACAAGCTCTACCCGGGCATTAAAGACAGGGTGATTGTTTACTGAGGTTCCTTGGCCTCTACTGTGTCTTTCCTGATGAGAAGGAGGATTGATTCCAGAAAATGAAGTTCCGGTGATTTCGCATTGGTGATTGGAGAGGAATCTGCCATATTACGGATACATCACAACAGGCAAATTATGAATGACAGGTTCTTTAAGAATCCCCTTTACGAAATTTTTATCAGTATTCTGGCTTTGGTCGCTGTCATCCTGGCCATCGTTGACCTGTCCTATGAATTATCTCCCTGGCAGTTGTTGGTCGATGATGTGATTTGGTTTCTTTTTGTCGTTGACTATGCGGCGAGACTGTTAATGGCAGAGAAGAAGAAGGAATTTATCAAAGGCAACTTGCTGGATTTGTTGGCGATTCTTCCCTTCAATTCGTTTTTCCGAGGGCTGCGCATTCTCAAATTGCTTAAAATCCTGCGTTTTGCCGTGTATGGTGCCAGATTTTTGCATAAGTCGCGTCGTTTTTTCAATACGAACGGATTCAAATACATTGCGTTTGCATCGTTGCTCCTCCTGATTATCGGGGCTATTATTATCCATCATGTCGAAGGAATGAGCTATGAAAACGCGTTTTGGTGGGCATTTGTTACGGTGACGACGGTTGGTTATGGGGATATTTCTCCAGCAACGGGTATTGGAAGGATTACAGCTTCTATTCTCATGCTGGTTGGCATTGGGCTATTGGGGGCTTTTACCAGTACCATTACTACGTTTTTTCTTAAGCCTCCTCCGAAGCCGTTTCAGGACAATGTCCTTGACTCAATTAAAACGAATCTCGACAACCTTGACGAACTTTCGCCGAGCGATGTCGATACCATGTGCGCCTTGATCAGGACTCTTTGGCAGCAAAAAACGATCCAATAATTGTCTTGTTTTAAGCCGTAGATCTTTTTTGATCCAAAGGAAAAGGCGTAATGTGTAACAATACGGAGTTTAGCGTCGTATTCTGTAGTAGAATGAAAATTTTACCGATTTTGACTCTCATGGGCATGGCGGTGGGGTGTTCCTCTCTTGCCGAAGACTTTATCAATCAGGACAAGGGCAGGAAAGAGGCTCCTCTGGTTGTGGAAAAAGCTGACTATACGGGCTGGAAGCTCGTCTGGAATGATGAATTCGACAAGGACGGCAGACCCGACCCCGCGAAATGGAATTATGAAGATGGCTTTGTTCGCAACGAAGAACCCCAGTGGTATCAGGCGAAGAACGCGAGTTGCAAGGATGGCCTTCTGATCATTGAGGGGAGAAAGGAAAAGGTTGATAACCCCCGTTACAATAAGGATAGCAAGAGCTGGCAACTCAATCGCAAACAGGCGGAATATTCGTCTGCTTCTCTAACGACGAATGGTAAATTTGCCTGGTTGTTCGGCAGGTTTGAATGCAGGGGGCGCTTCCTGCCCGTGGAGGGAATGTGGCCAGCCTTCTGGACGCTTGGCGTTACGGAACATTGGCCGAGTTGCGGCGAAATCGATATCATGGAATACTATCAGGGAACGTATCTGGCCAATTTGTGCTGGGCTTCGGATAGGAAGAGTATCGGTAATTGGAGTACGACCAGAACGCCTGTAGTTCGCCTGCGTGAGCAGGATCCGCAATGGGACTCCAAGTTTCATGTTTTCCGCATGGATTGGGACAAGGATTCCGTTTCTCTCTATGTTGACGATATCCTTCTGAATCGTACAATGCTGGACAAGACACAGAACGCCATGTACCAGAAACAGGAAAATCCCTTCCTTCAGCCTCATTTCATTATTCTGAATCTGGCTCTGGGCAAAACGGGTGGTAAGTTGGATAACATCAAATGGCCTGCTACGTTTGAAGTGGACTACGTACGAGTCTATCAAAGGGAGGACTCCCCCGAGGCAGGGACAATCGACCAGGCAAGAAAGACACGGTAGGGAATCACGTTGGCATCATTCTTTTGTCAGAGGGAAACTGGTGGACAAACTTGATGATCGGCATTCCGTTTGCTATTTCCTGGAATCGATAATAGTGTTGACTTTTCTTCTAAAATGATACTCTAAATAAAAAGAACCAATGTGTTTTTTCAGGATAATTCTCAAAATGGTATGGTGTTGTATCGTGATGAACTGTGTAGGGGCGGATCTTCCTGCCTCTGTTCAGGAACTTGATGAGACGTATCGCCATAAATGTCGGAATATTTGTGCAGATCTGACAAAATCTCATTTATTGGAATTGAAAAAGTTACAAGATAAATGTTTGAATTCTTCCGACTTTGCAACGGCCAGGAAGGTTAAGGATTATTACGATTCGTTGACGAATGGCACATATGTGTGGGGGAATAGTGCTGAAAAGAATTTTTCCTACTTCATGGCTTCAGCTTGGGGGGGAGATTGGTTGCATACGTTGAATATGGACATGGTGATGGTTTGTCGCTCGCCTGAAGGCTCCGAGGAGAAATTCCAGGTGGATCTAAAATCGTCCGATTCCGAAGTCCTTGTGCTCAACAATGGTGACCGGCTTTGGTTCTACCTGGATGAGAATAATTTAATGCAGAGGTCCAAATTGTATTCTTTGCCCGTTTCTCGCGTTGCTCCATCGCGTACGAGAGTGAATTGCGAAACGGAATTGGGGATCCTACGCAGACGTTTTGTAGATGAATGTTCACGAAGAACAAAAGACCTTTCTGCGAATTACGTGGCCTACCTCGTCAAGCAGATTCCTGTTTTATTGGAAAAGGGAACTAGTGTGGATGAACTTAAGGCTCTGAATGATTATATTGGAGTTTTGGGAAACCGGCCTATTGCCAGGAAGGATGCTTGTCCGTATATCGAGTTGTTGGGGAACTGGAAAACGGAAAATAATGGTGAAAAGTGGACGTTTACCAAGGATGGACTCGAAGTCACAACGCTGAATAATCCGAGCCAAGCCAAGAAAAAGTTTATTCATGTATCCTCTTCTCCTGCTCGGAGGATTCATCTGTTCAAAGGAGAAGGAAACATCAAAGAGAGTTTGTATGCGTCTCTGGTATTGGGGAAAATCTATCTGTTCCACCCGGAGAGGCGGGATTGGATGCCAATCCTCGATAGAATAAATTGACGCTCTTGATTCCTGGATGGAGCAGGGCGCTTGCCTTGCTGATTGGTCGTAGTCTGGTATTGGGGGAAAAAGGAGGGAAGAATGTGATTTTCCCTTCCTGAGGAGTGTTTTTTCGGCTTGTGATAGAGGTTGGAAAATATTTCGAAATATATATATAATATATTGAAAATAAATAAATAATAATGTTTTGAGTGATTGTTTTGCAGGAAAAAGTAAAAAACTTCTTCCATTAGAGTAGCTGTAAGGTTTTTGATAGAGTAAAGGATGGATTTCAGCATGGTTGTGCTGAGCTTTCCGGTATGGACTGTGTGTCTATTCACGGAAAATCCTGTCGATAACCTCAACTCTGATTCAACTCATGAAGAAGAATATTTTGATCATTTCATCCAGCCCCCGCAAAGGGGGTAACTCCGATCTCCTGTGTGACGCTTTTATGCAGGGTGCCCTTGATGCCGGGCACCAGGTGGAGAAAGTTCGCCTAGCCAGCAAGAATATCAATTATTGCCGTGGTTGTGGCGTCTGCAACGATACCCATGTCTGTATGCAGAAGGATGACATGGCGGACATGCTGGAAAAACTCCTGCAGGCCGACGTCATCGTGCTTGGTACTCCCGTGTATTTCTACACTCTGTGCGCTCAGATGAAGACATTCATCGACCGCACGGTGCCATGTTACCTGGATATCCGGGATAAGGAGTTCTACTTTATCCTCGCCGCTGCCGAAGATGACCGCGGCAACATGCAGCGTACCGTGGAGTGTTTCCGCGGCTTCCTTGATTGCCTGGAGGGGGCTGTCGAGCGTGGTGTCGTGTACGGCGTCGGCGCGTGGAAGATGGGCGATATCAAAGGAAATCCCGCGCTGGAAGAAGCCCGGTCCATGGGACTGGGAGCCTGAATATAATCACCACAATACCAATATAATAATATGCAATATGTAACTTTGAATAACGGTGTCAGAATGCCCATCCTCGGATTTGGGGTTTACCAAATTCCCGATGCGGCGGAATGCGAACGTAGCGTGCTGGAAGCTCTCGAAGTGGGCTATCGCTCCATTGATACGGCCCAGGCCTACTACAATGAAGAAGCCGTTGGCCTTGCCCTCGAAAAGAGCGGCATTCCTCGTGAGGATTTGTTCGTCACGACCAAGGTATGGATTTCCAACGGCGGCTACGAAAAGGCACAGGTCTCCATCGATGAATCGCTGGAAAAGCTGCGGCTTGACTATCTGGATCTCCTGTTGATCCACCAGCCATTCAACGACTATTATGGCACATACCGGGCCATGCAGGAGGCCCGCCGCGCTGGTAAAATCCGTGCGATAGGGGTGAGCAATTTCTTCCCGGATCGCCTGATGGATCTCGTGGAGTTCACCGAGATAGTCCCAGCCGTCAATCAGGTGGAACTGCACGCTTTCAACCAACAGGTGAAGGCCCGCGAGCTGATGAAGAAGTTTGGTGTTCAGGCGGAATCATGGGGACCCTTTGCCGAAGGCCGAAACGGATTTTTCACCAACGAGGTTCTGAGCGCTATCGGCCGCCAGCATGGCAAATCGGTGGCCCAGGTTGCCCTGCGCTTCCTGACTCAGCAGGGGATTGTCACCATTCCGAAATCAATCCACAAGGAGCGTATGGCCGAGAACTTCAATATTTTCGACTTTGAACTTTCCTCCGATGACATGTCAGCCATTGCCGGGCTGGATCAAGGCGAAAGCCTGTTCTTTTCCCACCAGGAACCTTCCACAGTAGAGTTCCTTATAAATTACGGAAAATAAACTACATAAACAAGTTATGCAAAAAAGAAAATTCCTCGCCCTGTGTGCAAGTTCTCTTTTGGCGACACTCTCTGGAAACGGGCAGGATGCTGTCCCTGCGCCAGCTTCTGGAGCTGTTGCACCGTCGCGCATTTTGATCGCCTATTATTCCTGGGGTGGGAACACCAAATTTGTTGCCGAACAAATTCAAAAAGCAACTGGTGGAACCCTGTTCGAGATCAAACCCGTGACGTCCTACCCGAAGGAGTATAAAAAATGTACGGACGAAGCCAAAAAGCAGATCAACGAAGGTTTCAAACCCGAGTTGGCGACGAAGGTCGATACGATGGATCAATACGACATCATCTTTATTGGCTCGCCCAACTGGTGGAGCAGCTTGGCTCCTCCTGTCGCCTCGTTCGCATCAGGCTATGATTTGTCTGGCAAAACGATTATCCCCTTTGTGACCCATGGCGGTGGCGGTCTGGCACGCTGCGAGTCCGATTTGCGAAAACTTTGCCCCAAGTCGACCTTCCGCAAGAGTGGCGTTTTTTCTGGCAATGGCATTCGCAGTTACAGAGCCGCTATTGCCCAGTGGGTGAAGGAATCCGTGACTATTCAACAATAATTCTTTTATGCTGAAATCATTACTGGTCGGGTGCCTTTATGCGCTTGTCTCTATGAATGCAGCAACTCATGCCCAAACGATGAATCCTCATGTATTGACTCCACAAGGAGTTGCTCTTGCCTCCGTCGGCGCTTGCGCCGCCCGAGGAGATATGGACGGCCTCAAATCCGCTCTTGAAGCAGGATTGGAGGCTGGCGTCTCCATCAATGAACTGAAGGAAGCGCTGGTGCAGATGTACGCCTACTGTGGATTTCCGCGCAGTTTAAACGCTTTGAGTACTCTAATGGCTCTCGTCAAAGAGCGCACTGACAGGGGAATTCACGATGAACCCGGTCGATCGCCGGGGCCTCTTCCTTCTGGGAAAAGCCTTGAATTTGGTACGCTCAACCAGACGAAGTTGTGTGGATCTCCCGTTCAAGGTGAGCTCTTCACGTTTGCTCCGGCGATTGATGAGTATCTGAAGGCGCACCTTTTCGGGGACATCTTTTCCCGCGATACTCTGGACTGGACGACGCGCGAACTCCTGACTATCGCAGCCTTGGCGGCGATGGATGGTACGGAAAGCCAGCTCCGCTCCCACATAGGCATTGGCCGGCACAACGGGTTGAGTGAAGAACAAATACAGGCTATTCAAACCATTGCCGTCCAGGCGCGTCATGATGATCCATTCCCGAAGGGGGAACCGATTACTGCGCATTTTACAGGCAAGTCCATGCTGGCCCCCCTTGTCAACAACAAGGATTGCGACCTCTCGGCTTACAATGTGAGTTTTGAGCCCGGATGTCGCAATGACTGGCACAGCCATTCTATCGGGCAGATTCTCTTTTGCACTTCCGGCATTGGATATTACCAGGAACGAGGCAAGAAAGCCCGTCGCCTGTTGCCGGGGGATGTTGTCGAGATCCCGGCTCATACCGAACACTGGCACGGAGCCGCCCCGGACTCCGCCTTTTCCCACCTGGGTATTACACCCAAAATGAGTACCAACCAAACGGAATGGGGGACTCCGGTGACAGACGGCGAATATGCAGCCGCAACAAGTTCTTCCCGTTCGTAAGGAGAGGAAGGTGATAGGGCCGGGGAGGGAGGGCATGCGCACAGGCACGCTTACTTCCTCCCCGGATTTTTTTTCTTAATCGTTGGGGGCGATGAGAGGTTCTTCCTGCTGGACGTGGTTGACAGGGTTGCAGGCGTCCGAAAGGCGGTTTTCAAGAATATTCTTATAGTAGTTCTTCTTATATTTGAGGACTTCCATCTGTTTGTTGAGCAGGCGGATCTGGTTGCGGAGGTCTTTTTCCTGACGGAAGATGATTTCAGCGCGTTCGGGAATCGTTGAGTCGCCCTCAAGGCAGAGATCGATATAGCGTTTGACTCCATCGATGGGCAGCCCCGTCATACGGAGGCAGTGGACCAGGCGCAGCCAGCTCAGATTGTATTCGGAGAACAAGCGGGCATTTCCCCCGCTGCGATCCACTCCGGGGATGAGGCCCGCATTTTCGTAATAGCGAACCGTGTAGGTCGTTAATTCCGTCATGTCGGCTACCTGCTTGACGGTGTACCGGGGTGTTTGGTCGAAGGATGGCTTGTAGGGGCTGATCCTGGAGGTGTTTTCAATCATATTGCTCAGGTTATTCTTACTGTAACTTTAATAAACTGATAAAGCCACTCAGGCAAGTATTTTATTGGTGTGGGTTGGCATCTTTTGAACATCTTGCTGGTTGAAGTAGTCTTACTGGTTGAATGCAGATTGGAATCAAACGAGTGTATGATGCCCCTGGCGCAGGTGATGGTTGCCGCGTCCTGGTGGATCGCGTTTGGCCTCGTGGGATCTCCCGAGAAAAAGCATCCTGGGCGGAGTGGTGCAAGGAAGTGGCTCCTTCGGCGGCATTGCGCGAGTGGTTCGGCCACGATCCGGCGAAGTGGGATGAATTCCAGCAACGCTACCGGGGTGAACTGGCGAGTCTCCAGCCCGAGGTGGATCATCTGTTGCAACTGGCGTCCCGTGAGCCTTTGACCTTACTGTATGGTGCGAAGGATACTCTTCATAATCAGGCTGTTGTTCTGCGGGATTACCTGCTGGAACATGAAAATAATCAATGAGTTCAAGATATGAAAACACAATTGAAAAATATACCCGTGGGAACGGCGCTGTCGCTGACCGACTTGGTTAGCTATTCTCCGGGAGAGGTCGTCAGCAAGACCCTGACGAAGAATGAAATCGTCCGCCTGACTCTCTTTGCTTTTGGCAAAGGTGAGGGGTTGGGAACCCATTCTGCTGATGGAGACGCGATGGTGCAGGTGCTGGATGGTGAGGCAAAAATTACGCTGGATGGCGTGGATTCCATCCTCCATGCAGGTAAAACCATCGTTCTGCCTGCCGGAGTGCCCCATGCCGTCTATGCAGTGGAGAATTTCAAGATGCTTCTGACGGTTGTCTTTCCGCCGGAATCCTAGGAGTGGCGCGAAATTTTATTTGTTTTCAAGGAGTTAGCTTGAAATTGAGTTCTCTCTGAGATTGAACGCCAAAAAATCATTTGCGTTACAGTTACTGTAAGGCATAACTTAGTTGTTGAAGGAGAGGGACATGCTCTCGATACAAGATGCAGAAAATGGTATGGAGTGGCAGTTTCCTTCACCGCCAATCAATATGGGAATGGAGCATCAGATGACAACGAAACCTTGCAACGCAACATCCGCAAACAATCAGAATCTTTCGGTTGACCAACCCTCAGAATCCGGAACTGGTCCGTTATCTGATGTGTTGATGACAAAGGAAATATCAGCTTCCAGTCTCGTCCGGATTTACGAGGCACTTGGACATCGTGCTACCGGGCGAGTTGCCGTGAAAATAAGCACTGGAGAACCGGGAGGACACAATTTTTTGCAGCCTTCCCTCATTGGGGAATTGGTACGGAATGTTCGCGGAACCATCGTGGAATGCAATACTGCTTATCAAGGTAAGCGTTCACGGACGGAAGACCACATGCAGGCTGCACGAGACCACGGGTTCATGGAGATTGCGGAAGTGGATATCATGGATGCTGAGGGCGAGTTCAAACTTCCGGTACGGGATACGACACATCTCCAATACAATCTTGTGGGTTCCCATCTCAATAATTACGATTTCATGATCAATCTGGCTCACTTCAAGGGGCATCTGATGGGTGGTTTTGGCGGGGTTCTTAAAAACCAGTCGATTGGAGTCGCTTCAGCAAATGGCAAGGCCTACATACATTCGGCGGGCAAAACGGAGGATGTGACTGAAGTGTGGTCCAATCTTGCAGATCAGGATGCCTTTCTTGAATCCATGGCGGCCTCGGCGCAGAGCGTTGCAGACTATTTTGGCGATCGTATACTTTACATCAATGTGATGAATAATTTGTCCATCGACTGTGACTGCGACGCTCATCCTCACGATCCCGAAATGCAGGATATTGGAATTCTGGCTTCCCTCGACCCAGTAGCTTTGGACCAGGCATGCCTGGATCTTGTTTATGCAGTGATACCATCAGAGGGTAACAACAATAAACCTCTCGTTTCACGCATCGAAGGGATGCACGGCAAACATACGGTGGATTATGCCGAAAAGCTCGGTATGGGAAGCAGCCACTATCGCCTCGTTGACATAGATAGTTAAAAGCGTTACCCGGAAGAAATCGCCAGCAAGCCTCTGACGAGCAACGGAAATTGTGCGCCTGACTCTCGTTGCCTTCGGTAAGGGGTAAGGCTAGTCCTTCCAGTTCCACCACTTGAGCTTTTCCGGATCAGGATTTTCTGTTGAGGCAAAGTAAACGGCGCAACGGTACACATAAAGCTGGCAACGATCAATGCGGACGCCTCTCATGGAGCATTCACGTTCATAGAGGTCCTCGGGATTGGCGTCCTCAAGTGAGGCGATGCTTGTGTACCCCAGCATGATGAGGTCTTTTTCTGTCTCTTTGCCAACGCCCGGGATCTTGCGTAATTCACTCATGGTATGGATAAATAGTTATTTTAAAGAGGCTTTTGTCTCCGTAGCATGCCATTGGGGACGGAAATGTCCTGTGATGGGGAAGGAAAAGAGGCTGTCTTCCTCTTGTGTGCCGCGGCCGATGTTGTGAATGACAAGCGGGACTCCCTCGGGAGATTTCCTGTCAGAAACGATTCCGATGTGCGGCAGATTGCCCGGCAGCATCCAGGTTACGACATCGCCGGGGCGGTAATGGTCGGGTTCTTGTTGGCTGGAAGTTTTTTGGGGAGTGGGGATGGCCCAGCCGCGACGACTCATGAATGTGCGGAGATTGGGGACTCGCCGGTGGTCGATATTTTTGTCCGTGGATTTCAATCCCCAGAGTTTGGGGTACTTGGAGAAGTTCTTTTCCATATCCTCGTGGACGGCTTGTTGCAGATCCAGCCCCATCTTCCGCATGGCGCGGATGACGACATCGGTGCAGACCCCAGTCTCTTTCTGAACATCGCCATTGGGGTAGGGGATAGAGCGGTATTCCGGATCGTACGAGACAGTGACGCCAATTTGGGATCTTGCGCTTTCCACGAGCTGTAGAGATGGTTCCGAAGAGGTTCCGAAAACGGTACCTGCCGCGAACAGGAGGCAGGCGAGCAAACAGACAGGGCAGGGAATTCTCATGCTGTATTCATAGGCTATTCCACACAGTAGGGAAAGAAGGAAATTCAATGGATTAAGTTATTGAATTGTTGATGGAAATCAGGATATACATGGGAAATCAGAAAGTTGAATATGCGCTTTTCATCCATGATTGTCTGTTGCCTGCTTGCGGGGAACGGGATATCTTCCGTCCAAGGTGAAGAAATAGAGTCTTCTCCAGAGGATCATTTGGTGTATCCGGAACCATGGATTCGGAACCAGAATGGGCTTCAGGATTCGACTGCGGTATCGTGGAATGTTTTGTTTCCAGAGCAGAAGTTTCAAAGAGCCTGCCTGTTTATGCCTTCTTTTGCCCATAACTTTGGCTTTTACATGGACGGAGATACTCTTTGCTGGGCGCAGGCAACAGGGATTCGCAATATTTGGATGTGGTGTAGCTACATGGATGGCAAAGAGGAAGAGGCATCTTTCCCTGAAGACGACTGCTTCTCTGAAGATGAATGTCTTTCTAAAGAGGCGGAAAACTGGGAAACCTTCCTCAACCGAAGCAGGGAATACGCCCAAAAGTATGTGTTGAGAGGCCGACTTGCTTTAACGCCGGATGTAGCCCGGGCGTGGCGTGAAATGTGGGATGAAGCCATGGCCTGTTCCGCTACGGTACCCTCGTGGTTTCCTGAGTATTTTGCGGTTCTGGACGGAGAAAAAATGTACTACGCGGATGCGCGTGGTGACGTGTCGGTTGATTATTCTCCTAATTCAGGCGAGTTGCGTTACAAAATGAAGGAATTATGCCGGGCCGTCGTCGGCATGGGCATGATGGGTGACTGTTCCCCTTCTGCTATGGATTGGCTGCGTACCTCCTTGAAGCAGTTGAGGGAAGAAACCGCGGAATTGAAACGGAAGATGCCCACATTGAAGGTGGGGGAACAAGCACCAATTGCTGAAGGTCCGACTCCATCCCGTCCGTGGCTTTATGTTGCCCCATCCATGGAGGACTCCATGGTCAACCTGGATAAGAGGGACTATGCATCCGTCTTTTCCCTGTTGTTCCCGGGGAAAGGGTTCCAGGACGCGTCCGGCCTTGTCTGTATGCGCCCCGGGATGGCACTGGGGCTACATGTGGAGGGAGACATGTTGTATTGGGCCAAAACATCAAGAGTCTCTCAAGCGTCGCCTTATTCTCTGAATGCTCCCGTGAGTCGTGGGTGCATGATCATTCCTCCCGCATTGAAGAAAGAATTGCAACGCATGACGGAGACATTGGAGGGGAGGCGTTTTGTGGACGCGAGTCAGTCGGTTTATGTGTCGATTGCCGGGGAAAATGGACGTTCGGATCGGGATGTAGCTGTGGATTCTGCTGGGATGACCAAAGTTCTCGAAGAGCTCCTGCCTGTACTGGAAGGAGCTTACATGGTACCGGAGAGTGAGCGAAATGTCGTAGAATGCCTGAGCAAAACTGTGGCTGTGTGGGAGGCGAAGTGATGGGAAAAACATCTCGCAATTTTCCCTGATGTGATAGGTATGAACATCTTTCTGCTGGCTTTCACAGTCAATTCCCAGTAGCTTTTAGTGTATGGCAATTGAATCCTTTCAAGGAATGACTCCGGTCCTTGACGCAACGGCATATATCGCTGCCAGTGCAGATCTGATCGGTCAGGTAGATATCGATGAGAATGCAAGCATTTGGTACAATGTGACCTTGCGGGGAGATATCAACAGGATTTCCGTTGGTAAATGCTCCAATATTCAGGACAACAGTTGTCTCCATGTGGCTGATGATTACGGCTGTTTCGTGGGTGACTACGTAACGGTGGGTCACGGTGCTATCCTCCATGCCTGTACGATTCAGAACGATGTCCTGATCGGGATGGGAGCCATCGTACTTGACGGTGCAGTCGTCGGGGAAGGTTCTGTCGTTGGTGCCCAAGCTCTTGTGACGAAGGGGACGGTAATTCCTCCCAATTCACTCGTCCTTGGATCCCCCGCCAAAGTGGTCAAGGATCTGGGGCCTGGATCCCAGGCGAAGAATCATGCGTGGGCGGAGAAGTATGTCCGTGTTTCCCGTGGCTACATGAATCAGTAACCTTAAGTATGGTGGGGTACTTGCGGGTACCCTGCTGCGATTTTCTATGCCGGATCCCGGGATATCCACTATTGCTGTTCGTGTTCTTGCCTTGTTGCCGACACCGGCCGGGTGTGCGACCTTTTTGATTCCGGTGACTGGCGGCAAAAAGGCAGTTGTCATTTTCATTGACTCAGCGGTTGGTGCTTTTATAAACCTTCATTTGTCCAAGCAGGAAATACCCCGGCCCATGACCCACCATTTGATGCGGGACATGATGCGGGGGATGGGTATTCGCCTCCGTGGTTCCTGCATCGTCCACAGCAAAAAGGGCGTTTACTACTGCCGTATGGTTCTCGAAATGGAGAATGAGGTTTCCAGTATCAAAGTTGTGGAGCTTGACTCCCGCCCTGGCGATGCACTGGCTCTCTCTCTTCTGGAAGGCTGCCCCTTTACGATTCGTTCCGATATTTGGGATAATATGGAGAATGTCGCCGATAAATTGAGAGAAATTCAGGACTCGGTTCCCGATGGTGAAGGCCCGGATTTCTTTTTGGCGTGAGCAAGGAGCGAGTTCAAAAATAATTGTCTGTGAGAGATTAGGGAGGCAGGAATTGTTCTTGTCAAACAGGCGATGGCGTGCTTTAATTCCTGTGAAAACATTCCCCGGAGCTATTCAGGAGGGTGGGTCGATGACCCGCTCTTTTTTGTCTAATCCATTAACAATCAGCATTTCACTCACATGACGAACGATATTACCGCCCTGGTTGACTACTATGAAAGAGAAAAGGGACTATCCCGAGACAGAATCCTGACAGCCCTGGCTTCTGCCTTCCTCTCTGCGTACAAGAAAATGGTTCCTGGTGCCAATGCGATTGATCATATCCGCGCAGAAATCAACACAAACAAGGGTAAGGTCCGCATTCTGGCTGCCCTCGAAGTAGTGTCGGAAGATGAGTATAAGGATAAGTTTAATCAGATACCCCTTGCTACGGCAGTCCGTCTGGATGCCAATGCATCCGTGGGCGACGTCATTGACGTGAATGTGACTCCGAAGGACTTTGGTCGCATCGCTGTACAGACTGCTCGTCAGACGATGATGCAGAAGCTCCTTGATGCTGAAAAGGAAATGCTTTACGAAGAATTCAAGGATCGCGCCGGCGACCTCGTTACGGGTACCGTTCGCCGCTTTGAAAAGGGCGACATCTTCATTGATCTCGGCAAGTTTGAAGGGGTGATGCCATCTCGTGAACGCGTCTCGACCGAAGAATACTCTGTGGGTGACCGCATGCGCTTCTACGTCGTTGAAGTGCGCGTGGAAGGCCGTGGGCCGGAAGTCATCCTGTCCCGAAGCCATCCGAACCTCGTCCGCCGCCTGTTTGAAGCCGAAGTCGTCGAAATCTCCGACCGTACGGTGGACATCCGCGGCATTGCCCGCGAAGCTGGTTACCGTACCAAGGTGGCTGTGTACAGTAACGATCCCAAGGTGGACCCCGTGGGGGCTTGCGTTGGCCTTCGTGGTGCAAGAGTCAAGAATATCGTCCGCGAACTCAACAACGAGAAGGTGGACATCCTTGAATGGACGGAGGATCCCGCCGAGTTTGTGCGTAGTGCACTGATTCCGGTGGAACCCCGTGAAATTATCGCCAACCCCGATACGAAGTCGGTTCTGGTCATTGTCAACGACGACAGGGACCTTTCCAAAGCTATCGGGCGCCGCGGACAAAATGCGCGTTTGACCTCCCGCCTGATGAATTGGGATGTCCAGGTACGCGTGTACGACCCTCAGGCCGGCGTCGCCAAGCAATTGGCTGAAGCATCCAGGGCACTGAGCAGACAGCTCGGCATTGCCGAGGACATCGCATACGGTCTTGCCACCATGGGTGGTACGACGGTTGCCGCTCTCGTTGACTTCGAAGCTGCAGACATCGCAGACAACCTCGAAATCTCCATGGAAGAAGCGGAAGCCGTCATGGAAAAAGTCCATTCCGTAGCGAACCATTAAACCCAGCCGGAGAGGGATACCTCACCGGCATATACAAGAATCAATTTTACATCTATGTCCGGTCAAAAAGATAATCGCGAGTCAGAAAAAGAAGTGCTTGATCTCATCGGTTCCAAGCCGAAGAAGTCTCGCAAGGAACAGCAGGCTGAACCTGCCGCGGCCGACGTGACGTCGGAGTCCGCTCAGGAAGCTCCAGCCAAACAGGAAAAGAAGCAGGCTCTCGATCTTCTTTCGGGTAAAAAGAAGCCCCGTTCTCAGGCAGAGCGTACGGTTGAACCTGTTGTTTCCGAAACAGCCGAAGTGGCGGAAGCGTCTCCTTCCCCCGAGAAGGAAGAAGGAACGGTCTCTTCTGGTAGTATCATCAATCTCAAACCACCGGTCGTCGTATCGGATCTGGCCAATATGATGGGTATCAAGCCTTTCCGTCTCATCAAGGATTTGATGGGGCTGGGAATCTTCGGCAATCCCTCTACAGTGATCGACGCAGAAGTGGTTGGCAAACTTTGCGACATCCACGGCTTTGTCTTTGAACGTGAAAAACGTGAAAAGGGCGGCGGCGTCAAGCCCCAGCCAGAAGCTCCCAAGGAGCCCGATCCCGTCCCGGTGGTGGAAGAACCCAAGGAAGTTCTCAAACTCAGAACGCCCATCATCACCGTCATGGGGCACGTTGACCACGGCAAGACGTCCCTTCTGGACTACATCCGCCGTTCTCGTGTGGCCAAGGGTGAAGCAGGGGGCATTACCCAGCACATCGGTGCCTACGCCGTAGAACACAGTGGTCAGTTGCTGACCTTTATCGATACTCCCGGACACGCCATCTTTACGGAAATGCGTGCCCGCGGTGCTGACGTGACGGACATTGTCGTGCTCGTCGTCGCTGCCAATGACGGTATCATGCCCCAGACGCGCGAAGCCATCGCCCATGCCAAGGCTGCCAACAAGACGGTGATTGTCGCCATCAACAAGTGTGACCTTATCTCCGCCGATCCGATGAAGGCCAAGACTGGTCTCATGGAAGAAGGCCTGGTGCCGACCGATTTCGGTGGCGATACAGAATGCGTAGAAGTTTCCGCTCTGACTGGGGCCGGCATTCCCGATCTCCTCGACCTCCTGGTCTTGCAAGCTGAAGTTCTGGAACTCAAAGCCAATCCGAAGGCCAATTGCCGCGCTTCCATCATTGAAGCTCGCGTGGAACATGGTCGTGGTAGCTCGGCAACAGCTATTGTTGAAAGTGGCACTCTCAAGGTGGGCATGCCCTTTATTTGCGGTCCCTTCGCTGGTAAAGTTCGCTCCATCAACAGCGACAGCGGCAAAAAAATCAAGTCAGCTGGCCCCGGTACGCCGGTGGAAATCGTCGGATTTGCTGAAACACCCAATGTTGGCGACGAACTCGTCGAAATGGAAAACGAACGCGTTGCCAAGAAACTGGCTGAAGAACGCCAGCTCGAACTCCGCGAAACCCGCCTCAATACACCCCGTAAGTCTCGCATGGAAGATATCCGTCTGCTCATGGGCAACGGGATGCAGAAAGCCCAGCTCAAGCTCCTCCTCAAGGCGGACGTTCAGGGCTCCGTCGAGGCGATCAAGAAGGCCATCGAAGACATTAAGTCCGACAAGGTGGAATGCAACTTTATCCATGCTTCTGCTGGCCCGATCTCCGAATCTGATATTCTTCTGGCTTCGTCCTCCGATGCTGTCGTCCTTGGCTTCAACGTCAAGGTGGAAGCCAATGCTGTCCGCATGCTGAAGCGCGAAGGCGTGCAGGTGAAGCTCTACTCCATCGTGTACGAACTCATTGACCAGGTGCGCGATGCAATGCAGGGGCTCCTTGCTCCCGAAACCCGCGAAACGATCATCGGCCATGCTGATGTCAAGCAGGTTTTCAAGCTCAACAAGGGCCGTGCTGCTGGTTGTATGGTTTCCGATGGCAAAGTACAGCGTTCCTGCGAAGCCCGCGTGCTTCGTGGTGGGCAGCCTGTCTTCGACGGCAAGATGTCCACCCTCCGTCGCTTCCAGGACGAAGTGGATGAAATCAAGGCTGGCCTCGAATGTGGTATTCGCCTCGGCGACTTCAACGAATACGAAGAAGGCGACGTGATCGAATGCTACACGCTGGAAAAAATTAAACAAACGCTCTAATTTGGTTGTCTATCCCGTATGAGTACACGCAGACTGGACAAGGTAAATGAATTGATGCGTCGTGAAATCAGCACGGTGATTCAACGTGATTTTGAATTCCCGGACACGATTGTAACCGTGGCCGGGGTGGAAATCACGGAAGATCTCAAGGAGGGCAAGGTTTGGGTTGGCGTCGTTGGACGCATGCACCCGGATCAGGTTCTGGAGAAGCTCAATGCCCGCCATGGCATGATCCAGTCCCTCGTTGCCAAGCGCGTTGTACTCCGCAATACGCCGCGCCTCAGCTTCCGGCTGGATGATTCCGCCCAGCGTGGCGTGGATATGGTGAACCTGCTTGAGGATATCGATAAGAACCTCCCGAAGGCTCCTCCCGCTCCCGAAGGCGAGGAATAAAGCTTCTCTTCAAGCACCACCATTCAAAATCAACTGAGGAACCCCGCCGGAACACATACCCCGGCGGGGTTTCAGCTTGCTTGCACAGAAATGAAACTGTGGAAAATGGGGGGGATCTTAGCTGGAGGCCTTGCAGTCGGCCTTGATCTTTTCCCAGGACTGGATGAGGTCGATGTAGAATTGTTTCATGTTGTCCTTCCACGGGGTGGTGGTGACTTCAAACATGAAGGGCCCCTGGTAGCCATTTGCCTGGAGTTGGCGGACGAGGGGAACCCACTGGATGACGCCCTTGCCGGGTATCCAGTGGCGCTCGTTGATTCTGTCGTAGTCGGAAATGTGGATAGTGGCGATGCGCTTGCCCAGAGCTTTGGCGTATTGCTCCTGGCCTTCTTTCAGAAGGTGATTGACATCGAAGCAGTTGTCGATAGATGTGTTGCCTTCGAATAGATCCAGGGCTTCCGGAGACGCGTTGATCAGGCAGGTACGTGGGAGGCATTCAATAGCGAGGCGAACCTTGTAGTCTTTTTCAATCTGGGGCGCCAGGGTTTGCAACGTTTCCTTCAACTGGTGGAGTTTGGCTTCTCGTTTGTCGGCAGGGACAGGCTCATAGCTGGGGTGCAGGATGGCTTTGTGGTAGGGGCCGATGCGTCGTGCAAGTTCCAGGGTAGCGATGATGTTGGAGACGTTTTTGGAGAGTTGAGCCTGATCAGTTTCCGATGGGTCGAAGTCGGGGCCGAACGGGATGTGGATGGACCAAATCTTCATGCCGCTTTTTTCGGCGGCTTTCGTGTAGGTTTCGATCTGTTTGAGGACAGTGGCCTGGTCGTCGATGTCGCAGGGGGACATATCGAGCTCCAACCATTTGAATCCGGCATCCCCTGCCCAGGCAATATTCTTCTCTAAATCGCTACTGTTTAGAGGGATGGATACGCCTGGCTCCCAGTTTGGCTCCGGTGTTGGTTCGGCCTGGCAGCAAAAGACGGCTGCCAGAGCAGTGATGATTGAAAAAAAAGTCTTCATATGGAGATACTACGTTTATTTTTCCTATTGTTTTCACGGAGATGCGAAATTCTCCTTTTCTACCCGGCTTCCCGATGTTGAGACAGGAAAAGGAGGATGGGGGGGAGGGTAGAACTTTATTTGTTATGGAAACGGCGGGTTGTTTCGTCGTTCTTTTGATCGGCGGGTTTGCCGTGAGGAGCCTTGAAGATGGAATCGAGAAGGGCGGGCGTCAGTGACGTGGCTGGCGAGAACCGGTCGCTGCTGACGTAGTTCCGTACGGAGTCGAATAGTTGGCATGTGGCGGGGCGTTTGTCCATGTCCTTGTCGATATCGACACAGAAGACGAACAGTTTGCCCTTACCGACGGTGGCTTCAAAGGCAATGCCGAGCTTTCTGTTGAACTCGTAGGAGTCGATGCTTTGGATGACGGGGGTCAGGGAGCGTGCATCCGTCAGGTCGAGGGCGTGGGCGTTGTTGAGGATGTCCCACCACTGCCAGTCGGCGTATTTTTCCGTCGGGAACTCGGCGAACGCGGGGTTGTCTTTGTGAATCAACGTGCCGATGATGAAGGGATCCCAGCGGAACATGATCGGGTTCCAGAAGAAACTGGAGAACTTCGTCTTGCGTCCCTTGATGTCCTTGGGGGCGAGAAGGACGGTTTTACCATCGGCGAGAGCTTGCCTGGCGGAATCATCCCAAGAGCGAGCCAGGACGAAATTCTCGGATGTTTCCTGGTTCTGTGCGGCGGGATACACCCAGATGTCCCACGAGTTGCGCAGGCCATCTTCACGTTTGATGCTTAGAGTATATTTACCGGGTGCTGCCACTCCTTCCAACGAGATGGAAAGTGTGCCGATGGGATCTACCGCCGAGCAGGGCGTTTCTTTCATGTCTAGGGAACCTTCCCTGACGGCTTTCCCATCCTGTCCGGTGAGTTGCCATGCAAGTTTGCAGGCAGGCAGGGGGGCGTTATCAAAGTGATAGACCTCCAGGGCAGCGTCAAGCGTATCCCCCTGAGTATAGACGCGCTGAGGGATGCGGCAGAGGAGGACGGTAGGAGCGCAGAACTCGCGGAATTGTTCCGGAGAGATCAGTCCCTTGCTTTCCCAGAACGAGTCCAGAATACCGACAAAGGCCGTTCCCTGGCCGGGGTAGTCGTTCAGACCGAGCATTTGGAAGCCGCCGGATTTAGACGAGCGCAGAAGGGCTTCCACGACTTCCTTGTATTGCAGGACGGTGTGGGCGCCCGTGGCCTCAAAGAATTCCTGAGCCTGCCCCAGCATGCCGTTGTCGGCGAGGCTTTCGCGGAAGATTTCAAAGTTGCGCGGGGAGAGCACTCCCGTGTACTTCTTCATTTCGTCGAAGTTTGGGTACATGCAACGTTGTCCGGCTTCATGGGCGATGACGGGCACATCGAATTCGGATTCCTTGTTGCGGTCCCACATGGTCGAGGGCTTGCCTTCGTACACGGTGATGGACCCCTTGGGGGTGACGTGCGAGGTATAGAATTGGTCGGATGGGACGTGCTTGCGAGCCGTGGCGACGGAGTAGAGGTGGCGTGAGTCGTGTGCCTGTCCCTTCTTGATCAAGTCTTCGAGGACAGAATAATCCCCCATCAGTTCGTTGCCGTTGCACATCAGGATGAAGGACGGATGGTTGCCGTATTCATCCAGAATGGCGTACATTTCTTTCTCGAAGAAGGCGCGGCGATCCGGATGTTTGCCGATGTCGCGCACCCACAGCGGGAGTTCGGCCTGGAGGTAGATCCCCACCTTGTCAGAGGCTTCAAACGCGGCACGTGGAGGGCACCAGGAGTGGAAGCGGGCGTGGTTGAGTCCATAGTCCTTGAGTGTTCGGAAAATCCTCTCCCATTCCGCTGGATCAGCCGAGGCGTAGCCCGTGATGGGGAAGGTGGCGTTGTCCACCGTGCCACGCAGGTGGATGTCCCGGCCATTCAATTGGACATGGTGCTTGCCCTGTGCTACTTCGCGCATGCCAAAGGTGACGGTGCGGGAGTCCGTCTTGCCTTCCGGGCCATTCCAGGTGACTTCGAGGTCGTAGAGATTGGGATCGATATCGTTCCAAAGCTTGACGGAATCTCCGAGCGCCACCGTCTGGGTGACTGTGCTCTGGTCGCTGTTGGCAGTAGTGGCATCAAGCGTGCTGTTCGCGATGCTGTGTCCATCTTTGTCCCTGACCGTGAATGTAAGCTTGCCCTGGACCTGCTCTTTGTCGGCATTGGCGAGCGTGGTATCGATGCGGATGGCTTTGTCATCGACATTGGGGGACACCTTGACCTTGTCGATGTGGAGTTTTTCCCGTGCGGTCAGAGATATTTCCCCGACGATGCCATTCCAGTTCGTCTGGGTATTCTCCGTGACGGCATGGCTCCATGCCTGATCCATCGGATACTTCATCCTGTTGTCCATACGGATGGTGATCGTGTGGTCGCCGGGGGTAAGTTGCTTGCCCAGCTTGAACCTGTTGGGCGTGCTGAGCCGCTCATCAGCCCCTGCGAGTTCACCGTCGACATAAACCTTCGTGTCCCAGTGGCAGCATTCCAGCGTCAGCGTGATGTCCTTGTCCGCCCAGGAATCGGGGATGGAGACTTCCTTCTGGTACCAGGCGGGCCCGACGTATTCGAACTTGCGCGTTAGGCGGTCGATATGCCGTGCGGGATTGGCGATGCCCTTGCCAGCTTCATCTGTCGTGCCGGGCAACTGGATGGAATCATTCAAGTCCCTCACGTACAGGGCGGATACCTTGTATTGCCCATAGTCGGCAATATCGAGCTGAAACTTCCATGTGCCAGACAAATCCATCGTGACCGGGAAACCGGCTCCCATACAGCCAGAAGCAAGAAAAAGAGAAGCCCCCATCAGGGCCGAGAAACGAGTAGACATGATAGCTCTTGTACGCGAATCCGAGGGAGGATCTTACAGAAGAAGGAGGTATCGAGCCGTTGACTCTGATACCTCCCTGAATAGTCCGATAGTTTTCGGTGGTTTTATTTTACTATGTTTGTTGTTAAGCTGCGTGTATCTTCTGTTTCTGCGACAGGATAGGCTGGAATTGAACCTGTTCCAGAAGGATCAACTGGCTTTTTTATAGCCTCGTAATGTGCTGATGCCTTAATTTTTTTTGTTCCAACTTCTCTTAGATATGGAACATTTGCGTTAGGAGAGTATGATTCGATACCTCCGATTATGTATTTAGTTATACCGAGCATTTGCCACTCGGTTGTGCTTGAGGGTGTCTGCTGATCTGAAACTTTAATGTTTATTTCAGGGATAAATCCAGTTCCTACGTAGCTAATTGGAATGTCTTCTGGTGCTGTTAAAAAAATAAAAGGATAAATTTGTTTAATATCTGTTCCTGCGGGCTTCCAACCTGCTTGGAGTGGTTGGAATATGAGTAATGATGTAAAACCAAGACATCCAAGTGCGAATAATTGATGTATGTGCAGATGTTTTTTCATAATAGTTATTTATTTTGTTTGCTCTCCAGATGCTTCTGAAGGATTTTCCTGAGCTCTTCGACGCTGGTTTTAGGCGGATGCGGAGCATCGCGCCTGTATTCTTTCCAGTTGATTCCGAGTTCGTCCATGGCCATAAGTTCTCCCACCGTAAAAGGAGTAGTCCCCGGCGAATATGGTGTAAAGGGGCGTGAGCGTAGACCAACGCATTTATCCTGAGCAGTGTCCCAGAGTTTTTCCATGTGCGAGAGAAACTGTTCCCTGTCTTTCGTCGTCCATTGATGTAAAGCCCAGCGAGCATGAGAGGCCAAGGCGGGAGCTTGCCCCGTGCGGGTGGAGAACAGGCGGTTCCCCTGAAGCAGGACTAGTTGTCTTTGGGAAAATGATGCCCCGTTTGAAGAGAATCCGTTTTCAGGAAAGACCATCGTCTGGGCAAAGTTTTTTTCGAGTGGCGTCATCTCCTCCATATTAAATTCCAGTGGCTGGATGCGCATATTGTAGTATGCGGCGTCCAAGTGTTTGGCCGATTCGGGAGGCCTGAAACTTGTATCCTGACCCAAAAATATTCCGCTGACCATGGTATTGAACGAGTTGTTGCGGCAAATGCGGACGCAGTAGGTAGCGGGGCCTTCCAGAGCGAATGTTTTGTAAACAGGTGTCGAGATGAAATCCCTGACCCGGCAGCGAGCCAGTGTGGGAGCCTTGACCATATTATCAAGATCCTTCACATAATGTTCTTCGCCTTCCACGATGCCCTGTTTGCCGAACTGACGAGCCAGGCTGAATGGCAGAGGGAGGAGCTGGAGGTCGGTCATCGGTTTGTATTTCTTCACTTCGATCAGGTAGTCTCTTTGGGGATCTCCCGGGAGGTTGAAGCCTTCTTTGTTGTAGAAGTGCAGGCTGGCGGTTGACATCCCTTCCGGGACGACAAGAATGAGCCAGATATCGGGCCCATCTGCGGAAGGAGGATAGGCTTCTCCATGATCGTCCCAGTCCGACTTTGTCCGGACCGCGTACATATAGTTATAGAGGATATTGCGGTTATGCGGCTCGTTGATGGTCATAATCCACGAACGGACAGAGTCGTTCGCTTTCCTTAGAGGTCCGATGGTTCTGCTGATATCGTAGAGGCAATTCTGAATGTATTCGATTCCTTCATTGTTGGGAGGGGCTTTTCTCAAACGGAAAAAAGTAGAATCCTGGCTATGGCTATCGCTGACAGGGGCATTGGTTGCGCACAAAAGTGCCCGTCTGTTGCCGTAACGGTGGCACCAGTCCCCCAAAGTTGACCAGTCTTCCTCCACGAAAAAGACCGGGGTCTGCGGAGATTTACTGCTTTTTTCAGCCAACTGCTGCAAGCTGCGGGACAATTCATCTTCACTTGGGATGGGGCGGGCAGAAGGAAGAGGAGGTATCTCCGCCTCTTTTTTCCCGGTGTCAAACTCAATGGTTTCCTGCCGTGTTGCGAGCACCGTCAGCCCCTTGCCGTAGGTTCCGCCCAGAACTGTGCCATTGGGCAAAACCATCAGGGATCTGAGCCATTTGCATGGTAGCGGATGCTTGTCATTCCCCAGAATTTTTTCAATGACGTTCATATTTTTTTTGCCTAACAGAGCAGCTCCGCTTCTTGTACCTACCCAGTAACCCTGATCCGTTTCAGCTAGGCAGGTTATGTAATCATTTGGCAGGAGCTTATCGGGATTTTCCGATACTCCCGGTCTTATCTTTTTCCCAAAGGAATAGATATCCCTGTTTTTGGCAAAATAGTCGCTTCCTCGCAGGTAGTTCCAGGAATTCTTGTTATCCAGCCGGGCAAGTCCGGCGCAGGTTCCCGCCAAAATACTTCCATCCCTGGCGGGCATGATGACATTACATAAATTGGAAGGCAGTTCATTGCCCTTGGCTTTGGTGGGTTGCCGCAACGTCTGGGCGGCATCCCAGTACCATTTTGCCTGGAAGGTTTTCCAATCCCGATAGTTTTTTTGTGGAGAGCTGTACGAGATTCCCGAGCAGGAATGGGCGAGCCAGAGTTTGTCTTCGGCATCGAAGGCGAGGGATTCTACCTGGTCTTCCGGGAGCCCCTCGGCACGAGTCAGGTCATCCCATTGATCTTTGGCAGGGTTGTAGAGTACGACTCCACCGGACGTCGCAATAGCCACCATACCGCTTTTGGGGGCAACAGAGATGGCATAGATATGGTCTCCGGACAAGGCATTCGTACGGTCATAGACATGCCATTTCTCTCCATTGAAGACAGCGACTCCCAGATTGTCAGTTCCAGCCCATATCCTGTTCTTCTGATCCTCTGCCAGGCATGTAAAGGCATCTGTGGCGGGCATGCCATTAAAGTACCTCATGTCATTCCATTCCTTGTCATAGGTATCTCCTAGGGAGAGCCTGTAAATGCCGGATTTTTCACCTGCAACCCAAATATCACCACCGCTGGTAACAAGGCTGCTCCGAATAAATTTAACAGGACATTCCGGAAATTTCCTGGGGACATGGATGGTTCTGGCCTCTCCGTATTGTCCCCAGGAAAAAACTATGAGCAGGATCAGTTTGAAAAAAATGATCGAATAGAACGGGTTCAGTAGTTTCATAACTATACTATAGTAATATTTTTTTTTTTTTGAAAATGTCAATTCGCAAATATTATTAATGGGGAGTTTGAATAGCGTTTATCCGTTTATGGATAGTTTTTTGCCGTGGGAAAGTCGTTACGAGGGGGCTGGAGATGGCAAGAAGAAGGTGGAGCTTTTTAATTGACTTCATGGCATTTTGACAGTAACTCTAAAGGGCTTTAACTCTTATCTTTTATGCAAATTTCTTCTTTTGTTTTTATGGCGGCATGCCTTTGTATGCCACTTGGCGTTGTTTCGGTGTCATGGGGTGGTGATGTTCCGGCTCGAGTTTCTTCGAAAGATTCCGTGGAGGTCAACATTGATTGGGCTTCCTATCTGGGGGCACGTGATATGGTGTGGAAGAAGGCTCCTACGGTGTGGGACAATGCGCCTTTCCTCGGGAATGGGCTGGTCGGGATGCAGGTGATGCGCGATTCGAAAAACAATCGCATGCTCAAGGTCTGTCTCGGTCGCATGGATGCCCAGGAACATATGGAGATCGATGACGGCAAGGACGGCAAAAAAACGGGAGATTGGACGTACCATCGCTACCGTGTGCCAATTGGGTACTTTTCCTTCGAAATGCCAGCCGAAATCAAGCATTGGGATTTGCGGTTGAAACTTTGGGATGCTGAATTGGTCGGCACGGTGGGCACGGAATCTGGCAGGTATGCCATCCGCGCCTATGTGCATGCAACGGCTCCCGTCCTTGTGGTGGAAATGACTCCGGAACAGGGAGCTCCCGCCGCCTTCTGGAACTGGAATCCCTTCGGGGCGGACAGCCCGCGCATGGATAGCTGGAGCAAGGATTTGTGGAAGAAGGAAGCCCCTGATTTGGAATTGGCAAAAAAGGGTAGTCCGGTGAATCTTGCTGGCGGTGTGAAGGGCTGGAAACAGCCCTTGAGGCCGGACGGAGAAGTAGGCACGGCATGGAAGCTCGTACCCGGTGCCGGGGGGAAACAGACTTTGTACATCAGTATCGGCCATTCCTTCCCGGGCAGGACGGCGGTGGCAGATGCCGCTGGCTGTGTGGGCAAGGCCGCGTCGGCCGCTTCCGGGACGCTGGAAAAGTCTCATCGCGACTGGTGGCACAAGTTTTATCCGGAGTCGTTCCTGTCGATTCCGGACAGTTACTGGGATTCGTTTTACTGGTCGCAGATCTACAAGGTTGGTGCGGGGATGCGAGCAGGCGGGCCGGTGCTGGATTTGCAGGGACCGTGGACGGCTCTGGAGGTCAATTCATGGCCGGGTGTGTGGTGGAACCTCAATGTTCAGCTGACGTATTGGCCTTGCTACACGGGCAATCGATTGGAGGCGGCCAAGTCCTTGTCTAATACGCTGAAGAAGTACCGCACGAATTTGATCAACAATGTCGATGAACAGTATCGCGCGGACTCGGCGGGGATCCCCCGTGCTTCCGGGCCGGATGCCAGTCAGCCGACCGGGAAACCCAATGGTGGCTCCGGCTCGAAGTCCGAGGTGGGCTCGCTTGCCTGGACGTGCCACAACCTGTTCACTCAGTACCGCATGAGCATGGATGACGCCTTCCTGAAGGATGATGTCTATCCCCTGCTGAGGCGGGCAGTCAATTACTACATCCATTTCCTGGAAAAAGGGGAAGACGGCAAGCTCCATCTGCCGCCGACACTGTCGCCGGAGTATGGTATTGCTCCAGATTGCAACTACGATCTTGCCTTGCTTCGCTGGGGTTGCCAGACGCTGATCTGGACAACGGATCGGTTGAAAATCAAGGATCCGCTTTTGCCGAAGTGGAAGGATATTCTGATGAATTTGACGGACTTCCCTCAGAATGAAAATGGCTACATGATCGGCAAGGGTGTTCCCTTCAAGCACTCCCACCGCCATTTCTCCCACCTGTTCATGGCCTACCCTCTGCACATTGTCGATACGGATGCCCCGGAGACGGCCAAGCTGGTGGATAAGTCCGTTCGCCACTGGCATAGCCTCAAGGGTGGTTTGCAGGGCTATTCTTTCTCCGGCGGTGCGAGTCTGTATGCGACTCTGGGCTGGGGCAATGACGCCTATGAGATGCTCAATGGCCTGAAACGTTTTATTTGTCCGAATACCCTGTACAAGGAGACCTTCCCTGTCATAGAAACTCCGATGTCTGGCGCTGCCTCCATCCACGACATGTTGCTGCAAAGCTGGAATGGACTCGTCAACGTATTCCCGGCTGTCCCCGATGCCTGGGGTGATGTGAGCATCCACAATCTGCGTGCAGAAGGCGCCTTCCTCGTCAGTGCCGAGCGGAAGGATGGCAAGACGCAATGGGTACGCGTCCACAGCCTGGCGGGCGAACCTCTGCGCCTGCGCACTCAACTGGGCGACGGAGTTGCTCCAACTGGTTCCGGCAGTGCGGCGATGAAGAAGAATGCCAAGGGCGACTGGGAGGGAGTTCCCGCCAAAGGAGCGGAAATTCTGCTGTCTCTCCCCGGTGTGAAGCCAGTTGTTGCTCCTGTGCCAACTCCGGAGGCTCCCAAAAACTTCGGATTGAAGTAGGAAAAAATTATTTTTTAGCCTTGGCATGTGAACTCTGTGCCAAGGCTAAAAATGATCATGCTTATTGGGCACGGGGACTGAGGACGCGTATCCAATTGGAATAATCGCCTTTCAGGAGGAATATTTTCCCATCGTAGGGGAAGACGATATGCTCTTCTCCTTTGTCTGTGCCTTCGGTGATTTTAAAGAAAAAATAATTTCCGGCAGGCGACGAACGGACATATTTCCCTTGTTGCTCGATCTTCCCGCTTTTGGTTCGCACGATCATGGCTCCAGACTCATTAAAATCATAATCATGGGTGTTGGAGGTGTTGGTCCAGCCTCCTTTCAGGCAGGCGGGAGATGTCGTTGGGAGGCCGCTGGCGCTCTGAAGGCTGTCGATATATTTTTTGATCAGAATGCAATCGTCCAGCTTCCCGTCGGCAAGCGCCTTTTTCTGGATTTTATCGAGAGCAGGGATGAATTTTGCAGTTATCGGAGCGGTGGCTCTGGCGCATGCTGTGTGATACTGTTGTTGAGCTGCAATCAATTTATCGTTGATATTGTTGCCTGGCGGTGTATCTCCCTTTTGAAGAGGCGACAGTTTTTCGACGTGGGTGTCGTTGTGGAATATCTGGACAACGCCACCCTCTTGCAGGAGAAGCCACTTGCGTCTGAGTATGCTATTGAAGATGATGGCATCGGGCATGCTCCGCTCAATGTCCACAGCATCCGGTGTGGTGCGGTATTCCTTATCGCTGGGAGACATTTGGATGAACTTGCCTTCGGGGGTAAGCTTTTGTGTCCAGTTGGAGGGGGATTTCAATACGACCTCGATCATGGATTCCCAGGCAGCAGAAGATGGTTTCTGGCTTGTTGTTGCATTGTTTTGAGCCTGTTCCAAAGCCTTTTTTACGATGATGGCGTTGCTGAAGTCACTGCGTGCGATGCATTCCTGCTGCAGGGATGCCAGCGAGTTGAAATAGACGGTTTGTGCGTCTTTGGTTCTTTGCTTGCAGGCCGCTTGGTAGGATTGAACCAAAGTAGCCGGGATGCAACTCGGTATCTCTTGCTGCGAAAAGCAGGAAAATGAAAATATTGTCAAAATGAATGTGGTTATAGACAGACGCTTCATTGTCTTGAAAATGCGCCACGATCACTGCAATGACAAGAGAAAAACGTTCTTTTGCGAAGCTGCTTGCACGAGGAGGGGGGATCGTTTTACAAATAGGCATGGATACGTCCGTTTGTTCTCGACCTCTCAATTGTGCCCAGGCCTGGGTGGCCAGCCTTGTGTCGCGTGGAGACCACGTTGTTGATGCGACGGCGGGTAATGGACACGATACGCTTTTTCTATCGCATTTGACGGGGGATACAGGAACAGTTGATGTGTTTGATATTCAACAATCTGCCCTGGATTCGACGGCAAAGCGTCTGGCGGAGGCCGGGTGCATGCATCCGGGCGTGAAGTTCCACCAGATGTCTCATTCAAGGATGGCGGAAGTGGTGTCCTCCGGTGTACGGGCGGTGATGTTCAATTTGGGTTATTTGCCCGGAGGAGACAAGAGCGTGGTGACCTGCAAGGAGGATACGATGATGGCCCTCAATTCCGCCTGTGACCTGTTGGTTCCAGGGGGTGTACTGACAGTCGTTTGCTATCCCGGTCATGAGGGAGGAGATTCCGAAGCCGCCTGTGTTTCCGAGTGGATGAAAGGGCTTGATGCCCACCAGTGGCGTGTGGCTTCTCTGTGCCATTGGAATGCGCCCGGGCCTGCCCCCTTTCTTTTGGCTGCCTTTCGGCTGAGATGAGACATACCTCAGCGGGCGGACAGGGCAATGCGGTGGCTTGTCGTCCATTCTGCGGGCTGAGAGAGGAAGCTTTGGGCGGTCGTCAGCAGTCCCTCTTGTCCGGAATGAAGCACCCTGGCCGCGTAGCGGATAGGGTAGGTGGCAAGCATGAGTCTGATGTGCTGTACCATTGCGGGCCAGGTACGGCTGCCGTGGGCTTCGTAAGAGGTAAGAAGGCGCAACAGGCTCTTGGGCCCTCGGCCCAGCAGATGGAAGAAGAAGTCTTCAGCGGGGTCTCCCATGTGGCATGAGTCCCAATCCAGAACAGCGGAGATGTGTCCACCGTGCATCAGGATATTGCCTTCGTGGAGATCACCGTGAACGAGCACGCTTCTGTCGGCCCAGGTGTCGCCGTCCAACAGTTGGCGTGCGGTAGCAATTAAATGGGCTGGAAGCACTAATTCCTGCTGAACTTCAGCAAAATTGCGGGCAAAGGACTCTCTCGCTTGGCTGGCCTCGGAGGAGTGGAGCTGGAAGGCTGGAGCGAGGGACTCTGGCGTGATGCCATGAAGGCAGGCCAGGAAGTACCCCAGTTCGTCTTCATAGAGTTTTAGAGAAGCCCCGTCCTGGAGGCAGGAAGGCGAATCCCCCGGAAGGATGGTGTAGGTGAAGGAGCCATCCGGCATGGCCTCAAGGCTGGGGATGGAAACATTCAGGCAGGAGGCCAGAGCTGCTGTCAGAGAACATTGCCCTTGTAGTGTAGCGAGGGCGTGAGGAGTTTCCGGAACTTTGATGATTCGCCTTCCATCTTCGACAAGCCTCGTTGAACAGCCAGGCGCAAAGGTCGTCTGGTTTTGCGGGCTGGAGGAAGGGGAACCTTGCCGGTTCATGGCCGTAAGAACGGTCGTTACAGGGTGATGCCGAGTTGCTCGGGAAGGGCGATCCTCGGCCGTTCCGTCAGAATCAGAGGGGCTCCATCCGTGATGGCAATCGTGTGCTCAAAGTGGGCAGAGGGCTTGCCGTCTGCCGTGATGACCGTCCATCCATCATCCAGAATACGAACGGCCGGACGCCCAAGGTTGACCATCGGTTCGATAGCGATCACCATGCCCGGCTTCAGGCGAGGTGTTTTCCAGGAAGGGCGGTAGTTGGGCACCTGAGGCTCTTCGTGCATGCTGCGGCCAACGCCATGGCCCACGAAATCGCGGACGACGGAGAAGTGGCGAGGGCGGACAAAGGCCTCCACTGCAGCGCAGACATCCGCCAGCGGGACGCCGGGGCGGGCGCAATCAATCGCGCGGAAGAGAGATTCTTCTGTGGCTGCCAACAGCTTAAGTACTTCGGGATCCACCATGCCGACGGGAACCGTCATCGCATTGTCTCCAACCCATCCATCAACAACGGTACCGACATCCAGGCTGACGACATCACCATTTTCAATGCGGCGGTCGCCTCCGATACCGTGGACGACTTCCTCATTGACGGAAATACAGATCTGCCCAGGGTAGCCCCGATAACCGAAAAAGGCATTTTTACAGCCCTCCTGCCGGAACAACTCGGCAGCAATCTGGTCGATCTCGCGCGTTGTGCGTCCCGGCTGGATTTCAGCACCGAGATTCATCAGGATGCGAGCAGCCGCTTCACCGGCCTTTTTTAGCTTGGCGATTTCGCCCGCCGACTTCAGGATGATTTTATGGCTGGCCATGGACAGGATGGGTGAACAATGAAAGAAGCGTCCAGATGTGAACAGGAGATGGCGTGTCGCGAGAGATGGATCAGGCCTTGTTCTCGGCGTAAGCATTCAGCTTTGCCAGCAGATCGCGTGAGACATCAAATGCTTCTCGCTCTTCCGTGACGGAAATCTTCACGACGAGGCCACGAGCTTCGTAGTAGCGGGCGACGGGAAGCGTCATGGCTTCAAAATCCTTCCAACGCTTGGCAAAAGCATCGATATTGTCGTCCTTGCGTGTCGTCATGGAGCCACCGCACTTGGGGCAAACTGCCATGGAGCTATCTTGAACGACATAGTTACAAACCGAACATTCGCGGCGTTGCAGGATGCGATGCTCAATCAGCGAACGTGAGACATCCATCCAAACAACCACATCGATTCCGAGTCCGCGCTGGGACAGGAAGTTGTCGAGCGTTTCTGCCTGAGCTACGGTGCGGGGATATCCATCGAGAATCCAAGAGGCATCGTCAGCTTCCGCAAGCCAGGCACGGACGATATCATTGACGATTTCATCGGGCACCAGTTTGGCCTGATCCATGTAGCTTTGTGCACGCCGTCCCAGTTCGGAACAGTTTTCAATTTCCCGGCGAAGGAGAGCTCCCGTACTCAGAGTCTCCAAACGAAATTGATCAGACAGAAATCTGCCTTGTGTGCCTTTTCCCGAAGCGGGACCGCCAACCAAAATGAATCTCTTGAGTTTTTTCATGATGAACAGGGGGAACGTGGATAGGAGGAATCCGGAGGATGGGGCTGAGCCCCCATCCAGTTAGAGTTTGGTGTACACGTAGGCAGCGATGGAGGCGCCCAGGAGGACGACAGCGATGACTACCCAGATGACGGTAACGGTCGTGCTATTGGCAGCTTCGCCCGTACCTTGGAGGTGGTTGTATTTACCGCGGATTTTGCCCTTTTTAAGGAATCCGTCGTAGTTGCGTTGCAGAAGCGTTGTTTCAACCTGGCGCATGGCATCAAGCAACACACCCACAAGAATCAGGAGACTGGTACCGCCAAAGAACTGAGCCACGATCGGGTTGAGGGCACCGGATGCCTGGAGCATGGATGGAACGAAGAAGATAAGAGTCAGGAACAGGGAGCCGGAGAAGGTCAACTTCTGCATTGTCTGGTCCAGGAACACTGCCGTGGGAGGGCCGGGGCGAATACCGGGGATGTAACCACCATTGCGCTTCAGGTCTTCCGCGATCTGGGAGGGCTGGAACATTGTAGCAACCCAGAAGTAGGAGAAGAAGAAGATCATGCAGCCGGAGATGATGTAGTACGGGTAGCCATTCGGGCTCATCCAGTTGTTGATTACTGCTGCAAACCAGCTCGATGGCCAGATCTGTGCAATCAGAAGCTGGGGCAGGGACATGATGGCTGTCGCGAAAATGACGGGCATCACACCGGAGTAGTTCAACTTCAGCGGCAGGTACTGCGTCGGAGCATTGAACATCTTGTTGCCGTTGCCGGCAACGCGCTTGGCATACTGAACGGCAATTCGCCGCTGCGCCTGTGTCACAGTGACGACGAGTGCGATGACGACGATCAGGAAGGCGATAAGGGCAACCAGCGCAAGAGCTCCGGTCGGGTTGATCTGGTCGGGGCTGGGGTGAACGAGCGTCTTCCAGGCCAACGTCAGAGCGCCAGGCAGAGAGTGAATGATGTTGACGCAGATGATCAGGGACACACCGTTGCCGATGCCTTTTTCTGTAATCTGGTCACCAATCCACATCAGGAACATGGTGCCAGCGACGATCGTCAAAATGGTCGATATGACAAATTGGGCACCGGGGAACATGACCAATTGACCAAATTTTTCAATACCCTGCAGGAAGGGCAGACGCTCCGGGTTTTCCAGAGAAAGGACGAGGAACCAGCCCTGGACGACAGCGATGCCGATGGCAATGCCGCGCGTCCATTTCGTCATTTTTTGGCGTCCGCCTTCTTCACGTACCATCTTGCTCCACTGCGGCACGACTGCCGTCAGAAGCTGAGTCATAATGGATGCGGAAATGTAGGGCATAATCCCCAATGCAAAAATACCGAGCTGTTGGAGGCCGCCACCGGAAAAGATAGTCAACACCGATGCAAGACCGCCCATGCCGCTATCGCCATCCGACTGGTGTTCGATCCATTGCTGGAGAACAGTTACGTTGACGCCGGGAAGCGGAAGATGAACACCGAGACGAACGATGATAACCATCGCCAGTGTGAACAAGATCCGGTTGCGCAGCTCCGGAACTTTCATTGAATTCGCAAATGCGGAGATCATATATAATGGGGTATGTGAGAAAATTGTCGTGCAGCTACATCTGGCGAGAACCCCCGCATGCCCTCAGGCAGTCTGGGCAATTGAAGTCTTCCCAATGGAAGGGAGGAGAGGTTCTTATACGCGCATCAACGAACCGGGCGGAGCTGCGTCACACCCGGTTCGTGGAATAAGGTCATACCTGGATCAGGCTTCGCTCAGAACGGTGAGTGTACCACCGGATTGAGCAACCTTTTCACGGGCGGAAGCGCTGACGAAATCAACGACGATGTTGAGTTTCTTGGTCAGTTCGCCATTGCCAAGGAGCTTGACAGCGTCGCAAACCCCTTGCACGAGGCCAACAGAACGCAGCGTGTTTTCATCGACAGTTTCACCAGCTTCGAAGAACTTATCGATCTGGGAAACGTTGATGGCGATGATAGCATCACGGAAACGCTTGTTGCTGAAACCCTTCTTGGGGAGACGACGATGAAGGGGCATCTGACCGCCTTCGAATCCCGGACGGATCGAACCGCCGGAACGTGCTTTCTGGCCCTTGTTGCCCTTGCCGCAGGTCTTGCCGAGGCCGGAGCTTTCACCATTGCCAAGGCGCTTTTTGCGGTGCTTGGCTCCGGGATTGGGCTTAATCGTATGAATTTTAAGCATCTGTCTAAAAATGTTAGGTTGATGGTGAAGTTGGGAGGAGCTGTTGGGCTCCTCCCTTCAAGGATTAGATGGCCTTTTCCTTCTTCAAGCCGCGTTCGGAAAGAACCTGTTCGCTGGTACGCAGGGAAGCGAGGGCGTTCAGGGTTGCTTTCACGACGTTGGCGTGGTTGGAGGAGCCAAGAGACTTGGCGATGATGTCGCGGACACCAGCGGCTTCAAGGACGGCACGGACGGTGTTGCCTGCGATCAGGCCGGTACCGGGGGAGGCGGGCTTCAAAAGCACCTTGCCACCACCGAATTCCATGTACACTTCGTGCGGGATGGTGCCGTCGACGATGGAAACCGGACGGAGGGCGCGCTTGGCACTTTCCGTAGCCTTGCGAATGGCATCTGCAACTTCGTTGGCTTTGCCGAATCCGTAGCCGACGCGACCTTCCTGGTCACCGCTCACAACGAGAGCGGAGAAGGAGAAGCGACGACCACCTTTGACGACCTTGGCGCAACGGTTGATGAAGACAACCTTTTCCATGAGCTGAGGACCTTCTTCTTCGGCGGCTTCAGCCTGAGGGCCACGACGACCATCGCGGCGGGGTCCGCCTTCACGGCGAGGACCACGAGGTCCGCGGGGGCCACCAGGAGCACCAGGACCAGCGAAATTGCCACGACCACGCTGACCTCTGTTGAAAGAGGGCTGCTGAGCTGCTGCAGGAGCGGACGCTTCGGGAGTGGCCGGTACGGAGTTTTCCGTTTCGTTATTCATTGTTGGGGAATCTTTCTCTCAATTAGAATTTCAAACCAGCTTCACGGGCGGCGTCGGCCAGAGCCTTAACCTTGCCATGGAAGTAGAAACCACCACGGTCGAAAACGACTTCAGTGATATTGGCAGCCAGAGCGCGTTCGGCAACCAGGGCACCCACCTTCGTGGCGGTATCGCAGTTGGAAAGCTTGGCGGGGGATGCGATGGAGGCATCGGCCGTAGAGGCGGAGCAGAGGGTCACACCCTTCACGTCGTCGATGACTTGAGCATAGACGTGACGATTGGAGAAGTGAACTGCCAGGCGAGGACGGGAAGCAGTGCCGGAAACCTTGCGGCGGATGCGGCGATGGATCCTTTCGCGGATGATCTTGCGATTGATAGTACTCATATTCTGTGAGTTTAATGCAAATGGTTAGCGGATTACTTGCCGACGCTCTTGCCTTCCTTGCGGCGGATGATTTCACCGGCATAACGGACGCCTTTACCCTTGTAGGGTTCCGGCGGATAGTAGCCACGCACTTCGGCGGCGAACTGTCCGACTACCTGCTTGTCGACACCTTCGATCTTCACCTTGGTGTTGTCGGTCACGGTGACCGTCAATCCTGCGGGAATGGGGTGATTGATTGGGTGGGATTTGCCGAGGTTGAGGTCAAGGATTGCCCCGTTCACCGTAGCGCGGAAACCGACGCCGATGATTTCGAGGTTCTTGACGAAGCCTTGGCTGACGCCTGTGATCATGTTGCTGACCAGGGAACGGCTGGTGCCGTGGAGGGCGCGGAGCTTGCGGTTGTCGCTAGCGCGGGAAACGGTCAATTCCGTTCCTTCAAGCGTAACGATGATTCCTTCGGGAAGTTCCCAGGACAGGTTGCCCTTGGGGCCTTCAACGTTGATGGAGGAACCATTGATTTTCACCGTCACCTTGTCCGGCACAATGATGGATTTTTTACCAACTCGAGACATTGTTCGTGGAAAGTTTCAGTGTTACCAAACGAGGGCGATAAGTTCGCCACCAAAATTCTGCTTGCGAGCCTGGGCGCCAGTCATCATACCATGGGAGGTAGAGACGATGGCGATACCAAGTCCACTCAGGACACGGGGAACTTCGGAAGAGGCGATGTACTGGCGGCGTCCAGGCTTGGAGCAGCGCTTGACGTCCGTAAGAACAGGCTTGCCCTGTTCTGAGAACTTCGTCTTTACCTTGATTTGTTTCGTGGTGCCTTCACCAACGATTTCGTAGTTCCAGATGTAACCTTCTTCCTTGAGGATGCGGGCAATTTCTACCTTGATCTTGGAGAAGGGTGCGGAGAATTCCTCTTTGCGGGCGTTGCTCGCATTCTTGAGACGAGTGAGGAAATCAGAGATGGGGTCAGTAATAACGGCCATGTGATGAAATAAGTTAAGCGTTAGCGTATTTAGTTTCTTAGGCCTTCTTCTGGTCGCGGAAGGGGATACCCAATTCGCGAAGGAGATCACGACCTTCGTCGTCCGTGTTGGCCGTCGTCACAAAAATGATGTCGAAGCCAATTTGGCGCTTGATCTGGTCCAATTCGATTTCAGGGAAAATGGACTGGTCGGCAATACCTAAGGCGTAGTTGCCGTTGCCGTCGAATGACTTGGCGGAAAGACCACGGAAGTCGCGAATGTTCGGCGAGGTAATGTTGATGAAGCGGTCCAGGAATTCCCACATGCGAACTCCGCGCAGTGTTACGCGAGCGCCGAGGACTTCGCCTTCGCGCACTTTGAAGTTGGCAACGCTCTTGCGGGCGTAGGTCATGGCCGGCTTCTGACCGGTGATTTTGGCAATTTCATTGACGGCATCCTCGACAGCTTGCTTACGGTCGGGTTGTTTGCCCATGCAGGAAGTCACCACGATCTTTTCCAACTGGGGGATCTGGTGAACGTTCGTGTAGGCGTGCTTCGCTTGAAGTGCCGGAGCAACTTTTTCGCGGTAGTATGTCTGTAACGTTGGTGTACTCATTGTTTTAGCGGGTCAGCTCTAATGATTTCGTTTGTTTACGGCTTAAGCGCAGGGTAGGCATTGCCTAGCCAACCTTCTTCACATTCGAGATATGAATCGGGGCGTCGATCTCCTGAATGCCGCCTTCGGGGTTCTGTTCGGTCGGGCGCACAGCCTTCTTGGCTTTGCGGGCGCCTTCAACGATGACAGTTCCTTTGGCTGCGTTCACCGAGAGAACGGTGCCGCGCTTGCCCTTGTGGTCGCGTCCGGCGATGATTTCGACTTCATCACCTTTTTTCACGTGGGTCTTCATGGTTCTGTATATTACGCAGTTGCGTGGGTTGAGAATCCGCCAACTGATATGGCGGGGCGCAAATCCTACTACGGCTCAGGGGTTTTCGTCAAGCCTCCATTCATTATTTTCAAATTTTTCCACATCCAAGACCCTTTGATGCATAAAATTTTAGCCTTGATGGGGCGGATTTTGGCATTCTT
>CAYVAI010000030.1:0-46714 GCA_964448375.1 uncultured Akkermansia sp.
CATTTTCTTCTTGCTACTCTTTTTATGTTTATTCGGCAAGAAGATTAACTATACACCAGTAACTCTCGAATGTTGGCGCTTAAGAGCCCATGACGTTTTTCATACGAATTGAGATACAAGGGGATGGTTTGTTTTAAACGTTTTCCACATGGTTGTTCGCTTGCAAACCAAATCTCCTTGATGATTTTGCCTACTTGGGGGGTGTACTTGGGTAACCGGTCTGCATTTTTCCCTCTTCCTTTCCCGTCTTCCCTTCTTTTCCCACCGAGGAGTTTTTGCGCGTATTTACGCTCCAGACCTGTCGTTTCACAAAATTCGTTCAACAGGTGAGTTCGGTAAGCTCGGTGGGGATGGCTTTGGTAGAGATGTCTCTTATGGCTGGTATATTCGATGATGCTAGCTTTGCTCATTTTTAAGGGCTGGTTGGGGTTCAGCGGAATGGCATGTTCGTTCATGCCTTCCAGCGGCATCATATGTTGAGGCAAGCAACAGTTTTTTCTTCTTTCAGCCTTTTCTCCGGCGTCCTGACTCATGAGGCAACACGATAATGTGCTTTCCTCTAAACCCGGCCTTGACTTGGAGGACACTCGGAAGTAATGAGTAAGAAGTCCTGTTTGTCTGGCTTGTGCCGGTACCAGGTATTTTTGACCGAGATTCTGCAAATGGATACCTTCTTCACCAAGGCTCTTCTTTTGCTACTTCTAGGACGCTAAGTCCGAGAAGCTCATCCCCTATGCGCTGGTGTCCTGCCGTTCCAGCGCGCCCTTGAATCAAAACGGCATTTGTTTTTATGGGACGACACGTCCCGTTCCCTTTTACCCCTTCTCCCCTTCCGGCGGAGTATTCTTTCCCGGGAGGAACCTACACACTTTCAAGCCTCACTTTTCATCAATTATGAATCAGAATCATGTAGATATTTTCGACACCACGCTGCGCGACGGAGAACAATGCCCCGGAGCCAGCATGAACATGGAACAAAAAATCCGTATAGCCCACCAGCTGGAACAACTGGGTGTCCATGTGATCGAAGCCGGATTCCCCGTGATTTCTCCGGGCGATTTCGAGTCCGTCGAGACCATTGCCCGGGAAACATCCACCAGCCGCATTGCCGGATTGGCCAGATGCGTCCCCAGGGATATTGACGCGACGGCTCGTGCGCTGGCTCCTGCCGGAGAACGCGCCAGAATCCACCTGGTACTGGCCACTTCCCCGATTCACCGCCAGTTCAAACTCCAAAAAAACCGAGATGAAGTGCTTTCCATGGCTCGCTCATCCGTCGCCATGGCCTGTGGACTGGCTGGAGAAGTCCAGTTCTCGGCGGAAGATGCCTCGCGAACCGAGCCCGAGTTCCTGGCTGAAGTTGCGGAAGCCGTCATTGATGCCGGAGCCCGCGTCGTCAATGTCCCGGACACGGTCGGCTATGCCATGCCGGATGAATACGGGGACTTGATCCGCTACCTGACGCGCCACGTATCCAACATCGACCGCGCCATTCTCTCCGTCCACTGCCACGACGACCTCGGCATGGCAGTCGCCAACTCACTGGCAGCCATCCGAGCCGGCGCCAGGCAGGTTGAAGGCACGATCAACGGCATCGGAGAACGAGCCGGCAATACGGCACTGGAAGAGGTCATCATGGCCCTGCACACGCGCCCTGCATTTTTTCAGAACGTCACAACTGGCATCAACACTCGGGAACTCTTGAACTCCAGCAAAATAGTCGCCCGGGAGAGCGGCATGCAGGTACCACGCTCCAAGGCTATCGTCGGAGCCAATGCCTTCGCCCACGGCTCTGGAATCCATCAGGACGGCATGTTGAAAAACAAGACGACCTATGAAGTCATGCGTCCGGAAGACATTGGATGGTCCGAAACGGAGTATCCGCTGACCAAGCATTCCGGCCGCCACGCCGTTCGCGTCAAATTGGAAAATTTAGGCATCTCTCCTTCAGAAAGTGAGATGGACGCCTTTTTCCCTGTTTTCAAAACAACAGGTGATCAATGTAAATTCGTAGGTGACACAGATTTGATACATTTGTACAAAAAATGCATTTTCCGACCAGTTGTGTCATAAAAATGCGCACCTTTTTCTGGTCTTCTGCCGGGAAATGCTCTAATAATTATCACTGATTCCATAACATAATCAATCTTCGGACCATGACAAATCCGCTTTTTGCGTCTCGGCGGGTCATGGCTCCGGAGATGATTTTTATGGAGGACTATCAGGGTGTTACCCTAGGAGAGCTTCCTCTTCTTCCTTACAGAATCTGCCCCTTGTATTTCTGCATGATTCCGTGAGCTGTTTCCACTGCATCCCAATTACCTTTTGATCCGGACGGAGGCACATCGTTGTCCACCCATTCCTGTTCGAGGTCCATGATTTTTTGCTGGCAGGCCGCTTCGTCGAATTCCTTACCCTGCTCCACGGCCAAACAAACGGAGTCGATAAAGTAATTCCAACGTTTGCCATAGTAGTCCTCCATCATGCCGGCCAAGGAACGGTTACCGTAATCATTCAGGCTCTGGGCTCTCTCACCCCAGGTAGAAATCAGGCAACGCGCATTCTTGCGGAAGTAGGCCTGCTCAGCTGCATCCGGCGTTATGCGGGAGGCGTCTCTCAGCCATCGATCCAGAGAAAAAGTGGGGTGACACGAGACAAGGGTGTTCATGTCGTGAAGGATGCCCCGCATAGTATCACCATGCTGACGCAAGGCATCCAGATCCTTCTTCGCATAGGCATCGGCAAAGCGATCACGGACGGTCAGGAAGTAATTGCCCAGTACCTGCCTGCCGATATTGACCACATCAAAGCCGTAGGCATCACGAGGGCTTCTGTCTCCACTCAGCATGGTTTCCCAAATGCGGAAGAGGTCGGCATTATTGTACGCTGTGGCCGGATTGGTTGTCCAGTTGCCATGCCCTTTCAGGCTGGGGCGAGCATTCGTCAAGGTTCCCTGGCCCAGTTGAGCCGTCGCCGTGTACACCTTGTTGAGCAAATCCGACCATGCCTGGCGCACCTTGGGATCGGCTTTCCCGGCGCGGCGGTCAGCCCATGCTTGAATCCACTCGTCATCGCTCATGGGACGATTCCAAGCCTTCTCGAACACGTATTCGTACATGAAGGGGTTGACGTCGAGTCCTTCCAGAGTCGAACCCAGCCCGTGCATGTTGGCACCACCCCGGGCAAAGGCATTCTCGATCCTCTTGCCTGTCTCACGCAGGTTACCGACGAGCATCGTGTTGCCACCAAAGTTGCCGAGATAGCACCACAGGTAGGGCTGACCGAAGTAACCATCCGTCATCTTCCAGACTTCCGTATTCTCGGCAAAGTAATCCAGCAGAATCATCCTGCCCTTGGGCACGGCATTCACAAAAGCATCGATGCGCGGGTTTGTCCAGTGGCTACGGTCAAAATAGAACAGCCAGGTCATCTGCAACCAGATCGCCTGGGGATCACATTGCGTCAAGGTGCCGTAAATCTGGCGGGAAACCCGGGCAAGGAACTCCGGTTCCCAGCTCGGTGGAGTAATCTCGTTGAAGGGATCCACACCATAGATGTGATCCGTACCGTACAGATGCTCTTGTTCCTTCAGGAAGGCAGCCTGAATCCTGGGGAAGAGCGGATCCAGAGGATCGAGGAAGAAACTGCGATATTCGTCTTTGAAGCCCCCCCAGGAACTCATGCGGGAGATTTTGGCATCCTTGTACACTCGCTTCAGTTCGGATGGCACGTGACCAGCAAAGGCGGGCAGGACGGGCGTCATGTTCAGGGCTCTCTCCCTTGCTACGATCTTTTTCTGCAAAGCCGCCTGATGTTCCAGCCAGGAATGGGGCAAGGGACCACCCCAGCGGTCGATATTGGTCATGCGGTGCCAGGGGAGGTGCGCCGGGCCGGTAAAATAGTTGCGGATTTCCTGATCATTCAGTCCCAGGCTACGCCACACCTTGTACCAGACGGCTTCCTGCCCGGTGATCGCCAAGGGCATATTGATCCCATTCATGGCCATCCAGTCAATCATGCGTTCCCATTCATCCCACTGCCACCAAGGCATGGAGTAACCGAACGTGCAGTAATTCAGGAAAAAACGTTGCGATGCCCGTGCCACTACGCGTTCCTTGTGGGGGACGGCGGGCAGTGTTTCCGGAAGTTCTACGGGATCATCCAGATACCAGGAAACGGAAGTCTTGCAGTAGTATTTTAGGTAATAGTTCAGCCCGACAGCCATCGAGTTAGTGGAATTGCCGCGGATCACAAGGCGGTCTCCCTGCGATTCGATCTCGTACACATCTCTTCCCTGATCCGCCGGTATCTGCTCAAAGGTCAAGCGTTCGGATACTGCTGGTACAACGCGGGCTGCCAACGCGCGCGCCTCGCTCACATCATCTGCCGCCAGGGAAACAGCCTGCATGAGAAATAAGACCATACCAACAAGTATGGATAAGAGAAAACAGTTTTTCATATTCAATTCATAGATACGGCTACACGCGCAATAAAAATTCACCAAGCGAGGATTAGACTTCATTTAACGTTTTTACAAGCAGCTTCCGGCTCGGAAGCCAAAGGCAAAGTCAGCCCAAAGCAACTGCCTTCCAATGAAGAACCAATCAGCTTCAAATTTCCTTTCATGGACAAGGCCAACTCACGAGACAGAGCCAGCCCCAGTCCCACCCCCGGGCGTCTTCCCGCGGCATCCTCCGCCGAGCGAGAGAAGGGTTGGAACAAGCGTTTTCTGAATGCGGGATCAATCCCCTTCCCGGAATCCCTCACCAGCACTTGCAGGAAGCGTCCCGAGCGGCTGAATTCAATCTTCACAATCCCTTCCGGAACATGGGCGTACTTCACCGCATTGTCCGCCAGATTATACACAATCTGCTCTACCGCCGTCAAATCAGCAAGCACCGCCCTGTCTCCCAATCCCGGCTCCATGCTCATTTGCACATCCATTCCCGCCCCAATCACTCGCGGCGAAATACGCTCTTCGACGGCATTCGCCAGTTGGGAAATGGCAATCTCCTCTGGCTGAATACGAGCCGATTTTTTCTCCACCCGGGAATAGGTCAGCACATTATCAACCAGATGGGTCAGCCGAGCAGCTTCGCGGCGTAGCGTCTCGATGTACGATGCTACTTTGCCAGGAGGCACGAGGCCGGAGCCGAGCATCTCCGTGTACATGTTGAAGGCCGTCAAAGGCGTTCGGAGTTCATGCGTTACGGCAGAAACAAAGACGCTTCGCTTCTCATTCAAGCGGACCATCCCCACGGCAAAGCCAATCACCCCCATCACAGCGACCAACACACAAGCCCAGGCAATCCCGAGGGAAAGCCACAGATTGCCCATCCCCAACATATTTGTCAGCGCATCCCCCGGTTCCAACACAGCAGGCAGGGCGGCCAAAGCCAGATAATCACTGCCATTTTTTTCAGGTGCTCGCAGCCGAGCCTGAGGCAGAGAAGCAGGGGTCATTTGGAGGAGGCGCTCCGTCAGTTTTTCCCTGTCCAGCCAAATGCCCTGCCTGGTGACTCTTCCGTGATCGACGAGTTTCCTGATCAAAAACCAATTGCCTGCATCATCCTGGCAGCTCCGGAAGGGGGAGATTTGCACCGCCCGACGTGCTGGCACCGTATGAGCCGCCTTGACCACCGCAAGGGCAACATCCTTATCCTGTCCGGATAACCCTTCGCGGGAGTGAGTCTTCTGGATTTCCACCATTTTCCGGCGCATCTCCAGATCCTCCTGCGCCTGCTGAAGCGGTAACGCTGTGCCAAGCTTGGCCGAAGCATGTACCGACCGGGACGTCACCACCACCTGAGTCGAAACACCACTGCCAAAGGACAGAAAAATTTCTTCCGTTTCTCCATGCTTCCCCATCATCGTGGCCCCCAATTGCCCAGGCATCCTCTCCCAATCCTTCAACCAGAGACCATGCCCCGTTGCTTCCAGATGCCTGATCCAGGCCAGGCGTTCCTTCACGACGCCATCCGATACATCGCAAGCCTTCGGAACCGTCAATTTTCCATCGTCCGCAATCTGAAAATACAACAGACTAAAGGGAGACAAATCACGCTCAGGCTCACCATGTCCAACCAAGGGTTCATTGACAATCTCCGTCACGTATTCTTCTGGTGACCTGGTGTCCTCACCTGCAATCATGGCAGCCATCGCCGAATCCATGCGCCAGAGGGCAAAACGCGCCTGCTCCAGAGTGTGGATCTGGTGAGATTCCTTCATCTGCGCCTCCTCAGAGGCCACCATGAAACAGGTAAACCACCCCATGACCGCAAGAATCACCGCCAGGCACGGAAGTAGCACCCCGTAAAACGCCCACTTCTTCACGCGTCCTCCTTCCACACATAACCCTGACCACGCATCGTCCGGATCATCCCTGCGTTGTCCTTCCCCATCTTCTCCCGCAATCGCGCCAGTGTCGTATCAATGCTGCGTGTCTCCACCAGGCGAGGGTCCATCTTCCAGATGCGCCCCAGAATCTCCTCGCGGGTAATGATGCGCCCAGCATGCAGCACCAAATGGCGTAACAGCTCAAACTCTTTTGTCGTCAAAGACTCCCGTGCATGGTCAAACACGAGCTCCCGGTTATTCAAATCCAGATACCCCTGCACGAGCTCAACCCGATCAACGGAGCGCGGTCTTTCAGGCGAGCGCCTCAGTACTGCTTCTATCCTCGCCAGCACTTCCATCAAACCGAAGGGCTTGACCACGTAATCATCCGCCCCAAGCTTCAACCCCTTCACCTTGTCCGCCTCCGCCCCCTTGGCAGTCAGCATAATCACGGGCACCGTCGGACATTCATCCCGGATCACGCGTAGCAGACGAAAGCCATCCATCCCCGGCAACACCACATCCAAAAGCACCAAATCGTATGCCTCGGATTCTACCACATGCAAAGCCTCTGCGCCATCTCCGGCAGACAGCACATCGTAGCCTGACATGCTCAAGGCATCCGACAATCCTTCCCTGATAGCCACATCATCCTCTACAACCAATATGCGGTAGCGATCCATAAACTTTGTATAACAAATTCCTCTTCATCAGGCAAACTGTCCCTGCCGAATCACCCGATAGTATTCGGGAAATCCGGCAGGGAAGCTCCAACAAGAATCAACAGGATTAGAAATTCTTCATGCCCGGTCTGGAGGCAACCGATGTATCCATCATGATTTTGAACCCGTTCTCAAGCTTTTCAACGCGAACACCGGGCACATTTTGAGAAGCACCGCCCCCTTGAGGCTCCTTGGGCTGATCAACGGTGGTATCGCAGGAAATAGTCACGGTTGCATTGCCAGAACGGAAGGTACGAGTCGCCGAAGTATGGACTCCTGACGCAGCGGGGATGGTTGGAGTAGCAGGTACCGCATGCGGGGCAGGAACACCATGTGCTGCGGGCACGACGTGAACTGCAGGAATCGCATGTCCGGGATGCTTCGGGCAACTGGCCGCCCCATTCACACATGCGGTGGGAATTTCCACAACAATGCTTTTCCCATCCGCGGACGGTGTCACTTTCACTCCATTTTCAAGAACCTGGCTAGCAGGAACCAAGGTGGCAGCCGGAACCACGGCTTGAGTTTTCATGGCAGGAACACATGCCCGTGCCGGAACCACTTGAACGAGTGGTACTTCACGAACAGTCTGGGCTGGCTGAATCACAGCGGCAGGGACAACTTTTTGCTCGGAGGCTGGAGCAGCAGGAACCGATGCCTCGTTCCGGGCGGGTCCGGCAGGCGCACTGGCTGCTTGCTGGGCAACCTGGGCGGGTTGAAGCACGGCAGCAGGAACCTGTTCCTGAGCTTGCTGGGCATTGGTAAACGAAGCAGCACTCAAAGCCGCAACAACACATCCGATTTTTGCATATTTTCTCATGATAGTATATCTGGGGTATTAGTGGGAGGAACCTTCTATGGATCGTCTCCATGTATTCGTTTATACCAAATCCCATCACCTCAAGTGTCACAAGTTGGTTACAAATATTGTGCCCCTCAGAATTTTCTCATTCATGAGGAATCCCAGTGAGCACAACAACCGGAACAGACATCACGCCACACTACCTATTTCATTCTCCATCAATATATGGAGAATATAATAAAAGAATTATTCATCCTCTCGTGCCCACTGAAAAACGGGAGTCAGTCGCTTGATCTGAGCCCATTCCCCTTTGCCATCATCCGGTTTACAGATGCCGGGAGTACCTCTCCCTTGGTCAATAATGATAATATGAGAATATCTACTCACGACAAGAGGGAGCCCCATTCCATAGATCTATTGCTGAAATACTGTAACTTTCAGGATCCAGCCCTTCCTCCTTTCTCAATAAATCCAATACCCGGCAATCCCCGTCAGTACCATCAGCAGGATGGGGTTCAAGTGCCACTTGCGCAGGGCGAACAGAGCCACAGCAAAGAGCAGAACACTCGGCACATCCACCGCCTCCATAGCGTGCCAGTCAAAGGTATTGCAGAAGGTCAGCATCAGTATCGTTGCTCCCGCCGACATAATCAGCCCGACCGAGACCGCCTTCAAGCCCTCCAGCACGCCGGAAACGTAGAGAGACTGCCGCCTCCACTGGAAAAACAGGTACAGCAACAGAGCCATCGCCACACCGGGAATCACACAACCCAGCGTCGCTACCACAGCTCCCGGAAACCCCGCGATTTGCAGCCCCACAAAAGTGGATGTATTCAAGGCAAGCGGCCCGGGAGTCATCTGCGAAAGCGTGATAATATCGGTAAACATCTTCTGGGAAATCCACCCCTGCTGCGTCACCACATGATCGCGAATCATCGGGATGACGGCATACCCGCCACCAATACTGAACATCCCGATCTGGAGGAAGACCGCAAAAAGCTGAATCAGCCCCTGCATTACGCGCCCCTCCCTTCGTTCCTGCGCAATTCCACTCGCACACGCCACAGACTCAGCGCACAACAAAATACTAGGATAAAGGCAATGTTGACTTGAAACACAAAACTCGCCAGAAAGGATCCCGGCACCATCACACTAAGCCACCAGACCTTTTTACGGAAAATCATCCGCCACATATCGACCACAATATCCACAATCAAGGCCGCCACCCCGGCTTGCATCCCGCGCAACACCGCCTCTACTGAAGGATTTGTGCAAAAGGCTTCATACCACGCCGACACAACCGACAAAATCACCAGCGGAGGTAAAATCGCCCCCAGACAACTCACCAGCAGCCCCCACAGGCCCGCAGCACGGTACCCGGCCAAAGCAGACAAATTGACGGCAATCGCACCCGGCGTGGACTGCGCCACCGCCGCCATCCCCAACAATTCTTCCTTGGAAAACAACTGTTTACCACGGACGTAATACTTCTGGATCATCGGCACCACAATGTACCCCCCGCCAAAGGTGAAAGTACCAATGAACAGGTTGATCCAGAATAACCAGAGACACGTTTTTGCTTTTCCTCCCAACATGAACTGACACAAAACCATTTACGCAGGAGAAGTCCCCTCCCACAATCATCGAAAACAACCTCGGAAACCGGAGAATCGCGATACGGAAACAGTACCTCATTTTTCAATAAAAAGCTACATGATTACGCAAAAAAATGCCTATCACAACAGATTGCCGAAAGGAACAAGCCAGACCGACAGGATCAGCATTTCATCACATTCAGCACCGCATCAGCAAGGCGGATCATGTCTTGTTCGGTATAGCGTTGGTCAATCGGGAGAGGAAGGAGGTTGAGGGCAAGACGATGCTCCAGGCCAAAGGCGGGGGAGGTGGTGAGAACTTCCGGCCACAGAGTGGGGATGAGAACTCGTTTGTCGATCAATTCGTTGTGCAAATCCGGCAGATTGCTCCACAGGGGGTAACAGGAGGGAACGGAAATTGAATCCAGGTCCATGGATAAGCGGTTCAAACCTCCGAGGCGATCGTGGAGGAAACGGAAGTTGGCCAGTCTGTGGTGGCGAGCCTGCTCGTAATCAATGCTGCGCATCAGCTTTTCCGTCAGGCGGGACATGGCGAGCATACCGGTGTTGTGCAAGCGTTCCTCGCTGGCTTCGCAAAGAGCGGCGGCAGCTTCGGGCCCCAACTCTGCGCTAACGAGCAAAAAAGAAGCCCAGGGAGAGGATTCGCCCCGAGAAGGCAATGGTACTTGGACTTCGGCAGTATCCAGCACGGCGATGCCTCCATCCGGGAGTCCGGAAAATTTCCTCGGGCTGTAGAATGCAGGAACACCGGAGCGCACGGGCGAGTACAAGGCCATCGATTGATCCAGAATCAGGCGCGTTGGCATTCTGGAGCACAGGATATCGAGAAAGCTTTCCTTAATTCCGAAGTAATTGGTGTACAGCAAATAACAATCCTCACTCAAGCCAGATAAAAAGCTTTCATCCGGTTCCAGCAGCTCGTTGATGGAGTAAAAATCGTATGGTATGCCCAGGCGCCGGATGGGCTCCAGCACAGTCGGGCATGTGTAGTAGGGCACCCACACGCGAGCCAGCTTCCGTTGTGCATGCAGAATAGAGCGCAGGATGTATTCCAGCGAGGAACGCCCGGAGTTCAGTAAAATGCCTGAACCGTCGCAACCGTGGGGGCAGTTGTTGAAAAGCGGTAGTTCGAGTCCGAAAAAACCACCCATACTACCGTCCGGGCTGTCAAGACTCAGAGTCATCAGCCCTTTCTGTTAACCAGATTCTTCCGATACACCATCAGGTAAACCCCAGCCACCAGAACGGCTCCGCCGACGAAGTTGCCCAAGGTCACGGGCAGGAGGTTCCCCTCAAAAAAAGTATCCCATGAAGCCGTCAGGGCAGGTACCTTCCCGGAGGCAGCCGTCGAAGCATAGGACAGGTAGCGTTCGTCGGAACCCGTCCAGATCCCGAGGGGGATGAAAAACATGTTGGCGATGCAGTGTTCCATACCCAGCGCGACAAAGGCCATTGTTGGAAACCACAGGGCGGCGATCTTACCCATCACATCCTCGGCTGCAAGAGCCGCATAAATTGCCAGGCACACCAGCCAATTACAACCTACACCACGCCAGAAGGCCTCCGCAAAGCCCAGATGGCATTTTGCGTTAGCGATATTCACAATAGATTCAGCATAGGGCATCGTTTTCACCTGCCCCACTGTGGCGGTATCAAAAATTAGTCCGCTGGCATAGGCCATAAACCAGGCAACGAACAGAGCCCCGACAAAGTTGCCTCCCCAAGATACCAGGCCGCAACGCAGGCTTTGCAACAGAGAAATCTTTTTGCAGGAGCAGGCACTTGTCAACATCAGGCAATTGCCCGTAAACAAGTCTGCCCCACAAATCACCACCAGCAAGAGCCCCAAAGGAAACACCGACGCGAAGACCAGCTTTCCGGCATTGCCAAACAAATCGGCGGAGAAAAATCCCCCACATCGCAAGGCAAGGAATCCCCCCAGGGCGATGTAGGCACCAGCCAGAAAAGTCAGCCCCATTGCAGCCAGAGGACCATTCGCACACTTGGCACGACCACCAAGAACTGTTTCCTCAAATAGTTCAAACGTTTTTTTACAAGCCATGTTCTAACGCCGTACATTAGTGGAAACCATAGAAAAAGAAAGCAAAAAGCGTATCGTACCCGCATAGGGATTGCCACTGAACACGCAAGTGCCTATAGTCCCGCGAACATGGCTCAACCCGGCAATATCCGCGCACTTGAAGGAGAACCGATTTTCCGTCTCCTCATCAAATATTCACTGCCCGCCATTGCCGGGATGGTCGTCATGTCGCTGTACAACATCGTGGACAGCATTTTTATCGGGCACGGCATCGGAGACCTCGCCCTTTCGGGCATGGCCATCACCTTCCCGATCATGAACCTGTCGATCGCCATCAGTACGCTGATCGGCCTTGGAGGCGCCGCCGTCTCGTCCCTGAAGCTGGGCGCCAGGGAGACTCAATCCGCCCAGAAGGTATTGGGCAACGTCATCATACTGGGTTGCATCACCGGCCTTGCCATCGGCCCTCCCTCCGTGTTCTTTCTGAAGGACATCCTGCGCCTGTTCGGAGCCAGCGAACAAACCCTGCCCTATGCCTACGACTTCATGCGCCTCTTCATGCTGGGGATGCCCATCACGCATACATTCTTCAACCTCAATAACGTTATGCGAGCGACGGGTTACCCGCAGAAGGCCATGTACTCCATGCTCCTGACCGTCGTTATCAACTTCACGCTGGCTCCCCTCTTTATCTTCGTTTTCAAGTGGGGTATGACTGGTGCAGCAGCAGCCACGCTAATCGCCCAGGCCATCGGTCTGGTGTGGGTCATCCTCCATTTCTGCAAACGGAGTAGTACCGTCCACTTTCGCGCGGGAATCTACCGCCTTCGCTGGAGCATCATCCTGCCCATCATCTCCATCGGCATGGCCCCCTTCCTGATGAACGCCTGTGCCTGTGCTGTCACCATCGTCATCAACCGCAGCCTCATGAGCACTGGGGGAGACCTGGCCATTGGTGCCTATGGCATCATCAATCGCGTCCTGCTCCTCTTCATCATGCTCGTCATCGGCGTCACCCAAGGGATGCAACCCATTGTCGGCTACAACTACGGAGCACGTCACTTCGACCGAGTCCGGCAGACTCTCAAATACGCTATCATCGGGGGCACGGCCTGCACCACGCTGGGCTTCCTCATCAGCCAGATTTTCCCGCACTACATCGCCTCCATCTTCAATGCCAAGGGACAACTGGCCGCCTTTACCATCCCGGGGTTGCGGTTGACCACGCTCGCCTACCCGCTGGTGGGCGGGCAAATTGTCATCGGGAACTTCTTCCAGGCCATCGGCAAGGCCAAGCTCTCCGTCTTTCTCTCGACAACGCGGCAGTTGATCTTCCTCATCCCCGCCCTGGTCATCCTGCCGAAATACTGGGGGTATTCGGGCGTGTGGTACAGTTTTCCCACGGCAGATGTCCTTTCCGTCATCGTCACCCTCATCGTCTTTTTTCAGTTCTCCAAAAGCAACAAATGGGCTATGCATTCGGTGAAATCATGACACGCGAGGGAAGTTTCCCCTATTTCCTTCCGCCCTCGAATCAGGCAAAATATTTGCCCCCACGGAAAACAAACCTTCTTTTGATCGGCATGGAAATCACGTACAAGGATCACAAAAAATTCAATCGTGCGGAAGTGGAAGAACTCTTCCTTTCCGTCGACTGGTCCTCCGGCCACTACCCCGACCTACTCGTGGAAGCGCTGAAAAACTACGGCTCCGTCTTCTCCGCCTGGGACGGCGATAAACTCGTTGGTCTGGCCGCCTCCATGGATGACAAAACCATGACGGCCTACCTCCATTACATGCTCGTCCACTCCTCCTATCAAAACCAGGGAATCGGCCAGCAGCTTCTGGAAATGGTCAAGGACTACTACACGGACTACCTCCGCGTCGTTCTTGTCGCCTATTCCTCCGGCAAAACCTTCTACGAGCGTAACGGATTCGTCCCCGATGAAGGCATTTACGCCATGAACCTGACGTCGCTATACGACTAAGAGGGCGGCCACGGTAAAGATGCGTAATCAGGCTAGTATTCTTAATCAAAAAGTTGATTTCTGATCTTCTTACCATCACAAAATTGCGTTACTACTGTCTGTCCTGCTTATTGCTTGCGAATTGAAACAGTAGATGTAACAGGTATTTCCTTGATACATTGCGAGTAGATTCCCCCGATAACCTGCTCGTTTTCAATATAATATGCGAAAATCGTCATATTATTCACACTCTCACTCCATCAGTTCTTCGAGGTCTCAGTGACATTTCCAGACCCAATACATCGAACAGTTTCATCAAAATCATGAACGTCGGATTGGCTTGTCCAAGTTAGATTTTATTGAGCGTATTGATTCCTATGCCGGAAAGTTCGGCCAAATCACTCAGGGTGATCCCGAGCAATCTTCACCTCTCTCGAATATTGTTCCCATATCACTCAAATTCACAACACAATGTGATTTCACGAAAAGGCTCCGTCCCATCACATGGATGAAACGGAGCCATTCTTGATCCCGATCAGGGGATGAAGGAGTTTACTTGGACTTCTTTTTGGCTTTGGCAGCCTTGGGAGCCTTGGGAGCTTTCGCTTCCTTAACGGGTTTGGGCGCATCGTTGACAGCGCCCCATGCCCAATCCCAGGAATCCATGCTGACGAGAGCGGCAGCCAGGAGGTCGGTGCAGGCATCGACGTCTTCCTTGTTCGCCATTTCAATCACCTGGTGCATGTTACGCAGGGGAATGGAAAGAGCACCGGTGATGGAACCACTGGCCGTAAACTTCTGCATGGCTCCGGCATCCGTGCCGCCAGCGGGTAACATTTCGTACTGGTACTTGATCTGCTTCGCTTCGGCGGTTGCCGTCAGGAAGTCCACCATGCGGCGGTCGCTGATGATCGATCCATCATAGAGCTTGATGGCGGCACCATCACCCAGCCTGGAAACGTATTCCACTTCAGAGGCACCAGGGGTGTCGAAGGCAATCGTCACGTCGAGAGCAATGGAGAAATCGGGCTGGATTTCCAGCGTGCTGGCCTGGGCTCCGCGGAGGCCGACTTCTTCCTGCACCGTGAACACGGCTGCAATATTGAAGGAGGGCTTCTTCTTACCCTTGCTCAATTGGCGAAGAGCTTCCAGAAGAACGAAGCAACCGGCGCGGTTGTCCATGGATTTAGCATTGACGCAGTCACCCATTTCAATGAGTTCGCGCTTGCGGGTAGCGCAGTCGCCCACCTTGACATACTTGAGGACTTCTTCCTTGCTCATGCCGAGGTCGATATAGTAATCGCCAATTTCGGGCATTTTCGCGCGTTCAGCGGCAGTCATCACATGAATGGGTTTCACGCCCATGACGCCAACGAGGTCTTTTTTGCCATGCACGATCACGCGCTGTGCCGTGAGAGTCTTCGGGTCAAAACCACCCAGGGGAAGAAACTTGATGAAGCCACGATCATCGATGTGGCGAACCATAAAGCCAATTTCGTCCATATGGGCAGCCACCATCACCGTCTTGGTCGTGTCCTTACCTTCGATATAGGCAATCACGTTGCCGATATTATCCACGCGGATGGAATCGACAAGGGGCTCTACTTCATCAATCAGCAAATCACGAATGGCATATTCAAACCCCGGGGCTCCCGGAGCTTCGCATACGCGGCGCAACAAATCTACGTTCATAATGTATAATCAATACATCACGCAATCCTGCGTGGCGAGTCCATAATATGCTCAAGACACGAATTTCACCAAATTCGAGAGAAGCTTCAGCCAGCTGGCTATACTCGACCGAACTGGCAAAAAGGAGCCGACTCAACAGCTCTTCAAAGCCATAGGAAAATGGGGGAAGGATGCAACCAATCTCACCTCAAAAAGTAAAGCGATAAATTTTATTTTTACCCCGAAAATTGATTTTGTTTTTTTACCTGCTCATGAAAAAATTTAACAAAGGTTTATATCTCTCATTCCACCGATTTTATATTGACAATGATGTGAATTCATAGAACGAAAGGAGAGGACATAATTTACCCCATTCGCCCTATGAATACCCAGTCCACCCCCACTCCTTCCGGTCAACATGATCCTTTCAAAAGGAATCTTGGGCTTATCGCGGCTTGCACCGGCCTGGCACTTGCAGTGGCAGCAGCCATTGCCGTTCCTGTAGCTATTTCCAGCTCGCATACGTCCGCCAAGCCATCACTCCCAAGACCGGAACCCTCTGCCGTCAAGTTGCCTTCTTCTCTGGAATTGCCAGATGGTGCATTCCAGGTTGAAATCACAACGCCAGCCAAAACATCCCGTACCAAAAAGGCACGCATCACCTGCACGATGCCCAAGGGAGACGCACCAGTCTCTCTATCAAGCTATCTGAAGGGACTTGACCAAGCTTTAAATGAGGCATCACGGTTAGGCATCGCAACCAACAACATTGAGAGTCTGGATCATTTGGATCTGGGACGCATTGATACTATTGCGGCTGGAATACGATCCGCGGGCTTCCCGACTCATCAGGACAATGCTGCTCTGACCCTCAAGCAGCTTCTGAAAAGCAAACCGGCCTTGCTGGCACCCATCCTGCGACTCCTCCACCAACATCAATTGGGCATTAAGGGATGGGAAGACGAAGAGGCTTCTTTCAAAAACGTCGATGATACTACGAAGAAGACGTGCCAGATACTGGAACAGGCTCGCTTGTCCAACATCCATCTGAGACCCTATGGACTCCTTCGCCCCGATTTGGTTCAGTACGCTCCTCGAGGGGAGATCACAAGTTCGGACGGTTCTCTCTTGGCGTCCAATTTGCCGGGATCCAATCTTGTTATTGATACGCACAAACTTCTGGACCTCGGAAATTGCATCCGGGTAGAGGCACAGTCACAAACCAATCGTAAGCAAAGCTATTCGTTCAAAAGTCAAGAAGACATCCAAGCCAAGTATGAAGAAACCCATCAGGAACTCATGCAGCAAGTTCTTGAGGAGCCCAACTCCTCGCTGTTTCGTCGATTCTTCGATAAATGCGCTCTCAAATTTAGTTTGGCAAATAAGGATGTAGCGGACAACAGCAGCGATCCTGTGCAATCCTTGCGGCTCGATCAAGCTATCCAGGATGACTACAGGAAAAATACCGTGGAAACCCTGATGATGGAGCTGAGAACATCACCTCTTGCTGAGCAAGCTGAGAACATCATCAACGACTTCGATTCAATTGAGCAAAAACTCTCCACTTCGGCAAGAATCGTCATTTCAACCACTCTTGACAGCCAGGATCCCAGAATGCAGCGAACCTTACAGGATCTAGCCAAGTGCCGCATCGACAATTGCCTCACCGTGCAGGACAAACCACGCCGGCATTACCCCCACGGTTCCATGCTCGCCCATACTCTGGGCTACGTCAGTTTTGATCAACAAGGTAAAACGGGGATCGAAGAAAACTTCAACTCCGAACTGGCTGGCAGGAATGGCAATCCCGATCTCCAAACGCAGCCCGGAGACAACCTGACACTGAGCATCGATCTGAAGCTCCAGCAAATTTTAGAAGACAACCTTCTCAAGGCCATCTATTTGAATAATATCAAGAGAGGAGCAGGCATCGTCATCGACGGTACTTCGGGAGAAATCCTTGCCATCACATCTCTTCCCGCATTCGACCTAAACACCAAGGAGGGGATCACAAATCACTCTCTGGACTACGCCAGCCGTGGGCTCACGGAGTTCGGTGGGCTCTCCCGCCTGTTCGCCGCGGCAGTGGCCTGGGATAGCGGAGTCGCAACCCCGGATACCGCCATTGATTGTTCGCCTTTGAATCAGGATGCGCTTCCCCAGGGAAAAGAGAATGTAGATGCGCCAGACGCAAACACCACCCTCCCGGCACGGGAATGTCTGACAAGAATGTCGTTGCCCGGGATCGCTCGTTTGGGCATGGCTTCCGGATGGGAGCGGTATCGTGACACCTTGGAGCGATTCCAGATGACCAAGCCATGGAAGACGGACTTCTCCCGGGGAACGACCCCGACGCTTCACGATGGCAAACAACCTGCCTGGTTCTCAGACATGAGTAACGGGTTTGGCCTGGCTGCCACCCCTCTTCACCTGGCTGCAGCCTATGCCGCTGTTGGCAACGATGGCAAACTCATGAAGCCGCATGTTGTCAGAATGGTGGTGCCTGCCAACTCCGGAGAAAAAAAGGAAATCCCCCACGAACTTGTCTCCCAAGCCGTTTCACCAACTACAGCACAAGCCATTCGCGAGGCCATGGAAGCCAATGTCCGCATGGGCTCCGATAAGGCCATGCAAATTCCCGGGTTGAGAACGGGAGGTTTCTCCGGCACAATTCCGGTCCCTCTTCCGGGTGGCCATCAGTCCGCAACTCGCTATTCATCTGCCTGCGCGGGTATGTTTTCAATGGATCGTCCTGGCCTCGTCTGCATCATCATGCTCTATGATATGCCCAAGGACATCGCCTTCAACAATCCGGCTCAATCCCTGTTTAGAATCATTGGTCAACAGATAAGGGAGGACACATCCCTGCTTCCCAAAGCACCGCAAACAGAGGAAGAGCTCGGCAACCAGGGAGAACTTCCCCCGTCTATCGCCAAACTGGCGGCACCCTTTGAGAAACACATGGAGCATGGACAAATTCAACTGAATGAAGGGCAATATAAGGAAGCCCTGTCTGCCTTTGAACACGCTTACCAGTTGTGTACCCAACTCCTGCAGCTCAATCCCGAACAAATAGCCCTTCAACGGATGCAGAGTCGGGCACTGATCGGTATGGGAGACGTTTGCCTAGTCAGGGAAAATCATACGAAAGCTCTGATCTCCTTCGAGCATGCGCGCACAATTCAAGAGAAGCTCGTCGCCACCAACCCCAGTGATAAAGAATCTTTCCTGATTCTCAGCCGAACGCTAGATCGCATCGGGAAAACCTACAGTGCCTTGGGAAAACACGACAAGTCGCTCAACTCCTTCCTCAAGGATCTCGACATTTCTCAACGGCTCGTTGCCAACGAACCCAACGATGTCGAACTCCAAATCAACCTGAGCATTTCATACAACAATATCGGCGATGAAAACCAGAATCTCGGCAAGTTGGAAGACGCACTGAAGGCTTACCACCAGGCGCTAAACATCCGGGAAGAACTCAACCAATGCTACCCGGAAGACTCCACATTGCTGCCGGATCTCTCCTCATCCTACTGGAGAATTGGCAATATCCATTACGGCAGGAATAAATACTTCGAAGCTTTGGAATATGCGGAAAAAGCACTGAATGCATTGGAATCTCGCACAGCGGCTGAGCCGGACGATCTGGAAACCCGGTTCAAGGCCATTTACCTGCAACAGCAGATGGTAGATATCTACAACGCCTCAAATCAGGGCTATAATGCAGTCTTAACCAACCACAAAATCCTGGCGGCAAGCCAGGAGCTGGTGGAACAAAATCCCGATAACCCGCGCTGCCTGGATTTTCTCGCCATTACATACTGCAATCTGGCTCCTCACATATCAGACGAGAGTACAGCCCGCAGTTATTGGCAACAGGCAGAGGAAATCATGAAGTCACTCTCCACAAGAGACCCTGATAATAATCGTTACAAGGCCATTCTGAAGAAGCTCCTGGAAGATCGGGAACTCTGGGAAAAAAGGATGACGCAGATTGGCTCCCTGTGAGCAAGCATCATCCCGGCCTTATTCGAAGCCGGGTATTTCCGTCTGTGTTTCCTCATCCGTGAGGTAGCAACCGGGGTCGGAGCCATACCAATTGCCGTTGGCAAAAGCAGCCCGCGTGCGGAAACCACCACCGCAAAGGGAGAAATGCCGGCAAGTGTGGCACCGGCCCTGAATATTCATCTGGCGTTCCAACGGGTCGTCTGAGGCTCGCAATTCAGGTAGGATATTCACAGCGGCACCGGCACGGGCTTCCCAAATGTCGGAGAATTTTTCGGTTTTGACACAGCCAAGCGTCACGGACTGCCAGAACTGGTCGGGATGGACAAGCCCCTGAGTGTCGATATTGGCAATGCCACGGCCGGAGCTATTGGAGCCACCGCCATTCCACCCCAGGAGGCGGAGGGTTTCCTTGGCCAGAGGGGAACCTTCCCTCAGCTGTCGCAGAAGGAGGTAGATGCCATCAGCAGGCTGGGTCACCGTCAGTACTTCGCGCGTTTTGCCTTCGGCCTTCCACTGCTCAACGCGGCGAATCAGGGTGTCCATGGCCTTGCGCGCTTCATCAGGATGGAGGGTCTGTACTTCGACACCACGCCCGGTTGGGACGAGGTGGTAGAAGCAAACTCGCTGAATGTTCTGCTCGTCGATAAAGTCGAGTATCTGCTCCATACACTGCACATTGTTACGCGTCAGCGTCAGCCGCAGGCCAGTCTTCTGACCGGCATCGCTACAGAGGCGGAACCCGCGAACGGCCTGTTCAAAACTACCCTTCACTCCACGGAACTGGTCGTGTACCTCGCCGATACCATCAAGGGAAATACCGACGTAGGCGGTATTGAGTTCCTTGAGGCGAGCGGCAATTTCAGGCGTAATGCGCGTTCCGTTCGTCGAGATCGTGACTTTCAGCCCCTTGCCAGTGGCACGTTCGACGAGGTCGAGAAAGCGGGGGTGAACCATCGGTTCTCCACCGGAAAAAAGCAAGGCATTGACCTGGTAGTCGGCCAAATCATCGATCACGGAGCAACACTGATCCCAGTCCAGTTCACCGTCAAACTTGTTGGCAGCGGCATCGGCATAGCAATGGACACAACGAAGGTTGCAGGTGCGGGTAATGTTCCAGACGACAATGGGCTTACGGCGGCGGGAAGAAGTCGGGGCACACCCTTCTGCCGCGCCACCGGCAGCACGACCGGCACCATGGCCGGAACCGTATCTCAAATGGTCGGCAGGCTGTTCGGAGCCTGTCCAAAGTCGCGTAATGTTAATCATGGGATGAAGATTGTCTGAGAGGTTGATAACAGCAGAGATTATCCTCTGCAAAAGCATCGCCATACACGGCGTAGGCTCGTGAGCGGGAACCACCGCACACTGTGCGATATTCGCAGCGTCCGCATTTGCCAGTCAGTGCGTTGTCGTCGCGCAATTTCACGAAAAGAGGGCTGTTGCGGTAAACGTCCGTCACATTATCTGTGCGTACATTCCCGGCCGTCACTGGCAAGAAGCCGGAAGGCTGGATCTCGCCCGTGTGGGAGATAAACAGGATGCCCTTGCCATCGCGAGTGGGCACGGCGCGGCGCGCGGGCTTTTCTCCATGAGCACGAGCTTCCTGCAAGGCAACGCGCCGGAAGTGGTGGCCTTCCGTCGTCTTGACGCCGAAGGGAACCTCCTGGCTGACCTGTGCCAGCTTGTGCCAAACTTCCTCAACTTGTTCCGCAGTCGGCATCTGATCGAGAATGGCACGGCCCGTAGGCACCAGCAGAAACACGCTCCACATGTCGGGGTGAATCTCCTTCATCAGCTCGACAAAGGCGTCAAACTCCGCCAGCGTGTTGCGCGTAATCGTCGTATTAACCTGGAGGTGAATCCCGGCTTCACGGGCACGGCGAGCCGCTTCAAGCGTTCGTTCAAAAGTATGAGGTATCCCGCGGAAGGCATCGTGGGTCGCCTCTGTGGCTCCATCCAGGCTCAGGGACATACTCTTCACTCCGGATTCCTTCAGGGCGGCAAAGTCTTCGTGTAACAGGCGAGCCGTCGCCGCCGGGCTCAAGGCCACATGCATCCCTTTCCCGGCTGCTGCGCGAATAATCTCGTGGATATCACGGCGCATCACAGGATCGCCACCAGTCAACACAAGCATCGCGGGGTTGAGTTCCGCCAGATCATCCACCAGCTTCAAGGCTTCCTCACTATTCAATTCCTCCGGATGAGGTTGAGGCTGCGCCGTGGCGCGACAATGTTTGCAGGCAAGGGCACAGGCGCGCGTCACTTCCCAGAACACGAGGAGGGGACGTTCATGCAAATTGATTTCATGGAGATTGGGACGCATGGCGATGTTAGACGATGCTAGGCCGAAAGCATCCCACCTGCGAGCAAAAAGGACGCCCTGTCACGATTTTTTTAATCATTCCATTTTTCATCAGCGGCGGAAGCGTTCCAACTCACCGAGACCAAGGATTTCGTCAACGGCCATGGCTCCGGCTCCGATTAAGCCTGCTTCGGAACCAAATCGAGCCGGGAGAAGGACGAGTTCCTGCCTGTGCAGGAAGAAAAGCTGTTCCTCCAGAGACTTCCGCAAGGGGTCAAAAAGCAAATCACCAGCCTTCGCGACACCACCACCGATAATAAAAGCTTCCGGCACGAAGGCGTACATCATATTCATGACGAGGCAGGCCAGTTTCTCCGCGCAGTCCTTCCAGATTTCCAACGCAATCGGGCAACCTTCGCGTGCAGAACGTTCCAGCTCACGAGGGGTACAATCCACCGGGAGTTTAAAAATCCCAGCCTCAGCGTACCGGGCAACGGCATCGGCAGCCAATTCATTGTTGCCGATGTATTCCTCAATGGCTCCCTTGTTGCCAAAGGGTCCACGGCGCCCCTTGTAGTCGATACTCGTCTGCCCAAGCTCAGCTGCCGAGAGGCGTTTGCCACGCACCATGCGGTCGAACATGATGATTCCACCACCGATCCCCGTCCCCATCGTCAGGCACACCATACTCTGCAAGCCTTTACCCGCCCCCATCTTCCATTCGGCGTAAGCCATACAATTGGCATCGTTGTCCAACACGGCAGGGAGCTTCAATGCCTCCTCCATCATCTGAAGGACGGGAACTTCGTGATCCCACACCGCAACATTCGTCAACTGGTGTAACACGCCGCGATGGTAGTCGCACCAGCCCGGCATGCCCATACCGATAGCCGCCACCTCAGGGCAAATTTTCTTCAACTCCCGAGCAGTGGAAATCATGGCCTCAATGATAGCCTGCGGGCTATTGAATTCCCGGGTTGGAATTGGAGAAGCAACATGCAGCAACTCCTCACCACGAGTCACCCCCATCTTGATGGAGGTGCCTCCGAAATCGATCGCTATCGCACTGGGCTTGTCAGTTGTCATGCCGGATCATCATGCTCAATCTCCGCACACTTAAAAGTAAAAACTGCTGCTTGATCCCGGAATGATGAACCCGCATGATACGCGCACATGAGTTTCTCCATCGAACTTCCCGGCTCCGACGAATGGTTCATGCGCCAGGCCATGCGCGAATCCCGCAAAGCCCTGGTCAAGGGCGAGGTGCCCATCGGGGCTGTTGTCGTCAAGGACGGTCATGTCATCGCCCGAGGCTGGAACCAGGTGGAAACCCTCAAAGATGCCACCGCCCATGCGGAAATGATCGCCCTGACCGCCGCTCAGGAAGCACTCGGAGACTGGCGGCTGGATGGTTGCACGCTCTACGTCACCAAGGAACCCTGCCCCATGTGCGCAGGAGCCATCGTCCATTGCCGCCCATCGCGGGTCGTCTTCGGCTGCCCGGATGCCAAGGCTGGCGCGGCAGGAGGATGGATCAACCTGCTGGATGCCAACCCGCCTCTGAACCACAAATGCGAAGTCACCCCAGGCGTTCTCGGTCAGGAATGCCTGGACGATATCCAGCAATTCTTCCGTGAAGCCCGCCGGGTCGCCAAGGCACGTAAACTCGCAGCCCGGGAAACTTCAGAAGAAGAAAACGAAAAAGAAGAATAAGTTCCATACCTCGCAACTTATTCTTCAGGATGGAGTTTTATAGAATAACCCCCATCCCTTTCTTTCATGCACATCCAACGTCTTTCCCTCCTCTTATGTACCCTCGGGCTTCTTCTTCCCGCACTGGCTACAGCGGTTCCGGAATCTGCCAGCAAGCAGCCGAACATCGTCATCGTCGTTTCTGATGACGGTGGCTATGCCGACTTCGGCTTCAATAACTGCCCGGACTTCAAAACTCCCAACATTGACACATTGGCTAGCCAAGGCACGATCTTCCGCAACGGGTACGTCTCTGCCTCCGTGTGCAGTCCGTCCCGCGCCGGACTCCTCTCCGGCAGATACCAGACACGCTTTGGCCACGAATTCAACCTGCCCATGGGACGCCAGGATACAACCGGACTTCCTCTCACAGAAAAACTACTCTCGGATCGTCTGAAAGCAGCTGGATACGCCACTGCCGCCTTTGGCAAATGGCACCTTGGCTCCGGCAAGGGTTACTGGCCCTCCGAACGCGGCTTTGACTACACCTACATTTTCCTGAAAGGCTCCCGTGCGTACATGCCGGAAAGCCAAATCAAGGACAACGACACAGTCATGCGCCTCAATGGCAAACCTCAATTGCTCACGGAATACCTGACGGACGCCATCTCTCGCCAAACCGCTGACTACATCACCAGCCAGAAGGACACTTCCAAACCCATCTTCCTGTACATCGCCTACAACTGCCCGCATTCCCCCCTGCAGGCCAAACCAGGAATGGAAGAAAAATTCCCTGAACTCAAGGGGGCTCGCAAAACCATTGCAGCCATGCAGGCAAGTCTTGATGAAGGCATTGGCACGATCGTCAAAGCCTTGAAAGAAACCGGACGCTGGGACAACACCATCTTCTGGTTCATCAACGACAACGGCGGTGCCACCTACGGCAATTTCAACAACGGAGGTCTGCGCAACAACAAGGGTTCCCTCTTCGATGGTGGCATCAAAGTCGCCTGGTTCGCCCATTTCCCCAAATCCTTTAAGGCTCCCCGCGAATACACGGCACCTGCCATCTCACTGGACATCGCCGCCACATCGCTGGCCGCTGCTCACATCCCCGTGGATTCCAAATTGGAAGGAATCAACCTCCTGCCCACTCTAACCAACCAAGCTCAGGCAACCAACCGCCCCTTGTTCTGGAGACAGAGAAACATCGGAGCCATCCGCGACGGAGACTGGAAACTCATCCTGTTGGATGGTACTCCTACCCAGCTCTTCAATCTCACCAAAGACCCCTCGGAAAGACAAAACCTTGTCGATAACGACAAAGACACTGTTGATCGCCTCGCCAAACTCTACGCCTCATGGGACAAAAACAACATCGCCGCCCTCTGGCGCGGCGAAGGAAGGGAAGGCCTCAGCCACATGTATGAAAAAGATGCTCCCTGGAATGCACGAAGAGCAGGAACTGACAGGGAAACACCCCGCAGGAAACGCCCCTGATTCGGCAATATGCCATAAATACCGGGGTTAGGTAGTGCGGTTTGCGTTTGCATTGCCGACGCTCACAAGGCAATCTACCCCCTGTTATGGGATGCCATTCACACCACGACGGGGACTCGTCCATGGAACGCAAGCCCTCCTGGCTCAAGGTCAAACTGCCAAGCAACCAGGAGTTCTGGAACGTCAAACACCTGATTGAGGGGAAAAAGCTCTTCACCGTCTGTGAAGAAGCCCACTGCCCGAACCGTTACGAATGCTGGAGTCAGAAAACGGCTACGTTCATGATCGCCGGAGACCGTTGCACGAGAGCATGCGGATTCTGTGCCACCAAGACAGCCAAACCTCTCCCCCTGGATCCCGAAGAGCCCTCCCATGTGGCAGACGCTATCGTCCACATGCAGCTCAAGCACGCTGTCATCACCATGGTAACGCGCGATGACCTGCCCGACGGTGCCGCCGCACACTTTGCCAATGTTGTCCGCGCCATCCGCAAGGCCAGCCCGGCAACCGTCATCGAAGTGCTCACATCCGACTTCAACGAAAGAGAATCCTCTCTGCGCACCATGATGGATTCCCGCCCGCACATCTTCGGGCACAACATCGAAACCGTCGAACGCCTCTCTCCTCTCGTCCGTTTCCGCGCCCAATACCACCGTTCTCTGCGCGTCCTCCAAAGAGCCAAAGACATGGTCGATGGCAAGGTATCCACCAAGAGCGGTATCATGCTCGGGCTGGGAGAAACCGAAGATGAAATCTTCAAATCCATGGACGACCTCCTCGCACACGGCGTGAGCGTCCTCACCATGGGGCAATACCTGCGCCCGACAAAGAACCATTTGCCCGTCGTCAGATTCGTCCACCCCGACGACTTTGCCCGTTACGAACAGATCGCTCGCGACAAGGGATTCCGCCATGTCGCCTCCGGCCCCCTCGTCAGAAGTTCCTACCATGCAGCCAACTTCCATCCGGAAGCCGACGTCATGGAGGCAATCAACGAGGACCTCAAAAAAGCGGGCGAAATTTAAAAACGTTCTTGATTTTGTCCTCATCCACTTTAGGTTGAAACTACACCACAACCCCTACCTGTCCCAACTATGAACAAGCTTTGCAGCCTCTCTAAATCAGTATTGATCGTCGGTGGAGCCATCGTCGTCTCCGCCGCTCTATCACCTTTGCTGATTCCTGGGTCATCTACACCCGAAAAACTTTCCCCCATCCAGGCTAAGGCTCTCGTTGAAGCGACATTGAAGAACAAATGTTCTGAATGCCACGTGCCCGGCTACACCAAGCTTGGCCTCCTCAACACGCTTTCCGGCGGCTTGCAGGCACGCCACATCCGCAATGGCATCCGGGCCTTCAACATGTCCCAACCCATGACGGAAGTCACTTGGGCCAAGCTTGAATTCTCCATCACCTCCGGCTCCATGCCACCACCCTCCTTCACGGCAGTTCACTGGGGTTCCACCCTGAAGCCGCAGGAAAAAGATGTCATTCTCAACTGGATCCGCGACACCCGTTCCTCGAAGTATGCAGGCAATCCTGTCGCGCCCCAATTCAAGGCTGAAGCCATCCAGCCCATCCCGGATGCCCTGTCCGTTGATGCCCGAAAAGTAGCCCTCGGCGACAAACTTTTTCACGACAAGCGCCTTTCCATTGACAACACGGTAGCCTGCTCTACCTGCCACACCCTCGATAAGGCTGGTACGGACAACCTGCCCGTCTCCGAAGGAGTCAAGGGACAGAAGGGCGGCATCAATGCCCCGACCGTCTTCAACGCCGCGTTCCACTTCATCCAATTCTGGGATGGCCGAGCCAATACCTTGCAGGATCAGGCTGGCGGACCTCCCCTCAACCCCGTTGAAATGGGCTATGCCCACCCCGAAGACTGGACTGCCATCGCCAATAAGCTGAAGCAGGACGACGCTCTCACCAAGGAATTCCTTGCCGTCTATCCCGAAGGCTACAACGGCCAGACCATCACCAACGCCATTGCTGAATACGAAAAGACGCTCATCACCCCCAACAGTCCCTTCGACCGTTACCTCAAGGGCGATGACAACGCCATCAGCAAAGAAGCCAAGGAAGGCTATGCCCTCTTCAAGAAGAATGGCTGCCAGGTCTGCCACGTCGGCGTCGGCATGGGCGGACAATCCTTCGAATTTGCCGATCTCAAGGGCAACTTCTTCGGCAACCGCCCCCTGACCCAGGATGACAATGGTCGCATGAACTTCACCAAGTCTCTGGGAGACGTCCACAAGTTCCGCGTGCCCACCCTGCGCAATATCGCCCTGACCTGGCCCTACATGCACGATGCCTCCGCTCAGACTCTGACGGAAGCCGTTGACAAAATGTTCAACTACCAAGTCGGCAAAGCCAAGCCCACCAAGGAAGAAATCAAGAAAATCGTTTCCTTCCTCAATACGTTGACTGGCGAATTCCAGGGTAAGCCCGTTCAGGGTGTCCCCGCTTTGGACGCCGTCCAATAAGAGGCAAAGCCTCACTAACAAGAGTCAATCACAACCAATCAAAAAGCCGCTTCACATGCCTTGTGGAGCGGCTTTTTAGATAGACGCTGTCAGAGCATCCAGACAAATACAAACAGGATGGGGTAGTTACCCTACCCCCTGCGACAAACTACCGGATAGAACACTAAGGCCTACCCATTTTAGCAACACTGGCCTTATATAGGTGGAGTTCCGCCAACGAGACTTTGCCACCACTCTGAAAGAGTTTGATACGCAATTTATTTGTCGTAACAGGTTCAAAACTTCTCATGCACTTGATGGAGCCGCCGCCGGGCAGCTGGAGCATGCGGAGAACTTCCGGTTCATTGGCATACATGGCTCTTTGAGCATCGCTGATGCCACTCGTTGATCCATCCAATGCCCCCCAGTAAATAGGTATCCACTTACCACCTTTGTTCGCCTCGATCACAAGTCGATCTCTACCTTTGTCCAACTTGATATCGACGGCGCGCAGAGTTGTTGGAGCTTTGAGCTGCAGATCCAGAACAAGTGGTTCTTCTCCACCGGGAGCATCCAGTTCTTCGGATGTCGTCGCATCACGGTCCAGAAGTTTGGTCGTATCTATCTGGTTCTCCTTGTTGGCCTTCAGCTTATAGTCCGTAACCTCCTCGGTACTGCTGCCAATGAGTTTGAGTTCACGGACGCGGCATTCCAAGCCGAGCCAGTCCTGCGAAACACGAAATATGCAACGGGAACCCTCTGTCAGACAGGCATCATTAGGAGAAACCCAGATTTTTTCCTCTTTTCCCTGATCAGCCGCGGCTTTGTCGTGAACTTCAATCTGATTTCCCTGTGAGGCCGCCGAAATGTACGTACCATCAGGTAAATTGAAAGAACATCCCCAGTTGCCATGATCACGAATCAGGATGCCCGGTACCCACAGATAGTTACAGTTCGTGACGGGGTGAGCCTTTTCTCCACACCCCACTTCAAAGCCGCCGACGGAGATGGGGCGATCATATTCCACATGCAAATCGTTGACGCTCCATTGGATTTTTGCTGTCATGTTCAGCACATTAGGGGATTCCGGGCCATTTAGTTCCTTCGCATGACCATAGACATCCCACTGCCCGCCAAATTGGGTATCAGGCTTCCAGACAATACTTTCCAGTTCCCGGAATTTCTCCGCCGCCCCTCCCTGGAATTGTACGGAACCTGAGAATGTGTATTTGTACGCATCCCTTGCCTTGCGTTCGAGTTCCTTGTCTTTGTGAAGGCCGAGAGCCAACCCCCCCAGTGGCTTCTGAATATCAACCTTAAGGGCATATTGTCCCTGCAAAGCCTTGTCATCCTTAACGGAGGGATCAAAGAAAATACGGATATCCATCCCCAAAATCCATTCAGCACAAGCTGCCTTCGTCAATTGATCCAAATTGGGAATAGCCATGATAGACTTGGCGATGGAAAGGGCCTGGGCATTGACCAAGTCTATGAGTTTGAATCGGCACCCCTCTTCCACCGGAATCTTTTTCATATCCCGAAGGGCAGATTTGAGGGAAGCTGGTGCTTTGGCTCCCAAAACTGTATTGACGATCGACCAATTGCGGATATACGTTTGGAGGAAACGGGATTCAGTATCGTTGACAGGAGGCACCTTCCGGAAATTCTTCGCCTGAAATTCGGGTTTCCCGGTAATAGCCAGGTTTTGGCGCTCCGCACACAAGGCGTTGATCCATATAGCAGTACGAATATACACCCCAATAACGCTATCGGCTGTCATCAGTTCCAGTCGGTTGGGATTCTGCATCATGCCTCCGTCAAACGGGCGCAAGAGAGTCAACTTCCAGCGGAACGCCTCCATGTTTTTGTAATAGGCCTCCTGATTGGAACGCCAGTAGGCAGGCATGGCCCACATGACGGACAAGGTTTCCGAGGAATGCCCTTGGTCGGAGCCGCCAATAGGCCCTTCTCCATACATAATACGGCTGTTTTTCGTGAAAATCTCCGGCCCACCGCAAATGAGAGATGCAAGATAGTAAGGGCCATGGCGCCCCGAATAAGTGCCTCCAGCCTCACGGTTTGGGTCAAAGGAAAATGTTTCCGTCGTTCGTCCGTAGGGTCCAAACCCGGAAGGACACAGCTCCTGCGCCCGGTTCATCATCCTATCCAGCACACCATCCTCCGAACGTACTGGCGTTTTGCTTGCCAATGCCAGGAAAAGACACATGTGGGAGCCACCAATGCTGACGCCCGTCCCCGCATAGCCGGGGTGGATGCCGTGCCCCGTCACAAAATCGCCATAAAGAACCTCGCTCTTCATCCGCTGAACACCATTCCGGATGGCAGGCAAAACAGCATTATCCCGGTACCGCAACCAATATTCGCACAGGAAAACACCTGCCGTGGCCTGCGGAACTGCCCACCAGCACTGCGAACCGGAAAATGCTACGTAATGAGCAGCCTTCCTGACAACGGCATCATATTTCGGATTCCCCGTTGACATCAGAGCCAATCCGGCCCAGGCCGTATCATAATGGTTGCCACAATAGCCTCCGGGGCGCTCCCATGAACCATCCTCACGCTGCTGAGCCACCAACCACTCACTCATCATGTTGACAACCGCCTTGCTCTTGGCGCAATTCTTCGGAAACCCTGAGGCATAGCTGCCTAGTTGGGGAATGCTGAAGGAGATGTTTTTAACGTACTTTTTAATGTTTTCCGGAAGTGTGGCATTGCCTCCCACGGAAACAGTTATCCCTACGGAAGCGCTTCCCCCTTTTGTGCCAGTGCCTTTCAACTTCCAATCCCCCGCGGGAATATCAAAGACTATACTTGAGGCTGCATGCGCGAGCCACACTTTCTTCTCAGACTCATATTTTGCCTCGCCATAGCCCACATTGTACTGGACGGGCTTCACTTTCGTCAGAGGAAGGCTTCCTCCCTTGCCTTCCAGAACGAGATTCGACCATTCAAAACCGTCACTGCCGATCCCATTGCCACCATCATCCACCGCCAACCGCACCTGTTGTCCCCCCTTGACCGGGACGGAAAAATGGACAGGCCGATCCACTTTGGCTTCACGGTAAACTTCCTTCCACAGGGACGGAACTGGCTGAATTTTCACGATGCTATCCGCTGGTATCACATTGAGGGTGATTCTTCCGGCTCCTTCCGCCTTATCAACAAGCAGGCCCGCGTGCATATCGAGGCCACGATTGTCCTGATGCTGATAGGGGCCATAGAGAGTATCCAAACTTCGTGATGTTTTAAAATATTGACCGTCTATCCCCAGAATAAGATCTCCCTCATGAATGAATTGATCAGCCGGAGAACCCTGGATCACCTGCGTCACCATATATAAATTGGCGACAGGCTCGCCATTGGCATCCTGCAACTGTTTGGGAAACATAGCTCGGAAGTTCGGATTGCTCCAAGTTACATCCAAGCCTCTTGCCCGGAAACCAAGCGGGCCAAAAGTAGTAATCCATCCCTGCGCCACTTCATCGGCATCACCAAACCAGCTCGTATAAAGCTCCCCATATTGTTCCTTCCACTTCTGAAGAGGGAAAGGCTTCGCATACTTGCGAAGATAGGCGGCAACAGCACTCGAACTGGTTGTTTGACGAACCCGTGGCTGATTGGATGCTCCATTTTGAGGGTGTCCTCCCACCGGTGGTTCAGCCATACCAGAGTCCGGCTGATCTTCTTCAGCCAGCTCTTCTGCTCCAACATCTCCCGGGGCAGGAGAAACATCGGCACGAACAGAAGCATCAACAGTCTTGCTCGGGCTATCATTCGCCGAGGCAGGAACATTATTCACCACCTGCTCAGCACCGGAATCCTTTTCCCGCGTGTCTGGCTCAGCCGTTTCAGATGGCTTCGGAGCACCATCCACGGCAGGGATTGCGGCAACGCCATCATTCCGGACATCCTCCTTCGCCACAACGGAAGAGATATTCTTCCGTACGGATTCTCCCTGATTTACAGCAGGAACAAGTTCCTCCGAATTCTGACGCTCCACCGGAGGTTCCTGCGCTAACTCGCCGGAAGTTCTCTGCGATGTGGGGGGACTTTCGGCTTCGTTCTTTTGCTGTCCGTACTGGTAGATTCCGTATGCTCCGCCAAGAAGTATCAGGACAATGACCCACACCAGGGGAGAGGATTTTTTGTCACGTGCATGCTGGCGAACACTTCTCGGTGCACCAGCCCTGCACACATCTCCCACTGGCTTGGGCGAAGCCGGCATCGAGCAAACCAGATAGATGGTGCCCAACATCGAAATCTCCGACAGGGAACCGGAACGGAATTGTGCCTCGAAATCATTTTTCAGAGGAATAACATCCTTTTCGATATCCATCGTTCCCGGATACCGTAACTTGCCACTCTCCGGGTCGCGTACAGCCACCCCCTGAGGGCAGAATTCCCGTATCAGGAAGGGAGTCTGATACACATCCTCCACTTGGTAAACATGACAGATCTCAGTCGTTTGTGCCACCAGGCATATCCGATAACCATTGATCGCAAAACCAATAGGGAGAGGATTAGTTGTTCCCATAAAGTCAGGCAACCGATTATCGTTAACTCATCATGAAGGATTTGAATATCTTGCTCGGAATCTACATGATGCTCTTGCGCGTCAAACGAGTCAGACTCAAAATCCAGACGAGTACCAGCGATATCACGAAGGAGCAAACGGCAATAAGCGGAATCAGAATGTAGGCAGGCAGAATCGTCCCGATACGGCTCATCACAGCATCGTAGGCAACTTGCACGAGAACGAAATGGCACAGGTAAATACCGAAGGTCAATGCGGCTATTTTAGTCAAAACAGGATTCGGTTTGACGCGAATTTTCTGCATGACGATAAACACGGCAAAGGTCATCATGAAAACGTTAATGCCGGAAAAGTACCAGAGAATCTCCAGCTTGGAATAATCTCCCGGGAAGGCTTTCTGCATCTCCAGAAAACCAAAGAAGGTGATGGCGTAACCGACCAGGAACATGAGGCAGGCCACTCCAAGAGTTTTTGCCCAGCTCCAGTCCAGCGGATATTTGACCAAGTAGTGAGCCAGTACCATATAGCCCATGAAGCCGGCAAAGTAATAGAAGGTTCCATAGGGGTTCCAGTCACAAATACCGAGTATTCCCATGTTGCCGAAGTTGCCAGTGTAGCCAAGGAAGGGTGCCGCCATCTGAACATAGGGAAGGCACATACTGACGCCCCACACCATCAGAAACAATTTGACGTCCTTGCGGCTGGCATTCTTCAACCACCCTCCAATGACGGGCATGAAGAGGTAGAGCCCCACAAGCATGTAGAGGTACCACAGCGGCGTCGTATCATAGTTGAAATTAAAAATGAACGTGTACATCTTGTTGAGCGTTGCCGACAAGGTGTATGAGTCCATCGCAATGTTGGGGTTCTGAGTCACGACGCCCGTTGAGAAATAGGCATAGTACATCAAGGGCAAGGCCAGAGACCAGACCACCAACGGAATAAGAATGCGTTTCAAACGCTTTTTGTAAAACGTAGACACATCATCGGTAACCGGGAACAAAAGGACACCGGAAATCATGGCAAACAAAGGAACGCAGGGGCGTACCATACTGCCCCAAAACGCGCCACAGGTCGCATCGAAAACACTTTTGTCGTAGCTACCGACAAAGGGGTCACAACAATGCGCCAGCACCACAAGAAAACAGGCAAAGATGCGCAAAACGTCAACCCAGGCAACATGTATACCATGGGATTGCGGAATAGAGGGAGTACTCATAGACTGGAAATTGGATGAATTTGGAACATGATAGATGTAAGGAGAACGCCTCACATAAGACATTCTCCTCCTACATACGCTTTCCAACTAAAAAGTCTATCACATTACGTCAATAAATAACAAAATGCTCCACGCCTCATGAACTCCCATTGGGTACAGAGGCAGCGAATTGGTTGATTGAAAATAAACTGCAGGGGTACAGCACCTTCGGAAATCAAAAACCATTTTATCTCTTTCCGAAGATTTTTTGATAGCCTCAGTTGTTGCTCTCTTTGATTCAAAATTCATCCATACGTTTGAAGGTAAATCAAAAAAGTATCATCACATACACACGACACATTAAAACAAATTATTCAGCAGATATTTAATTTAATTCAAATATATTATCACATACGAAAACAAATGATATAAACTGGTGTATTGACAGATGTAACAATGAATATATTTCATGTGTTGCCAAGTTTCATTCCAATCGGTCTCTCTTCACTTGCCGAACCAACGACTCCCATGAAAATATACATTCTGCTCCTGTCATCCATTTCTTACTGTCTGTACTGTAACTTTATTCAGGCAGAAGAATTGTTTCCCTATCAGATTGTGGGTACCGACCAGAACAAAAGCTTGCCTCAGCCTCGCTACCAGGACAACGCGGACGGCACAGTCAGCGACCTCAATACTGGTCTCATGTGGGTACAGGCCCGGGGCATCAAACTCCCCTTCGATGAACTTCCGGCTGCTGCCCGGGAATGCAATGTTGGCAATTATACCGATTGGAGGGTACCTACGATCAAGGAACTCTACTCTCTCATCCGTTTTTCCGGCACCAACGGCAGAGGATTTGAAGGTTCCAGAGGGTACAAGCCATTCATCGAAGACGGAATCTTTGATTTTGTCTATGGCGATGAATCCCGAGGAGAACGCATCATTGATGCTCAGGATTGGTCCTCGACTCCAGACACGGCTTCTACCCAGACAGGCCGCCCTCGCATCTTTGGCGTCAATTTCACGGATGGCCGCATCAAGGCCTACCCACGCTTCTCACCGAAAACCCCCGGGGAGTCACACCGCATGTATGTGCGCTTCGTTCGAGGCAACCCTGCCTATGGAAAAAACCAATTTGTCGAAAAGGGAGGGATCATCGCAGATCAAGCTACCGGGCTTCTCTGGAGCAAGGCAGACTCCGGAAAAGCACTCTCCTATCCCGAGGCAGAAAAGTACGTCCAAATGGCAAATGCACGGAAATACCTCGGGGCATCTGACTGGCGACTCCCGACAGCCAAAGAATTGCATTCCATCGTCGATTATACCCGCTCTCCCGATGTCACGGGGACAGCTGCCCTCGCCCCCTGCTTCAACATCACCTCGATCGTCAACGAAGGTGGGCAGAAGGATTTTCCCTCCTTCTGGTCCTCGTCCCACCTTACCACGGGGCCTGGGCGTGGAGACCCCGTGTACATTGCTTTCGGACGAGCTCTCGGGTTCATGAGGGGGGGATGGCGGGATGTTCATGGAGCAGGAGCCCAACGAAGCGATCCCGCAGAAGCCAACCCGGCAAAATTTCCGGAAGGTAGAGGCCCCCAGGGCGATGTGGTGCGGGCGGGGCATTTTGTACGACTCGTTCGCTCAGCGCCCACACGACCGGCCCCCTCGGCAAACCAGGAGCAACAGGTCACCGCCGAACTTGAAGGCGTTATTCAGGGATCGTTCCTGTAAAACACAAAAACCATCCGATCTTCTACACATATACATAAAACATTGACAGACGCCCACATTTGTCAACATATACTTGGCATAATGGCATCCCGTGGGAATCCACAGGAAACCCCCAACGCATTCCCCGACTATGAAACCATCATCCTGTGTAGCTCTGTCTTTCTTCATGTGTGCATTGCCCACCTTTGCATATAGCTTCGATCTCCCCTCTCTGGATTCCGCACCTCAATACCGTTCTTCCATGGATCAAACCCTTGATTACATGCTGGATATGAATGATCAGATGACGGTTGACGGACTCTATGGATTCTCCGCTTCCCGCACCTTCGAAGTCGCCCGCAACAAGGACAATGCCCACTACGCCTTCTTCCAGGCAGGCTGGTTCCGCGGTACGGATACTGTTGATTCTGCGAATAGTCCCTACCGATTCCACTTCGCCCAAGAAGTCGTACCCTTCACCTTTGGCTATCGCTATGAAATGGCCCTTTCGGAACGCTGGCTTGCCTACATTGGAGGCACTGTCGGCTACGTCCACTCCAGAGATGAGAAAAAGCAGACATCAGTTCCTTTGGACTATTACTGGAAGTACTCCATCACATCATCCTCCGTCAGTATAGGTGCCATGGCCGGCATCAGATATAAGGTCACACCCAGGCTGGAATTCTTCGCTGGATACACCGCCACAGCCTACCCTTCGCTGAGGCGACAGGTCTGTGCCCCCGAAATCCCGGGGAAACACACGGCAATCTCCGGCACCGTCAGCCTCGGCCTCACGATGAAATTCTAACAATTCGTTGATTCAGCATATGAACAAGACACTTTGCACACTGGCTCTCGCCTGCATCGTCTGCGTCCCAAGCTTCTCCGGACAAAGTATCCGTACAGGGCAAACATCTCCCAGTCTTCAGACGGGCGATACCATTCCCGTACACAATACCCCTTGCCAGGCCTCACCAACGCTGGCGGAAGTCAGCCTGAGCCAGCGCTGGCACCTCAGCATGGGCTTTGGCATGATGTCCTCCAACGGCAACGAACACTTTGATGACGGGGAAGAGTGGATTCCAGCCAATCTATACGGCATCAACATCAACCTCTCCGCCGACATTGCCCAAAAGGACAGATGCACCCACCGACTCGGCCTCCAAAGCGGCTATTTCTACGATTCCTACAAATCTGCCGAATTGTACATGGTGCCCTCGTTCTCAGCAGAAGATGAGGTTTATCACTTCAAAACCCGCGTTTCCGTCATCCCTGTGCTAGCCAGCTACGACTATGTCTATGCGCTGGACAAGAACTTCCTGATCCGCGCCGGACTACGTACTGGCTTCCTCATCCGCACGACGGAAGCCAAGGGGGAAATCGAAAACATGGATGTCCACGGTAACTTCGACACGGATTCCACCAAATGTATGCCCGTTGTCGGGCTAGGAATCGGGGCTGAAGTCCAGATCGGAGAAGGTTCCTTCATGTACATTGGCTTTGACTTCCTGCAAACCTTCGGCTCGGACTGCGATCCCCTCATCTCCATCGAAGGTGACGGGCAACTGAACAATACACGGACAAAGAACCGCTACTACGGAACGATTTCCGCTGGTGTAACCTACACATTCTAAGACATTCCAGGGGCAATACACCTCCGTTATTCACCACTTCCCGGCCCGCATCCGCCATCCTCTAGCCGATGTGGGCTGTCTCTTTCCGCACGGAGGAAAATGTCATTCGCCCCTCGGCACAATCACATTCCCATAAAACAAGGCTGCCGGGAAAGAACCCCCGACAGCCTTGAGAAAACTACAGAGCACTCAAGCCCTCTGTACACAAGCTTTAGTAAACGTCGCGCTGGTAGCGCTTGTCCTTGCGCATGGCGTCCACATAGGCAGCAGCATCTTCCGGGGATTTTCCACCCCAGACTTCTACAACCTTGACGAGCGCGGCATCCACATCCTTGGCCATGCGGGAGGCATCGCCACAGACGTAGAACGAAGCTCCGTCTTCCAGCCACTGCCAGAGACTTTCGCCTTCGCGTTCCATCAAATGCTGAACGTACACCTTCTCAGCCTGGTCGCGAGACCACGCCAAGGAAAGCTTCAACTTGCCAGCTTCGACCAGCTTCGTCAGCTCGTCTTCATAGCAGAAATCAGTTGCCTTGTACGGGTTACCGAAGAAGAACCAATTGCCGCCCGTAGCACCGGAAACGACGCGTTCTTCCAGGAAAGCGCGGAAGGGAGCAATCCCCGTACCCGGCCCCACCATGATCACCGGCTTGGAAAGATCCTCCGGCAGACGGAAATTCTTGTTGCTGTGGACAAACACGCGAGCCGTATCACCAGCCTGCATGCGATCCGACATAAAGGTGGAACACACACCGCCACGCTTGCGACCATTCGACGTGTAACGCACCGCGCCCACGCACAGGTGAACCTGGCCGGGATGAGCGTTCGGGCTGGAAGCAATGGAGTACAGGCGGGGCATCACCTTCTTCAGGCAAGCTACCAAGGCAGCGCCATCTTCAAAGGAAGACGGGTAATCCGTAGCCAGATCCAGCACATCGCGCCCCCAGGAGTAATCGGCAATCTTTTCCTTGTCGCCGGAATCCACCAGTGCCTGCAGGTCGGCATGGCCGGAAACGGCAGCCCACTTGGTGAGCAAAGGCTTGTTCACATTCGTGATATCGTAGCCGGAAATCAGGGCATCGCGGAGAGATGCAGTGCCGCCATCAGGCATCGGCACCTCACAGCCGGGGCACAGGCCGAGCTTGGTAATCAGGGCATCAACCAGCCCGGGATCATTCATCGGGATCACGCCCAGAGCGTCACCCGTCACGTATTCCAGGCCGGAGCCCGTCAGATCGTATTCAATATGGATGGTTTCCTTGGGGCTGCCTTTGCCCGTGATGTGTTTGACAGACAGGACGGGCGCAGGGAACGGATTCTTCTTTCCGTAAGGTTCAGTAGTCATAGAGGATCAATAGTGTACTAAAAGAGACGGGAATGGTAGGCTGGGGCAATTTACCAGCGAATCGCGGCAGCTGCCCAAGTCAACCCGGCGCCAAAGGTCACGATAATAATGTGGTCACCCTTCTTGAAGCGACCTTCGCGGTGGGCTTCATCCAAGGCAATTGCACAGGCGGCAGCAGACGTGTTGCCGTACTTCTGGAGATTGACAAACACCTTTTCCTGCGAGATGCGAAGGCGCTGAGCCACGGCATCGATAATGCGGAGATTGGCCTGGTGGGGGATAATCAGGGAAATGTCATCCGGCGTCAGTCCTGCGCGCTTGATCACCTCTTCGGCGGCCTGCTTCATGTGAAGCACAGCGTGGCGGAAGGTTTCATTGCCGCGCATGGCGAGCGTCGCCAGGCGTTCATGGGCATTCTCCGGCGTAATCGGGCAAGCCGAGCCACCGCCGGGGATGCGGAGCAAATCATGGAGGGAACCGTCCGTGCCAATATCCGTCGCCAGCACAGCGCCGTCATCGGGGTTGTCAGCACGGCGCAGAATGGCAGCGCCGGCACCATCGCCGAAAAGCACGCAAGTCGAGCGGTCTTCCCAGTTAACAACAGTCGAAAGTTTTTCAGCAGCAATGATCAGAGCCGTTCTTGTCTGACCCGTTCCGATGAACTGAACAGCCGTCTTCATCGCGTACATGAAGCCAGAGCAGGCAGCGGAAATATCAAAAGCAATCGCGTTCTTCGCTCCAAGATTGTTCTGGATGTAGCAGGCCGTTGCTGGAGTAAACGTATCAGGCGTCACCGTGGCCACAATAATCAGATCAAGCTCTTCAGCCGTAATCCCTGCGTTTTCCATGGCGCGTTCAGCGGCCTTCGTACCCATGTGGGACGTAAACTCATCGGAGGCGGCAATACGGCGTTCCAGAATTCCGGTACGCTCAATGATCCATTCATTCGACGTTTCAACCATCTTTTCCAAGTCGGCATTCGTCAAACGGCGTTCGGGAACATAGGAACCCGTACCGATAATGGTCACAGGCAATCTCTTGAATGGGGTGTCTGATGTGGCTTCCATAGCAGTAAACCTTGCTTAGAACACGTTGCGAATCTGCAACGTGAAGGGATTCTATGCAATCCGCCCCAGCAAGGCGAGCAGAAAAGACAGCATCACGGGGTCAGATGCACCAGACGAAGGCATTTTCTACCAGACAAAACTGGAACGCCACATACCGACACAAACACCATCAGCACGTAGCAACGAAAATAACACAGGCAATGAACCATGAATAACGCCCAGCATTCACGCAAGCTCCACCAAATGATGGACAAGGCGAGAGACTGCATTCACCCTGCCCGCCTTCAGGAAAAATCCGGTGAGAAACCAGCGAGAATCTGGAGGAAAATAGTAACAGAGCCACAAGCCACGGGGAACCGAGACAAAAACGCCCGGGGAAAACGGAGTCACGGGCAGTGTAGCCGCACTTAAAGCAACCAGGATTGCTGACCATCTCGCGGCAACTCAGCCCCCACCTTGGCATACGCCGACGGCATCGCCACGCGACCGCGAGGAGTCCGTGAAATATACCCCTGCATAATCAGGAAAGGCTCGTGGACATCCTCCAGCGTCGATGTATCCTCGCCCACGGCAACCGCCAGCGACGACAAGCCGACCGGGCCGCCGTTGAACTTGTAGATCATCGCCTCCAGCAGACGCTTATCCATCTCATCCAAGCCATCCGCATCAATCTCGATCATACTCAGGGCAGCCACCGCCACATCGGGAGTAATCACCCCATCGCTCTTCACCTGGGCAAAGTCACGCACCCAACGCAGCAGAGAATTTGCCACACGAGGCGTCCCACGCGACCTCAACGCAATCTGCCGGGCCCCCTCCGGCTCCACCGGAACCTCCAGCAGACCAGCCGAACGTACAATAATCGTACACAACTCCTCCGCTGTATAATAATCAAGGCGGTTCACCAGACCGAAGCGAGAACGAAGCGGACTCGTCAGCATCCCTGCACGCGTCGTTGCCCCCACCAGAGTAAACTTCGGCAGATTCAACTGAATCGAACGCGCACTGGGACCCTGATCAATAATAATATCCAGCCGGAAATCCTCCATCGCCGGGTACAAATACTCCTCAATAGCCGGGTGCAACCGGTGAATCTCATCGATAAACAGAATATCGCCCTTCTCCAGATTCGTCAGAATCCCCGCCAAGTCGCCCGCCTTCTCAATCTGCGGCCCCGAAGTCGTATGAATCCGGCGCCCCACCGCATTCGCGATAATATTAGCCAGCGTCGTCTTACCCAACCCCGGAGGGCCGCTCAACAACACATGATCAAGGACATCGCCGCGTTGCCGCGCCGCCTCAACCATCAGCATCAACCGATCCTTGATCTTCTCCTGCCCACAGAATTCACTGAACGCAGGAGGACGCAAAGACAAATCGAACGAGGACACCGGAGCCTCGGTCATTCGGGTATAAAAAGACTCGACCATAACCGTAACCACCCAACCCCAAACACCCCTCCCCCGTCAAGGCCGGACTGTAGCCCCATGCAAAAAATATGCGACACCTACAAATTTATCTTGCCATCCGTCCCCAACCCCTCTAGACTCCGCCCACTTCCTACAAACGGGCAGGTGTCAGAGTGGTCGAATGAGCACGCCTGGAAAGTGTGTGTACTGGCAACAGTACCGAGGGTTCGAATCCCTCCCTGTCCGCCATCAATTTTCTACCGCAATGTATTTATAATGAGTATATTGCGGCTTTTGTTTACGGGGACGTGAGGAAAAAATGGGGAAATAACATGTCCATACTTTAATATATGGACATATTCCTATTGACTTGAACATAGATTCTGGGCACACTAACTGTGTTCTAGTTAGCTAAATACTTGAATGCAGATGCAGTCGAGATTTAGAAGATGGGCGTTTCGCCAGTCTAACCGGGAAATGCGACTATTAGCACACGCTCTCTAAATGAGTAGATGCAGTCGCATCTACTCATTTAGGGATCGTGTGTAACACCTGACGGTGTAACATTGTAGAACAACACTAAATACGGATGATTAATGATATAATCTCTAAGCTACTGACCACTATAAGGTTATATCTTTTAAATGAAGCAATATGGATTAGACCATCTAGTGCTTTAATCTTCTTATGTGGAGGAGATATTAAAAAACGGGTTACTGGCAGAAAATCACTTCTCGAGTATGCCAAAAAACATATTTCTAATTGTCATTTTTTCTTAGCTGAAGATGTCTTTAGATTATTGGAAGACAAAAATCATAATCTCTTAGATACGGAAAATACTTTAGCAGAATATGCAGATTGTATTTTAATTGTATTGGAAAGTGATGGCGCAAAAGTAGAATTAGGTAGTTTTGCTGGAAATACAAAATTATCTTCCAAAATTATTGTTATTAACGACACTGAATTTAAAGAAGAAAAATCTTTCATTTCTCTGGGCCCATTAGATAAAATAAATAAAGAATCAAGATTTAAAATAGCAGAAAAAAACGCCTTCCCAGTTATTTACGCTCCATTAGGAGAAAAGATATTTGAAGCATATTCAACAATTGAAACTTTATTAGAAGAGTTTGTAAAATCAAAGAAAAGGAGAAAGTTAGGCATTAAAAATACTGATGATTTTCAAAAACCATCACAAGATAGAATGTTTTTCTTAGCCGACTTAATCTGGATATTTTCTCCTATTACACACAAAACATTAGTAAAATATATTTTGTTCATATTCAAAGAGAATTTTGACTTAAAATTCAACAAAGAGCTATCATTTCTTATTTCTCTTAATATGATTACACGATTTGAATATAGGGACAATATCTATTATTATAGATCCATAAAAAATGAAGGTGATTTATTTTGCGAATTTAGCAGTTTAGAAAAATCATTTAATTTGAAAAAAAGATTTTTATTACATTTTCGTCGAAAAAATAAAAATATGGCGGAGATAACTCAAGCGATATATGACAATGAAGCTAATCAATGAGATATCTAGGTTTATTGGCATTCCTGAAAATACTATTGAGGAATGGAGTCATAATCTTAATTATGGAAGAATCTATATTCCCAAAAAATCAGGTCAAGGAAAAAGAGTAATCTCTATTCCAAATAATAATTTAAAAATTATACAATATAGTCTTTCTCGCTTCTTGTTTAGTAATGAGGATTTGTTTCCGGTACATAAAATAGCTATTGCTTATCGAAAAGGTGTGCGATCTCCTATAAAGCTAGCAGTCCAAAAGCATGCTCAATATCCTTATTCCATTAAGGTAGATATGAAGGATTTTTTTCCATCTATTAGATTCGATGATTTATACAATATTATTCGAAACATACCTATATTCTCTGATGTGGAAAATGTTCACCTAGTGGAAAGATGTTGTTTTCTAGATTCTTCTTTTTTAGCTATTGGCGCTCCCACTTCTCCTGTGATCAGTAATATAGTAATGTACAATATTGATTGCGAACTTCATGCATATGCGAAGAAGAAAAGTGCTTATTTATCACGCTATGCAGATGACATTATATTTTCATCAAAACAAAAAGAAGATTGTAATGATTTTAAAAAATATATATCCCATATTTTATATTCAACTGAAAGTCCTTTACTAAGGTTGAACTATGATAAAACACGATATATGTTTAAATCGAGTAAAAGACGAATACTAGGATTGACAATAACTCCGGAAGGGAAAATTTCTGTTGGAAGAGAACAAAAACGCCTAATACGAGCCATGATTCATCAATATCATAATTTAGAACAGGGACAGCGATATTATCTTGCTGGTTATTTGAATTATTTGTACGATGTAGATACTGATTTTATTGGTCGTTTAATATTAAAATATGGAGCATCGTTAATAGAAAAATTAAAGAAATACGCATCTCTCACATTGTAATTATTATTGTTTAAACGAGCTATTTTCCCTTTTCTACTATCTTAATCTAATTTATTGATCAATTTTTCATATCACTACTTTCATTCGTACCCGGCCACAGGGAATGGACGAATATTGGAAACGCTTTTACCGAGATCGACAGGCTAAGTTCCCGGAGCGTTCTCTGTCAGCTCCCTTTTGATATAGATCCCCGATTAAGATTTCTTTTTGTCCAATTCCTCCTGAGCTTTAAGAACCGTTCCCTTGATAATCTCGTTTTCATTTTTCCCGAATTCACGAATAACTTCACGGAAACATTTTTCGGCCATGTTCATTTTCCCCAGTTTTTCGTGAGTAAGCCCTTCCTCATACCTGGCGTCGGCTACTACGCGCAAGGTATTGTCATCCGCCGGCTTCTTATATTCATTCTGGACACGCTTAAAGTGTTTGAGCGCTTTTCTGTAATCCTCCAAGCCATACTTGTAAACCAACGCCCGATAATAAATCGAACTCACTACCCAGAGCTGGATTGTTTCATCATCCATCTTGCCATATTTTTTCTCAATCTGCTCATACGACCTGAGCGCCTTCCCATAATCATTTTTCATGTACATTCCATGCGCGACACGCCACCTTGCTTCAATGACATACCGTTGAACAACCGTATCCTCAATCGAACCGTATTTATCAACTATCCGGGAAGACAGTTCAGAGACCTTCACAAAGTCCTCATCCCTCACGGGAGAGTGAACGGCTTCACTATCCGCCTGAACCTCCCTTCTCGTCTCATTGATATCGGGAACATCGCCCGAGGTCTTGCTCTCTTTACCCATTCCCAGACCCGCAAAAAGCAAAACAGCGCAAGCAATTATGGCCCCCAGCCTCCCTGTGTATGTTCTATTCCCAAGCATAAATGTTCTTTAGAAATAGAAAAAATCTCTTTCTCCGTCAATAACTTTCCTTCAAACATATTTTTTGCGGGACCGGGATCGGTTCCGGCAAATCGTTTGCCCCATAGTCAATGTATCCTCTTTTATTGGGTCTTGGAATGTCATCGAACATTCCAAGGCACTACCGAAGTTCCTTGGAGTAAACGTCAACAAAGAACGGAATGTTTACAATGCCCTCCTGAGTGCGTCTGGGTACAATTTGCGCAAGTTACTCAAAGGGATAAGGCATCTTTTAGTCCTTTTTTTCGTGCTCCTTGCGGGAGAAGGCAGGAGGGAATCGACCTCCATCTGACTGGCTTGATTGTGAAAACGAGCTTTTTCAAGTTCGACTAATATACATGTCGGGCATGGTAGGGATATGTCCCTCCATGCCCGACTCATTTTAATGAAGAACCATTTTCTTCCTGCTACTGTTTTTTATTCGCCAGGAAGATTTACTACGCAGTGCTGGACGACTATACCCGGCTCATGGAACGCAGTTTTATGGATTACTCACCATTACTGGCTGATTGGTCGCGACTTCTATCAATATCACTCGTTTGAACGATGATTCAGTGGCAAGACGGCTCTTTATAAGCCCTGTCGACTGCCCTGCATATTTTCCTTTCTCGTCCGTTACAAATGAATTGATTTCATAATCCGCTGCATATGGTGCGGTATCGTTTTTGGAGAGAGCCAATGTGTACGCCGTGTTGGGCTTGAGATTCAAAAAGAGTTGTTCCACAAGGTCGCTTGCTCCAATGGTTCGTACCGATAGCTCACCACGAACCTTTGTGCCTTGGGCAATCTGCGACATGACCACTACCTGTGTTGCGGTAGTATCTTGCAGAGGTTTGAGATTGGCTGTACCTGCTCCGTCCATAACGGCATTCGCAGCATAAAGCAATGCTTGCGGGCTCTGGCCTATCTGAATAGGCGCAAGAGCTTTCATCGTCTCCATATCTATGGGATGCACCTGATCGGCGTATTCAAGTCCGACATAGACTCGTTTTCCATCGGGAGCAGCCCACAGGCCATGCGGAAGCTGTCCCACGGGGATAGTTGCAATCTGTTTATAGTCGTCCTCCACATCGTAAACCTTAACGCAGTTTTCGCCACCCACAGTTACAGGCATCAACAGCTTGCCGTTCAAAACCGTAAATGAAACATGGTTGGTAATAGGACCCGTTGCAATCTTTTTTACGATTTTGTTGGTCCTGGTGTCGATCACCACCACATGGCCAATATCTTTCAAGCTCAGAGCGATGAGTTTTCCGTCCGGGCTTGCAAAAATATTGGGAGAAAAAGGGCTCGGAACTTCGATCTTTTTGACTGGCTCATACGTTTTGGTATCAATGATATCAACATAGGGCGAAAAGCTGGAACAAACATAAGCGAATTGTCCGTCAGGGGTAAAAGCTACCATCCCCGGTCCATCGGATACCATCACCTTGCGCACCTCTTCCATTTTATCGACATCAATCACGCTCACGTAAGCCTCACCGCGAACGCTCGTCCAAATCTCCGAGCCATCGGGCTTGAAGGTTGCCTCATGGGGCGAACGCCCTGTGTAGATTGTTTTTAGTAATTTATTATCTTCAGTCGATATCAGATTAACGGAGTTTGAGCCGATAGCTACCACCGCCAGCATCTTTTTGATGGGCGAGTAGCCCAGTCCATGCACCAATGCCTGCCCCTTGTAAAGCGGAGAAAAAATATTAGGCTGAGGTTTGCCGAGAACAATCTCGCCGAGAATTTTATTGGTCGAAGGATCAATGACCGAGACGGTATTCGACACCTGGTTGCCCGTATAAACACGGTCTTTGGCGTAGCGTTCTTGCGCAGAAATGAGTGACGGGGTCAGCAATAGCATTGCTGAAAGAATCATATTTTTCATCATCGTTATTTTTTACAGTTCTTATTTACATATTCGAGCATCTGGTCAATCTCTACCTGCTGATCTCCGATAATTCGTTGTGCACGTATTGCCAACTGACTTTCAGGATTAAATTTCAGCATAACCAGCGCCATATCTATCGCTGCCCTGTGGTGTGGCAGCATGATCATGGCAAAGCAACAGTCAACATCTTCGGGAAGCTGTGCATCAGTTGGTGTCTTTTTCATCATCACCTCCATCGTCTTGTCCATTGCCGCTTTGTAGGCAGAGTTTACATTGCCACCCTCTGCGGGATACCCCTCAAGCATCGCCTGCATCTCCATAATCTCGCCCTGCTGTTCGGCCAGGATACTCTTGGCAAGCTGTACCATCTCGAAGTTTTTGCCATTGGCGATCTCATATTTCGCCATCTCAACCGCCGCCTGATGGTGTGGTATCATCATGATAAGAAAATCACGCTCGACAGAACCCGTCAGACGCACAGAGTCCATCTGTGTCATCATTTTGTCCATTATTTTTAGAAATGGATTAACCGAAACCGAATGATTGTGCCCCATAGACATGTCTGCCATTCCGTCCATCGTGTGGCATTTGCATTTATCTCCGCATTTGCAGTGCGCCTTATTGTCCGATTGTCTTGATTTGCAGGCTGCGCCACATTTGCAAGAATTCTCTTTCGTGAAGCATTGACAGGTATTTTCCACCTGAAGAGACTCACTGGGAGAAATCTCGGCCTGAGGTTGAGCCGAGAGCGGATTTATTATGAAAACAGCAATAATACCCCAAATAAAAAATAGCTTTTTCTTCATCTTTATATCTACTTTCTTATCAGAATTCATACGTAAACAAACATATTTCAACTGCAACATGAAGGAAACATACCGTTATTTATTATAAAGTAAAGATAATTCAGCGTCTCCACATCAGACTCGCTGGTAAAAAACTGGCAGTAAGTAGCCCTCAAAATAGTAAAAAAGTAACCCAACCCTTGCTCCGGCTTGCCCCATCTGCCACACAAGGTTCACAACTCATTCTTATCATGATATAACGCATTGTCGATGGTTTGTTTGAGGAGTTCTTCGGCACCCTTTTCTCCAATACGCGTTCTCCATCGGCTCGTGCTGTCGGGGTGAATGAGGAGTTTGTGTTCGAAGGAGACCATGCCACCGAAGTATTGCCGGGTAGTTGTCTGTGACAGATTGGACTGTGGCAGTTCAGTGACGAGACGATCAGTAGGACCTTGAAAGACAAGGGTTTGTTGTTTGCCGTACATCTTGACAGTTATTTTCCCTGACAGAGATTTAGGAAAATTTGTTGTGCACGGTCGTTTCAATATAAGTAATATATTGATATTATGTATATTGCGATAATTTTTATTCACGTTTTAGAGCGAATAGTTTGGCAATGGCATAT
>CAYVAI010000031.1:0-45702 GCA_964448375.1 uncultured Akkermansia sp.
GATAGTTATTCTTGAGCTTTTCCTGGGTCTGCCCCTGGGTGTCCTGAAGATAAAGAACCTCCTTGGGGTTTACGCAGGAAGGAAGAAGGATAAGGGAGCTCAGAGAGCATACAAGGAGGAGATAGGTAATAAGATTTCGTTTCATGATAGGTTTGTTGGGGGGGAAAAATTTTCGAGCGGTCCAAATGTCGTTATGCTGGAAAAGATGGCCTTCTGAGTGGAAGGGGCATCTGAAGTCTGTCTCGTCGTGCTTGGAAGTTAATGAGAGGGGCCTTCTGCATGGGCTTATCTGGAGGAAAAAATCCAATTCGCAGCGTCACTTGAATGAAGATCTTCATCAAAATAACTCAATCGTTTACCTAAAGTCGCAATGAATTGATATGCAATTGGTTGTGTTGCTTTGTAAGGCTTTTTTTCTCGGTCTTATAGGTGATACGGAAGGTTTGCGTTTTCGCTTCGCTCTCCACAGGCACGAATTAAAGCGGATTTACAATCCGCTGTCAAGAGTCTCCCAAAAAATTATTTTCCAAGAATTATCTATTAAAATACAACGAGTCACGTAGCTCATACCAACTGCACATGTCGATATGTTTCATTTGCACGAAGGCGTCATTTCTACCACAACAATGCCTCAACTGGACTTCCAATGGCATAGTGTAAATCGTGAAAAAAACCATATTAACAATAGTATATATTGTTAATGTTTAACGATTTAAATTGGTTTCACCCATGGCAACACAAAAGGTAATTCGCTCAAAATATTGACAGCGGATTGTAAATCCGAGAATCCTAACATTTTTTTAATATTATGCGCACATATTCAGTATATTAAGAATAACATATCGCGGATTGTAAATCCGCCACACCGCGGTTGTTCTAGCCTAGAAACTACCCTCTGTCAAATTCCAATTTATGTAGTTTTTTGACGGATTGTAAATCCGCTTTAATCCGTTCAGCGACCAAGATGATCGTGAGCAGCTACAGATTGATCCACCTTTCGAAAGCTCATAACAGTTTCTATTTATATACATTGTAGATATTACACGGAATCCTGCGCACAATATTATCTTGGTGTTACACATATTTTTTTCCTGTCTCCAAACATGTTTTCAACGGCCTCAGCAGTCACTTCGAACCTCATTTCCAGAAACACCAAAACGATCAATTCTTTTTAATATCAATATTTTTGAACATAACAAACTTACAAAAATCTATACATTTTTATCAATCGACCAATTTTTAAACACTCTATATGAAACTGCAACTCTCCTCCATTCTTTCGATCCTTTTTATCGCCTCCATCCTATCCTCCTGCGTTAACCCCAAGGAGGTACTTTATCTTCAGGACACCCAGGGGCAGACCCAGGAAAAGCTCAAGAATAACTATCAGACGACCATCCAGAAGGACGACCAGCTCTACATCTCCGTCAGTAGCAAGCAGCCGGAACTCACCGCTCCCTTTGCCGTCTCCGAAATCGGTGCCACAGGCAACTCCAATACGAACAAGCCGAAGGGTTACCTCGTGGATGCCAATGGGGATATCGTCCTGCCTGTCATTGGCAAGATCAAGGCTGCGGGCAAGTCTTGCTCTCAGCTCGCCTCCGATATTGCGGCCTCCCTCAAGCGCAACGACTATATTCGCGATGCCTCCGTCAATGTTCAGATCATGAACTTCAAGTTCTCAATCATCGGGGAAGTCAACTCCCCCGGCACCTACAGCATCGATGGTCAGCGCATCACCATCCTCGAAGCCATTTCCCGCGCCGGCGACTTGAATATCGACGGCAACCGCGATGTGACCATCATCCGCGAAACCAATGGCCAGCGCCAGATCGCCAGCATCGACCTGCGCAGCAAGAATCTCTTTGACTCTCCCTACTATTATATACAGCAGAACGACACCATTTACGTCTCACCCTCGGAACGCAAGGTCAACACCCGCAGTGATGCCGCCCAATGGTATGGATGGGGACTTTCTGGCCTCGGCATCATCATTGCAGTCATTGCTCTTAGTGCCTAAGAGGTGCGTTTCCCTCTACACAAAGAAAGTGGAGGTCTGAAACAAGCTCTTACCTCAATCAAAGAACATTCCTACCTCAGTTGAATTCAATTTATATCGACATGTCTCCGGAACTCCAGACACAACAGAAAGAATCCGACCTTTTTTCACTGGAAACCATTATCAACATCATTCGCAGATATTGGTTTTGGCTACTTCTCTCCGCCCTCCTCGGTTCAGTCATCGCATTTTATGTCACGGCCAAGCAAGGTTACGCCTTCCAGAAGACCGCTCGCATCATGCTACGAGACGACAAGCAAAAAGCGGCATCGTCAACTGATATGATTATGGCAGAACTGGGTCTCACCACCGGAAACGTCAACATCGCCAATGAAAGCTACGTCGTCAAATCCACGGAATTGATGAACCGCGTTGTTGAAAAGCTCAAACTCAATATATCCTATTGGAATATTCGAGATATCAGACAAATCGACATCTACAACGAATCGCCTATCTCTGTTGACTTCCTGGAAATCGACACACAACGTCATATTGAACTCACCTTCATCCCTCAAACGGAAGACACCTATTCCTTAAGCTACGAAGACACCAATGGTTCTCCCATCTATATCAAAGGCCACTTCAACACCGTTGTTTCCCTCCCCTTTGGCAATATAATCGTTCGTCCCACATCCTATTTTGACATAAGCTGCATAGGGAATCCCGTCATCGTTCGGAGAGTTTCCACCCGCGCGGCAACAGATCAAGTCCTTGCACAGCTCAACATCACACGCCCGGATGCCAAGGAAACCAGCCTGCTTGAGCTTCAAATCACGACATCAAACCCTCGCAAGGCAGCTGACATCCTCAATACCTTAATCAAGGAATACAACGATCAATCCATGGAGGAAAAGCTCATTTCCTCCCGCAATGCCGAGAAATTCATTCAGGATCGTCTCATTACGTTAGGTGGCGAGCTTGGCATCGTCGACAAACGTATCCTCGATTTCAGGAAAGACAACGAACTCGTCATTGATATGACGACCGAGCTTGGTACCAACTACACAAAGGTTCAGGAACTGGATAAAGAGGCCTTCGCCATCAACACACAAATCAAACAGGCTACCACATTGGTCAAAAACCTTTCGGATTTAAAGAACAAACAGCAGATGCTCTCCGTCAGCCATGGCATTAACGATGCGAGTATCGCTCACCAAATTGAGCAATACAACGAAGTATTCCTCAAATACCAACGACTCGTTGCTAGTGCCGGTTCCAAAAATCCACTCGTCACCACACTTGTCGAAGGAATGGATTCCATACTCAATTCCCTTAAGCGATCCGTCGACAACTACAAAAACTCACTCACGCTTCAATTAACGGAACTCAATAACAAGAAACAGGAATTCAATAAAAGACTCGTTGCAACAGCGTCCCATGAAAAAACCCTCGTTCCCATGATTCGAGAGCAGAAGGTCAAGGAAGAACTCTACATCATGCTTTTGGGCAAACGAGAAGAAAACGCTCTTTCTCTTGCCCAGGCCGAACCAGGAGCCCGGATTCTTGAAGCAGCCTTCGGTTCCAACAATCCCGTCGCGCCTAAAACCAGGCTCATCATCCTCGCTGGAGCCGGCGGTGGAGTTGCCCTGTGTCTCTTTGTATTTTTGGGAATATGCGCAACAAAATCCAAAGTAATCACCAAACAGGATCTCCAAGGCCTCACCACCATCCCTGTAGTGGCAGAATTCCCCCCCCTCAACAAACGGGAGAAAAAAGGACATACACTCATTCTGCACGATGACCGATCCTTCATGACCGAAAGCTTCCATATTCTCCGAAACAATTTGGAACTCATGGTCCCCAATAAGGAAAATGCCTCCATGCTCGTCTTGATCACATCGACAATGGCTGGTGAAGGAAAAACATTCACCTCATCCAATTTAGCCGCATCATTTGGCAAAACACGCAAAAAAGTACTTCTCATCGATGGAGACCTTCGTAAAGGAACTCTCACCAAAAAACTCAATTTGCGTGGAAAACCGGGTTTATCCAATCTCCTGCTCAACAACTCATTCAATCTTGAAGACGCAAAATCCCCATTTGTCTCTCTGGAACAAGATGCCCCCCATGTGGATTTTCTCCCAACCGGCCCCCTGCCCCCCAACCCCGTCCCTCTTCTGGATCAAGCCCACTTGAGCAATCTGATCAATCACTGGAAATCCATCTACGACCGTATCGTCATTGACGGAGCCCCCTTCGGCATCCTGGCAGACACCTCCGTCCTCGCCCGATTTACCGACATCACTCTATACGTCATCCGAAGCAATAAAATCGACAAGCGATTCGTCCCCTCCATCCAAAAACTTGCCGATGAAGGGAAACTCCCCGGAGTTGCCTTCACACTAAACGATGTCGACTTCAAACAAGCCCGCTATCACTACTACGGATACGGGTATTCCTACGCCTATGGCGCGAAGCGTAAATAATTTTAGCGGCCAACCTAATCAAAACAAAATTCCCCCTCAATCTCTCTCACTTCATCTGACGATGCATATCCCCTTCTTTCATAGGAACCCGGCTGACCTGTCCGTGCTGTTTCCCGACAGCATGGACAGGCACAGCCACATCCTTTGGGGCATAGACGACGGAGCTCAAACACCAGAAGACAGCCAGGCTATAATCAACGCCATGCGCGGAATCGGCCTCCGCGGAGCTTGGTGCACCCCACACGTCATGGCATCCCTGCCCGACAACACTGCCGCCAATCTCCGCAAGCGGTACAACGAGGCCTTAGCAACTCTCGACCTCAACGGTTTCGACCTCCGGCTGGCAGCTGAATACATGCTCGACGAAAGTTTTCTTCCTCGCCTCAAAGATACCAATGACGAACTGCTCACCTACGACGGCAAGCGGTTGCTGATCGAATTTTCCCGAATCTCACTCCCCGGTAACTGGGAAGAAATGATCTTCCTCACCCAGGCACAGGGTTACATCCCCGTCTTGGCACATCCAGAGCGGTACGGCTCCATACTCGACTTGGAAGCCCTGGAACTTCTCTACCAAAACGGAGTCGAATTCCAGATCAACCTCTCATCCCTCATTGGGATGAGAGGACGGCATATCCGAAAAATTGCTCAAACATTGCGCAGAAAAGGTCTCTACAACTGGATCGGAACAGACGCCCACCGTCCCGAACACATCCGAGACAGAGCTTAAATCATCTCTGCTCACATAAATGTCATCGCATGAAAGAATACCTATCACACAATCTGCATCGAATCGGAGCGAAATTAGGAAAGCTCCACTATTTACCCCGAGGAGTTGTTTTGGGATTCGATATCCTATGTTCACTATTAGCAGGATCAATAGCCAGCATATCCCTTGAAACACTCTATCATAACCATGTCATATGGCAGCATTTATTCTTATTCGATCTAATCATACTGCTCACCAGTACAGTTCTGTTCCTCATTTTCAGATTCTATAAAGTAATCATCCGGCATTCAAATCTTCAGAACCTGCCCCGAATTATTGTAGCTGTTCTGCTAATTGCCATCATTTCAGGAATATTTGCAAATCTATTCATATTGAAAAACATAAACAAATCCATATTGATCGGTATTATATTTTTCATATGTGCATGCAGCCTGATTATTGGAGGACGAATTTTAATGATTTGCGCTTATTATTCCGCCATCGAATTTTTACAATATAAAAACAAAAAGAATCAGCACCTGAAAGTATTCATCTATGGAGATACAAAAGATTGCATCGGGTTGTCGGGGTTTCTCAACAGTGCCTATCAAACAAAATACTGCACAATCGCATTAATTGATCCGGATAAGGAATACCACAATCTCGTAGTTCAAGGAATGCGCGTCTATGGCTCCCACGACCTAGAAAAACTGCAACATGACATCCTCAACAAAATCCCGGATGCCATCCTCTTCACATCTCACCAAGGGCTCCACCAAGAAGAAGATCGCCTTGTTAACTGGTGTAATACGGCTGGAGTCAAATTACTCGTCGCCCCTCCCGTCACCAAATACGATCCGAATGCCCCTATCACCATCAGCCCCGTACAAATCGAAGATCTCTTGGAGCGCCCTGAAATTCAAATCGAAGAAGATAAAATCAGAGACGACATTTCTGGTAAAACAATCATGGTAACAGGTGCAGCCGGATCCATCGGTAGTGAACTCGTCCGGCAGCTCTGCAAATTTTCGCCCTCTAAAATTATTCTACTGGACTGCGCAGAAACCCCCATGCACCTCATACGCTTGGAAATCGAAGAAAAATATCACGACATTCCGATATACCCAATTATCGCTGATGTCCGTAACAAACAACGTTGTAACGAAATCGTCGAGGAACACAAACCGTCCATCATCTTTCACGCTGCTGCCTACAAACATGTTCCTCTCATGGAGGAACATCCCTGCGAAGCAATTGTCACCAACATCATGGGATCCATCAACATGGCGGAATTAGCTCGAAAACATAAGGTGCGCAAATTCGTCATGATTTCCACAGACAAGGCAGTAAACCCCACCAATGTCATGGGCTCAACAAAGCGGGCGGCAGAGTTATACGTCCAAAGCCTGGACTCCTTCCTCAAACAAGAAAAAAAATCCACAACACAATACATTACAACACGTTTCGGCAATGTCTTGGGGAGCAACGGCTCTGTTGTTCCTCTCTTCAAAGAACAAATTGCCAAGGGAGGCCCCATCACAGTCACCCATCCAGAGATCGTCCGTTTCTTCATGACCATTCCTGAAGCTTGTCGCCTCGTCCTTCAGGCAGGCACCATGGGACATGGGGGAGAAATCTTCGTCTTCGACATGGGGGAGCCCATCAAAATCGCCCACTTGGCTCGCCGTATGATCCAACTCTCAAATCTCAAGCCGGACGAAGATATTAAAATTGAATACACAGGATTACGTCCGGGGGAAAAACTTTATGAAGAAGTTCTCTCCTCTGTCGAATCCACGATTGAATCTTCCCATCATAAAATCCGTATAGCGCAAGCCATCAACAACACCTTCGAAGACATCCGCAGGCAAACAACCAGTCTCATCGAATCAGCTTTATCCCGTGATTTGGAAACCTCAATAATTTCACTTAAAACTCTGGTCCCAGAATTCAAAAGCAAAAATTCTCCCTTCGAAAAATACGATAACTAAAACAATGCATCAATATGATTTCTCCGGTTCAAATGGATGTTCTTAGTCAACAAATGCGAGATCCGAGCATCTCTGCCACCCAAATCTCTCCAGATTTGGTAAGAGGCTATAATGGTGTTTACAACCGCATCCTCAAACGTTGCGGAGACCTTGTACTTGCACTAATTCTTATATGCATACTCAGCCCGATTCTCATACTGATTGCTTTCGCTATCTTGATAGATAGCGGCCTCCCTGTGTTTTATCGCGCAGAGCGTGGCGGGTACCGGGGGCATCACTTCCGAATCTTCAAATTCCGCACAATGGTACAAAATGCGGATAAAATTGGAGGAGGGACCACCGCACTCAACGATAATCGCATTACCAAAGTAGGTGCATTCCTCCGTAAAACAAAGATGGATGAATTTGCCAATCTGTTCAGTATTCTCAAGGGAGATATGAGCTTCATAGGCCCTCGTCCAGAGCTCACACGTTACACCGAGCAATACAATGGTACCGAAAAATTAATCGAAGAAGTACGACCAGGTATTACTGATTTTAGTTCACTGGAGTTCATTAACCTTGATGAAATTGTTGGTGCAGAAAACGCCGATGAAATATTCGAGAAACATGTTCTACCCCGTAAAAACAAGCTTCGTGTCAAATACGCCGCCTACGTTTCTCTGAGTACAGATATCAAACTCTTCTTTCTAACTATTTGGCACGTCATTCACAAAGCAGGTAAATTCATCACCAATAAAAACCATTAATATGGAATACACGTCACTAGGCCTTTCAGAATTACAAGTATCACGTATCTGCATGGGTGGCTGTCCCATGGGACAATACGGCTGGGGTAAAGTAGAAGAGCAAGATCTACTAAATACAGTCAATACAGCCATCGAACATGGTGTCAACTTTTTTGATACCGCAGATATCTATGGCATGGGCACTTCCGAACAAACACTGGCTAAGGCTCTTGGGAGAAAGCGCAAAGATACTGTAATCGCTACAAAATTTGGCGTACGTGTGGAAAATGGTCGTACCTTTTACGACAATTCTCCCGAATGGATAGAGCGAGCTCTGGAAGGAAGTTTGAAACGGCTGAATACAGATTACATTGACCTTTACCAACTACACTACAGAGACGAGAAAACACCACTAGCCGAAGTAGTAGAAGCTTTGGAAAAATTCCGCCAGCAAGGTAAAATCCGTTATTACGGTCTCTCCAATATCTTTGAAGCAGATATGCCGGAAATCACACCGTTTGCCAGCTTCTTTGTCTCCTTTCAGGATGAGTACAGCCTTGCTTGTCGCAAGAATGAATCCGATATACTCAAACTTTCATCAAAATTGAGTCTCTCTCCACTTACATGGGGGAGCCTGGGGCAAGGCGTATTAACCGGCAAGTACACTAATGATAGCGTCTTCGGGCACGATGATCGCCGTAGTCGTGATATTTACGTCAACTTTCACGGTGAAAAATTTCAGAAGAATCTGCAAATTGTGGACGCTATGCGCTCTATAGCGGCCGCACACAACCAAAAGGTTGCAGCTACTGCTATCCGATTTATTCTGGACTTTATTCCTAGGTCTGTCGTGCTTTGTGGAGCAAAAACTTCAGACCAGATCCTGACAAATCTTCAGGGTTGCGACTGGTTCCTTAGTTCGGAAGAACTGCTACTACTGGATAAGGCGTCTCGCTAGACAGTCTCCTTATCTTATAATTTCGTTCATCTAACTTTTCTGCGCATGATTATCTATCTTTCCATGATTCTATGGATAATTCTCATACGTGTATTATGCGCAGGGGATATGAAATTTAGCCCTCTGCCATCAGGAGCTAAGGCCTATAAAGTTAGCACAACCGTTGCCTTTCTGACGATGGGGTATATCGTGTTCTGGATAGGCATGCGAAGCGGAATTGCCGATACGTCAGCCTATATTGAAGGATTTAAGTTATCAAGCTCTGACCTGTCTCAAATCCCGGTACTCTTGGCATCCAAAGCCAAAGGGCAGGCATGGGGAGCATGCATCATCGTATTTAAATCCATCATTTCCGATAACTATCATGTATGGTTCATGGTCTTGGCAATGGTTATGGGCTTTTCCGTAGCCTATTGTTACCAGCGCTACTCGGAAGCATTTTTCTTCAGCATGCTCCTTTTCATACTGAACGGCAATTTCACATGGATGTTCAACGGTATGCGCCAATTCCTTTGCGTTACAACGCTTATGTTGGCAACCCCCTGGCTACTAAAAGGAAAAACAGTCCCCTATATGTTGCTTATCGCGGCACTATCGCTGTGCCATTTCACGGTATGGCTGATGGTTCCCATTTACTTTGTTGTTCGGCAAAAACCATGGGGGAAAATAACTCTGCTTAGTATTCTTGGCGCAGGTATAGCATGTGCCTTGGCTGCACCTTTGGCAGGAACAGTAGAAGATGCACTACAATCCACATCTTATGCGGGAAGTACCGTTTTTGAAGAAGGAGATGATGGTGTTCATCCCATCCGCGTCATTGTAGCAGCCATTCCTGCCATTCTGGCTTGGTTCAACAGGAAAAATATCGAGGTAGAAAATAATAAACTTCTCAATATCTGCATCAATATGAGCATCCTTGCCGTCCTACTTTTCACTTTCGGGGTATTTACCAGCGGTATACTGATGGGACGCCTTCCCATCTATTGTGAGGTCTATGCAGCCATTTCATTACCAGCGTTCATGCTCCGCATCACTGCATCCAACAGTAGAAATATCATCATGACTGCCTGTATCATTGGCTATACAGCATTTTATTTTTTGCTATTTGGAAACATATATTACATCAGCGAAATAACAGGATTAATTAAATAAAAAATTTAGTATTATGACTTCAAGCGAACAACTTGCATGGCTAATCCGGCGTCACGGTATTGAAATGACCCACCTTTCCGGAGGAAGTCATATCGGGGCTATTCTTTCCGTAACCGATATTATTGCCGTACTTTATACGGACATTCTCAACTACCGCGTGGAGGAACCGAACTGGGATGGAAGAGACCGCATGATTCTCTGTAAAGGCCATGCTGGTGCTGCTATATACGCTGCACTCGCCGAAAAAGGATTCTTCCCTGTAGAAGAATTAAAAACCCACTATCAGAATGCCAGTCGACTATCCGGGCATGTGTCTCACCACCTGCCCGGGGTGGATTTTTCTACAGGATCCCTGGGACACGGTCTTTCTGTCGCCACCGGCATGGCTTATGCCCTCAGGAAAGATGCACGCAAGGAACGCGTGTATGCCGTACTCGGCGATGGTGAATGCAATGAAGGGGAAGTATGGGAAGCAGCCCTGTTTGCCAACCACTTCCGCCTGGACAACATGGTCGCAATTATAGACCACAACCACATGCAGGCCATGGACTTCTGCGATAATACGCTGGAACTTTCCGACTTTGCCTCCAAATGGCGGGCCTTCGGCTGGCACGTCATAGAAATCAACGGCAATGACCATGAAGAGCTCCACTCTGCCTTGGCCGAAGCCACAATCATCAAACACAAGCCCACAGTCATCATTGCCAACACTGTCAAGGGATGTGGCGTTTCTTTTATGCAGAATGACCTGCTCTGGCATTACCGCTTTCCTCATGCCGGTTGGGAATATGATTGTGCCGTGCATGAACTGTACCAACAAAAGCCAGAAGGAGTAGAAGACCCCTATACTCCAAACGGAATTCCTGATCCACAGCTCCCCTCAGAATCAGAGCTGGATGGCACAGATCACACCACCAGCCTAACCTGGATCCCCGATTACCCGGAGCCCATCCGCCGCACAAATCACGGTTATATGCCCGGGAACCACTAATAACTTTTCATCACAGACAATATGAGAGACACCTTCGTACGTACACTTATAGAGCTCGCAAAACAGGATTCCAATATCGAACTCATTACTGGCGACCTTGGTTTCGGAGTCCTGAAGCCCTTCTGGGAAACAATACCCAATCAATTCACGAATGCCGGTATTGCCGAACAGCATATGACCAGCATGGCTGCAGGCATGGCGCTTACTGGCAAAACCGTTTTTACCTATTCGATCGGCAACTTTCCTACACTGCGTTGCCTGGAGCAAGTTCGAAACGACTGCGCCTACCATCATGCCAATGTCAAAATTGTCTGTGTAGGTGGTGGATTTGCCTACGGTTCTCTTGGTATGAGCCACCACGCTACGGAAGACCTGGCTATCATGCGGGCTCTGCCCGATGTTGTCGTGGTGGCTCCTGGCGATACACTGGAAGCAGCAGCAGCCACCCGCGCCATTACTCGACACCCCGGTACCTGCTACCTGCGACTGGGACGCGGAGGAGAAAAAGCCGTTCATACCGAATTGACGGACTTTAAAATAGGAAAAGCACTCTCCGTCTTCAATACCGCTTGCGAACAGGCTGACGTAGCAGTCTTTTCCTCAGGTGCGACTCTGGATGTCGCTTGTGATACTGTGGGCTTGCTCTCGAAACAAGGGCTATGCGTAATACAATACAGCTTCCCCACTATAAAGCCTCTGGACACAGATACCATTCACTCTTGCGCCAATAAAGCAAAGCTCATCCTTACCATTGAAGAACACAACATCGTGGGAGGTTTTGGCAGTGCTGTAGCAGAAGTGCTTTCCGAACTCGACCATGCGGCACGCCTGTTGCGCGTTGGGATCAACGACGAATACTGTACTCGCGTAGGTTCCCAGCAGTATCTCCGTGATGTCTATGGACTTAATGCCCCGGCAATTTCTCAAAAAGTTATCTCCATATTGCAAAATCAATAATCAACTATGGTTGAATACATTACATTCTTGAAAGCGCTTGCCGCATTGCTCATCACCAATTCTCATCTTGGGAGTATCTATCCCATTGAGGCGTTGGCTACTGGCGGCTTGCTGGGTAATTTACTTTTCTTCGCGGTGTCAGGATTCTGTCTGTATAATATCAAGCTACCCTTCTTCACATGGTATTGGCGAAGATTAGTTCGTATTTATCCTGCCGTGTGGTGCATTACAGCCCTCTGTATAGCCGTCCGAACTTATCATGTTTCTTCATGGCAACATGCTCTGCAATTATTCTTCTACCCAACATATTATCACTTTATTGCCTCCATTCTGATTCTCTATGTTCCCTTCTATTTCGTAGCAAGGTATACAAACGGAAACAGTAATCCTTTTCGCTCTATTATTACAGCCTGTTTTTTACTTACAATAGTCTACGCAACTTGTTACTTTTTAGTATTTGATTCCTCCTATTATCACATTGATACAGTGGAAGAGCCCATGATTCTCTTTGCCTACTTCGCTGCCATGCTTATGGGGGCTACGTTCCGCATTCAACATTCTACACAGCAGAACCGAGTTGGTTCCTTACTTCTTTTAGTAAGCTCCACTATTTTATACCTTTACACAAAAAAATCTATTATTACTGGAGCTATTCCTTCATCTTACCAATTCATTAATCAAATTAGCATTATTTGTTTTTTGTACGGAGTATTGAGATGCGGAAAATCACTCAACAATTTTCTGGCAAGATCGCCAGAATTCTTAAAAAAGCCAACGGCTTTACTGGCTTCCGTTACACTGGAAGTTTACCTCGTTCAATACCTCGTTATTAGAAGCAATATCGTCGCGGAAGCAAGTTTTCCGCTCAGTCTGCTCTTAGCTCTTGGAGGCGTTGTTCTACTGGCATGGTTTGCGCATGTATCTATCGCCAAAATGATCACCTGTCTCCATCAAGAAAAATAAAATTCTACCTCATGCCTGAAAAAATTCTCATTCTGGCCAACCACTACAACACGCTACGTATCTTTCGTCGCGAGTTACTGGAAGAATTACACCGTCTCGGGCATGAATTGGTCGTGTCTATCCCTCCATGCGATGAGGAAAATCAATCCATTCTGGAAGGCTATGGTTGCCGTATCATTTCCACAACGGAAATGGAAAGGCGAGGCATGAATCCCGTCAAAGACCTCAGTCTGTTACAGCGTTACGGACAAATGATCAAAGCAGAAAAACCGAATCTGGTCATCGCCTACACAATCAAACCCAATATCTACGGGGGACTGGCCAGTCAATGGATGAAAGTACCCTTTTTCGCCAATGTTACGGGACTGGGTTCCGCCTTCCAGCCCGGTCATGAAAAGGTGCGCAAGCTTGTTTCAGCACTTTACAGGATATCCCTCCGCAAAGCGAAAGGTATCTTTTTTGAAAATCAAGGGAATATAGATACTCTGGTCGAGTCAAATATCATTCGAAAAGAACAAGCTATCCTTATGCCTGGCGCCGGCGTCAATCTACAGGCATTCACACCGGCTTCCTATCCTGATGAAACCAACGGCATCCGTTTTTTATTTGTTGGCAGAATTATGCAAGAGAAAGGGGTAGATGAACTCTTTGAGGCAATCCGCTCAATCAAGCCTCGTTACCCCATGGCTTATTTCGACTTCATAGGCTGGTATGAAGATGCCTACCAGCAGCAGGTAGAACAACTGCAGGAAGAAGGTCTCATTCATTTCCACGGCTTCCAGTCGGAGGTTCGCCCCTATATCGAGTCCTGTCACTGTATCATCCTTCCATCGTGGCACGAAGGTATGTCCAATACACTCTTGGAAGGAGCAGCCATGGCTCGCCCCATCATTACCTCACATATTCATGGATGTATGGAAGCAGTCGAAGATGGCATCAGCGGCTTTCTCTGTGAAAAACAAAACAGTGCCGATCTTGTTTCCAAACTGGAGAGTTTTTTGCAACTTCCGCTACAATCGAAACAAAGTATGGGATTAGCAGGAAGAAGGCATGTAACGCGATATTTCGACAAAAAAGATGTCGTTAAAGCAACCATTAAACGAATTAAAATAAGGCTCATGACTAGTTGAGCCAAACCTAAAATAATAATATGAACGTTTTAGATAAGATAAAAAATAGAATTTGGGAATTGAATCATAAATTTATTGTACAGAAAAATCGTATAAAATTCTCAGGCAAACAACCAACTATTATTTCATGCAATTGCATAGGAGGTATATTGTATCATGACTTGGGACTATCTTTTACTAGCCCAACTATCAATTTATGGATGACAACACCTGATTTTATCACTTTTTGTGAAAATTTAAAATATTATCTATCATTACCTTTTGTGCATGATTCACAGAAATCCTTGGAACAAGGATACCCTGTTGCCGCTCTTGGCGATATTACACTGTATCTTATGCACTATCCAAGCGTTGAAGAAGCAGAAAAAAAATGGAACGAACGCAAAAGTAGGATGAATATGGAAAATATATTCGTTATTGCTTGCGATAGAGACAATTATACGCCAGATATTCTACCAAGATTCAATGCATTACCATACAAAAAAAAGATATTTACACACATTCCTGTAAATAGCCCTGATTGCTTTGTGATATCGGGCAATGAAACGGATAAGGAGATATCAAGACTAACTGATTACTCCGGCTGGAAGGGACTTCGAATTATCGATCAATTTGATTGGGTGTCTTGGCTTAGTGATACGAATACTTAATTGAAATTATTTATCATGAAACAAAAAAAAGTTTCTATTATTATTCCTGTATATAAGGTTGAGAAATACCTGAGACGCTGCCTTGATAGTCTTATTAATCAAACTTATCAGAACGTAGAAATTATTCTGGTTGATGACGGTTCTCCTGATGCTTGTTCTGCCATCTGCGATGAATATGCATCAAAATCTTCTCATATTCGAGTCATTCACCAGGAAAACAGAGGTCTTTCGGAGGCTCGCCTTAGCGGGTTTAAACAAGCTTCGGGAGAATATATCCTGTTTATCGATAGCGACGATTACGTTCTCCCTGAAATGGTAAATACTTTAGTTCATGCCTTGGAAAAACAAAAGGCCGATCTATCCATGTGTGCTTACTGTACACAAAACGGACAAGAAATATCTGCCAATTCTCTTCCATATGCAAAACCCATTATTGAACAAAAAGATATAATGGAAGAGTACATGCTACCTCTCATTGGAAACAGTCATCAAGGAATAAATATACCCGGATTTCTATGTATAAGGTTAATGAAAAAAGAATTTATCGATGAAGAATTTTTTGTTTCCGAAAACACCTACTTCATGGAAGACCATGTGTTTGATCTGAAGTATGCAAAAAACATCTCGAGCATAGCTATCGTCAATCAACCGTTGTATGTCTATTGTATCAATAGAGAGTCCCTTAGCAACAGATATCGCCCCAATAAGTGGCAGATGTATGTGAATCTTTATGATTATTACCAGAAGTATCTTTCGCAAAATAATATTTCCCCGCCATCAGAGCGTTTGACAAATATGCTGGCCGGGGGAATCTTTACCTCTATAGACAATGCTGTTCTTAGTGGGACTTATGGCACCTTTCTCCAGGAAATAAAATTCATTCATGATTTTATGCCAGCAAAACAACTTTTATCAAATCTCACAACACAGAAGATACCCTTCTCATATATGGCTTCTTTTATACTTTTCAGGAAAAAATTATTTCGAATACTCTATATTTTCCGCAAATCAATACTTAATCAGCACTCATAAATTTCGTATGAAAATAGCCCATCTCACTTTTCATGCATCACACAACTACGGTTCAGTTCTTCAGGCATATGCCTTATCAAAGCAGCTCCAACTCATGGGGCACGAGGTTAAGATTCTTAATCTTCGTCCGCAAAGCCAGCGCGATGCCTACCGCATTATCAGAACGAGCGATAAAGGCCTACATCGCCTGTTTCGATGTCTGATTTATCCCGCCCTTCGCAAACGATTTAATCATTATGAGCGCTTCATCAATCAGGTATTACCAGTATGCGACAAAGAGTTCAGCACTACTAACGAACTGGAACAGGCGCATTTACAGTATGATGCCTACGTATGCGGTGGTGATCAGATATGGAATCCAGTTTGTCAGGATTTTGAAACGGCATATTATTTGCAATTTCTAAAGCAAGATGATCAGACGAAGAGAATAGCCTACTCTCCCAGTCTTGGTAAGACAGAATTCCCGTCGGACACATTGGCTCACATAAAAGAATGGGTGAAAGCCTTCGATCACATTTCTGTCCGTGAACAGCGCGGCGTCAACATCATCCAAAATCTTACAGATAAACCGGTTCATACCGTATGTGATCCTGTCCTTTTACTCGATAAAAAATATTGGCAGGAAATGGCGATCTTACCACACTACGAAAAACCCTATATTCTTACTTACTTCCTCGAAAACAACCATGGTAGTCGAAGTTTAACGGAATACCTTAGGCAGCAAACCGGCTTTTCAGTAGTCAATCTGAATGAATATATAAAAGATTTCATCAGACCCTACAAGAAATGTTATTCAGCTAGTCCAGAAGAATTTGTAGGACTCTTTATGAACGCATCTCTCATCTACACAAACTCATTCCACGGCACAGCTTTTGCGACAATTTTCAATAAACCGTTTATCACAGCTGTTGCCGTCAATCAAGCCGAAGCGCAAAATAATAACGATAGCCGGAAAATAGATTATATACAAAGACTATCTCTTAATAAGTGTTTGTACATGGAGGCATTACCCGATGTAAATACAATCCTCAATATGGATTATTCTCAGGCAAACGATAAGCTGACTAGTTTTCGTTCCGAATCACTAGACTTCCTCACAAAAGCTCTTAGATGATGCAGATGCAGAAACCACATTTTACTCTCATCGTTCCCGTCTATAACACGGAAACATTTCTTCCCCGTTGTGTAGAAAGCATCCTTGATCAGGATTTTACCGATTATGAACTCATTTTAGTAGATGACGGTTCCCCGGATAACTGTCCAGCCTTGTGTGATGCCTATGCTGAACAATATTCTCATATTCGCATTATCCATCAAGAAAATGGAGGTGTTTCCTGTGCGCGCAATGCTGCACTGGAAATTGCTAGAGGTGACTGGATATGGTTCATTGATAGTGATGACTTTATTCTACCTGAGTCTCTTAAACGTATTTATGAAATTCAAAATAAAATAAAATCTGATATATACATATTTAATGAAAATATAGAAGAATATTTTGATGGAGATATAAATAATTTTTTAGAGCTATATTATTTTACATATATTGTTAAATTCGCACCCTGGGACAAGATCTACAAAAGATCAATTATCGCAAACAATAAATTAAAATTCGACAAAGAAGAAACCATTGGAGAAGATCTAATTTTTAATTTAAATTACTATATTTTTATATCAAATGCATATTTTATTAAAGAAACGTTTTATATATATGATGTAAGAGATGGATCGGCGATAACTTCTTACTCTAAAACAAGGCATATCAATCTGATGCGATTGTTTCTCAAAGCCTTTGCTCTACTAAAAGGCCGGATTACTTCACTAAATATAGGTATTCTATACTTCATGCACTTAGTAAGCGGACTTAATCAATCAAGAGAGGGAGGTATCTCCCTATATGAGTATGCCAAGCTCGCAGAGAAGTATAAAACAGATTTTCCAGGTGATAAAAATCTCTATAAAAAATCCCTATCGGCATTTCTTCACAATGAAAAATCTTCTTTCACTGGGCAATTTAAACTGAAATTTTTACTTAATATTTCTTACATATCAAACTCATTTTTTCATTTATTTAAATTTAGATAATAAAACACGTATTGAATTACAATTAAGCACATCGATTCAATCTGCGTGAAATTAGATACTAAGAAATTAAAAAATAATGATAAAAGAAAAAGGAATTTACAATATTTTTACTGGTTTTATTAGCCAAGCTATTATCATAGCCTTCGGAATTCTTATACCCAGATTATTCCTGACTTCTTTTGGTTCCGAATATAATGGCCTACTCAACACAGTGGGACAAGCCTTTGCCTATTTAACATTATTGGAAGCAGGGGTAGGAGGCGCCTCTCTTCAAGCTCTCTACGGTCCAATCGCCCGAGGAAATAAAGCCGAAGCCTCATCTATCATCGTAGCTACCGGACACTACTACAGAAAAACCGGTATATTTTATGCAACAGGTGTTATCTTGTTGTCGCTTGCATTTCCTTTTTTTACAAAGAGCAATATACCTCCTTATCATACTATTTTCATTATTCTTCTAGCAGGCGTTCCTGGTGTTGTCAGTTATATTTTCCAAGGGAAATACACTATTCTTCTGATGGCAGAGGGAAAGAATTACATCATCACTCTCATAGGAGCAATAACGACAATTTGTGTAAGCATTGGTAAAATACTATTATTAGTAAAGGGATGTAATATTATTATGTTTCAAGCATGTAGTATGTGCATCAGTCTGCTTTCCGTATTGTTCATCTATATCTATATCCGAAGAAATTACAAATGGATCGATGACCATGCCATCTCTGATTTCAAGGCAATCGGACAAAAAAATGCAGTGTTGATAACTCAAATCAGTGATCTCGCATTCCGCAACTCAAGCAGTCTAATCCTGGCCTTTTTCTGCGACTTGAAGGTCGTCAGTGTTTATGCCCTTTTCAACATGTTATTCTCTATGGTAAGAACAGCCTTGGACACCATCGGAAAAGGCCTAGCCTATATTATGGGACAAACATATAATGTAAATCGTCAGCTATTTATTAAGTATCACGATGCATATGAAACCTACAGAATGTCCCTTATTTTTTGCCTCTATTCTGTCGCATTAATCTTCATAATACCCTTCATGCGTCTCTATACTAAAGGTATCACAGATGCAAATTATCTGGATTATTATGTAGCATTACTATTTGTAGCTATTAATTTGCTTTCAGGAGCCAGAGTATGCGAAGCAGAATTAATCAACTATGCTCAGCACTTTAGGGATACACAGGGGCGTTGTATTCTTGAAGCATCCATCAACGTAATAGCAGCACTTATTTTGACTCCTTACTGGGGTATTTATGGCGTATTAAGCGCAAGCATTATCGCATTAATTTATCGTGCCAATGATATGGTTCTATATGCCAACATACGTTTATTGCAACGCTCACCATGGATTACCTATAAACGCTGGTTTACAAACACATTACTTTTTTTATTAGTTATAGGTGTTTCCTATTACATTCCTTGGCAGTTTGATTCCTATTTATCCATTGTCGGATATGCAGCAATTACAACCCTCATCACACTAACGCTGTTCTGGGTTGTAGCTTCAGCTTGCGATCGTTCATGCTTTCTATTCGTTTATAATTTGATTTTTGATAAGAAAAAAAACATATGATACCGAAAATAATCCACTATTGCTGGTTTGGCGGCAAACCACTACCGAAATCTGCCATTAAATATATTAATTCATGGGGGAAAAAATTCCCTGATTACGAAATCAAAGAATGGAATGAAAGTAATTATGATGTGAATATGGTGCCTTATACTGCTGAAGCTTACGCATCCAAAAAATATGCTTTTGTTAGTGATTTCGCGCGTTTTTGGGTGCTATATAAGTATGGTGGCATCTATTTTGATACAGATGTTGAAGTTATTCGTTCTATGGATGACATTATAGCTAAAGGTTCGTATATGGGAATGGAGACTGAATTTGCTATTAATCCTGGTCTTGGACTTGCAGTTGAGCCTGGGCATCTCATCTACAAATGGTATCTGGAATATTTCGCCGACAAGCATTTTACTCCGCAACAGCCCAGTATGATCCCTATACTCACCGCAAAGCTGGAAGAACTAGGCTGGGAAAAAAAGATGGATATTCAAACAGTGGAAGGTATTACTATTTATCCCCCAGATTACTTCTGTCCGCAGAGCATGATCGGGGCTCCCATCGTGCTGACCGATAATACACGCTCGATTCACCATTTTGATGCAACATGGCAGCCGGCTTGCAAGCGAATGGGCATTAAGATAAAGCAATTCATTAAACGGCTTATAAAATTTTGATTTCATTATGATTATCGATATTAAAATCCAAGAAGATCTTTGTCGTTATGAAGGTCGTTTTTCCTGGCTTCTTTTCTTCAGATATTTTTTATTTACTCCAGGCTTTCGATATACGTGTATTTGGCGATGGACTGGAAGATCTAGTAAAATTACGAGACCATTCTGGATTTTGTTACTGAGGCATTATCAGATTAAATATGGCATTCAGATTCCCTGGCAAACAGAAATTGGGAGAGGCATTAAAATCGGACATTGGGGGCATATCGTTATCAACCCGGCAGCAAAAATTGGTCACAATTTTAATATTGCACAGGGAGCACTCGTTGGAAATTCCCCAGCGAATAAAACAAAAGAATCAGGATCTCCTACTATAGGACATAACGTTTGTCTTGGGGCTAATGCTGTGGTTATCGGAAATATTACCATAGGAGATAACTGCGTAATTGCTCCCAACGCTTTTGTAAATTGCGATATGCCCGAAGACACGATTGCTATCGGTAACCCTGCCTCCTTTCATTATAAATCCAAGGCTAGCAAGTCACTGATTGTTTATCCACTTACTGATATTTGACTATGTCTGTTCCTATACGCATCTTACAAGTACTTACCATCATGAACCGTGGTGGAGCGGAAACCATGGTTATGAATTACTATCGTCATATCGACCGAAGCAAGATTCAGTTTGACTTTCTTGTTCACCGCCAGGAGGGAGGAGATTACGATGATGAGATTGAAAACTTGGGCGGGAAAATATTCCGCATTCCTCCTGTTTTCAAACTATTTTCTCATAAAAAAATTGTGAAAAAATTCTTCCGCGAACATCCGGAGTATCAAATTATTCATGGTCATGTGGGTGAACTTGGTTATGAGATTTATAGAGAGGCGAAACAAGTAGGGATTCCTGTCATTATGGCGCATGCTCACAATGCATCATCCGACTTTGATCTGAAGCGTCCCATTCGTTGGATACTAAAGCATCTACTTAGAAATCATATCAGTCACCCCATCGCCTGTGGTCGTGAAGCGGCGGCGTGGCTGTTTGGCAAAAAGATTGGAGAGCAGGCCTTTATACTCAATAACGCCATTGATGCCTCTGCATATACTTTTGATGAGTCTATCAGGAATGATGTTCGGACGGAAATGGGCTGGAATAATCAATTGATTATAGGTGATGTGGCTCGATTTTCTCCTCCAAAAAATCATAAAATGCTCTTAACTATTTTCAAGGAAGTTCTCAATCATAAATCCGATTCTTTGCTTGTTTTAATTGGCAGCCGAACAGATCTATACCACGACGTAGTCGAACAAGCTAAAAATTTGAAAATTGAACACAGGGTTCAATTCCTGGGCATGAGAACCGATGTGCCGCGACTGATGCAGGGTATGGACGTGTATTGTTCTCCATCCAACTATGAGGGGCTTTCCGTCAGTATGGTGGAGGCGCAGGCTTCCGGCTTAAGAGTGATTACCTCAACCAATGTTCCTCGTGAAGTAGAACTTATTCCAGGAATGGTGGAATTTATCCCTCTGGATACAAAAGCGGATGTCTGGGCGGATAGGCTTCTCAAAGAGTACGAAAGAAGTGATACATATCAGGATATAGTGGAAGCCGGATTTGATATTTATGAGAATGCCAAATGGCTTGAGAATTTTTATTTAAAAGAATTGGAGAGATAAAATGTACGCTATTCCACTCCTCACAGTTTTTACTCCTGCCTATAATCGGGCACACCTCTTGTCTCGACTGTACGATAGTCTATGCCGTCAATCCAGCAAAGATTTTTGTTGGCTCATTGTCGATGATGGTTCTACTGACAGTACCAGGGAATTGGCTAATGGATGGGTTGAGGACAACAAGATCCCTATCCGCTATGTATACAAGGAAAATGGTGGCATGCACTCAGCTCATAACGTTGCTTATCGTATGATTGATACTGAACTGAATATTTGTATTGATTCCGATGACTATATGCCCGATGACGCTGTAGAAAAAATCACTAAATATTGGAAAAAGTTCGGATGCGATCAGGTGAGCGGGATTGTTGGACTTGATGCTGATACCAAGGGTAACGTCATTGGAACAACTTTTTTTGCGAATTGCAAACCCATCACCTTGACCGATTTCTATCATAAGGGGGGCAAGGGCGACAAAAAACTGGTTTACAGAACCAGGGTTATGAAAGAGTTGCCCGAGTACCCTGAATTTAAGGGAGAACGCTATGTGGGGCTTGTCTACAAATACCTACTGGCCGACCTGCAAATGCCTCTACTTCCCTTTAATGAAGTATTGGTACATGTGGACTACCAACAGGATGGTTCCAGCAATACCATGTGGAAACAATACGGCAGACATCCTCAAGGATTTGCCTTCTTGAGACGTGAAACCATGAAGTATCATCCTTACTTCATGGAACGCTTTAAGGCAGCCATTCATCACATTTCTTCATGTATTTACTTGCATAGAAATCCGGTTGCAGATTCACCTAACCCTATGATGTCACTTTGCGCCCTGCCTTTGGGGTTAGTTCTTCATCTAATTATTCTTAATAAGACAAAACATACTTCAAATTAATTTTAAATAATATATATAAATGCCATATACTATACATAAAAGAATGGGGGTATGCAAGCTCATATCGTCTTGCCTTATCATTTCAATCACCATGTCCCCCATCAAGGGTATCGCAACATGGGATGGAGATTGATTGAAACCTTCGGAATACAACCTTAAACTATTCGCAAAGCAGCCTAATTCTTCCTCAAACTACGACAGAGCCCTTGCGGCTACTATCTAAATAATTTGTTTTGATTTTTATTTTATTTTACCTAATTATAGACTCCAGATGCCACTCTCTAAAATTTTCCATACTACTTCCTTGAAAGAGCAGATTTCTGCCCTAGGCGATGAATTTGCCATTGAGGGCGATTTCTTGCGCCATGATGTCATTAATAGCGGCCATATCAATTTGACGTTCCGGGCGGAGTACGTTTCGTCCGGGGGAGAGGTGAAGCGATATATTTTCCAACGCGTTAATGATGAGGTCTTTAAAAAACCTCGCGATGTGATGCACAATGTAGAGAAGGTGACGCGGCATATCCAGTGGAAGACTTTGCGGGTGATTCGTCCGCATGAGTTCCAGACGCTCAATTTGTTCCCGGCTCGTGGCGGCAGAAATTATCTGGAACTTTCCGGTGCCGGGTTCTGGCGCTGTTACAATTGTATCGAGCACACGCACACGTATGATGTTGCGGAGACTCCGCAGCAGGCTTATGAGGCAGCGCAGGCTTTCGGCGCTTTCCAGGAGTTGCTGTGCGATATGAATCCGGCGGATATTCACGAGACGATTCCCTTCTTCCATCATACCCGGAGGCGTTTTGACCGCCTTATGAAGGTGGCTCAACAGGATCCAATGGAGCGCCTCGCATCTTGCAAGCCTGAATTCGATTTCATCCGCGCCCATGAATCATGCGTGGATGTCGTCCTCGATCTCCTCGACAAGGGGGAAATCCCGCTGCGCATTGTCCATAATGATACGAAGATCAATAATGTGATGCTCGATCAGAGTACGGATCTGGCCGTCTGCGTGATCGACCTTGATACGGTGATGCCGGGCAGCGTGCTCTACGACTTCGGCGATATGGTTCGCACGATGACTTCCCCTGCCGCCGAGGACGAGGAGGATTTGTCGAAGACTTTCTTGCGTATGCCAATGTTCGAAGCGGTCACGCGCGGCTATCTCCGCACGGCAGGCAGTTTTATCACGCTGAAGGAAGCCGACCTACTTGCCTTTGCAGGTCAATTGATTACTCTGGAGACTGGCATTCGCTTCCTGACGGACTATCTGGAAGGTGACGTTTACTTCAAGACGGAGCGCGAAGGTCACAACCTGTCCCGCGCCCGGACTCAGTTGAAGCTTGTCGCCGATATGGACGAGCGCATGGCAGAGATGCAAGCCTGCGTCCAACAGGTCATGCACGAACACGCCCAGGAGTGCCCCGAGGGTTACGAAGGTTAGCCCGGGCTTTCAGCTAACACCGGGCAAGAAGATGAAATGGTATGTTTTTCGAACTCTCCAAACTCCTGAATTTCTTTCTGGCACCCACGACGTGGATTTTCGTCCTGCTGGTCGCTTTCATGGTGTGCCGTCGTCGGAAGGAAAGCAAGACCTGGAGGCGATGGGGGTGGGTTTGCCTGTATGGCAACATCTTCGTGTTTCTCGTGTTCACAAATCGCCCTTTGTTCGATTACGTGAAGGCGCGCGAGACGGAGGCCTGGGCCAACCCGCGCGAGATGGAGGGCAAGCACTACAAGATTGCCCTTGTCATGGGTGGTTTCAGCATGGTGAACACGGATACTGGGGCTCTCCTCTATCCGAATTCGTGCGCAGACCGTCTTTGGGGAGCCGTCCGTCTGTACCACATGGGTAAGGTGGAAAAAATTCTGATTTCCGGAGACAGCATCACGTCCGAGGACGAAGACCACGTCAAAGAGAATTTGTTCCTGAAATACATGGAAGAGGTTGGTGTCCCCCGCGACGTCTTTCTGCTGGAACCGCAAGCGCTCAATACGCGAGAAAACGCCGTTTATTCGATTGCGATGCTGAAGCCGCTGGGCATTGGCGACCGCGATTGTCTGCTGATTACTACAGCCTCGCACATGAAGCGGAGCCTGGGTTGCTTCGCCGCCGAGGGATGGAGGCCGGATTGGTACGCCGTCGGTATCACCCCCTTCCCGAATCAGCTCAACCACCGATCGTTCTACCCGACTTGGGAAATTGCTTTCAAGTGGCAGGAGCTTATCAATGAGTGGATAGGAAATGCCGTGTACGGCCTGCTCGGCTACCAGCAGCAGGAGGCGCCCCCGCAGGACGAAGCCTCGGAGGATTCCTTCCCAGCCCAAGCGCAGCCCGCCAATGGTGTTGAAGGATGATTCCCTGATGCTTTTCATGCTTCATACGAGTTTCGGAACGAAGATCAAGGCTCCGAAAATCAAGTAACCATAAGGAATTCACCGTCATCTTCCTTCGATTTATCTTTCCATTTCCTGAAAAACTTCGTATGAGGGAACTACTATGAAACGTTCCGTATTTATATCAATGGTAACAGCTCTTGCAGCCATGGGTTCCCTGGCATCTGCCGATCTTGTGGTCCCTACCTACTGCACAGCCAAGCCCGGGGTGTTCAAGGCTTCGGTTTCCGCTGGATATGAAGCCAAATATGTCAGCCGCGGACTGGTCATTGCCGATTCCAGCACAGACAATGTGATTCCTATCGAAATTGCCGGCCAGTACAACCTCCAGAATAACTTTGCCCTCGTAGGTGGCCTCCGCTACGACTGGATGACATCCAATGGTTTTGAGCACAGTCGCAACAACAATGCCCTCTGCGACGAAGGAACCTTCCTCTTCGGTCTCCGCAAAGGCTGGAACCGTGCCCTGACGACGACAATCAGCTACCAGTTCGTGCACGGCGGCCTTCCGGGCGCATTGAATTCACACACGGGTGGTGGTCGCAATTCTGCCATTTTTGACAGCCATCAGCCCGAAGAACATTCCCTCGTGTTCGATATTCACTACGATTTCGGCCAGTTTGGCAACAAGGCCCTCTCGGGGCTCTTCTGGGATGCCCGCGTGCAATACACGGCGCAGTGGATGCCCGGATGGTGGTACACCAACACGCTGGGCTACAAGTTCAAACTCTGCCCGCATGCAGACGCCATCGTGTCCGCCCGCTGGGACGCCTCTTCCGGCTACTTCGACCACGCGTCGGTTAATGCCAACGGCACCCAGGGCTTCAGCCTCAATCTGGATCTGCCCTGCAAGGTAACGGATCGCGTGACAGTGACGCCATTCGTCAGCACAATCTGGGCAGGCAACGGAGCCATCGCCGCCGGCAAGCGTACGGAAAGCACAGTTTACCGTAACTTCACGGTCAATCTGGGTGTCAGTGCCGCGTACAGCTTCTAAGCTTTGCCGGGCTTGAATCGCCCCCCATCCCAACACACACACTCACTCTCCGGGGGAGAATCCTGCATCACGCTTGCTTTGGAAGCAAGGAGCAGGGTTCTCCTCCTTTTTCCACCCCGACATGCGGTAAAAATCCTTGTTCCAGCGTCCAGCTCGGGCAAACTGGCTGATGTGCCGCCGCAAGTTCCACATCCCGGGAGCTCTTCCGAGCCTCTTCCACCCGCCAACACGGTAATGCCCGCCAATCCTCCGAGCGATTTTACCATCACCCCCGGCGGTGCCATCGTGTTCCATGCTCAGCCTTTCGCTGGAGCATTCGCGCACAGTGTGGGATCCGGCCTGCTTGCCGTTGGTACGGGAGCCTGGCCACCGGAAGCAGGGCAAGCCGCCTTCTTCCTGCGTTCCATGGTTCGCGATGCTCTGACGCGCCTCTCCCACGCCCTGGCAGAGAACCCGGCAGACGATCCCGCCGCGCTGATGACCCTTGTCCCACCTCCCACGCTGGCCCTTCGACTCGTGGACGCCTTCCCCGCCGTACCCGGCAGCGAATACCTTGGCGTTGACACCCTGCAACGCTGGCACCGCGAACTTTCCGACCACATCTCAGCTACCCTCGCCACCCGCCAGATCGGTCTCGATGCGTGGCTGCAAGGCATGGGCGAGCCCTGGAACCGCATCGGAAAAGTATTCTTCCACTTGGCGGAAAACCGCGACGATTCCGAACACCCCTTCGCCTTCATGGCCACCTTCGCCCACAAGGCATCGTCCGGGGGAGCCATCAGCCACCTTCCCCTCTCCAACGCCCTCACGCTCTACGCCGACGACCACCGCGCCCTGCTGGCACTCCTCCAGCCCCTTCGCAAGGCGGCCGAGGCAAGCCCGCTCATCCGCCAGCTTCTCGAATCCCGCGAGATTTATGCCCCGATGGCCTGGACGCCTGCCCGCACCTATGCCTTCCTCCAAGACGTGGCCACCATCGAATCCGCCGGCATCATCGTCCGCATGGTCAACCTCTGGAAGAAAGCACCGCCCAAACTTCAGGTTGCTGTCACGGCGGACACTGCCGAGGCTCCTGGCGAAGAGGGAGCCGCCCCCGCCCGCACCTTCTCCGTCCACTCCCTTCTGCGCTTCTCCGTCGCCGCCACCCTGGGCGGGCACCCTATCAGCAAGGAAGAACTCGAGGAACTCCTCGCACAGGGAGAAGGTCTCGTCCGATTCCACGGAGAATGGGTCGCCGCCGACCCGGAAAAGATCCGTCTCCTGCTCAACAGCTGGAGCCAGGCCACCCGCATGATGAACAACCTCGGCATTCCCCTCATCTGCGGCCTCCGTCTCCTTGTCAACGGCCCCAACGACACGCTTCCCTCCCTGCCTCCCGACGATAAGGATTGCACCTTGCAACCCGGTCATGGCCTCCAGGAAGCGCTCCGTTCCCTCACCACGCCCACGCCCGGCGAGTCTGACGATTGCATCCCCCTGTATCTCGTCCCCATCCTTCGCCCTTACCAGAAAGAAGGTGTCCGCTTCCTCCACCAAACCACATCCCGCGGATTCGGCGCCTGCCTCGCCGACGACATGGGCCTCGGCAAAACCCTCCAAGCCATCGCATGGCTCGTCCATGTGCTCCAAATTCGCCACAGAGGAACTCCGCCCACCGCTTCACACGCGCCATCCCCGGCAACCTCCAATGGCATCCCGCCTCTCATCATCGCCCCCGCCTCCCTCCTTGGTAACTGGCAGGACGAACTCGCGCGTTTCGCCCCCAGCCTCCGCGTCGCCCTCCTCCACCCCAGCGCCATGAGCATCCCGGAACGCCCCCCGGCATCGCCCTCGCGTTTCTTCTCCGGCATCGACATAGCCATTACCAGCTACGGCATCGCCACCCGCACGGAATGGCTCAGAGAACTCGACTTTCCGGCCATCGTCCTCGACGAAGCCCAGGCCATCAAAAACGGCGACTCCCAGCGCACCCGCGCCATCCGCGAACTCCACAGCTCCATGCGCATTGCCCTCTCTGGCACCCCGGTGGAAAACACCCTCGTCGAACTCCATAGCCTCATGGAGTTTCTCAACCCCGGCCTCCTCGGCAGCAGGAAAAACTTCGACGCCTTCACCCAGAATCTCAACGGAGACTACACCCCCCTCAAGCAACTCGTCCGCCCTTTCATCCTCCGGCGCATGAAGACGGATAAAAGCCTCGTCCCCGACCTCCCGGACAAAACCGAACTCAGCGCCTACTGCACCCTCACCCCGCGACAGGCGGCTCTCTACCACGCAGAAGTTCAAGCCCTCCACGCCGTCCTCGAAGAACCGGACCCCGCCCAGCGCCTCGCCCTCATCCTCCCCTTCCTAGCCCGCTTCAAGCAAATCTGCAACCACCCCGACCAATACCTCGGCACCGGCACCTTCGCAGAAGAAGAATCCGGCAAATTCACACGCTTGCGCCAACTGGCTGAGCAAATTTCCGATCGGCAGGAAAAACTCATCCTTTTCACCCAGTTTCGCAGCATGATCGACCCACTGCGAGAGCTCCTCGCCTCCGTCTTCCGCCGCGATGGCCTTACCCTCCACGGCGGCACCCCCATCCCCTCCCGTCAGGAAATCGTCCGCCAATTCCAACAAGACGCCGGCCCCCCCTTCATCGTCCTCTCCCTTAAGGCAGCCGGCACCGGACTCACCCTCACCCAAGCCTCCCACGTCATCCACTTTGACCGCTGGTGGAACCCCGCCGTCGAAAACCAGGCCACCGACCGCGCTTATCGCATCGGCCAGCACCGCAACGTTCTCGTCCATCTCCTCATCTGCCGTGGCACCATCGAAGACCGCATCGATGACCTCCTGCGCTCCAAACAAGGCATGGCTGATTCCCTCTTCGGCGAAGGACTGGAAAAACTCCTCATCCACATGGCACCCGGCGAAATTGAGCGCCTCATCGCCGGAACTCCGTAAATACCGGCATCATCCACCGAAATTCCCTGACAAACGCCACCCATTCATCTATAAATAAATTCTAATCCCAGCTTGTCATCATGAAAAAATTCATCCTCCCCCTCGCCATCAGTCTCTTTGCCCTCCAGTCTCCTGCTCAGGATACCTCTGCTGAGCCTACGGTTGCCCCTTCTGCTGACCCTCAACCTGCCCAGGAAGCACCCCAGGCAGAAGCCGGACTCGGACAGGAACTCTCCAAAGCATCCCTGATGCAAGGAAGCATCAAGCCCACCGCCAAATACTTCATCGTCCTCTTCTCCGCCAGCTGGTGCCCTCCCTGCCGTGCAGAAGCTCCCAAGGTCGTCACGCTCTACAAGGATAAAATCGCCGCCAATCCCGATGTTGAACTCATCCTCGCCAGTTGCGATCGAGAAGAAGAGAAAGCCAAGGAATGGAGCACGAAGGAAAATATGACCTTCCCCATCCTGATGGAAAGCGAATGGGCAAAAATCCCCGCCATAAAAAAAATCAGCCCCCGAGGCATCCCCACTGGCTACCTTCTTGACAGCAAGGGTGACGTCATCGCCAAAGGCCTCCCGGTGGAAGTCTATGGCAAGATTGACAGCAAATAATAATCCGCTGCCAGTCCTCACCCATCTCCCACGCTCCTTGTTCATCTACACCAACCTCCATTCCCACCCCTGATACGACCATGACCACCGAAGAACTCAAAGCCCTCCTCATCGTACAGGAGAAGGACACCCGAATCGTCCGCATGAACAAGGAGCTCACCACCCTGCCTGAGCAGAGGGAACTCATTACGCGCCGGCTGGATCAATTCAAACGCAAAGCCAAGGAGGCCAAACAGCACGTACTTGATACCGAGCAGGCCATCCATGACACCGAGCACGAGGCAGATACCAAACGGCAACTCATCTCCAAGATGAAAATCCAGCAAGGAGAGACCAGGAAAAACGAAGAATACCAACGTTTCAACACCGAAATCGCAAAAGCTGAAGCCATCATCGACACCCTGGAGACCCGCGAACTCGAACTCATGGAATCCCTCGAAACCGCTCGCGAAGCCGCCACCAAGGCCATCGCCCGATACAAGGAAGTCCGAATCAGCGTCGAAGAAGAACTCGCCCGCCTCGAACACAACACCGGGAAAATCCAGACAGCCCTCCAGGAACTCACCGCCGAGCGGAACAAACTCACCGCCACCATCAATCCCGACGTCGTCGATGCCTACGAACGCATGGGCAAAAGCAAAGGCCTACCCGTCATTGTCTCCATGGACGACAAAGGGCACTGTAGCGGTTGCCACATGGAGCTCACACGCGGCACACGCGTCAAGGTTCAATCCGGCAAAGAAGTCTCTCATTGTGAAAACTGTGGACGTATCCTCTACTAAATTGACCAAGCCCATCAGATTTCACTGAATAAAAGGCCAACCCTCCCCCTGCGGGTGGACACACATCAGCTTGCACGGCAAGCAAAAATATGGTAGTATATCCGGTGAGCAGGCATCGCCTGACCACCCAACCAACTACCGCCATGAAATCTCGCTCGGAAGAATTTGAAGAATGGGGCACAGAAGTCATTTTCGGCACAGCCAAAGGCTTTCGGGCCAGTGCCATGCGCGCCATTCTCCGCATGGTCTCGTGGCTCTTTAATTTCATCGTCGTCATGCGGATAAAGCTCTTTGCCAGCCGCATACTCAAGCAACGCATCCTCGGCACCCTCGTTATCAGCGTCGGCAACATTACCGTCGGCGGCACGGGAAAAACCCCCGTCGTCGAACTCCTTGCTCGCACCCTGCGCGACCGCGGTCGCCGCATAGCCATCCTCACCAGAGGTTACAAAAGTGCCAACCTCGACGAAGAGCAGAAATGGCTTGATGCAGACGGCAAGAAAGTCACCCACCTCCCCAAAATCGCCAGCGACGGCAAAACTCGCTACCTTTCCCCCCTTTACTCTGGCGATGAACCCTTCATGCTCGCCAAAAACCTCGACGACGTTGCCGTACTCGTCGATCCTGATCGAGTCAAATCCGGTATCTTCGCCATCGAACAGCTTGAAAGCGATACCCTCATCCTTGACGACGGCCTTCAGTACCTCAACCTCAAGCACGAAATCGACATCGTCCTCGTGGACTGCGGAGCCCCCTTCGGGACAGGAGCCATCCTCCCCCGTGGTACCTTGCGCGAGCCCAAAAGTAGCCTCAAGCGGGCCGACTACATCATCCTGACCAAGAGCAACGGTAAACCCCAGGACGAACTCATCCGCGAAATCCGCAAATACAACAAAACCGCCGACATCATCGTCAGTAATCACGGGCCCAAATACATCGAAAACGCCTTCACCGGAGAACGCCTCCCTCTCTCCTCACTTGATGGTACCTACATCGCTAGCTTCAGCGGTATCGCCCGCCCGGAAAGTTTCGAAAATTCCATCGAAAAACTCGGCGCCAAAGTTGAATTTTCCATGCGTTTCCCGGACCATCACTGGTTCGATCAGGACGACATGGATAAATTCTACGAACGCTGTGCCAACCGGGCCATACAGATGATCATCACCACGGAGAAAGATGCCGTCCGCCTGGAAAAACCAACCACTCGCCCAGAAGTCCCCATCTACTTCCTCCGTATCGAAGTTGACATCATCAGCGGTCAGGAAAACTGGGATAAACTCATCGACCGTATCTGTGCCCTCCCTGGCCCAGCCCCCGAACACGAATGGGGCATCTAGGCTCCAGCTTCTCGGTAAAAGGCCTTCCACAGCCCTACGGCAAGGCTCCCTGCGATCAAAGCCTTGACAAAAGCTTCATTTCCGTGTTTTCTCACTTCTGCCGTCGGGAACCCGCAGAGGTACGACTAGCAAACCCCGCCAGGACCGAGAGGTAGCAACGGTAGCTTGTTCGTATCTGCCGCGCCAGTTCCCGGCGGTTTTTTTTCGTGGTTATTTCCTCTTGTGGAAACTCTCCTTTTGCAAATCACAAAGCCCCGGAGATCATTGCAATCACCGGGGCTCTGAAAAATAAGGTTCAAAAGTCGATCAAAGATCCCCATAGGCTTCGATTTCAGAAACCTTGAGGCCTTCTCCCTCGGGAATATCGGGGAAAGAAACCTTGAGGAAGCGGCCAGTTTCTGTACCGGAAGCCTGGGAACGCAATTTGTCCGTGCGAGGGATGATTTCCTTCCAATTGGTTCCGTCTTCCGAAAGTTCGACAGTGTAGGGGATAGAGTTCCTGCCAACAAGTTGCAGAGCAACTTCCTTGACGGTAATGAGGCGTTCAAGGTCAATCTTGATCCAATCGCTTTTCTGCTGACCGGATGTCTGCCAGAAAGTAGCCTTCACTCCATCATTGGCCATGCGTGCCGTATGGCCGGGAGATTCACTTCCAGCGTTTGTCGGCCCAAGCTTGGCGCGGTTGATTTGTGAAGCAGCCTTTGCGTCCTTGTTCTCGACGAAGCGGACGTAGGGACGGTTCTTCGTTTCAACGCTCTTCCCGGCAACATAGGCAGGGGCACCGTTGAACTCCAATTCCAGCACGGCATCCTTCAACCCCGGTGACGAAGCGCGAACTTTGGACTTCCCAGCGTAGTAGGAACGCAGCTCCATGGCAGCCTTCCCATCGCGGATGACAATGTCGGAGGCCTGATCTCCAGAGGGTGGAGTAAAGGTAATGCTCTTGCCAGTCGGGAATTCGCCGGGGCCGGATTCCACCGTCAAAGTGACGGGGACATTGTTGCTCAGTTCCTTGCCCGCAGCATCCACCACAGTCACAGTAAGGTGAACATCGTCTGTACCATCGGCGCGGATGGTGCCATTCGCATCGGAAACCAGAGCCAAACCAGCAGGCTTGCCTTCCTGAGGCCATTCTGGGGGAGGCGTTTGGAGGTAGGCATTTCTGTACCAGTACCATTGCCTCTTGGGGATGCGGAAGTAATCCACTACGCCCATACAACCAAAGTGGCCTCCGAGGCTACCGTGATCGAAGCCGCACCAAATGGCTTCTCCACTGCGCCACGGATAGCGCCACGGATACGGTTCACTGGAATCCTGATCCTTGCCTTCGGGAAGGTTCCCCCAGCCGGGGATGTACTGCCCGGGGCGATCGGCAATAGTCGATCCGTACTCGGACACCACACTGGGCACGCCCGGATTCATGAACAGGCGAGCACCATCCCCATTGTACCCGGCAATGTCGCCAATGTGGTCAATCTCACCGCGCTGACAACCACCAATGGCAATCGGGCGGTCGGGGTCGAGCTGATGAGAGAGTTCTACACAATCCTCCAACAACTTGCGAACGCTATCCATCGTGGACGGATGCGTGAAGAATGGTTCATTGCTCGTGCTCCAGGCTACGATGGACGGATGATTCCGATGGATGCGGATCATTTCCGCCAAAGTTTTCTTCACGCTTTCTTCAAAACCCTTGGCATATTTCTCTTCCGGCGGATACGCACTGCCACCCCAGGGGCTGTCGAACGGCCCCGTTCCCCAGAAACAGTTTTCCGACCAGAACAGCATCCCCTGCTCATCGCAAGCCTTCGAGAAGCCCGGAGAATGCGGGTAGTGCGAGCCGCGGATCATATTGAACCCGGCCTCCTTCATAATCTTCACATCGCGAGCAGAACCGGCATCCGTCACCGCATCTCCCCAACCAGCATGATCCTGGTGAACATTGGCTCCCGTGAAGTACAAATGCTTGCCATTAAGGAAAAATCCCTGATCAGCAGTCCACTTGAACCAGCGGAACCCAAAGTCCGTTGCCACGCTATCCACCAGTTTGCCTCCCTTGTACAGAGAGGAAACAACCTTGTACATCTTCGGGCTCTCCAACGACCATAAGCCGGGAGCTTCCACCTCTGGAGTCGTCTGGTCGAACTCAACCATTTCTCCGGCTTTCACCTCGAGAGTACTTTTGGCCTGTGCCACAACCTGGTCGCCACTGACAACTTCCGTCAAAAGCTCAAGGGACTCTGGTTGCTTCCCCGTATTCACGACTTCCGTTCTGACACGCACCAGGGAGGATTTGCCCTCGCTGGCTTCCAGTCCAGGAGTCGTCACCCAGGTACCATACCAGGCAATATGCGTCGGATCCTTCAGCACCAAGCGAACATTGCGATAAATACCGCCGCTGAAAACGTGTTCGCCAGCGCGCGGAGCCACATCCGGGCGCCACTCATTGTTGACGCGGACTGCAATCGTATTGTTCCCCTCTTTCACAAAGGAAGTAATGTCCACAGAAAAGCCCGTGTAGCCTCCAATATGGCTGCCAGCCTTGCTCCCATTGACAAATACTTCCGCCTCTTGGAAGACACCATCAAATTCCAGGGATACATGTTTCTGCACCTTCGCCTTGTCCAGCGTAAAATCCTTCCGATACCAACCATAGCCAACATAGAAGTCCTTGGACAGGAAGTAGGGCATACTGAAGGAATGCGGGATACCTACATTTTCCCACGTGGATGCATTCAATCCGGGATATTCCGCTCCGGGAATATCACCTTGTTTGTATTTCCATCCACGGTTCAGATTGGCTATTTCGCGGGGAGCGGTTACAGCCCAGGCCCCTTCCACCCCGAAGGACAGGAGGGAAAACATGCTCAATAAAAATAAAAGCGGGCGAATCATCACCCGCTTTATTGAAGCATATTTCAGCCAAACGCAAGCCAAGAATCAACCTTAGTCCTTATTTTTAGCGGCTCGCTGACGTTCATTAGCGTCCAAAATACGCTTTCTGAGACGAATGAAGTGGGGAGTAGCCTCCACCAATTCATCCGCTTCAATGTACTCAATGGCACGTTCCAGCGAGAACCTGACAGGAGGGGAAAGCTGGATGCCGTCGCCCTTCGTGGCCGAGCGAATATTGTTCAGGTGCTTTTCCTTGCAGGGATTGACAGGCATATCCATTGAACGAGGGTTTTCCCCGACAATCTGGCCGGCATAAATATCTTCCTGCGAACCTACGAAGAGGCGTCCGCGATCTTCCAGGGCTGCGAGGGCAAACGGAGTCGATACTCCCGTTTCCATCGATACCAGCGTGCCAGTCTGGCGCGTGGTGATATCCCCTGCATACATATCGTACTGGCGGAAAAGGTGGGAGAAGATACCGTGCCCGGATGTCAGGTTGACCAGTTCAAATTCAAAACCAATGATACCGCGCGTCGGAATGTAGGCCTGAATGAAGGTGCGTCCTGTGCCATCCTTGCTCTGCATCTCTTCCAGCTGCCCCTTGCGGGATGTCAGGATGCGAACAACGCCATTGGAGAATTCGTCCGGCACTTCTACATAAATCGTTTCAAAGGGTTCCGTCAGATGATCGTGTTCATCACGCTTGGTAATAACTGTCGGGCGAGACACGCACACTTCATAGTTTTCACGGCGCATCGTTTCCACAAGTACGGCAATCTGCATAGCGCCACGGGCAGCCACACGAAACACGCCAGCCTTGTCCGTATCTTCCACCTGGATGGAAATATTCGTGCGGGTCTCGCGAATCAAACGGTCGCGGATCACGCGAGACGTCACATTCTTGCCGTCGCGTCCCCCAAAGGGGCCATTGTTGATGGAAAACTCCATCGAAATCGTCGGAGGGTCAATCGCAACAAAGGGGAGGGCCTCCAAATCAGCCGTGCCGTTAATCGTTTCGCCGATGTTGACGTCTTCAAAGCCGGCAAGGCCAATGATGTTGCCCGCTTCTCCAACGACGGAGTCTGTAGAACCAAGGCCGGAATACTCAAACATGCGCGTCACCTTGCCGGTGACACGTGAGCCGTCTTCGAGCACGCGATACACGGTATCGCCCTTCTTCACACTACCGGCTGTAATACGTCCGACAGCTACACGCCCAACGTAGTCATCCCAGTCGATATTGGACACCAACATCTGGAAATCGCCGTCCGGCTTGGCTTTCGGGGAGGGAATGTATTCGAGAATCTTGTTGAGGAGAGGCGTACAGTCCACAGGAGGTTCCCCTTCCAGGGCATCCATGAAATAGCCATCGCGAGCGGAACCGTACACAACCGGAGCATTGAACTGTTCGTCCGTGGCATCGAGTTCCAGGAACAGCTCCAACACCTGATCACGCACTTTTTCTGGGTCTGCGTGAGGGCGGTCGATTTTGTTGATGACAATAATAGGCATCAAGTTCTCCTGCAATGCCTTGCGCAGCACGAAGCGCGTCTGGGCCTGCGGGCCTTCAAAGGCATCCACAACGAGGAGCACGCCGTCCACCATCTTCATCACGCGTTCCACTTCACCGCCAAAGTCAGCGTGACCGGGAGTATCGACAATATTGACGGTAAAACCGTTCCAGTGAATCGACGTGTTTTTGGCTTTAATCGTAATGCCCTTTTCACGTTCGAGATCCATGGAGTCCATCGCTCGCTCCTGCACAGCCTGGTTGGCTCGGTAGGTACCTCCTGCTTCAAGCAACTTGTCCACGAGAGTCGTCTTTCCGTGGTCAACGTGAGCAATAATGGCGAGGTTGCGAAAATGCGACGGGTCAGTCATAAGGGCGCGAGCTAATAACGTGACGGCTCGCAAGTCAAGCCTGAGGAATAAATTTTTTTGTCGTGTGGCTCAAATTTCACCCAATCTGCCATTCTTCGACGAGATCAGAGGGCCATTCATCAAGGAATCGCGAGGGCATTTGAGAAAATGCCCCACCATAGGCCTTTGAATTCCAGCGCGGGTAAGTCAAATACAATTGGTCTTTCGCCCGGGTAATGCCTACGTAAAAGAGGCGACGCTCTTCTTCCAGAGCATTCAGTTCACCATCTTCCAGCGCCCGTTGGTGCGGGAACATACCATCACACAAGCCAATCAGGAACACGACTCGCCACTCCAGCCCCTTGGCCTGGTGAATGGTGGACAAAGTAATGGAGCCGGATACCCCCACTTCCGGCGCATCCTGATCCGTGTTGCCCAGCAGGGACATCTGAGCAAGAAACTCCTCTGTCGATTCAAACCTGTCCGAAAACGACGAAAGCTGATTCAAATCCTGGCAACGCTGATCGTAATTATCAAACGAAGCCTGCATGTATTCATCATACATTGCTTCCACAACGGAGAAAATCATGGACGATGGTTTGACAACCACGCCTTCGGGAACCAACTCATCCAGCGTCAACGCCAGTTGGCTCCAAGCCCGAGCCGCCTTCCCTGGCACGGAAAACCGGCCAAGAATGGAGGAAATCTTCTCATACTCACCATCAGTAACCGGCTTTTCCAAATGGGCAAGCCACTGCTTCCAGAGCTTGTCGCACGAAGCTGGGCCAATCCCGGGCAACAAGGCAACCATTCTCTTGAAGGACAACTCATCACGCCCATTCACCGCAAAACGCAGAAATGACAACACATCCTTAATATGAGCCTGCTCGAAAAAACGCAACCCGCTCGTGATATGGAAAGGCACGTGCCGGCGCGTCAGCTCCATCTGCACATCCATGCTGTGGAAATGCGCCCGGTACAACACGGCAATCTCCGACGCCTCCATGCCGGACTCGATCAATTCCCCGATGCGCTGCGTCACAAACATCGCCTCCATCCGCGTATCATTCAAAGCAACCAAGGCCGGAGCCATGCTGCCAGCCGGGCGGATGGAACGCAGTTCCTTCTCGATCTGGTTTTCATTGGCGGCAATCGCCGCGTTGGAAAGCTTCAGAATCTCCGGCACGCTCCGGTAATTCGTCTCAATTTTGTAAGTCTGAGCCGTCGGATGCTTGATACTGAAATTCAGAATGTGGCGCATATCCGCACCGCGCCAGGAATAGATGCTCTGCGCATCGTCGCCCACCACCATGATATTGCCGTCGCCATCAGTCAGCAAATCGATCATCCTGTCCTGCAGGGCATTCGTGTCCTGAAACTCATCGACGAGGATATGGCGGAACTTGTCGCGGTACAACTTGCGGATGAAATCATCTTTCTCCAGCAACTCCACGGCGCGAAGCAACAAATCGTCGAAGTCCATGGAATTGGCCTCTCGCTTCCTGCGATCGTACTCCTCGTGGATATTCTCGATGGCCTCCAAATACTGTGCGTGGTACGGGTAGTCGCATTCGACTATATCCTTGATCGTGTCTCCCGTATTATCCGCCAGACTAAAAATTGACGAAATCACCTCCGCCTTTGGAAACCTCTTGTCCTTGTCCGCCAGATCCAGAGCCTTGATCACCGCCTTCAACATCGACTTGCGATCATCAGAATCCATGATCGAAAAAGAGCGGGTAAAGCCAATCTGATCCGCATGACGACGCAACAACCTATTGGCAATCGAGTGGAAGGTTCCACCCCACAGAGCACTCAAATCGACAGGCACCAGCTCACGCACGCGTTCCAGCATTTCGCGGGAGGCCTTGTTCGTGAAGGTCAATAACAGAATCTGCCCAGGCTCAATCCCCTGGTCGATCAACCAGGCCACGCGATAGGTCAGAGTACGCGTCTTGCCCGCACCTGCCCCCGCAATCACGAGTGCAGGCCCCGGAGGAGCCATCACGGCAGCCAGCTGCTGCTCGTTGAGCTCGGAGGCATAATCAATGCCGGAAATGGAGTGGGGAACTTCTCCCCCTCCGTTCAGCACATAACGTTTCACCATGGCAGGGACTCTTCTCTATGCCGGCTCAAAAATCAAGATACATTTCGGCACGTCTATTTTCGCTACGCACCTCATCGATAGCCCGGCTATCCATATCCGAAGAATAGGTACGGCGAGGATGAGATTTACCGAAACCCTTAGTCGTGATCTTGTCCGGAGTAACTCCGCGCCCCACGAGAATCTTTTTCACAGCCATGGCGCGGCGTTCGGAAAGAGACTTGTTGTACGTCTCTCCTCCGACATCGTCGGTATGTCCGCTGATTTCCAGCTTCTTACTGCCTTCCATCATGATCACTTCCGCTACAATTTCCAGCTGACGGACTGAGCGCGGCGTCAACGTATCCTCGTTAAACCCAAAGAACAAGGCGATAGAGTCGCCGCCCTTGGGATTCTTGACCAGCGGGAAGTACACGGAATCCTCATCGGAAAACCTCTTGGCGTAATCGTCCAGCAAGCTATCCAGGGCAACTTCCGTCACCATCCACCTGCCTTCGCCATTCTTCTGCATCGTCAGCCCCATGTTCCCGGCAGCTTCTCCCTTGTCGTCAGATAGATACACCAAAAACCCGGCATTGGCAGCGTTGGAAAACATCCCGCGAATCGGCATCTTCTGGCGCAACTGGTAGTTCCCGTCTTCAAATAAAATGCACAGCCCGGCAATCGTCGCGTCGCTCACCTTCGCGGAGGAAAGTTTTCTCACCATCCGGTAATCCGCTTTGAGCGAAGCATGAACAAAGTCGTAAGCCACCCCCAGCGGGTCAGACAGAGCAATCCCTGCCCCCTTGGCTTCCTGCAATTCCTCAGCTGTCGGTAGATTCACTGAGGAAACCACCCACTTGCCATCTTCCCCCTGTTTCAAATCCACAATGCCTTTGGCACCGTTGTGGAAGTTGAACATGTAGCGCACGGTACCATTATCGCTGCCGATTTCCGTCACTGGCGTACCGGCATTAAGGGACACATGCCCCTTGGCCAGAGCCTTGTCAAACTCGGCGGCAGAAGCAGCACTCATGATGGAATGGGAGACAAAATCCTCCGTCGTCATCGCTTCCCCACCTTCGAGAACACGCATCAGAGCATGAATCAAATTGGACGAACTTTTCTGGATGCGGGCACCCTCAAACGGAGTTCCCTCCACCTTGCCATCGGCACCCCTGGATGGAGAATCAACATCAACCACAGGCTGGGGCAACACGCGAGGAGACTCCGTATGCTCCACAGGCTTAGTCGGAGGAATGGGAATATAATCCTTGGTATCCCCCCGTTTCCAGGTGAACAAGGCAACCAGACTACCTACAACGATAAAGCTGATAACAAACGCGATAATGGTGGATTTTTGATTCACGGCATAGCCTCCCTTTAATGAAATACTACAATCTTATGACTTGTCTTTCAATGCTTGAAGAATTTTATCATGGATTCCATCGAATCCTCCATTGCTCATAATGAGAACCACGTCGCCTTCCTTCACCTCATTCCGAACCAAATTGACAATGAAATCGGCGCTCACTCCCACATGGGCAGTCTTGCCCGCCGCGGCCAAGTCAGCAGCCAATTGAACTTCATCCAGGCGATCACTCTCGACCACCTTTTCCGGGTGATCCACAGCTGCTACAATCGGAATGTCGGCACATACCAAAGCGTCGGCCAGTTCATTTTGGAAAACATTTCGGCGCGTCGTATTGGAGCGCGGTTCAAACAGGGCGATCATGCGACCATGGGGATAACGCTGGCGCAAGGCAGCAATAGACTGCCTGATCGCCGTTGGATGATGGGCGAAATCATCAACCACGACAACGCCATTCACAATGCCACGCACATCCTGCCGGCGAGCAACTCCCAGAAACAATTCCATCCCCTTCTGCAAAATAAGTGGCTCAAGGCCGGCAAAACGGGCCGCTGCCAAAGCCATGGCCGCATTGCGCACATTAAACTCACCTACCATAGGAACAAAGTACCTCACTCCTTGCAGAGTAAAAGAGCTACCATCTTCCCGGTATTCCACATCTCCAATCCTCACGTCAGCCGTCTCGGAGAATCCGAGCGTACATACCGGGCAACACGGGGTCTCAATAGCCAGCGCAGCACGGCAATTGGCATCATCGGCATTCACCAAAGCCAGACCATTGCGCGGAACGACGCGCAGGAGTAGGGAAAAACTCTTCTTGATCTGCCCCAGGTCATCATAAATATCAGCATGATCATACTCGATATTGTTGATGATCACCAGCTCGGGAAGGTAGTGCAAAAACTTCGAACGCTTGTCGAAAAACGCCGTATCATATTCATCTCCCTCCAATACACAAAATTCAGAATCGGTGAAACGCCCGCCGCGCTCAAGGTTCTTGGAAATCCCGCCAATCATGAAACCAGGGTTCAATCCAGCATATTCCATCAACCAGGCTAACATGGAAGTCGTCGTCGTCTTGCCGTGCGTCCCGGTCACCACATAATTCCTTTTGCCACGCAGGAAGTATTCCTTCATCGTTTCTGGAAGGGAGAGATAGCGCCTCCGACTTTCCAAAACGGCTTCCACTTCTTCATTGCCACGGCTCATGGCATTCCCAATCACGACAATCTCGGCAGAATCGGGAATATTATCGCCCTTGTAGCCTTCATAAATCTTAATACCTTCGGATTTCAGGAATGTGGACATGGGAGGATACACCTTCTCATCAGATCCCGTCACCGTATATCCCTTTTTGGCCATCGCCGCTGCAACCGCACCCATGGCCGTGCCGCATATCCCCATGAAATGAAAATGTTGATTCATATAGCTATAGAAAAACTTGATCGTTGGATGGTTAAAATTGAATGGAAGCCCCTCGTGCATCCTCCTGCTCGCGCGTCCGCCGACGCACAATACCGTCGGCTATATCGGACACAAGCATGCTTAAAATGCGGCTCAGGTGGCTGTCCGGTCTGTAATCCGCCGGAGCCATAAAGTTGACTCTGTCCGACGACGAGCTCAAATTGTAGCACTTGCGGAAGCTCAAGCCGGAGTCATCATCAGGGTTGTACACGGCTATCGCATGTCCCCCATTGTGGCGCATCACCGTAAAACAGGGCACATCCGTCGGGCCGTCCCCCACGTACACCATATTGCGGAAGGGAATCGGGCGCATGTCCTCGGCCATGTGATCGTTCACATCCTCGCTGTAATCCAGCAAACCTTTGTTGATGCGGAAGAGGAACTGCGTCTTCGTCGTGTGGGAAATCACGCGCTTCGGAAAATTGATTGCGCCATTGCTCTCGCTGAATTCACAGCCGAATACCGCCTTGAAATACGGGCGAATCGCCGCCCCATCGATCAAGGCCTTCAAACCCGAGGAAATGATATAATACTCCAGCGTAATCCCCATGTCGCGGTGCCGCTCCGTCAGGGATTCCTGAGGCAACCACTCGAAAAACTCAGGCAAACCCGGATAAAAGGTCAGTCTCTGCCCAAGGCGTTCCAGCGTCGCATTGCTAACCTGGTCCAGGCTCAACGCATCCAGCAAAGCCTTCAAATACCCCAACTCACCATCCCATTGCTCGCGGGCAACAAACTCATTGCAATTCTTCCAAAACTCGCGAGCACTGATGCCAAATTCCGGGAAGATCGCTTCATCCTGCATGAAATGGGGACTCAGCGTCTGATCGTAGTCAAAAACAAGAGCAATTGTGTTCTGGGGAGCCGACATGGATTGCTTGAGGTAAATTAGTTACATCCGGAATTGTTCACCAAGATACTGCTTGCGAGCAATCGGGTCATTGGCAATTTCTGCAGAGGTACCATGCTTGATCACCCTGCCTTCAAAAAGAATATAGGCCCGGTCAACGATATTGAGCGTTTCACGAACATTGTGGTCGGTAATCAGGATGGACAAGCCGTCTCTTTCCCGCAACTCCGTCACAATCTTTTGGATGTCCGACACGGCAATCGGGTCAACGCCGCTGAAAGGTTCGTCGAGCATCAACAGACTCGGATTGCTTGCCAGCGCACGGGCAATCGTCAAACGCCGTTTTTCACCGCCGGACAACTGGATGGCCATCGACTTGCGGATCTTCGTGATCCCGAAGCGATCCATCAATTCATCCGCACGCATCCTTCGCTGAGGTGCCGTCAAATCCTTGCGCGTCTCCAGAATCGCCATCAGGTTGTCTTCGACGGACAACTTGCGGAAAATCGATTCTTCCTGCGGCAGATAGCCCATACCGCGACGAGCCCGCAAGTGCATCGGCAACATGGTGATATCTTCACCCTGGAAAATGACATTCCCTTCATCCGGCCTCACCAACCCGGCCACCATATAAAACGATGTCGTCTTGCCGGCACCATTGGGGCCAAGCAATCCGACAATTTCCCCCTGCCCGACCGTCAGGCAGACTTGGTCAACAACCTTGCGGGTCTTGTACGTCTTGCACAAACCCGAAGCTTCGAGAAGGATATTGGGAGACTCGTTGCTCACGATGGTTATTTCTTGTTCTGTTTTTTATCAGATTTGCCAAATCCAGTCTTTTCATCCTGGATATTGCGCAACTTCGTAAACCACTTGCCAACAAAAACGAGCTGACCTTTTTCCGTAACGCGCACATAGGCTTTGGGATCCTGCGTCACCGAATTATGCGTCTTGTACTGCACTAACATGGGCAGCCCCGTCAACAGGATTTCTGCTGTCCTGCCATCATAAGTCGCCCGCTGGGCTCGTGCCCAATACACGTCCCCCTTGTCGTCTTTGCTATTGAGGATGACATTGCCTTCAGCTGTGATCTTCTTAATACCATCAAAATTGGTATTCATGGTATCGGCTGGCGTCTTGGGGGACTGGAATTTCTTTTCCTTGCCGTCCGTTTTTTCCTGAGCCTTATCCTTGGGTTCCTTCGCTGCCTTGGGCGGACCTTCCTGGAGGTAAACCTTCAACTGGTTATCGCAATCGAGGTTGAGGCGAGGGTCTCTGAGTCTCACATTGCCAAGGTACACGAGCAAGCCTTTGGCTGAATCGAAATAAACCCCCTTGTCACACTCAATCAACATGTCCTTCGCCGCATCGAAAGCTTCGTCAGTCAGCTCCAAAGACGGGCGGGCGTGGACGGCCAGCGACAAATCAATGCCCTGTGTTGCGCAAAAGTCCTGAACGGCCTTGTCAGAAAGGGAATCTTCCTTCTTCTGCTCTTCGTTCATCCGTAGGGATTCTGCGGCCAGGGCGTCAAAGCCCTTGGCGTCGAAACCACTTGCCTGAGCCTGGGCAGAGCGTTCAGCATCCGTCAGAGGACGGATATCCTCAGCCGAATAATCAACTTCACCCGGTTCCTCAAGCTCAGCTTTTGTCGGGGCATTCTTTTCCAACTCAGCCAAGTAGTTATCCGGGCTTTCAGCAAAAGCTCCCGCCAGACAAAACCCGGACAGGCAGCTCATCATTAAAATCTTCTTCATCATTGGGGATCTTTCTTCAATTTACCCATCCGAATGCGAGACTTCACCGGCCCCTTGAGGAAGCCGACCATACTCTCCGAATGGTATCGCAATCCCGTACCTTCAGCACGGAAGCGTTCATCATCAATAATTGTCTTGTGGTCCGACACCAAACTCAGCGTGTCAAAAAAATAGGAGCCATTCAATGTGTACATCCGGGTCGTTTCATGCCCGTCTTCAGCAAACAGGTACACGTTGACTTCGTCGCCGGAAATCTCCGTCTCGCTAAGCACCTTCATTAACACAGAGGTAATCAAGGCAGTCTTGCGACGGTTCTCGTATTGCGGCAGGCTGACATTGTTCAAGTCGCTGCCAGGAGGCAGAAGTTCCAGCGCCGGAAACTTTTTATCGATGCCAACCAGAGGGCCGTTCTCCACCAATGGAGACGGCTCGTCGTTCGACAGGGCAATTCCCCCGGCGGCAACGAGCACCAAAACGGTTCTGGCAACACTTTTTACCATGGCTGGGAAACTTTACGAATCGCTTCCAGCCGGCTCAGTACACCCTCCAAAAGATGCAAGGGAATCTGGTTCGGGCCATCGGAAAGTGCATGGGAGGGGTCCTTGTGCACTTCCATGAACACACCGTCGATGCCCAAAGCCATCGCCGCTGATGCCAGCACGGGAGCCAATTCACTATCCCCTCCCGTCGTACCGCCGAGACCACCAGGTCTTTGCACAGAGTGCGTGGCATCAAACACCACGGGAAAACCTTCCTTGCGCATCCAATACATGCCACGCATGTCCACCACCAAATTATTATAGCCAAAGGTCGTCCCGCGTTCGCACATCATGAAACGCTCACAGCCAAAGGCACGCATCTTGTCGGCGATATTCACCGTATCCCAGGGGGCCAGGAACTGCCCCTTCTTGATGTTGACGGCACGACCCGTCTTGGCACAGGCTTCCAGCAAATCCGTCTGGCGACACAGGAATGCCGGCACTTGAAGCATATCGACGTATTCAGCAGCAATCTCCGCTTCCTGCGCCGTGTGGACATCTGTCACCACGGGGATATTCAGTTCCTTGCCGATTTCGCTTAGAATACGACACCCTTCCTGCACACCGGGACCACGGAAGGAGCTCACGGAAGTGCGGTTGGCTTTGTCATAGGAAGCCTTGAACACGAGTGGAATATCCACTCGGTCGGCAATCTCCTTAATGGAACGAGCCATCTGCCAGACGAATGCTTCAGATTCGAGAGAACAAGGGCCAAGAATGTAAAAAGGACGGTTTCCGCCTATTTCAACGGATTGGATGGAAAAAGGATTCATGCAGGAACAAATCTTCTTTCCATATCATGCCGAGATATCCCCCCCCGGTCAAGCAGAGATGCCGTTCCACCACTGATTCCACATGCATTCACTACGGGATTATTTTCTCTTTTATGCTCATAGTGAATTACTCTGAACAAATACACACTCTTTGAAGACCTCATTGTCGGCCAAGGAGAACAAGCCATGCCGTTGACGAAAGAGTCACCAGACCCGCCATCTGCCAGGAAGTACAGAAACCTGCCATATAAAAGCCCGCTTCCCCAAAAATGAGGAAACGGGCTTCACTATTTCTTTTGTTGTCTTCCGACTCCCTAATCAGAAGTTGTATCTGTATCCGAGGCTGCCACTTGCCCAGGTGGCTCCACTGCGCAGTTCCGTGTTCGCATCGG
>CAYVAI010000032.1:0-38483 GCA_964448375.1 uncultured Akkermansia sp.
CCGAAACGACGGAACAACCTGTCCATGATGAAGGCGACGCGTGCCATGTACCCGCAGTCTTCCAACAAACCGAGGCAGAGGAAGAGCACGGCCATCTGGGGCAAGAACCCCAGCACGGCACCGACACCGGCAATGATGCCGTCCAGAATCAGGCTTTGCAGCCATTCAGCGCAATTCATGCTTTCCAGGAGGGCTGTTGTCCATTCCGGGATGTATTCGCCAAAGAGGCTGTCGTTTGCCCAGTCTGTGCCATAGGCTCCGATGGTCTGGATTGAGATGTAATAGACGGCCCACATTACGAAGGCAAAGATGGGGAGGCCCAACCAGCGGTTGGTGATAATGCGGTCGATTTTGTCGCTGACCGTCATTCCTCCCCGACGCGCTTTGACGGAGCATTGGGAGACGATCTCGCCGATGGCGTTGTAACGTTCTCCGGTGATGATGGATTCTGCATCGTCATCGTATTCTTTTTCCGGGGATTCGGCGATGTCGGACAGGTTGGCTTTTTCCCCGGGAGTGAGGGGAAGTTCTGCCAGGACTTTCTTGTCGCGTTCAAAGGCTTTGATGGTGTACCACCGGGCTTTGTCTTCCGGGCAGTAGGGGCCGATGATGTCGGCTGTTTTGGCCAGTGCTTTTTCGATGTCGTCCGGGAAGGTGATAGGGATGGGGGCTTTTGTGGAGGCATTGGTGACGGTTTTGACAGCCTCTTCCGTCAATTTCTTGATGCCGCTGCCCTTCAGCGCGCTGATTTCCACGACTGGGCAGCCGAGGAATCGGGAGAGTTGGGCCGTGTCGATGGTATCACCGCGCTTTTGCACGACGTCCATCATGTTCTGGGCGACGATGACCGGGATGCCTAGTTCACACAGTTGGGTGGTGAGGTAAAGGTTGCGCTCCAGGTTGCCGGCATCCACCAGGTTGATAATCAAATCGGGGCTTCCGGTGACGAGGTAGTCGCGGGTGACGACTTCTTCCAGTGTGTAGGGAGAGAGAGAGTAAATGCCCGGAAGGTCCTGGATGGTGATATCCTTGTGGGCCTTGAGGCGGCCTTCCTTTTTTTCAACAGTGACGCCGGGCCAGTTGCCAACGTATTGGCTGGCTCCCGTCAGGGTGTTGAAGAGGGTTGTTTTGCCGCAATTGGGGTTACCGGCAAGAGCTATGGTCATGTTGCTCATGATTCTTGAATGCGTAGAGATGGCTTACTTAAGGTGAATGTGCTCGGCTTCTGATTTGCGAATGGTGAGCTCGTACCCGCGGACGGTAACTTCAATAGGGTCGCCAAGCGGGGCTACTTTGCGGATGAAAATAGACGTCCCTTTCGTGACGCCCATGTCCATGATGCGACGTTTGAGGGTACTTTCTCCCGACAGACTGACAACGGTGACGGTATCGCCGATGTGGGCGTCCCGAAGGGTGGATGATGGTGGATTCATGGGACTGAGTGGACGCGTGATTAATCGACAAAGATTTTCCCGGCCAGCGCACGGCTGATGGCGATGCGGGTTCCTTTGACATTGACGATAAGGTTTCCGTGCGACTCGGTGATGACCGAGACGGTGCAACCGGAGACAAAGCCCAGGTTTTCGAGAAAACGGCGAGTTTCGTCCTTTCCGTGGATTCTATTGACTTGCCGCGAGTCACCGATGGATAGCATGGAGAGAGGCATGGCCAGGAAATTTTTTGGATTCAATGAGAGTTGATCAGAATGTGAGGACGCCCTGGATGGAGAAGACGCTGGCTGAGCTGGTATCGGGGCGTTGAGAGGGATTGTGGATGAGCTGATAGGAGGGCTCAATCAGGAAGTAGGGAGTGATGGCGTAGCAATAGACGCACTGAAAGGATACTTCGCGGTTCTTTGGCTTGACTGCTTCTTCTCCTTCTTCGGCTCCAAGAATACCAGGTTCGGGCTTCACAACAGCCAGAGCTAGACCGAGGTAGTTGCCGTCGGATTCTTTGAGACCGCTCATGATTTCAATGGGCTTCTTGATGATGAGACCACCGGACACCTGTGCTTCAGCACCACCGGGATTGTTGGTATTTGCTCCGCTCCAGCCTGCACGGAAGAAGACGGCGAAGGGGCTGGAGCCCAAGTCCTGTTCCATGTTGATGGCGATGCCTCCTTCGTTCCCGCCTTCGGCATGGAACATGAAGGGCTCCAGGCGGTACGTGGCCTGACCAATGCCGAAAGCGTCTTCATGTGTCCAGCCGATTTCACCGATCAGGTTGAAGGATTTGCCCATTGTATGGCGGAATGGGTTTTCTCCTCCTTCACAGTCCAGCATGTTGCCGCCAAGCTGTGCGAACCAGTTATCGTTGAATTCCCACTGGAACATGAAGCCGAAGTTACTTTCTCCCAGAGGAAGGACAAGGTTGTTGACGAAAGGACCAGCGGTGAACTGACCGTAGGTGGTGTTGGCGTACGTGTTGGCGTCGATGTAATTCGTCTGGTTGATGACACCGAGCATCATGACGCCGTGCCCATTGGCGAAACCTTGCGAAATGAGAAGTTCAGGCATGTAGTAGAAACCGTCTTCAAAGACGTCGCAGTCAGCATTGCTGAGACTGCCCAGGGTGTCGTCCAGCGTTGTTTTGCGGGATTTGGGGTCCAAGGCTGAAGATCCGGACAATTCGGCCTTGATCCAGGTGCCTTGATGGCGTTCGGAGGAGACGAGGTTAAGGCCAAGGTGAGCGTGAAGCTTGTACCAGCTCTGACTGGAAGCATTACCCTCTGCGGGATCACGGAACCAGGAGTGCGAGTAGGCTTGCTCAATGAAGTAGTTGATGCGCGATTTGTCGAGGTTGGTGTGGAAATCCGCCAGCCAGCGTGTTACGGGGTCGTTCGCGATGGGGGCGGTGTCGTCGCCGTAATCGGCACCAATAATATCCATATCGTCAAGGATGGAGCCTGCTTTGGCAGGTTCGGATTCTGCAAGTGCGAATGTGCAACATGATAATCCGGCGACGGCTAGGAGAGATGACTTCATATACATGGTTTGAATGGGATTGTTTTGTTGTGCACAGAAGTTAGCTCAAGCTAACATTATGTCAACTTCTTCCTGCCTTTTTAGTATGACAATACTTATTTCAGATGATTTCTGATAACGCAATATGCCTTGATTATAAGGGAATATGAGGGAAGTCTTATTGTGTTTAAAAAATTAGACGGGGCTAATAAATATTTGCAATAACGCACCTGCTAATCGCTGGATACGCCCCTGATAACAGGGGAAGAAATCAGTCCAATTGTCTCCCGAAAACGCCGGAATGGCGACCGCTCAGCTCGAGCAGGAGGCGGCGATGGGGGGGAAGGGTATCCCGGGAGTATTCCGCATAGTGGAGGCGATCCCGGAAGTAATAGACGGCACTCTGTGAGAGCGCAAAGATGAAGTGCATGCCGAGTTCCCGGGCTTTTTGCTCAGCAAAAGCACAGAGAGCTTTGCCATAGCCGTGCCCTTCGTGGCTCTGCTTGATGTAGAGGCACCCGAGTTCGGCGGATTGTTGCTCGGGGTAGGGGTACACGGCGACGCAACCGATGATGCTGTCGTCGAGAGTGAGGACATAATACTCTTTGATGCGTTCGTGGATGTCTTCGTAACTGCGGTCAACGAGTTGATCCTGAATGACCGAGCGAGCGATCATGGAGAGAAGCTCCGGGATGTCTTCCTCCTGCAGGGGGCGGATTTCACGATACAAGTCGGAGTGAACCATGGTGCCAACGCCTTCTTCGGAGAAGAGTTCATCGACGAGAACGCCACGGTTGCGACCATTGAGCAGGTGGACGCGCTGGATGCCTCGGCGGCAGACTTCGGCGGCTTCAACCAGAAGTTCCTTGTAGGAGATTTCTCCCTGAATGTTGGCGATCTCCCGTTCCAGAATAGCGTGAATGGGCGCCTTGTCTCTCGTGGGTACTCTTTCGTCGTCCAGGAGAGCGATGTACTTGTTGGCCTTCAGCGCGGCAGCCATGCAGATGGTGCCTTCATCAAACGTGGCATCACAACCGGAGGCGACGACGGGGATCTGGTGGCGGTTGAGAATTTCCTCGACGCGTCCGATGACGAGTTCTCCTGCGGAAAGCGGGGCTTCCACAGCGGCGGAGCGCATTTCACAGACGCGGGTTTCTGCGAAGAGGCGTGAGGCATCTTTCCCTTCGGCTACGAGGATCAGGCGGACGCCGATTTCGTGGAGGACATCAAGGTCAAGCAGGGCATCGACAAGTTCCTCGGAATTGAGAAGATCCTGGGCGACGTGGATGACAAAAAGCTTCCCCCGGAAGTACGGTACGTACTCCAATACGGATCGGACATTCGGGACGGTCATCAAGGCGTTTGCTGGGGGGAAGATGGTTGAAGGATGAGAGAGAAAACACCCCCGGGGGGAATGTTGGCTGTGCCGCCCCGGGGGTGTTTGTGGATGAGTGTTTGCTTAGCGAGTCAGGGTTTCTCCCGAGTTTTCGTAGGTGCCAAGGACGCTACCGGAGTCCATGGAACCGACGGTGAGGGACGGTTCGGTATTGGATTTGGGAATGGTCTTGTTGGCTGCCGGAGAATTGCCGGTACTCTTGCGGCAAATGTTGAAGGTAGGCTTGCGAACGATTAATTCGACTTTGCCATCCTGACGAGTCAGGCGGGGATCCATTTCGGCAGAAGATGTAGAAATGGATGTCGGCATGCCATCGGGCATCACCGGGGCTGCCGGGCGGGCAGGAGCTGGCTGCTTCTGGCCTTGGGCTGGCGTAGCATTGCGCATGGCCTTGGCAGAGGAAACCTGTTCACGCAGAGCATCCAGGAGGTTGGCTGGCATTCCGTCGAAGGTGAGGTTCGGCGTACCGTCGGATTCGTCCTCGGATGTGGACTGAGGCAAGCTGGCGAGGAATTCCTCGAAGGCATCAAGGTTCGTCGTGCTGCTGAACATGTTCTTGAGAACAGCCAGGTTGATGTTGTCCATCAAGGTGACGAACATGTCGTAGGCTTCCTTCTTGTACTCGATCAAGGGGTCCTTCTGTCCCTGTGCGCGGAGGCGAACACCTTCGCGGAGGGAGTCCATGTTGTAGAGGTGTTCCTGCCAAAGTTTGTCGATAGCCGTCAGGATTGTCTGGCGTTCCATGTGGTCGAGATACTCGGCGCGCTCGTGGGCGAGCTTCTGTTCGTAAACGGCCTGCACCTTTTCCGTGATGAACGTCACGCACTCTTGAGGGGTCTTGGCCTGGAAGTCTGCCTGCTCGTCGGTGAGAGCCAGAGGGAAGGTGGAGTTGACCCATGCGAGAAGTTCGTCCGGGTTGGGCTGCTCGTCCCTGTCCACAACCATGTAAAGATCGACTTTGGCCGAGACAGCTTCATCAAGGACGTCGTAGATCATGGCACGCGGGTCTTCGGTGATGAGGACATCGTTGCGGAAGCCATAGACGACTTCTCTCTGCTTGTTCATGACGTCATCGTAGTCGAGGACGTGTTTGCGCCACATGTAATTGCGCTGTTCGACGCGTTTCTGGGCGTTTTCAACCGTCTTGTTGAGCCAGCCATGTTCCAGGGCTTCGCCGTCCTTGACGCCGAAGCGTTCCATCATTTTGGTCATGCGCTCAGCTGCGCCAAAGTTGCGCATGAGGTCGTCTTCAAAAGAGATGAAAAACTGGGAGGCGCCGGGGTCTCCCTGACGAGCGCAACGTCCGCGCAACTGGCGGTCGATACGGCGGGATTCGTGACGTTCTGTGCCGAGCACGAACAGGCCGCCCAATTCACTGACGCCTTCTCCGAGCTTGATGTCGGTACCGCGGCCTGCCATGTTGGTGGAGACGGTGACGGCTCCCTTTTTGCCTGCCTGCGAGATGATTTCAGCTTCGCGCTGGTGATTCTTGGCGTTGAGCACTTCGTGTTCGATCTTCACACGCTTGAGCATGCGGGAGAGCGTTTCGGAAGAGTCCACGCTGGCTGTACCGATGAGGATGGGTTGGCCCTTGCCGTTGAGCTCCTGAATCTTGGCGATAACGGCGTTGAATTTTTCGCGGCGCGTCTTGAAAATGAGGTCGTTCGAGTCCTTGCGAACGCAGGGCTTGTTCGTTGGGATGGGCAACACGTCCAGCTTGTAGATGTCGTGGAATTCCGCGGCTTCCGTTTCTGCCGTACCCGTCATGCCGGCGAGCTTCTTGTAGAGGCGGAAGTAGTTCTGGATGGTGATGGTGGCGTAGGTCTGGTTTTCGCGTTCGATTTCCAGGCCTTCCTTGGCTTCGACAGCCTGGTGGAGGCCGTCGGACCAGCGGCGCCCCGGCATTTCGCGGCCCGTATTCTGGTCAACGATGATGACCTTGCCATCCTTGACGACGTATTCGACGTCTTTTTCGTAAATGCAATAGGCCTTGAGGAGCTGGGAGGTGGTGTGGAGACGCTGACCTGTTTCGTCGAGTCGCTGGTAGAGTTCGCGCTTCTTGCGAGCCTTGTCCTGATCCGTCAGGCGGGGGTCTTCGTCCATTTCTGCGATGGCGGTGCCGACATCGGGCAGGATGAAGGCCTGGGGATCATCCGGGGAGATGATCTTGCGGCCCTTTTCCATCAGGTCGGCATCGTGCGTCTTTTCTTCCACGGAGAAATAGAGTTCTTCCTTTACGCGATAGAGTTCCTTCTTGCGGGTGTCCTGGTAGAGGGTGAGCTCGAATTTTTCCATCATGCGGCGCAATTCAGGTTCTTGCATGGCGCGCATGAAGGCACGGTTGCGGGGCTGGCCGAGTTTGACCTTCATGAGGCAGCGTCCGGCTTCTTCGTTCTGGCCGTTCTTGGCGAACTCAGTAGCCTGAGCCATCAGTTCGTTGCAAAGATCCGTTTGGGCTTTGACAACTTTGGTGACGGCGGGGCAGAGGGCATCGTACTGCTGTTCACGGGTGACGACAGAGGGGCCGGAGATGATGAGCGGCGTGCGTGCTTCGTCAATGAGGATGGAGTCCACTTCGTCAATGATGGCGAAGTAATGACCGCGTTGCACCTGTTCTTCGGCGGACGAAGCCATGCCGTTGTCGCGCAGGTAGTCGAAACCGAATTCGGCATTCGTACCATACGTGATGTCGCAGGCGTATTGTTCGCGGCGCAGGTGGGAGGGCATCATGCTCTGGATGCAGCCGACCGTCAGGCCGAGGTGTTCAAAGAGGGTTCCCATCCATTCGGAGTCACGGCGTGCCAGGTAATCGTTGACTGTGACGACGTGGACGCCCATGCCCGTCAAGGCATTCAGGTAAACGGGCAGGGTGGCGACGAGCGTCTTGCCTTCACCTGTGGCCATTTCAGAGATGTAGCCACGGTGTAATGCGATACCGCCGAGGAGTTGGACATTGAAGTGAATCATGTCCCAGGATTGTTCCTGGCCGCAAACCGACTTCGTCATGCCGCACAGCTGGCGGGCGCCTGCCTTAACGGCGGCAAATGCTTCTGGAAGAATTGTAGCGAGGTATTTTTCGCGCAGTTTGTTGAATTCGGGCGTCAATCCACGCCAAGCCTTCTTGCCGTTTTCGATGGATTCCGGGTTGGGTTCGACCTGGGGTAGGTTGGGGAATTCTCCCTTCAGCTGGTCGAAGCGGTCGTTGAGCATCTTCGCGATGTCCTTCAACTGCTCTGCATCAGCGGATTCCACCAGGCGCAGAGGAGGGATAGGCATCGGCAGAAACCTGTGCAGATAGGTCTGCCATTCACGCGTCTTCGCGATCAGAAACTGTTGGTCAATATGCTGGCCTTGCCATTCGCGTTCGATGTTGACGATACGGTCCACGATGGGGCGCAGCTTCTTGACTTCGCGCTGGTTTTTGGAACCGACTATTTTGGTGAGAATCCACTTAATCATTGATATGGCGGGAAAATTTGATCAGACCCTTTGGAGAGAGCAACCCACAAGGTAGGGAGGAAAGTATGCAAAACGTTCTCAACATGCAAGCATACACCTTTCCCCTGGCGGGAAATGACGCAATACGCGCAGGGAAAGTCTCTCGCGTCGCTTTAGTTGCCCCGGTCGGCTTCCTCCGGATGGTAGAAGAAATTGTCCATCACTTCCCGGTACACATCGCGTTTGAATTCGGGGAGCCAGTCGAAGTTGAAGTCCTCTGGTTTGATCCAGCGGAAGGCTTGAAATTCACGTTGATCAAGGACGGGTTCCGGGGCTTCTTCCGTGAGGCGGCACAGGAAGTAGCTTTGTTCCTGTCCGGCGAAAGGCTTGCCGCGTTTGGTCTTGATGAGGTCGAGCACTTCGGCGGGGTAATCGTAACGATAGCCTGTACGGCCGGATTCAATAATATAGTGTTCGGGAAGAAATCCGACTTCTTCCCAGATTTCGCGGCTGACGGCTTCCAGCGCATTCTCACCTTCATCAATGCCTCCTTGCGGGAATTGCCAGGATCTATTCTCCTTCGTCCGTTCGCAAACCAGCAGGAGCCCCTGTTGGTTGACGATGATGGCGGCCACATTCGGGCGGTACTGTTTTTCTTCCATGCACGGCTTGTACCATATCCCTGCCGCACGTGAAGACCTAAATACCGACTTTTTTCTCACATGGCAGGTCTCTGGCTCGCTTCGGCGAGGCAACAGGAATGATGCGGGAAAGAAGAGGAAACGAGGTCGGAAAGAGGGAAAATAAAAATTAGTCCCATTATTATTGAACCCTTCCTTCTTCTGTGTTGTCATATTCCCTAAGTTCACCTCATGGAGGCCACGCAGACGGCAAGGGACGGTTCTTTGCAGGGCTGCCGCAAGCTGTCACAGGCCACCTGTATCAACAGACAACAACATACCTGAAAAACGAACATCATGAAGAATACGCTTCTGTCCCCCTCGCATATCGGTTACGCAGATGGCAAGTACGTCCTGCCTCCTCTCCCCTATGCTTACGATGCACTGGAACCGTTGATGGATGAAGCCACCGTGCGCCTCCACCACGACAAACACCATGCCGCCTATGTGGCCGGCGCTAATGCCGCCGCCGCCAAGCTCAAGGAAATTGCCGCTGGTACTGCCGATGCCTCCCTGACGACGCCCACGGTGCGCAACCTGTCCTTCCATACTTCCGGGCATGCGTTGCACACGATCTTCTGGACGAATATGACGCCGACTCCCAAGCTGGCTCCGGAAGGTGCGCTTGCCGTCGCCATCGATGCAAAATTTGGTTCCCTGGCTGCCTTCCTGACGGTGTTCAAGGCCGCCGCCGCCGGTGTCGAAGGTTCCGGCTGGGCAATTCTCGGCATCGATCCGGTCTCCGGCGAACTCGTTGTCTGCGGTGCGGAAAAACACCAGAATCTGGAAATCCCCGGCTTGGTGCCTTTGTTGGCATGCGACGTTTGGGAACACGCCTACTATCTGTTGCACCAGAACAACAGGGTGGCCTTCATCGAGAACTTCGTCAAACTCATCAACTGGGATGACGTCGAAGCCCGATACGAGGCGGCAACCGCCTGAAATTGATCACCATCCCTTTCAGGTCGCGCCCCGCCCGGAGTCAATCCCAGGCGGGGCGCTTCCTTGAATAAGAGGTTTCCACGAAGTGACAAAACAGCCATGAAGGAAACCTTTGACATTAAAACAAACCATGAGAATATATAGATACATGATCAAGAGAAACAACAAGCTGTTCATGAACCGGACTCAACGGGAGTCCGCCGATAGACGCCGAATAGCTTCCATGATTGCAGAGCAATCCGAAAACGCAAAGAAAGAGGAAGACAAGGCTTCTCAATAAAGGTATGCCCCCTCTTACCCAATCTATCATCAAATAGTCAACCGGCGGTTCTCCCCGCCGGTTTTTTTGTGCCCTGATAGGGATGCGGCTGAGTCGGCGTCCTGCCCCATGAGGCAATACGGGAAAATTGGAAAATAAATTTTATCTCTTGACTTCATGTGAGTTGTGTGCGAGAGCGGATATCGTCCTGAAAGGGATTTGATTTGCTGTGTTTCCTTGATTTTAACCATATTGTAGTGATGAGCCCGACCAATTTTTCTCCATCCGACTCTTCTTCGGAAAAAGAGCCTCTCTTTATCACTATCAAGCCGATCTTCTATGAGTTTCCGGAAGTAGGGGATTTGGAGCACTATTTCAATGTCTCGACGAATGCTCTTCATTTCAGGATCGCGCAGGAAGATGTAGGAACATATCCTTGGGCAGTCCCTCATTATTATACCAGTGAAGAATGCCCCGGAGGTCGGATTCCGGTGATTTGCGGCGTCAATGATGGACCGGGTCGGTCAGGAGAATGGATTATTCAGGCTTTTGATGACGAGTCTGATTTTAATACGGGACGTGCCGTCAGAGGCCGTTGTTTTATTAGCCAGGACGGAGCCTCATCAAGCAGTAGTAGTAGTAGTAGCAGTAGCTCCAGTTCGTCAGGAGGGGATCCAGGGAGCAGTAGCTCAAGTTCGTCGGCTAGCAGTGCAGCATCATCAAGCAGCAGCAGTATGTCGAGTAGCTCAAGTTTGTCGAATAGCAGTAGCAGTATGTCGAGTAGCTCAAGTTCGTCGGATAGCAGTAGCAGTATGTCGAGTAGCTCAAGTTCGTCGGATAGCAGCAGCAGTATGTCGAGTAGCTCAAGTTCGTCGGATAGCAGCAGCAGTATGTCGAGCAGTTCGAGTTCGTCGGATAGCAGTAGTGCGTCGAGTAGCTCAAGTTCATCAGATAGTAGCAGCAGTGAGTCGAGCAGTTCGAGCTCGTCATCGAGCAGCAGTTCGAGTTCATCATCAAGTAGTAGTTCCTCTTCATCATCGAGCAGCAGTTCCTCTTCGTCGAGTGAACCTCCTCCGGATGATGATGATTGCCAGCCATGCGATTGTGATGACGAGGATTGTGAAGATGGTGACGGGGATACTGGGCAGACGCTCCCCATTGAGGATGGAGACGAGCCGGATAACTGTGAAAGTTCCGGCAATGTTGGCGGGACTCCCAGCCCATCCAGTCCTTCTTCTTTCAGGGCAGGACGCAGTGCTGAACCGGATGCGCCTGCCATTCCTTTCCGTTTCGACAGTCAGATGGAATGGACGGCGAGTTTTGATGCCTTCTCCCAGCAGGTAACGATTTTCAAAGCTTCCGGTCGTTGCTTGTACTACAAGGCTGCCCCTCAGTCCGACCGGGCGGAACGCCAAGGAATTTCCCGTCGGGATACTTCTCTCGTCCAGCTTCTCAATAGCGATCTGACTCCCTGTACGAATGATAACCCTGCCTATCTTTGCCAGGTGATGGCTGATGGCTCCAAACGCCGTTTTTCTACGGAAACAGGCAAGGTTGTCTCTACGACGACGAGTTCCGGGGCAATTGTGACGGCAGATGAGTATGCAGAACGGCTTCAGGTGACGCGCGATGTGGCCGGGGAAGTCACTTCGATATGGAGTTCTACGCAGGGCTTGTTCCTGCTGGAACGGAGTTTTAACAAGCTTGTCATCAAACATTATCCCGCTAATCAGGTCATTGGCGATGCCCGCACGGGGCGTTCGGCTGTTGGCTCTCCGTTCAAGACCTATTCCTATGAGTGCTGGCAGGATGGCTCCGCCAAAATGATGAAAATCACCAATCAGCGCGCGGGGCAACCGGCGACGCAAGCACTTCGCCGCGTTGAGGATGGCCTGGTGACGGTTACGACCGGGGAGGGAGATGATCGCATTATCAAGACCTTTGCCCGCAATTATCTTCCGGGCGGCATGTGGGAGGAGGTCAGAACTGTCCGCTGCATCTACGATGTGGCTCCTGTTTCGTGTGTCCGCACGGTGAAGAAGCATTCCGAGGGCGGATGGCTGACGGTCAGCCGGACGGAGGGCTATGGCTCGTCCGCTTCCAGGACGACGACATGGATCCACAATGCACAATTCCGCCCTTCATTGGCAATCAAACCCGATGGTGGCTATACGCGCTACGAGTACGATGTGCAGGGACGGGTTGTACTGGAAGCTTCTCCATGGGGCTCGGGCTCTGACGAGAAGGTGATTCGGACGACGTATGCGAATCTGCGCTTCAATGACTGCCGGCCCTTGTTGACGGTTGAATTGATTCGTTCGGAAGATGGCAAAGAAACGGAATTGTCCCGCAAGTCATACAGTTACAGCGATTCTCCGCAAGTGAACCGCACGACGGTGACGCAAACGGGGCTGGGGGTGACTGGTCTCCGAGTCTCAATTCGCGAGACCTATGGAGAATTGGCGACATGTTCCTATGCTTGCGGACGTGTGAAGCTGGAGCAGGATCACAATGGTGTTCAAAGGCGTTACTCATACGAACGCGCCTTGCAATACGGGGCTGTTTGGAAGGAAACGATGGAAACGGCTGTCAATGGACAAGTTGTTTCCGGGCGCAGCGAACGCAGAGTCCGCTATATTGCCGCCAATGGGGATACCATTCGAGAAGAGAATTATGTGTTTGTTGCGACGGGCTGGAAGCTGAAGGCGACAGCTGATTACGAGTATGATTTCGAACACAATGTAACACGGAAGACGCTCGGCAATGGGCGGGAATCGACCGCAGAGTGGATGTGTTGCGGCCCCTTGCGCAAGATCGATGAAGATGGCGTAATGACGTCGTACGGTTACAATACCGCCCGCCAATTGGTTGAAACGATTCGGGCTGCCACAGAGACGATGCCGGAAACGATTGTGTCCTACGAGCGCGATGCGGCGGGGCGCATTCGTGAGGAACGCCGCGATGTCGGAGCAATGACGACTCGGCAGACAAGAACCTACGACGGAATCGGGAGGGTAATTTATTCTACGGATGTCTTGGGGTGGACGACAACCTGGGCATACAATGATGCGCAACGAAGCACGACTCAGACGACGCCGTCCGGGGCGACTTTGATCACGATCACCAATCCCGATGGAACGCCGCGGGAGGAAGGTGGTACGGGGCAGAGAAACCTTCGCTACAGCGATGAAATCGTCTCGGATGGTATCCGGACGACGGTAGCGGTCAGGACATCCAGCGGCCAATGGGTAGCCGTGTCGCGTGCAACCAGGAATGGCCTCGGAGAAACGATCCGTGAGGAACGCCCCAATACGCAGGGAGGATGGATCGTGACGGAGCATAGCTACAATGCCTTGGGGCAGCTCGTGCGAAGCCGGACGGGGCAGATGGCTCCCACCCTGTACGAGTACGATGTGATGGGGGAAGTCTCCAAACGGACCTTAGCACTGGAGGATGTTCCCACCCCTCAGAACTCACGTGTAGAACAAACTTCCCGGACATACGAATCCCGTGCGGATGGAGTGTATGATTCGGTTTCGACGACGACATACAATCAGAATGGGAATCCATTGGTTGAAACAGTCTCGAAACTCGTTTCTTCCTTAAGCCCGACTCTGGAAAGCAGGAAGGAAACGAAGGATATCTACGGAAAAATCACGGAAGAGTGGTCGGAATACGCCGCTCCAACCCAGCGAATGCAATATCTCAAGATTCCGACCTCGTCCTTGGTGGCGTGTTCGGTGGTCGTTGATGGCTGGATTCGACAGGCAACCGACAATGTCGGTATTGAGACATTGCAGAGCAGGGGCTATACGGCAACCGGCATGACGATTTCCCGTACGGATGGACGCGGAAACACGACCGTGACGGAAAGCGATCTGGCTGGGAGGACGATCAAGGTAACCGATGCGGCAGGAGCTGTTACAGCGACAGGATATGATTCGCGTTTTGATCTGCCGTCCTGCATCACCAATGCCCAGGGGAATACGACATACTATGCCTACGATATCCGGGGGCGCAAGGTATCGGAATACGGCACGGCTATCAAGCCCGCCGTCTTCGGCTATGATGAGATGGATCATATGATTCGTCTGACGACATTCCGTGTGCCGGAAAGCGAAATATCGACGAATCCCAGCGGACGTACCGATGGCGATACGACTACCTGGTTGTATGATGAAGCGACGGGACTTCAACTGAAGAAGACCTACGCGGACAACTCCCAGCTTGTGTACACCTACGATGCCATGAATCGCCAGAGTACACAGACCCAGGCAAGGGGCATTGTCATCACCTATACCTACGATCCTTTGACGGGAGATATGACGGAAATATCCTATAGCGATGAAACCTCCAGCCGTACGTTTGTGTACAATCATATCGGCTTGCTTGTGGAAATATGGACAGGAAATGAGACCAATTGCGAAATAAAAGTCTACAATGAATATAATCAATTGTCCTTGGAAAATTATTTCTTAGGAGGGGATGAAAGTTACCACATTTGTGCTTATGACGAATGGGGGCGTACTGTTTCTGACAATTTACAAATAACGAGGAACGGGAGTGAGAATATTTGCATCTATGAGACTAAAATTTCATACAACGAATTGGGACAATTGTCTCGATATATATACCATCCCGGTCAGGAGAATGAACATGCATTCCAATTCAATTATCTTGCGGGCTCGCATTTTGTATCGTCGATTGACTTCCCGGATCCGGTTTCGTTGGAATATACCTACGAGCCTGCACGCGATCTGTTGTCGGGTATTAGGTGTCGCAACTCGGCTGGCTACATCATCAGTGAGCGGACACAAATATGTGATCTGCTCGGACGACCGACCGAGAGAACGCAGATACGAGAAGGAGTGACAAGGCAGGATGGCTTTTTTTATACCTCTTTCAACGAACTGACCTGGGCCAATCTGGGAGGAACTCCTTTCAACTACGGCTACGATAATATCGGCAACAGGAAGGATTCGGAAGAGTTTGCTCAAATAACATCCTATCTTTCCAATAACCTGAACCAATACACCAGCATTGATCCCGAAGAAGAACCAGCCTTCATTCCCACTTACGATGCTGATGGCAACCAGACGAGGGTACGGGCAACAACGGGAATCTGGAATGTTGTATACAACGCTGAAAATCGTCCCGTACGCTTCACAAGTTCCGACGGTACGCTCGTGATCGAATGCACCTACGACTACATGGGCAGAAGAACGCACAAAATACTGAAGCGCAATGGCAAGCAGGAATTCGATGAAATGTACCACTACAACGACTACCTCCAAACAGCCGCGATCCGTGGAACAGAAACACAACACGTCATTCTATGGAACCCTACCGAAACTGTAGCCACACGTCCTTTGGCACAAATCAGGAACGGAAACTTCTATTATGCTGTTCATGACTTCGTGAAGAACATTACCGAATGGATTTCCGAGACAGGTAGTATTGAAGCGAGTTACGATTATACTCCTTACGGTGCTATCATGAATGAAACAGGCGATCTAGCATTAGGATGCATTGGATTCTCGAGCGAAGTCGCTGACCATGAATTGGGATTGATGTATTATAATTACAGATACTATAATTCATCTGATGGACGTTGGTTATCGAAAGATATTGAATTTTATGGACAAACTGATTGGAATGTATACAATTTTGTAATCAATTGTCCATTAAATTATTTTGATTATTTAGGAAATTATTCGGTGCAAGCAGGGGCGGTAGGATTTTTAGTTGCTGGTGCGATTCTTGGCGCCGTCGTATCTAAATATATGAATAATGATTGCTTACCTATTGGCTCTCAACAGGTTTTTACTGGTATGGATATAGAGTGCCTTCGTGATTGTCGTCCTAAAGATTTGGGCCGTTTTTTTTCTTGTACTGAAACAACAGGTGTAGCGAAAGCAGATATAAAATTTAGATGTAAAAAAGGTGCAATTGGAAGAGGAAGTACATGGGAGTTTGAATCATATGTTGTTCCTCCTCATGATTGTAATGCTGCTCCATGCAATTCAAAGTGTTGTGATGGACCAGGAGAAATAGTTTATGAATATTAATAAAAACATCAAAATGAATTATATTATTTTTAATAAAAATGTGTTGTTGATTGTTTTAAAATTGTTAATTTTTATTTCTATCTATTTAATCTTATGTTGTTTTTTATTAAATCTTAATTTCGATAGGTATAGAATATTTTTTTATTTATTTGTATATAGTGGATTTCTTTTTTTTATGAATTTAATATCACAATATATAAATTACGAAATATTAAATTCCCAGAAAAAGCGAAGAATTTTTTCTTCTTTTTTATTATATTTTGTGGCAATATATATGGAGGTGCCATTTTTCGTGTTTGTAGCGATTTAGAGATTATTAATGGTATGGTAATTACAAATTTTTCGCTTATATCGTTATTGTGTATGTTTATTTTATGTAGTGCGTTTTTTCCATTGTTTGTAAAAATTGCTTCAAATGATAGTGTGAAGTGTTTTTAGTGTGTTGCTTTGAACGTTAATGGATTTGCCTAAGTATAAAATTATTACAAAATCTGAAATGGAAATTGAAATATGTTGCTGTGATAAAGGGAAAAATGTTAAGAAAAAATTTGAAGGATCATGTAATAATGCTCTGGGAACTGGAACTATGAGTATTGGTAATATATTAAGTGGAGATATAATGGGTGCCATGCTATGTGCAGCGGCAAAAGTCCATGAAAAAATAAAGAATGAATGTGATAAGTAATCGAATGAAATATATAGTTTTTTTATTTTTGCTGTTTTACACTATAAGTGGATCTAATGCGGTAGAAGACGAGTTTTCCTATAGTCAGGAAAAAAATTTATTTCGAACCATAAATTTCTGGAATCAAGATTTTATGAAAGTGCATCTAGATTGACTTCTTATTGGTGCTTTTATCTTCCTTATTTTATACTGAAAAATATGGATAATTCAGGAGATAAATTTGGGACTGGATGCTTTCCTTTTGATAAGGAAGAAAAAGATGAGATTATTGATATTTTATTGGAGAATATACTTGAATTTTATAATAAATTAGATGAGTATAAAAGTTGTTATTATGTATCTGAATTTAAATCAGTTATAAATAATATCTGCAATAGTACTATAGCTCTTAGTGATGGTGATTTTTTGGATATAAATTTTTTGCTAAAAAATAAATTCAAGAGTGCTAATAAATGCTCGGATTTCAAGAAATTTGATAATTTTATTTCACACAGATATGATGGAATAATGATGGAGAGCGGTGGTGAAAGCCCGTCTCGGGAAGAGATAGTGTTTTATTTTAAGATGATTGAAAAAGCTTTAAAAATATATTTAGAAAAATTTTCTGAAAAATATACTAACTTGAATGGGAATGATAGAAAAGAATTTATCCAGGGACTGACTAAAACTCTTATTCTTTACTGGATGGGAGTAAAAATGGGATGTATGAAAAGAGATTCTAAATTTGAAAATAACATTCATATTCTTCTATCTGAAGAAAATATAAAAAAAGATCTTTCTTGTTTTATCCCATATATGAGGAATGGTAATTTTTTCAAAACTAAAGTAAAAAATGGGTTAAATATGGAAATGTACTATGTTCCTGAATTTTTTGAAAAAGAAGATAAATGGAATGAATTGTTTGACTCATTTAGCGATTGGTTGATAAAGGATAAAAGTATTTAATGAATTTCCGTCAATATGGTTTTAATTTAAAAAATTGGAATATTTAAATTAATGATTATTTATTAAGGATCATGACTTGCTAAGCGGAAAATTTCGTAGATTTGCTAAAATGAGCGATAAAATACTGAAGTGCAATGGTAAATTGGAATTCAATGAAATGTACCACTACAACGACTACCTCCAAACAACCGCGATCCGCGGAACAGAAACACAACACGTCATTCTATGGAATCCTACCGAAACTGTAGCCACGCGTCCTTTGGCACAAATCAGGAACGGAAACTTCTATTATGCTGTTCATGAATTCGTGAAGAACATTACCGAATGGGTTACCACGTCAGGTAGTATTGAAGTGAGTTACGATTATACTCCTTACGGTGCTATCATGAATGAAACCGGCGATCTCGCATTAGGATGCATCGGATTCTCGAGCGAAGTCGCGGACCATGAATTGGGATTGGTGTATTACAATTATAGGCACCAGAATCCTTTGGATGGAAGGTGGTTATCGAGAGATATTGAATTTACTGAAAAATCTGATTGGAATAGATACAGTTTTGTAGTTAATTCACCTTCAAATATTATTGATTATTTAGGGCGTTGTGGAGTAACGGTAGGAGGAGTAGCTGTTTTTGTTGCTGGCTCAGTCTTGTCGGAATATATGCATGATGATTGTCCATTTGCTGGAGCTCAATATGTTTATCATAACATGGATGTAAATTGTCGTTATAAATGTCGCCCTAAAAATGTGTTTGATCTTTTTTCGTGTATTGAAACAACAGGAAAAAGAAAGGCGTCTATAAAATTTAACTGTCAATCAAATGCGCTTTTTAGAGGAAATACTTTGGTGTTTGAATCATTTGTTGTTCCTCCTTTTGGTTGTAATGCTGATCCCTGTAATGAAAAGTGTTGTGATGGTGCAGGAGAAGTAGTATATCAATATGAATAAATTAATTTAATATAAGTATATGATTTCTAAGCGGAATAAATTAATGATATTGCTGAAAATAGTTCTATTTATTTTTGTTTGCTTTGCATTGTGTTATTTTTTGACTTTGATTGAATTTGATTCGCATAGACTAATTTCGTTAGCGCTTATTTTCTTTTCTTTTCCAATTTATTATAAATTTAATATAATGATATATGGGTTACAAGATATTGAAATTTCAGAAAAGGATAAATCGGTTTATTGGTATTCTGTTGTTGCTTGCGGAAATATATATGGAGTTGTTATTTATTCTGTTTGCAAAGAGTTAGGTATTATTGATAGTCTAAGTTCTGCAGTTTTTCCACGTATATTGATGCTATCTGTATTGATTTTATATAATTCTTTCTTTCCGTTGTTTGTAAAGATTGCTTCAAAAGGTGATATGAAGTGTTTCTAGGAGGTAAATTTGTCTAATAATATAACAATTGTAAAATTATGATAAAGGCTGGAATGTTAAGGTTGTTTAGGAATGTATGATACGATCATACATTGTTTATTATCGACGTATATTTTCAAATGCAGATTTCAACTATGCAAACTTTCATGACATAGATGGATATGTTGGCACGCCATTAGGAAAGGTCTTAATGTATAATCACAACAATGATAATGTGTTTCCTAAAACGAATTGGAATTAATAACTAATAAATATATGAAAAAAATCTATTTTATCATCGTCTTACTTGCAGTTATGGCTCCTTTGGTGTTTTCTTCAAATGGGAGTATTGATGTCAATTCTGAAATTAGAAAAGAAATAAAAAAATATTTAAGTGATTATTGGTGTGATAAAACAAAAGAAAAGGAAGAATGGGGGAATGCAGAAATCGCCCTAAACAAGGATATGTCAAAGTCTGATGTTATTACTTTTAAAAGGATTATTAAGGAAAAAAAGTTGAATATTAACTTAGAAAACTGTATCACTGCGACAGTAAAAAAGAAGCCTTCTGGTGATGAAAAACTCCAATTGGGGGGAGGTAATTTCTGCTTTTTAATCGATAAGGAAACACATAAAGTCTTACTGTTTTATCGGGAAAGGTAAAAATAATTGATCAATCCTCAGGAAAAGATCCACAAAGAAAGTTATGCCTCCTAAGCGACCAACAAGAATGAAGAAAAAATACAGCGCGGAAGAAATCCTGAGAATCCTCGGAGAGGAGCAACAGGGAAACAAGCGATACGTAGCATCTGCCGGGAAACGCAACATCACCCACAAGCGAGTGGAACGCGTCAGACAAGGAAACAACCTGCAAGCCTACGCCAAAGGAAAAGCAAACAGGAGAGTAAAAATGCCAGCCTCGGATAGTCAGAGAAAACAGGCATCGAGCCTTGACGAAATCTGGAGTTACGACTTCAAACAGTACAGAACACGGAAAGGAAGAACAGCTCGAATTTTTGTTATCTGCGACGAATATAGCCATGAATGCCTGAGCTTGACTCTGCACGTAGCTACCGGATCAGTCAAGTCCGGGAAACTCTGGCAAGACTCATGGAAACCACAAAACGCAAGCCTCGCTACATCAGAAGCGATAACAGCTCCGAATTCGAGCAGGGAAAACTTCGTTATGGCTTCTGGAGCAGAGAATAGACCCATCTACACCATGTCATCATGAGCCTTGGAAAGAAAAAGGAGTTCTTATTCCTGTCGATATATTAATAACAATACCTGTAGAACGATAGAATGAAAATGTTAAAAATTATTGGATTGATTGTTTTGTTTTTAGTGTGCATTTTAGTTGTGTTTATGCAAGGGGGTGAACAGAAAATTTTGTTTTTCGAAGGTCAGCAGCTGGATTATGATGAGAAGTATAACGAATTAAAAAACAATCCATCAATAAAAAATTTGAAAGACAATCTAACCAGGGACTGGATATTGGCGAAGGATATGAAATTAATTTATTTTGAATTAAATGGTTCAAAGACAGGATATATAGTTTTCATCAGACATAATATTGTGGTAGGAATATCAAAAATTGAAGATATTTATGAATATGGAAAGATGACTAAAGACAAAAGTGTTTCATATCCTCAATCCGTATCTGAAATAAAATTTTAGAATAATGTTATTTTCATCTTTAAAATAATTTATAGATTACGAGGTGTAATGTTGTATTATTTATTGGCTAAATATAATTCTCATGAAAAACAAATTTAAAACACCATATAAAAAATAATCTATATAACAATATTTAGCCTTTTGTTATCATGTGTATTTTTTTGCTATTCTATATACTATCTTGATTCGAATAGAATGGAGACAATAATACAGAAAGGTTCTCTTGTTGTTTCTCAAAATTTTTTATGCGATTTAGAAAATGAAGATGTTGTTTTATTTAATATAAAAAAGAAGATGCCAGAATCTAAGTATCCAGGAATTGGTAAAATTATTGCAAAAGAAGGAGATTTGATTTATTTGGAGCATGGAATTATTTATGTAAATGGAAGTGAACAAAAATTGAATTATGAGGTAAATTTTCTTTGTCCACCAGGATATTATCGGAAAAATTCTATCCTCATTCCTCCTGATTCATTTTATATCATTTCACCAACACAAGATTCTAACGATAGTAGAAGTGTTGGATTGATTAAGAAGTGCGATGTAATAGGAAAAATAGTCAATAGTATTTTAGTTTCAGATTAATGCTAAAATGCCTGTTGATTTGTGTTCAAACGATAGATGATATGTTGTTGTTAAATAATTTTATTTGAATTTTTATTTATTATGATAAAATCAGGAATGTTAAGGTTGTTCAGGAATGTTGATACGATCATTCCTTGTTTATTATCGACGTATGAATTTTATGACCGGATTGCGGTTGTTTATCACGATGGTTCAAACGACGATGGTTCGGTTGATGCTGTGCGTTATGCGATCAATAAATTCAAATTGGATAAGGTGTGTGATATCGAGTTATTTTATTATCCATTCAGAGTCTATTTCACGGGATGTCCCTATTATGATACGCGACATGAGGAGAAAAGATACAATTGTCAGAATTACGGGATGTTTACTCAGTTTGCCTTTAATGCTGCATTAAAGGGACTGGACAGGAAGGAAGTCGTGTTTGCCAAGATTGATGGTGACCAAATCTATGTTCCCGGCAGATTGGAGGAACGCTATGGTATTCTGGCGGGAAGGATGGAAGAGGATCCTTCATGTGCCTATAAAATAAATGGCTATAACTGGTTTACGACGCCGTATGTAGATGGGAAGATCTATATGAATGGGTGCGGAATTAGCTGTGGGTACGACAATTGTTTATATTCTCCGGATTTGTGCAATATCGGGTTTGATGTGAATGATTGGGTGGACTTCAGTTTTGTTGAGAATCCGCCCGGGAATAAGAAGATCGTCCATTTGGATCACGACAAGATATCATCGTTTGAATATAAATTGAAAATTCCGAAGGATGGGTTCAAGGAAAAGGTAGAGCCATCCCGCAGGGATTTAAGACTGGTATCAACGGATCCTTCCTACGAAAGGATCAGAGATGACTATCAATTGATTTTGCCCATTATTGAAAGAGCGAACAGCCCTTTCCGAGGATATGTATTAAGCTGATTGTTAACGTCTTTCCAGGATTATTGGCGGGGTGTACTGCATGGTGATGAAATGGAATACTGAATAGGAAACATGAATATGCGCAAAAAAATATTGATTGCGATTGCTACGGCCAGAGCTTACCAGAAGCGACGTGAGACTCTCAGGAATACCTGGCTTCGGGATATCCGGGAGAAGGAACTCAATGTTGAGTATGTCTTTTTTTATGGAAAGCCGGATGGCGAGGCTCCGATGGAAGTTGCGGATGACCTTGTGGAGGTGGATTGTTCCGACAAGTATGAGTACCTGCCTGACAAACATTGGAGGATCTTTCGATATGCCCTGGAAAACAAGGAGTTCGATTATATCTTCGATTGTGATGACGATACTTTTGTCGATCTGGCGCGTTTGTGCCGCCTGGTTGATGATGAGGAGGATGTCGGATTACGGGGAGAAGTCATTAGCGCCGGATACGACAATCGCATGACGATTTCCGGTGGTGCGGGGTTGTTGATTTCCAGGAAGAGGGTCGAGGAAATTGTCGAGGCTCATTTGCCTGTTCGCGGGTGTGACGATCTCCTGATTTATGATTATTGCAGGGAACGTGGATTGGATTATTGTGACGATAAACGGTTTTCTCATGACAAATTCAGATTCCCTCTGAAATCAAACAATGTGATTACGTCTCATTGGCTGAAGATGCCGGAGATGGAAATGATTTACTGCGTTTATGACCGGGAAGCTTTGGTGACGAGTGGGGATATTTCCTGCTACGTTCGTGAAGGGCGTGCCTATGCAGTACGGAAAAAACATGAGAACCGTTATCTTTTGGGCGAAATAGAGAGGAAGGGGGAGAGGCTTTTTTTCATCAAGTGGAATGACAAGTCTGTTTCAACAAGAATCGAAGATGATTCCTTGATTGATGCTTTGAGCGGGCTCAATCTCGATTTTCAGGCGGAGCCATTTCTCCCGGAGCATCCCCGTGTTGCTATCATCTGTTGTTCCTACAATCGTTTTGACCACCTTGTGCGGCAGCTGTACTGGGCTTTGGCGCAGCAGTATGAGAATTGCCGTGTGTTCTTTGCTGTCAAGGGCCTGGATGAATACCAGTTCAATGTGTATTTGTTGAATGAGTTCAAGCCATTTATCGACAGCGGAAAGCTCGTTCTGAGATTGTTTCCCAACAAGAATCAGTTATCCAATATGATTGATCCTGTCCGGGATTTGGATATGGATGAATTCGACTTGTTCGCGAAAGTTGACGATGATGATTTCTATTCGTTGTCGTACATTGGTGATTGCGTGAAATTGCATAAAAAATATCCGGCGGATTATTCTTCTGTGGTGTATATCAGGAATTCTTTTATGAAGACAGATCATGGCGGACTCGTAACACGCCGATACGACAGCAATGTGATTGGGAATGTATCGATCTTCTCAAAAGCAGTGATGAAAGAATTGGCGGTTTGTGAGCAGGACAGCGAAAAACTCTCGGAACTGGCACAGGAGTATGGCCTGAATCCCGGCGTCAAGTTCGGGCAGAATGAGGACCAGGTGCTGGATATGCTCATGTTGCGGCATGGATTGTTCGACAGGAATGAGTCTTCATTCGACAACTTCCACCTCCTGATCAATGCTTCCACAATTTCCATGATGCGTTCCTGTGAGCACAAGACTTATCTCCCGGAGCGTTTCAGGCTTTGCAATTACGCAATCAGCGATGATGAAGCTTGCTGGGAATATGTCGTCCGTATGAAGCATCCCATTTGGGAAAGATCATATATTCTCTTTGGTGGGGATGGATATCTTTTCGATGCTCCTGAGACGCGGCATTTTCATGTGCTGTATTTTGACAACGAATTTCTTGTTGTGAAGTGGCAGAGCTATGGCGTAGAAGCGTTTGGAAAGGATGCGAGCGGGAAGTTTGTCTTCCTGGAATGCAATGGTCGTGAGCCGGAAGAAATCCCGGAAGAAGTATCACTGAAAATCGGCAATTTCCTGTTCAAGTGTCAAAGGCGCGGCAGCAGGCTGCTTTGCGACAATTTCGTCAAACCGTTTGTAATCAAACGTGACGGAGGCTCCTTGCTGACCTGTGTGATGGATGGACGAGAATACCTGATGTTGAATATCCGCGATACGATGTACGTTCACGTTCAGGAAGAGCCAGCGTCTTCTTCCGAGTGAAGGAGGGGGGCGTGAGCTCCCCCAGGATTGAGGTATTGACTTTCAGGATGCCTGGCCGGATGTCACAAAGCCCATGAGGTCGCCTTGGCGGGCGAAGAGTTCCATGTGGCGGGAGGAGGCCTCAAGGAGGTCGTCGGCGAGGCGGATGCGGCCCGGTTCAAAGAAGGTCATGACGGTGGAGCCGCCGAAGTAGAAGTAGCCTTTTTCGTCGCCTTTGCAAATGGGTGAACCCGGGGTGTAGGTCTGGCGAATGCCGCCAACGCCGGTCGCACCGACTTCGAGGATGGCGACTTGTCCCCATTCCGGGCTTTGCAGGAGGGTGAGTTCCCGCTTGTTGGTCCAGAGCCAGGAGAGGCGGCTGCGGAGGCAGTAGGGCGAGACGCTGGCAAGGGGGCCGGGGATGGGGCGGGATTCTCCCGGTGTGCCATCCACGGGGAAGTGGAAGCGGTGGTAATCGGTCGGGCAAAGCCGGGAGAGGATGACGGTGCCTTGGGCATATTGCTCGCCGAGGGCGCTGCTGCCAAGCAGGGCGGGGAGGTCGAAGCTTTGGCCTTTGACGAAGACTCCGCTCATGTCGGCAGCGCATTGCCAGCCCATGTGCCGGCCATCAGCCGGAAAGGCGGCGGTGTCCGTGCCGGGGCAGACGGGACGAGCCTGGGGCTTGAGTCGGCGGTAGAAAAACTCGTTGAAGGAGCCGAATTCGTGAGCCTGGAGGATGGATTCTTCCATGTGGATGCCGTACTCTGCGATGAAGGACTTGATGTCCTTGCGGCTGGAACGGCGGTTTTTCATGTACCCGAGGATGCGGGAGAAGATGGCGCGTTTGACGAGGCCATGCAGGGCGACTTTCCCGCACGTCGTGCCATAGATCCACCGCAGGGCAGCTTCTGCCATGACTTGCTCCCGGATTTCTTTGCCGGTGTATCTGTCTTTATAGATAATCGGGGAACTGGGGCGGGGGGGGCTCATGGGATTCGAAGGAAGGGTGGTCGGGTAAAATCGTCTGCGTGCGTGCCTCGTGATCTTATTAACGGGTGAGCGTGCGGTAGAACGCTTCCGTCTGTTCGTGATCCGGAGCGAGTTCGATGACGATCAGGCCGCTTTCAGGCAGTTCGTCGAGGCAACCGATGTCGTAGGCGGAGCTGATGCGGAGGTAGGATGCTCCCCAGAATGCGGCAAGGCGTTCAAAGGAGGCGTCGTGCGGCTGAATGAGCATGCGTTCCATCGCGGGGCTGAGATTCCCGCCTCCGGGAAGGCGGCGGAAGATGCCTCCGCCTTTGTTGTTGAGGATGACGAGGACACGTTTTCCTTCTTCGAGCTGGGGGGCGAGGAAGGCGGCATTGGCGTCGTACAAGGCTGTGAGGTCACCGAGGATGGCCCAGCTTTCATTCATATAGGCAGAGGCCCCCAGGAAGGTAGAGATTTCTCCGTCGATGCCGTTGGCTCCGCGGTTGGCGCGCACGTTGGTCGTGGGAATGCGATGCTGGGAGTAGGCGTTCCAGAGGCGGATGGCGTTGGAGTTGCCGAGGAAAATTGAGTCCGCGAGGCAGGCGTATTGGGAGACGGCGCGGATGAGGGCGGGTTCGGAGTATTCGTAAGAGGTGATGGCTTCTTCGATGCGGAAGGCCCGCTTGCGCGAGGCGCGGAACAGGTCTAGCCCGTCTCCGGCGACATCGATGTCACCCAGTGCTTGGATGACGGGGTCAATGTTTCCACAGATGACGTGGGATGGGCGAGCCAGTCCGGAGAATCCTGTGCGAGTGATGGAGAATACTTCGGTGTCGGGCAAATCCTCCAAATCCCGCCAGAAGCGTCCTACCGGTACGTCGCCAAGCCGCAGGACGAGGGGCGGCGGGGTGGCGCGCAGGACGGCGTCTCCGTCAACCAGGCAAAGCTCTTCCAGGTGTTCGCGGATGCCGGAGGTGGCATCGGCGAGGACGGGGGCTTTCAGTTCGCGTGCGAGCCAAAGGGCGGCGTCCTGTTCGTCGGGATCGAGGCCGCCAATCAGAAGCGCCATGCCGCGGTCTCCACGGGTTCGGAGCGCGGTTGCGAGATCGGCCAGGGCGGGGCGGGGGTATTCGATTTCCGGGGGAGGAGTCGGGAAAAAGTCTTCAACGCGCGTGGATTCGGCCAACTCTGGCTCGGGCAGGCAGATGTTGATGTGCAGGGGGCTACGGTAGTCCCAGGCATCTTCCACGAGCGATTCCGGGATGGACTCTGCGTCTTCGATATCGATGGTCGGGGCATAGACACCGAACATTTCCGCCTGTTCGATGGCTTGCGGAGCGCCAGAACCACGGAAGTTGACGGGCCGATCCGCTGTGATGACGAGCAGGGGGCGCGCCTGATAATAGGCTTCGACGAGGGCCGGATAAAGTTCTGCGGCGGCTGTGCCGGACGTTGTGATGACGGCCACGGGCAACCCGGTATCCTGAATGCGACCGAGCGCGAAGAAGGCGGCTGAGCGTTCATCGAAATGGGTCCATACCTTCAATCCGGGGCATGTGGACAGAGTTTGGAGCAGGGCCATATTGCGTGCTCCAGGGCACACAACCCACTCGGTGATGCCGGCAACGCAGCATTGGGCAATAAAGGAACGCATAGCTTGGAGGCACATTATGCCAGTTGATGGAAGAGGGCTCAAGCCTTCTCCTTGTAATCTCCTTGTAAGAGAGGGGGGAGATAGGGCTAAATTCCTTGTTAATTGTGGGTTTTGAGCGTTTTGGACTGTCTGATAACAGGTGGAGGGCTCGTCGGGACATGTATGTGAAGGTGGCAACAGACCCTTTTTATGCTTGATTTTCGGAGTCTGAAGCTGTGTCTTAGCCTCTGCATGCAAGGTAATATGGAACCATTGATCCCTCTTTCCCGTCGTACCCGTTGGATGATTGTCGGCGGTCTGGTCCTGGTTGTTGTCGCCCTGCAGTATGGAACATTTCAGATGGGCTACAACCAGGGTTGGGAAGAAGGGGCCGCTACGCCCCAGCAGAAAGTTATTCTCCAAAGCGATGAAAAAGCCATGAAGAATCTGGCCGGGTTCATGTCGGAAACCGCTTCCGGCCCGGATTCTCTGGCGAGCCTTGTCAAGAACCGTCAGGAACGCCTGGCTTGGATTCGTGATCCTGCTCTTCTTCAGGATGTGTCCTGGGGGCTGGGGCGTGACTTGTTGACGCAGGGCCGCGTGGATGATGCCCTGGGGCTTTTAAACGAACTGATGCCGGGGGATTCCAGTCAGCCGATATCTTCCCGGTGGGCTCCGCGTGCGGATATGACGGCCTCTTTGCTGATGCGTGAAAATCGCCCTGTCGAGGCTGCTTCGTTCTTTCAAAAAGCTGCTTCCGGATACTCTGCCCCCGATCAGGCGGACAAACGACTCAAGGCTCTCCAGGCCGCCAGCAGTGCCTTGTTGGCGGACAATCGCCAGGAGGATGCTCTGAAAGTGCTGGATTTGGCTAGAACTCAGGCAAAATCGCTGACGGATGAACATGGGCGCATGACTCAGGCGCGCATTCTTTCCATGATGGCGCGTATTGAGCGCACCCGTGGCAAGGCCGCCCACTCCAAGGAACTTTTCGAAGAAGCCCTCAAACTCTGGCCGGAACAGGACTCGGCTGGTGGCTCAGACCTCGGTAGCGCTCGCGTGTGCATGGGTGAGGCTTTTCTGGAATCCGGTCGTTTGGACGAAGCAGCCAAGATGCTGAGTTCCGGGCTGCAGAATCTGCGGAAAAATGATGCTGACGTTGGCTTTACTCTTGATGCTCTGCGCGGTCTGGCTCGCGTGAGTTCCTCCCAAGGCGAATTTGAGGAGGCTCTTGCGCATCTGTACCGTGCCGAAGGTGTCGCCCTCGGCCGCGTCGATACCCGCAACAACTTCTGGCCCTGCCTGTACGACCAGACGGGTTGGATTCACCTGTTGCGCGGCAAACCTCAGGAAGCCATCGGTTGCTTCTCCCGTGCTGTGGATTCATCCACCTGTCCGGAAGCCCAGGTGCAGTCCTGTGAGGGCATGGGGCGTGCCTACCTGGAACAGGGGGACCCCACCAAGGCTCTTGACTACCTCAAGCTGGCAGCCCAGTTGCGCGAGAAGAATTTTCCTCGCGAATCCCTTTCTCTTGGCCGCGTGTTCAAGAGCCTCGGCATGGCCTACGACCTTACGGGCAATACGCCTGAAGCCCTCTCCGCCTATGGCAAGGCTTTCGATTACCTGAAGGAAAGCCCACAAGATCCCCTCTTTGTTGAAACGGCACTCAGCAAAGCCTATTCACACATGGAAAAGAGCCAGTGGCTGGAAGCCGTCGATACCTTCCAGGCTGTTATTCCCATGCTTGAAGGGGAAAAACGCTCGGAAAACCTCAAGAACATGGCAAAGTGCTATGATGGATTGAATATGAGGGACAGAGCCGATCAATGCTGGAAGGATGCCGGATTTCCCAGAATTTCCGCACCATCAAGGCGCTTACGTCGTTAAAAGTCTTGATTCCTGTATTCATATTTGAGTCTTATATGTGCCATGAGTTCATATCGTCCCAGAATTGAGAAACAATTCCGTTCACGAGGTAAACGTTCCTTCTGGCGTCCCGTGTTTAAATTGCTGGTATGGTGTGCCGTGGCTGGTCTGGTTTACTGGGGCATTGATTATTGCTACACGACAGTTAAAAAGTGGCGAGAACCTCACTACATCACCGTGCAGAGCCAGAAAGAGGCGATGGATCAATTGTCGTCCCTGCTGTCGCTGTGGAGTGGCTCCAATGAGGAACTTGCCGATGCCTGCTCCTCTTGGGATGCTCGCACGGCATGGATGAAGGATGCGAAGGCTCGTCAGGCTGCGGCCTACCTGTTGGCCAGCGAGTTGGAAAACCGGGGGATGCGTCCCCAATTTCGCAAGTTGCAGTCATCTCTGCTGGCTCAGGATCTTGATGCTTCTGAGAATCTGCCTCCCGCCGACCGCAAGCTTATTCTTGCACGCGCTCTTGAAGTAGCGGATTCGATGGTGAATCATGGAGATGTTGCTGAGGCTGAGGCCATCTATACCGGTATTGTGAAGTCCGGCTCTACTTTCGATGCGGATTCCGTCGTTTTGGCAACGGATGCTCTCGTTAAATTGACGACGAAGCGAGGAGCTACGCAGGAATCCTTGAATTTGATCAATACCCTGAGCGGAAAGGTTGACCTCAATGCCTTGAAGAATGCCGAGATCGTCAGGAAGGTGGCTCGGCTTCTGCTCTTGTCGGATACAATGGCTTCTCGCCAGACCGAAGGGAGCAATTCCTCCAAGGGCAGGGAACAAGCGAGGGTCATGTTGGTCAATGCCAAATTGACGACTAGTCCGGATTGGGGTGTCATTTCTTTGCTCGACATCAAGCCTGCCCTGGCAAACCCCGAGGCTATCGGCATTGCCTCCCTGTGCAAAACCCTTGAGGATGCTCTGATTTGCTTCCGTTCTTCTTCTGCTGAAGAATTGCGTTATACGCCGGAAATTATGCTGGCGATCGCTCAGCTCAAGCTCAGAGACGGGCAGCTCGATTCTGCCATTCTGTGGGCAGGGCGTGCCGAAGGTTCCGCTTTGACTCTGGGTCTTGATATGCCGCGCATCCTGGACGGTGGCAGTATCAAGAAAGGTGTCTCCGATCTGCGCGCTGAATATAAGCAACAGATGGACAAGATCGTCGCTCTGAAGGAAGTGCGGGATTCCCTGAACGACGCCACCGTCAAGTTGGCTGGCGAACAATGGGATGTCGCCATTGACGAAGCTCGGAAGACATCCGTTCTCGGCAGGAAGATCGGTACCTTTGCTGATGGATACATTCCTGCATCCCTGATGATTGCGGGCAAAGCCTACGAAGGGAAGAAGAAGTGGGAAGAGGCTTCCTCCGTGTACGCTGATTTGGCGAAAGCATGGGAGGAATTGGAAGGCGATACTCTCAAGACTGCGGAAGCCAATCTGGCACGCCTGAAGTACAATGACTTTTACAAGACGGTGATCCGTCGCCTTGCCAATACCTACCGCAAGCAGGATATGCTCACCAGAGCCAAGGATACCCTCAAGCGGATTGGTGAAGAGGGCTCCGATGAAGAATCTACCTCCTCGTCAGGAGCCCGTCGCCGTTCTCGCTAAAGGTTGACTTCCTCCCTCGTTACTATACCAGGAAGCCCTTTTCCTCGCGCCCTCGCTGATACATCTGACAGTATGCGGGAACGTTTCAACAGAATAAGTGCCGCGAGAAAGGTGCACAGTTCCGCCACCGGGACAGCCAGCCAGATTCCCTGCGAACCAAAAAGCAGAGGGAAAAGCAGGATACCCACCGAACTGAACAAAAGGCTCCTCGACAGGGATACTACAATGGAAGTTTTGGCGTTTTCAATAGCCGTAAAGAAGCTTGATGATAGGATATTGAACCCGTTTATCAGGAATGCCACGGCGTAACAGGCCAGTCCTCCGACTGCAATTTGGACTGAAGCTGTATTCCCTTCCCTGAAAAACAGGAGAATAATTCGTTCTCCGAACAGGGACAGAACAACACATACGACCAGGCCGATTACAACATTGACCTTGACTGCCAGCCGAAAGACTTCACGGATGCGATCCCGTAGGCCAGCACCATGATTATAGGAAATGACTGGGATAATACCGTCGGAAATTCCCAGAAAAATCATCACCCCTATAAACAAAACGTAATTCACGACAGCCAGGGCAGTCAGGCCGTCTATTCCCATGTATTTGATGACGGCTATATTAAAAAGCAGGGCCGTAATGCCGGTGGACAGTTCCGAAAAACCTTCTGACGCTCCGTTGTAAAGCATTCTTCCAACAAGCTTCCATCTCCATTTTCCTCGAAGGACGGAGATCATGTTTCCCCTTCCCCATATTCCCGGTAAAGCCAGGAGCATTCCTGCAAAGAAGGCCATTCCCGTTCCCAGGCCCGCACCCCAGGTGCCCCATCCGAAAACGGCGATAAACAATAAATCGAATCCAATGTTCAGCGAAACTATTAACGTAATAATCCCCATGCTAAGGAAAGTGCGTCCCATCGCCTTAAGCATGTAGTCGCAAAAAAACATAACGGCTATAAAAGGGAAAAAGGGCAATAAGGTCTGCATATAGGCCAAGGCCTCCCTGAGCAAATCCCCCTCGGCTCCCATGTAGCAGATGAGCCTGGGACCGAATATCAGGAGCAAGCCAGCCGACACGGTGGAAATCCCCGCCAGAGCCCAGAATCCCGATGCCAGGGCGTTATCGGCACCATGCCTGTCCATTCGCCCCATACAAACGCTGACTATTGTCTGGCATCCCACCCCCAGAACAACGGACAATGCGACAATGAAACTGAAAAAAGGCAATGCCAGGTTAACCCCTGCCAGTGCTTCTGCTCCGGCAAAATTACCCAGTATAATTCCGTCCACGACTGTTTGCATCCCCATCAGCAGAATCCCAATAACACCGGGAACGGCGTATTTGCAAAAAAGCTGAGGAATGGGGGCCGTCCTCCGAAATTCATCGGATTGGAAGGAGGATTCGCCCATAATTTGTTGGTTTGTATTCATATATTTGTGTTTGAATGATCGTTCAATTATGCTTATGGTTCATTATTCCATCTCTAAAAAATGATTAACGGACTAGCAATTCATAATAACCTGTCAGCACCCGCCGCAGGTCCGTAATCAATATCCGGGGCATCATATTGTGAATAGCCTGCATCCAGAGGCCGTCCATCAAAAAGACGAAACTCCGAGCAGTCATATCAAGATCCAGACCGTCCTTTAATTGCCCTTTGTTCGAGGAACACTCCACAGCCAGACGCCAGTCGGACAGTTCCTTATGGCGAATGTCTTCCCACTGTTGGGCAAAGGTTTCATTCTCCTGCATCATGCGGTAGAACAGTGCATCATAATCCCGCATATTAGCTCTGCGGTCGCTCAATGCGACGGAACAGAGACGTTCATGCATTCGTATGGAAGTTTCAATCATCTGCGGCAAATCGAAGTTTTTCGTATCGCATTCCGTGACATATAAATCCACAAAATATTTCCGTACTACTTCCAGAAACAAGGTCTCCTTGTTCTCGAAATAGTGGTACAAAAGCCCCCGTGACAATCCCGTCGCCTTTTGGATATCTGTGATGGATACTCCATCATACCCCTTTTCGAGCAAAAGGAGAAACGTCTGTCTGAGTATCACGCTTCTGGCTGCATCGGATTTCATAAAAAAGTTGAATGATCGTTCAAAGTGAGATTATGGATTTATTTACGGAATGCAAGCGTTTTTGGCTCAGTATAAAAGAACCAGAGCCGTTCCCTGAGGAACGGCTCTGAAAGAAGATGGGGTACAGGACGGGGCTCGAACCCGCAACAACCAGAACCACAATCTGGGGCTCTACCATTGAACTACCTGTACCATTGGGTAGGAATGCGAAAAGAATCTACATCACCTGCTTCGGTTGTACAAGAGAATTTTTACCTGATGGGGAAAATTTTTCAGAATGATGTCAAAACGCTCCTCTCAGCTGCTTCACATCTTCTGTACCGGGGAGGATGGGGATGCTGTTGGGGCGAATGGAAGCATTTCTTCAACAAGCGTTTGCGCATCGATGAGGCACTTCTCCCAGAGTTGGTCGCTCCATGGGAAGGGGGCGTAGAGACTTTGAGTAAGTTTTTCGACTCGATGTAGGGATTCTTCGTGTTCGATCCGGTTTTCCGGGAGGGAACGGGGGTGCCACTCATTCAAATGGGCTTCGGCATTGTGACAAATCAATACGAGATCGCACCCGGCTTCCAGAGCCATGTCTGCCGCCTGCGGGACACCGTAGTTTTTGGTGATGGCCCCCATACAGAGATCATCCGTCATGATGACTCCCTTGTAGCCGAGCTGGTGGCGGAGGAGTCCCGTCATGATTGTGCGGGAGAGTGTGGCAGGCATGTTGGCATCCAGCTGTGGCATGAGGATGTGAGCGGACATGATGGCCGGCAGCTCCTGCTCCAATGCCATGAAGGGGATGAGTGATGATTCCAGGAGTTCATCGAGGGAGGCGTCGATAACGGGCAAATCGGCATGGGGATCGCTTTGGGCCCGCCCCATGCCCGGGAAGTGCTTGGCGCAGCTTGCAAGGCCATAGTGTTGCAGATTTCTGTTGAACATTCCCGCCATGGAGATGACTTCGTTTGGCGTTGTGCCCCAGCAGCGGCTAGGTAGGGCATTGGGGAGGCTTTCATCGTGGCAAATGTCCAGCACGGGGGCGAGATCCATGTTGAACCCCAGCAGCCGCAGTGAGGTGACGACATTTCTGACCATCCTGATGAGAGCGGGGATGTTGCCGGAACGGCGAACCTGGCTGGCTGACGGAAGTTCCAATCCTAGGGCAGTCGTGCGGACGACGCGGCCTCCTTCCTGGTCGATGGAGATGATGGGCGTATGGTGGCAGAGTGCTCGCAGTGAGTCAGTCAACTCCCTCGTTTGCCGGGCTGTTTCGATATTGCGAGAGAACAAAACAAAACCCGCCGGCTGGCACCGGCGGATCAGATCTTCTTCCCCGGGCGACAGGCGGGCTCCGTCTATCCCCATGAGAACGGGTAACATGAAGGGAAGGGGCTCAGTTTTCCAGAATTTCCACCTCATAGCCATCGGGGTCGGTGACGAATGCCATCTTCAGCCCACCCTGGGTGAAGATATCCTTCCAGCCCGAGGGCCATATTTCGATACCTTTTGCCTCAAGGGCATCGCAATACGAAACGATGTCGTCTACGCCGACGCACGTATGCATCAGGTCCTCTGGCACCTTGACTTCGTATTCGGGGCTCCAGCAGAGTTCCAGTTGGTGTCCGGTTCCGGGAATCCCCATATAACTGAGCTTGTTGCCCTGTGGCGACAGGGATTGGCGGGTGAGTTCGAATCCGAGGCTTTTATAGAATGCAATCGTTGCATCCATGTCTGAGACGCGAATACGTGTGTGGAGAAATTGCAGCATGGCTGATGAAATAATGGATGGAGAGGCTCTGAATGAAACGCTGTCTTAGCCCAGGAGACTCGTGCGCGAGAACATCGGGAAGACGGGGATGCCGCGTGCTTCGATGGCCTGGCGTCCTCCTTCTTCCCGGTCCACCAGCACGAGTGCTGCGGCCACCTTGCCGCCTTCTGCTTCAATGGCGTCGATGGCCTTTAGCGTGGAACCACCTGTGGTGATGACGTCATCGACAACGAGGACGGTGTCGCCGCTATTGAAATTACCTTCGATGCGGCGGCCTCGGCCATGATCTTTCGCTTCCTTGCGGACGGTGAACACTTGCAACATCTTGTCGGACTGGCGCAGGGCTCCCGTCATCCCTATTGCCAGGGATATGGGGTCAGCCCCCATCGTCATGCCGCCAATGGCGCAAATGTCGGGAAACTGACGGATGATTTCGCTTTCAACCAGGTCCCAGCCAATGCTGCCGATGAGCGTTGCCCCTACGGGATCAAGTGCCGTCACGCGGCAGTCCACATACAAATCGGAGACTTTGCCAGAAGCCAGAGTAAAGGTACCGGTACGCACAGATTTTTGAAGGAGAATGGATTTGAGCTGTTCCTGGGGAGATTGCATGATCGTCTATTGTGGTATGAAAAACTGAACGAATTTATCTTATACCATACTGCCCGGGAAGGCAATGCGGAAGATCGTGTCCTTCTCCAGATTGGCGTAGCAAAATGAGATCGTTCAAATGGGGGTCTTCGACTTACCATAACCATGATACGTAAATTTTTTAAGTTCCAAGGAGTTGTTTTAATGTGTCTTCAACGCAGGAAATTGATTCTGTGAAATTGCATTCGTTGAATTTGGGCATGTGTCGAAAACAGGATTTTTATAAAAAAATTCGATAAATCTTGAAATCGATGAGCCTTGTTGCCTCATAAGATGTTATAACTTTTCCTCTAATGGTAAATTTCTGCTTGCAAGTGTGTTTCGGATACGATATGTTGAGATTGTAAATTCTTTCTTTCTTTCTTTCTTATGAAACTTCGATTACCTTCGTTGTTGCGGGCGGCTCTTGTCGCGTGTCTTTCTTCTGTATCTGTGTGCTCAACAGTTGCTACTGGCACACTTGCTGCTGGTGTATGTGGCTGTGTACTTGTGTCCATGGTAGAGCCAGTCCAGGCTACTGAGTGGTACGAAGAGTATCTGGATTATGATTACGATTTGAAAACGGTGACGGCTGCCAATCAAATTGGCAGTTTGGACAAGGATACGGAATTCGTTTTGGATTATACTGGAACCCAGAACATTGTTTTCCTGGGGGAAGACAACAACGTCAAATTGACTGGACGCGAGGCTGGGAGCTATCAGCTGGGAACGACAAATCTTTCTTCCTCGACATACCTGTCTTCCGGTTCATTCAATGTCTATGTAACCAATATGGATAAATTGGGCACATTGATTATTGATGGAGCCCGAATGTACATCCCGCAAACCAGTGGTTCGTTGTCGGGTGGCGGCTGGATCTACAATGATATGGTCTTTGGGAGGAGTACATGGAGCGATGGCTCTTCCTATAGCAGTCAGCACACGCTTTATTGGGGAGGAAGAATCCACGTGTTGGATTCAGGGACGCTCATCAATAGCAGAGGATCAGGAGCTTCCTATCCAATTAATATTTACAGCGCTTTCTCCGGGAACGGCGATTTTGAAAAAAACGGAACAGGGTTTATCATATTCGGGACAGCAACGAATAATAATCAGACATACACTGCATCCTTTACCAATTTCAAAGGAAATATCGTATCGTTACAGGCTACGATCCAGTTCAAGGCAGAGGCTGTCATGAATGGTTATACTGGCAATCTGGTTGTGAAAGGAGGGACAATTACCTTGGATGCCGGCTTGGACATGTCCGGGTTCAAAGGAAAATTTATTTCTGAAACGGGAGGAACCTTTTCGATTGGAGCTACGTTGAGTGGTAGTTCCCTGGCTACTGAGGTGATCGCTAAAGGTGGTACGGTGACTGTCAGCGGTGCTGGCGGATTGAACAATTTCGCAGGTAATCTGATTGCGGATGGCGGGAATATTACATTAGGGTCGGTCTATAACCTGGCGGGCCTTAAATTGTTGAAAGCCACCAATGGAACGATCAACTTGAAGATGGATGGCGACTTTGTCGGGAAGGATATAACCAATGTTGGTATAGAATTGGGGGATAAAGGTGTCGTTCAATTTGGCAAAAATGGCAATGTCAATGTATCTTCCGTGAATCTTGCTTCAGATGCTCTCACTTCAGAAATTTTGATCCGTGGTGGCGGAGTGACATTCACGATCAATTCATTGCAAGGGGGATCGGAGAAGACCGTGCTGACACTCAGCCGTAACTATGATGAACCCAGGGTTTCAACTGTTGTGCTCAATGGTTCCAATAGTTTTGCCGGAACACTTTCCGTGGGGAGTACATGTAATTCCGCCAATGGAGGGAAAACCCAGGTGCTCCAGTTAAACAGTGCCAATGCAGCTCAATTGGCAACGATTAGCCTTTACGGAATCGACAATACCGCAGGAACATTCGGGTCCGGCGTGTTGGAGCTTGCTGTTGATCAGGCAACCATCGGAGGCCTGAAGAGTACGACTGCCTATAATTTGGTTCGCTCCAAGGACAATCAGAGCAGGACATTGACCATCAATTCTGTTGCGGGGGCTGATAATGATTTTACAAGTGCCATTGATGCGAATGTGGCTATCGTGAAAACAGGAGCCGGCAAGCAGACCTTGAGCGGCAATCTTTCCGCCGTCAACAAGGATATGACTGTTAATGGTGGGGCTCTCGTCATCAAAACGAATACATTGACGACGAAGGTCAATGTCGGCAATGGAGGATCTCTGCATGTTGGAGGTAACGTGGCGCTGGGCACAGTGGCGGCAACCGGCACCAATTTGACTCTGTTGCAAGGGGGCAGTATTACCGGTATTGTTGATAAAAACTTTGCTTCAACCAATGTTATCGGGAACACACAGATTGCCCTGACTTTACAAAGCGATACAACATCTTTTGGACTGGGACTGTTGAATGTTGATGGAACCTCCTCTCTCTCGTTCGTACTCGACGGAAATGTACAGAAAAATGCTAACAACGAGATTAGCAATCTGGATATTTCCGCCTCATTTGCCGGAGGAGTGGAGCCTTCCTGGCTCAGCAACAACGTAATGGCCAAGTTTGAGACTGATATTTACAGCTGCTCCTACAACAATGGGAAGCTGGTATTTACTCTTTTGACTTCTCTGGAACAGGACAGCCCATCCGGAGCAGGTCTCATTTACAACCGAATTGGTGGAACGACTCTGGGTGTCAAAACGGGGGGAGATACTTCCTATCTCATGAAAAACCTTATCATCGGTACGCTGGATGGTGATACGGAAAATAATACATTGACCTTGAATGGAGTTACATTGGATGTCAAAGATACCCTGAAGTATAACGATACGGCGGGGACATTTACAATTCAGGATGGTACGACTGCCGGTCGCCTGACGGTGGTTAACCTCAATATGGGAGGTGCTACACTTTCTCTCAATACCGAATCCGTGATAAAAGGTATGTCCGGTACGGGGAAAATCCAATTGTCAAAAGACATGATGATTGATTTGTCGGAAGGAGGATCCGTGACTGGGGCAGTTGCGGTTGAGTCAACGACTTCCCGGCTGACGATCAAAGGGGGGACGGCATCGCTTGGTTCCCTGACTGGAATTAATGGTTCAGGCCTTATATATATATCCAATGGAGCGAATGTTACTGCAACCCAAATTGGTTCAAGTACGTATGATGCGCAGATGACTAACAATATCGCCATTTCCGATGGAAGCATCTTCAATATAAGCGGTGAATTTACGTCTCATAATACTGTACTTAATCTGGGAGCATCTGTGGATGGAATTGAGAACAAGGGTGTTGTCAATATGAGAAAATTTAATATGCAAATTAGTAACAGTGCTACTAATGGGCGAGGCATATTAAATATCAATCGAGGAATTACTCTTAATATCAGTGATAATACGGTTGGTTCCGATGTCTGGACGACGTATGCCTTTAAGTTGGGGGCATGGAAATGCGGGAATGTTAACATCTATGGTGAATTCAATCTCCTCAATGCGGGGATTAGCGCTTCCGGTATGGCTACGATTACTCCTCAGATCAATATCGAAAAAGATGGCATAGCCAATTTCAATACGGGGGTATGGGGATCGTTTAGTGCTAATACTCAGTTGAGCGTCAATGTTGCGGCTGGTGCAACATTGAATATCAATACGACACGGGGCATTGACAATGCAGCAGCATTGACAGTCAATTTAAAGAATGGTTCGACGCTTGGTTTGATCGATAATGCTACAGTCGCCAAGGCATTGACACTTCCGGATGGGACGGTTACATTCCATACGGACAAGTATGTTC
>CAYVAI010000033.1:0-34723 GCA_964448375.1 uncultured Akkermansia sp.
TGTTCTGGTCCTTGTTCTGGTCCTTGTTCTGGTCCTTGTTCTGGTCCTGATTCTGCTCTTGCTGCTGGTTGAGCTGTTCCAAGTAATCGGTCAGGCGCTTTTTATTATTGGCTGCTGCTTTGAGGGAAGTATCCAGTTTGATGGCATCATCGTAGTGTTCGATAGCTTCTTGAATCAGTTTTTTGGCTTCTTCAATCTGTTCCTTATCGGGAGCTTTCGGAGGAGCTACCTGGTTTTCTGTGGCTTCTCCTACTGTGTTTTTCGCCTGTTCGGCTTTTGGGGGAGCGATTTTGCGGAAGGCTCGTTCTGCTACTGTGTTCCCGATGTTGTAATGGGCAGCGGATTGCAATGCCTCATCGTCGGAGAGGAGGGCTTGGGAGAATGATTGGGTTGCCTGGTCGTCCTGCCCTTTCTTGAGTTGGATATATCCGCGAGCGAAGGCCAGACGTGCTTGATCTTCGGGGCTTAAGGTAGCTGTTTTGCCGTATTCATCCAGCCGTTCGACGGCTTTTTCATAGTTTCCTTCGCGCAGAAGATCGCGAACGCCAGGAGCCAGTTCAGCGGCCTGGGCGGAGTAGAAGCCGCTTCCGATGGTTAGAAGCAGGAACAGGACTGAGGTGGCTTTTTTGCTGTGGCCGATTCTCCAGCTTCTCCATTTGGTACCAGCCAAATGGCTGAGGATGAAGCACAAAAGGGAGGGAATGGCAAAGAGGTAGTATTTGTCGTTGGGAATGGTGTGCACATCGTCCCTGTTTTCCTGTTCGTCAAGTTTACGGGAGATGTCTTTGACGAGGCCGGAAAGGTTACTGCCAGCTCCGAGGTGGATGTACTGACCTCCCGTTTCACGAGCAAAGGTTTCCAAAGATTCGGGGACGAGTTTGGAAATGACGTTTTTCCCCCGCGCGTCGCGGTACAGACCATCGGGTTTGGTGGGGTCGGGGATGGCATCGCCATTGATGGTACCGATGCCGGCGGTTACGACGATGAGCTTGGATTCCCGGGCGTCAAGGGCTGTGTTGTAGTCGAGGTTGACGGTATCTTCGCCGTCACTGAGGATGACGAGGGCGTTGGTGGAGTCTCCCTTGTCACGGTTGAAGGCGTTGAGGGCGAGTTGCAGAACGTTTTGGAGGTTGGTGCCCCCGAAGGATATCCAGCCGAATTCGAGTTGCTCGATGGCTTCGCGGACGGCGCTATGGTCGTGGGTCAGCGGGATGAGCAAGTGGGCTTCGCCGGAGAAGATGATGAGGCCGAAGTTGTCTTCGGGCAGGGCTTCCAGCAGGTCGTAGGCCGCTGTTTTGGCTCGCTCCAACCGGGACGGTGTGACATCGCGTGTGAGCATGGAGCGCGATACGTCGATGGCGAGCATGATGTTGTGTCCCTTGTGGATGGTGGGGGCTTCTCGCGTGCCGGCGTAAGGGCGAGCCAGAGCCAGTATCAGCAGGCAGAGGCCTAAGACGCCAAAGGTGAGCGTGAGCAGTTTGCGCCAGACGGAGGGGCGGGAGACGAGTTCCTGGGCATGGTCTACGGAGACGAGCGCCTCCCACTTCCGGGAACGGCGGCGCATGAGGAATCCTGAGGCAATTAGGAGGAGTGCCGGAAGGATCAATGCGTAGAGAACATGGGGATAAAGGAATGACATAACCTTGGATGGAAATTACGGTGCGGGGGTGGGTCTCAGTATGTGCAGCGAGAGCCCCAGGGCGGCGAGGATGGAGCTGGCGGCCAGGAAGTACATGAAGAGTTCCTGTTCCTTGCGGATGACGTAAAGCTTGGCTTCGTTCTTTTCCAACTGGTCGATGGAGGAGAAGGCGAGGAGAAGTTTGTTGGTGTCTGTCGCGCGGAAGTGTTCACCACCAGTGATTTCAGCGATTTTCTTCAAGGTGGGCTCGTCGAAGTTGTCGCCTGTAATCTGGAAGGCCCCCCCGAGGCGACCGCTCTCTGTGCCAACGGCAATCGTGTACACCTTAATGCCCAGTTTGGCGGCTGCGGTAGCGGCTTCAATTGGGGAGATCTGCCCGGAGTTGGAGGCTCCGTCAGTGATGAGGATGATGATTTTGGATTTGGTGTCCTTGCGGTCTTCGAGACGGGTGGCAGCGGCGGCGATTGCCGATCCGATGGCGGTGCCGTCAGCGGCAATGGACTTGTCGGTGAAGCGTTGAATGATGGAGATGGGCAGGGCGTGGTCGAGTGTCAGCGGGCAGAAGGATTTGGTTTTGCCAGCAAAGCCGATGATGCCGATGCGGTCATCGGGGCGTTTATCGATGAAGTTGCAGATGACGTATTTGGCAGCGGCAAGGCGGTCGGCACGGTGCCCTTGCAACATCATGTCCAGAGTGGTCATTGAGCCGGAAAGGTCGAAGGCGATCATGATATCTACGCCGTTGACGATCTTGTGGGACTTTTCGTCGATGATTTGCGGACGCGCCAGGGCGATGGCCAGCGAGGCAGTGGCCAGGACGAGCAGGATGGCTCCGATGCGGCCGGCCATGGATTCCGGGCTACGCGACAGGCCGGCGATGAATCGCATGGTGGGGTGGTCGATTGAACCTTCGGCTCCCCGCTTCCTGCGAAGGAGAACCAGCAGGAAGAGCAAGGGCAGAATGTACAGCCACGCGGGGCTTGCGAATTGAAGATTGTCAATCATGCCTGTCATTTGTTGAAACTGAGCTTGGTGGATGAGGGCGGCAGATCCTGGGCATCGTTGTCATGGCCCGTGAGTTGGGAAAGGCGTTCGAGCTGAGCGATGATATCTCTGGTTTCCTGAGCGAGTCCAGCGGCGATGGAGTCGTCGTTGGGAGTATTGGGTTCGTACTTGAGCTGAACCATGCGCTGAAGGATGTTGCGGACGGGAAGCTGTTCCTGAATCGGGAGATTCATCAGTGCATTGGCGCGCATGCTGAATTCCTGATGGGTTTCGTACAGGGTGGGATCCTCCGAGGTGCCTGTGAGATAGGTGCGCAGGATGAGGGAAAGCCCGGTGGCGCACTGGCGGAGGTCTTTGCCGGAGGTCATGAGGGTATCGATGCGCTTCAGGGCGACTTGCGCCGGCGTAGGTGGGGGAACGGGTTTGATGAATTTCTTCGCGAGCCAGACGACCAGCACAATGAGGATGGCAACGGCAACGACGATGAGTACCCAATGCCACCAGGCCAGAAGGGCGGTGTTCAGGTAGGCATCAGGCGAGGTTGCCGGATCAAGTTGTGGGGGAGGTGGGATCATGGCTGTTGTGGCGGAAGATCAATGAGAAAATTTGCGGGCGCGGCGGCCGAAGAGGGCTTTGAGTGGGGATAGGAACTGGTTTCTGTTGTTCAAATCCAGGTAGTCCAACCCGAGGCGGTGGAAGTCTTTGACCCAGGCATCGCGGTGGATGGATACGGCGTGTTCGTGGGCGGCTCTCAAGTCCGGGCGCGAGAGGTTGAGGGACATGAGTTCTCCGCTTTCCGGGTCGCGGGCGATGACTCGTCCAGCATCGGGCAGGGTGAGTTCGCGGGGGTCGTGGACGCGAATGGGGATGAGTTCGTGCTTGAAAGCGAGCTTGCCGAGTGCAGGACGGTTGGGTTCCATGAGGAAGTCGCTGATCATGATGACCATGGCCGTTTTTTTCTGCGTGTGAAGCAGGGTATTGGCAACGTCGGATAGTGCCTCGTCTTTTTGTCCGGCAGGGGAACTGATGATTTCACGCACGATACGGAGAGTCTGCTTCACTCCTTTGGCTGGTGGAACGTAGAAGAGATCCCCGCGTCCGAAGAGTAGTAGACCGCACTTGTCGCCGCTTTGAGCAGCGCTGAAGGCGAGCACGGCGGCGATTTCTGCTGCGAACTCAAGCTTGGAGTAGGACGAGCCTGCGGATGCATAGCGCATGGAGGCGCTGGTATCAATGGCCAGGATGAGGGCTTGTTCTCGCTCTTCCCGGAAACGGCGCACGTAGGGAGATGCCATGCGTGCCGTCACCTTCCAGTCGATGAAGCGGGGATCGTCTCCGGCGAGATATTCCCGGAAGTCGTCGAAGTCCAATCCCTGTCCGCGGAAGCCGGATTGGTATTGGCCGGCAAAGTTTTCCGCTGCGAGCCGTCTGGCTCGCAATTCGATGCGGTGGACGCGTTTGAGGATTTCCGCTGCTTGATCCATGTTATTTGTAAGGTGGGTGTGGGTTCCAGGCCAGTGAATGTGCTGTTTCCCCGGGGTGGGGCTTCGTTGATTGTGTGGTGGAGGGGGCCGCAATGGCGATGCCCCCGCTCGTCTTTACGGCACGGGCACTTTGGACAGGATGCGGTCAATGACGTCGTCAGTGCTGACGTTTTCCGCTTCTGCCTCATAGGAGAGCAGGATGCGGTGGCGCAGGATGTCGTGGGCGAGGTCTTTGATGTCCTGTGGGGTTACGAAGGAACGGTGGTGCATGAAGGCGAGTGCGCGTGAGGCCAGAGCAATGTTGATGGTAGCACGCGGAGAGGCACCTGCACGGATCAGGCCGCTCAGGGTGATGTCCACCCGTTCCGGATTACGCGTAGCGCGAACGAGATCAACAATGTAACCGCGGACGGCGTCGTCGATATAGATTTGGTTGACGAGGTCGCGGCTCTCGGCGATTTGCTGAGGGGTGGCAACCGGCGTCGTGTGAGGGGGCGGCGTGGATGTGGACATGAGGTCCAGCACGCGTAGTTCTTCGTCGCGGTCGGGGTAGGAGACGACGACTTTGAAGAGGAAACGGTCCAGCTGAGCTTCTGGAAGCTGGTAGGTGCCTTCCTGATCAATCGGGTTCTGCGTGGCCATTACCAGGAAGGGGTCTGGCAGGGAGTAAGTGGTTTCACCCAGCGTCACCTGGCGTTCCTGCATGGCTTCCAGCAGAGCGGATTGCACTTTGGCTGGGGCACGGTTGATTTCGTCCGCAAGAATGAGGTTGGCGAAGATCGGGCCTTTCTTGGCGGTGAATTCGCGTTCTTCCGGGTTGTAGATCATCGTGCCGAGAAGGTCGGCAGGAAGGAGGTCGGGTGTGAACTGGATGCGAGCGAATGCAGCATCCAAAGCACCGGATAGTGCTTTGACGGATAGTGTCTTAGCCAAGCCGGGGACACCTTCCAGGAGGATGTGTCCCTTGCACAAAAGGCTGAGAATAAGCCGGTCGACAAGTTCTGTCTGTCCGATCACGACTTTGCCAATTTCAGCCCTCAGGGGGGAAATCCATGCGGAATGCATGGCGATGGCTTCGTTGAATTGTTGGGTATTCATATCTCCGGGAATGTTGTCTCAGTGTTGGCAATTATTTATGCGCGTCCAGGCAATTATTTCAAGTATGATATCTAATCGTCCGTTGCGGTTTGAGACAGCAGGCTGGCGGATTCCGTTGAATGAAAGTGTGATCTACATGAAGAAGGCTCCTCGGGAGGCTTGATTTCTACAGGGTATCCTGGCTCGGGAAGGCAATTTGTCATGCGTGGAAGATGTGATGAATGAGAGAATTTTTGAGCCATTAGGCTCGCCTTACACCCGGGAGTCATTCTCTTGGGTGCCTCTCCCTGTCGCAGGTCATTGACAGTGGGCGACAAGCGGTCGAGGTGCCTGCGGAAATATGTTCCAAAGCTCAAAAAATCTGTCTTTTCCTCCTTTCTTCACCCTTCCGAACGGAGCATCTCTGTAATGCTTTGAAATGCCCTCACTTAGGGCTGAATAGGCGTGTGAAGAAAATTTTACAAATCTATAACAAATTGAATATTAGTTTATAGCGTATATTGTATCGAAGGGAATATCAATGATTCTTAAGTAATCCGGCAGACACGGGAAAAATTTTTTTCCCTGTGGAACCCCCATGGAACTTGGAGCAGAGGAATTGGTTTCCTGCAGGGGGAAAAAATATGTTCGCGATCACGTGTGGGCTGGGTATTGTGTGGCTCCCGAGCGGATAAGGGCATGACCCAATGAAGCCCGCTCAAGGAAGGTAGCCTGGTCCGCGCTACCCTCTCTCCAGAACCTAATTGACACGCCGCAACAGACTTTCACGAACATGCAGAACTCCCAGGAACAGAATACAGCGCTTTGGTCCAAAATCACCGGCCTTATCCATGGCAAGGTGAATAAGGACACCTTTGATCGCTGGTTTACTCGCCTGGTACTCATCGAGGATTCCGGTACGCACCTGGTAATCGCAGCCGATGATGATATCTGCCTGGCATGGGTAGAAACGAATTATGCTCATCTGATCCAGGAAGCGGCTCTGACGGTTTTGGAAGGCCCCCGTACTCTTGTCTTTCGCCTGCTTGGCGAAGAAGGCGATGATGCGGATGCCCATGAAGAAAAACTCAAGGAAGGCTGGGGCGACAATGCTCTGAAGGCAGCCGTAGAAGCCCGCTCTTCTCAAAATCAGGGAGCATCGGTAAAAACGACTCGTAGCAAGGCCAGGGGAATTTCCCCAAACCTGAATCCGAACTACAGCTTCGATAACTTTGTGGTTGGGGCCAACAACCAGTTTGCTCACGCTGTCGGCATCGCCGTTGCCGCGTCTCCGGTGAGCCAGTATAACCCCCTCTTTATCCATGGCGGTTCCGGCTTGGGGAAAACCCACCTCATGCAGGCCATCGGCAATGAAATCGTGCGCCGCCGCCCCGAATCCGTCGTCTTGTACCTGACGTGCGATCAATTCGTCAATGAATACATTGAATCTATCCGATCGAATGATCCGAGTAAATTCCGCAAAAAATACCGCAAGGTAGATGTCCTGCTTCTCGACGACATCCAGTTCCTGAGCGGCAAGGAACGCACTCAGGAGGAATTCTTCCATACCTTTAATACCCTTTTCAATGGGCACAAGCAGATTGTACTGAGTTCCGACAGGCCGGCCAGCGAAATCTCCAATCTGGAGCCCCGACTGACTTCGCGCTTTGAATCGGGTCTCACCGTCGAAATCCAGACGCCCAACCTCGAAACCCGCATGGCGATCCTTCAGCAGAAGAGAAAGCAGTGGAATGTCAAGGTGAGCGACTCTATTCTAACCTTCCTTGCCGAACGCATTCGCAAAAATGTACGTCGTCTTGAGGGTGGATTGATGCGTGTGGCAACATTCGCCTCGCTTTCCGGCGACATTCTCGACATCACCCGAGTGGAAAGCCTTCTGCGCGATATTCTGCGCGAGGAAAATGCCAAACAGGTCACCATCGATGCCATCCAACGTCGCGTGTCGGAATATTTCGACATTCGGCTGGCGGACATGTCCAGCCGTCGCCGTCCGGCCAGCATCGCATTCCCTCGTCAGGTTGCCATGTATTTGAGCCGTCGCCTGACCAATGTATCCCTTCAGGATATTGGAGAAGCCTTCGGCGGACGCGACCACGGCACCGTCATCCATGCCAACAAAACGATTGAGGCCAAGATGAAGACCGACAATGCCCTCAAGGATTTAATTGCCCGTTTTGATGAAGAATTACGTTGATGCCTTCATTGCCAATTTGAGCGCGTTCGCGAGTACTTCTTGCGAACGCGTTTAAAATTTAGCTGGCAAAGCCTCTCAAAATCGGGCAATAAGGCGTCAGTTATGTCCAGCAAATTACTCGAAGGTAAAGTCGGCATTGTTGTGGGTGTGGCGAACAAGCGCAGCATCGCATTCCATATCGCTAAGGCATGGCATGATGCCGGCGCGAAGCTCATCTTCAACTACCAGGGTGAACGCCTGAAGGATGGCGTCATCAAACTCGTTCAGGAAGCATTCGGTGAAGATACCCCCGTGATTGAGTGCGACGTGAGCTGTGATGAATCCATTGCCAGCTTCTTAGCCGAAGTGAAGAAAATTACCCCGACGGTGGATTGCCTGCTGCATTCCGTCGCCTTTGCTCCGAAGGAAGCCCTCGGTGGCAGCTTCATAGAAACCCAGCGTGAAGACTTCAAGACCTCTCTGGATATTTCCGCCTATTCTCTCATTGGTCTGGCTCGCGCCGTGGAACCGATGATGGTGGACGGTGGTAGCATCATCGCCATGAGCTATCTTGGCTCCGTCAAGGTTGTGCCGAATTACAATCTGATGGGAGTTGCCAAGGCAGCCCTCGAATGCTCGACTCGCTACCTGGCTTACGACCTGGGGCGTTCCCGCAAGATCCGCGTGAACTGCATCAGTGCTGGTCCCGTCCAGACTCTGGCCGCCCGTGGCGTTGCCGGATTCTCGACGATGTTCAAGGTGTACGAAGACCGGGCGCCTCTGGGGCGTTCCTGCTCCGGTGAAGAACTTGGTGCGACGGGCGTTTTCCTCGCTAGCGATGGTGCCGCTTCGATCACTGGTCAAGTCATCTACGTCGATGGCGGTTACAGCGAAATGGGCATGTAAACCCTAGGCAGCAACTCGCTATTTTACTCGCAAGGGCTGTTCCACACCACGTGGAGCAGCCCTTGCTGAATTTGGAATCACGGTTTTGCCTGAAAGATGTATCAGGACGTGTGTAACTCCCGTTCTTTTTGTTCGCCAAGCGGCCTATTTGAGCCAGGCTAGGAATTCCCGGTTGCCATCGGTGCCAGTGATGGGGGAATCTTCACACCCCATCCATTGGCGGCCCAGCTCTTCGGTGATGAATGTGCGGATGGATTCTATGGCTTTACGGTGAAGTTTGGGGTCGCGAACGATACCCCCATGGCCGATGTCTTCCGGTTGGAGTTCGAATTGGGGTTTGATGAGAACGAGAGCGTCCCCATCTTCGCGGAGAAGGGGGAAGGCGGCTGGGAGGATTTTTGTCAGGGAGATAAAGGAGACATCGGAGACGATGAGATCAATGGGTTCACCGATGTCGTCTGGCGTCATGTAGCGGGCATTGAACTGTTCCTTGACCACAACGCGGGGGTCGTTCCTCAACTTCCAGACGAGCTGGTTGGTGCCGACATCGATCGCATGGACGCGGACGGCGCCGTGCTGGAGCAGGCAGTCGGTGAAGCCTCCAGTGGATGAACCGATGTCGAGACAAACTTTGCCATCCGCCAGGACGGGGAAGGCCTTGAGGGCACCTTCGAGTTTCAATCCGCCGCGGCTTACGTAGCGGGGCTTGTTTTTGACTTCCAGCTCGGAATCGATGTCCACTTTGACGCCCGGTTTACCAGCGGGATGACCGTTGACTTTGATTTCGCCGGCCAGGATCAGGCGCTGAGCCAGCTGGCGGGATTCGACGAGGCCGCGCGATACAAGGAGGACATCAAGACGTTCTTTGGGCATGGGGAGGAGTGTGTGTCACTATGTATCCATGGAATGGAGGGCAACTGCAAGGAAAACTCCCCATCCGGGCATCGAGTAACACGGATGACCCGTTTTTCCGTCAACAGATGTTGAATTTTATTGCGTGCATGGTGCCGGAACGTGTTTGCTTGTTGCCACATGGAGCGTCGTTACAGAACACTCCGCCTCAAGGTCAAAAAATACTTGAAGTCGGAACAGCGGAAAAAATCCTGGATGGGGCGTTGTCTATCCACCAAAATTTTTGATGAACGATTCTGGTTGTGGCATAAGCACAGTGTGGCGGTAGGTGCGGGTTGGGGGGCAGTTAGTTCGATTATGCCGTTGCCGATGCAGTCGTTGTGGGGCGTAGCTGCCTGTGTATGGAAGAAGGGCAATATTCCCGTAGCGGTTTTTATGGCCTGGTTGTCTCCTCCGGGTTCAATTATTGCCGTGGTGCCTCTTCAATGGTGGCTGGGTTGGTGGATATTGACGTCTTTTGGTTTTGATGGATCCGGGGCAAGTATCAAGATGTTGGAGAATGCTATTACCAATATATCCCTTCAGCCTTTGGGTAATTTGAATTACTGGATGCTTGGGACGGAGTTTTTGTTGGGGTTGGCTCTTTCGTGTACGGTATTGGGGCTTCTCTGTTATGGTCTCGTGCTTGGGATTTGGTCCCTCGTGGAAGGGGTGAAGCATCGAGGTGCCTCTCATGATGTTTCAGATGGAAAGAATTAAGTGGTGCATTTCCCCAGAGAGCTCGTATAATCCATTCCGTCATTAATTGGAATTTCCCCCATGTTTCATTTTGCCCTCATGAGATGGATTCGCGGCTTGATCCCTGCGCTGATGATCTTGTTGATCCTGGCGTTTGGAGGGATGATTGTCTGGATATCCGTTTGGGGGCTTCCCCGGCCTGTGATTAAGTTGGTGGAGGCTGAGATTCAGAAACAGGGGGTTCCCGTGCATATTGGCTCCCTCAAGGTGAATCTTTGGTCCGGGGTGACCATCAATGTATCGAATGTGGAACTCTTCCCCGGATTTTTGCCTGAAAACAAGCCTTTGGGGAGCATCGGTAGCCTGAGAATTGATCTGGATTCGTCTGATTTGTGGGATGGGACGGTGACGATTCGCCGTATTGAAATCAATAAGGTAGAGGCCAAAGTTCCTACGGATTTGGCAAAAATGCTGAAGGGTGTGTATCTGGATACCAGTATTGATTCCGGTGTTTTTTCTTTGCCTTCGGGTTCTTCCAACCTGGAGATTCAGAATGTGAACGGGATGGTGCAGGGGATGGGCTTTGTTCTCAATGGGCGAGTCGTATTGCCAGCAGATGGGGATCTGTTTTCTCTCTTTACTTCGCCAGATGAGGAATCAGGCAGCATAAATGCGGAGAAAATTCTGCAGGATGTCATGGACCAGATGAAGCAGGTGAGCTGGCCGCAGGAGCTTCATCCCGTTTGGAAAATCACGGTGTCCGATGACAGACAGCGTGGGGGAAGTATCCGTGCCTCGGTAGATATGGAAGCGCCTTCTGTTTCCTACGACCAGTTGCAGGTGCGTGACTTGGCTTTGTCTGTGGAATATGCTGGGGGGGTAGTATGGCTGAAGAAGTTTTCCTGTCGGGAACGTACAGGTAGTGGCTTGTTTGAGTTATCCTCCCGGGCGGATTTGAGTTCGCGCGCCGTTCAGGTTTATATCAAGAGTTCCATTCCCGTGCTGAAGTGGGTGTTGGCATTATCCAATTCCCCCTTGCATTTACCTTATGGGCTGAAACTGGAGAGCGTGCCGTCGTTCCATGTGGCCTCGGAACTTCATTTTGACGAAGAGTGGAGCGGGTTTGATAAGATCAAAGTCGTCGGAAGCGTATCTGTTCCCCGCTTTTTAATAGGCGATGAGTCCTACGACCGTTTCTCGACGGATTTCAGCTACGATAACGGCAATTTTTATATTTCGGATTTTTCCGTGATTCACAAGCAGGATTCGTTGCGCGGACAGGTGATGGGAAAGGATAATGAACTCAAGTTTGATGTTCGTAGTACATTGGGAGTCAGCTCTCTGGTGCATCTTGTTCGTTCCTTTGGCGACAGCAAGTTTGAGTTGCCTAGTGAATTGACCTTGAGAGGAGACCCCAACTTGGTTGTGCGCGGAACAGTGGACTTTCCCCAAGGCTGGCAGAGTACGCCGACGATCCGAGACGCCGATGTGAAGCTGACTCTGAAGGACTTTGCCGTGATGGAGGTCGATATGGGCTCCATCGTCATGGATGCACAGTATCAGGACGATCGCTTTGTGATCAAGCGTTGCGCTTTGGAGCGAGATGGTCACGGGATGGCTCTCAAGGGAGAAATCGTGGGGAAGGAAGTGTATTTTTCAGCCACGAGTTCCTTCCCTCCCAAAGTATTGGAACAATTGCTGAAGGGCAGAGCTTCCTTCCCGGAGCAACTCGTCTTGCCGCAGACTGCCGATCTTTCGATTCGGGGAAGTCTTGACTTGGATGGCATGAACTACGGAGGCATTCGTCTGTTGAATGTCGAGCTGAATGCCACTGAATTTTCATGGAATCAGGTGCCATTCTCCCAATTGAACCTGGCTTTCAAATTTGAAAATGGCGACATCGTGATCAAAGAGTGCCGATTGGGGCGTTCCACGGGGGCGGTGCTGGAGCTTTTCGGGCGTGGCAATTTGAATGGCGATATGTACCTGATGGGGCGCAACACGATCACACTCGATGTCTGGGACAAAATACTGAATATTGAAGATGACGACTTCTTCATGCAACGTTTCCGCTTCAACAAGGACTCTTCCGCTGAACTTACCTTCCAGGCCAACCTGAACATGGCTGATCCCGCTAGCCAGTATGATTTGGATGCCATCCTTACTTCTGCAAACGTGGAATACAAGAAGGTGATGCTTTCTTCCGCTTCTACGAAGGCCAAAGTCATCCCGGGTTCTGCCGTGCTGACCAACCCGGTACTGGTGTGTGATAACCGAGATTTTGTGTCGTCACGCAACCTGCGGAATGGAGTGATGAAGAGCACGATCAAGGCCGATACAGTGAAGTTCGACTTTGTCAAGGATACCGTGGAAGTAACTGGCATTGAAGGCAGGGTGTACCCGGACTACACGATACGGATGTTCTCTGATTCAGCGGCGAAAGTGCTTTCCTCCTTCAAGTTTTATAGCCCGGTGCAGTTGCAGGGGCGAGGGATTTTCCCGATGGGAGATGACATGCGCCTTATGCAGGGGCGAATCACCTTCAATGCCTACTCCGGGCTGGTGACTTACCCCTTGTTGGGGACGACTCTCGAAATGCGCAACGGCAAAGGCACCTTGAATATTGATCCCGCCTGGGTGAAGATTTCCAACCTCTCCGGCACGATTTGGGGGGGATCATTTGACGGCAAAATCGACGCCCGTATCGATGAAAAGGATGACTTGAACGGTTTGATTAACGTCAAGAACCTCGACTTGGCCAGCATTGCACAGTCATACGATGAAAAGTTGTCTCCAGCACAAGTTGATGGGTCGGTGATGTTCCGTTCCCAAGGTGGTGGATTGAATTCCATCAGCGGGGGAGGTTGGGCTACGTTGAACAACGGAAATCTTGTTGAAATCCCTTTGTTCGGAACCTTGGGTAAAGTGATTGGTTCGGTTGTCCCGGGAGTCAAGCACTTGATTAATTATAACATTACCAAGGCAAAATGTGACTTTTTAATCAAAGACGGGTACATCAAAACCGCCAGCGAAGATGGGAAAATCGGTTTTGAGGCAAAGGGAAGCAATATGGAGTTGAACGGAGGGGGGTGGATTCGTCTGTCAGATCTTTACGTGAACTCTAGTTTGCGCGTCAGTTTACGAGGTCTTCCCGGTCTGGTGACATCCCCTCTGTTTATGATAGCTGGGGGCTTGTTTCGTGTGCGAGGCGAAGGCCCATTGTCAAATGTGGAATGGACTCCGGCTCCGTTTTCCAGCAGTGTAGCGGTTCCTTCTGCTGAAAATCAGGCTTCGAAGAAGAATAAGTGAAGCTTTTCTTTGGGAAAGACGGGTAAAAAGTCGCCTCTTCCTCCAAATTCTGATTGAATCCCCGGGCGGGGGAGTTAAAGTTTCTCCCGATATGATCCCTGTCAAAGTTTTTGAAACACCCCAGGAGGCAGCCAAGTCATTGGCCAGTGAAGTTGCAGAATTAATCCGTTCCCGCGCAGCGGAAGGCAAGAATGTCGTTCTTGGCCTTGCTACTGGTGCTACCCCGCTCCCTTTCTATGCGGAACTCGTTCGCATGCACAAGGAAGAAGGTCTTTCCTTCGCCAACGTGATCTCCTTCAATCTGGACGAATACAGCGGCCTCGATCGTGAGCATCCTGAATCCTACTGGTACTTCATGCATCAGAACCTGTTCAACCATATCGACATCAAGCCGGAAAACGTCAATTTGCCCTCTGGTCTCGTCAAGCCTGATGGCCTCGACGCTCATTGTGCCGCCTACGAACAGAAGATCAAGGACTGTGGCGGTATTGACCTCCAGATCCTCGGCATCGGTCGCACGGGGCACATCGGCTTCAATGAACCCGGCTCCGACGACACGACGATTACCCGCAAGGTGCATCTCGATGAATTGACCCGTTCCGACGCCGCCCCTGCTTTCAACGGCATTGAAAATGTCCCGACGACGGCCATCACCATGGGTGTCGCCACGATCATGGGCGCCCGCAAGGTGGCTCTCATGGCTTGGGGAGAAAAGAAGGCTTCCATCGTCAAGAAGGCTGTGGAAGGCCCGGTGACGCCCGATGTGGCCGCCTCCTACTTGCAGAACCACAAGAACGCCTGCTTCCTCCTGGACAAGGGCGCTGCTACTGAACTGTAAGTCACAATTTTGGTTTCGCCTGGTCTTCCAGCCCCGGAGCCTCTGCCATAACTCTCTCAAAGGCCGTCCCGCTTGGTGCAGGACGGCCTTTCCTGTGCTTGTGTGGTCACAGTTGTGTGAATTTTTGCTTGATTGGTTTCTCTGTCTTGACCCGGAAATATAGCTGTGTATGCTGAAAAAAATACTGTTTTTATGAAAAAAACTTTGAAGTTGCTGTCGTTGGTCGTCGTGAGTATGGGGATTTTGGTGTCGTGTGGCGGAGGTGGCGGGTCTTCGTCGACGAATGGCAATCATCCAGGAGATGACTCCGGTTCGTCCAATGAGCCTGACAAGAATCCCTCTCCTGAAAGTTTGGTATCTATGAATCTTTCGTGGAGCAATGGCAAAGTGCCGATGACGATGCAATTTTCCGAAGAAGCCGTGATGGGGACGATTGATGATGGTGCTGGCAATAAGGTTGCCTACCGGGGACGCTACCAATACACCCGGGCAACATCCGCAGACAAGGAATCTGCCTTGCGCATGTTGATTGAATATGCTGTCGGCACGGTGAAAAAACAGGCATTGATCGAACTTGCACTGAAGTTTGCCAAGGATGGAACAGTTTCCATTCGCGGTACGATGACTAGTCTGAACGATGGTTCCCAGACGGAGCTTCCTCCATCGACGGGCGATGTGGAAGAAGGTGGCACATCTCAGGACAGCGAGAACAATGCCCCCAATCAGGCATGGGCTGATCTTCCTGTGGGCAGTGTATTAGCCATGGTTCCGGGTGATCCTTCGGCTGGCATCCTCTCATTCTCCTGTGTGGTGGATGCCAGTGGCGGTATTCCGACCGGGAAGATGGTGCTGAATGGCAAGGAAGCTTCCGATGGTAGTGCGACTTTCATGTTCCAGAAATCCGGGACAAAAGCACAATTTGTCGCTTCCTTTACCTTCACTGATTCCAGTGCCGGGGCAGCTCCTGTGTACAAACAGGTTGATGTTCAGATGAGCTTGGACTTCAAAGAGACAGATGCCAATTCAGAGAAAATCCCGTCCCTGCTTGAGGGAAATTGTTCCTCCTACAAAATCCGGATTTCCACCCCGAATGGCATTGATGCGTCTGCTCAAAACTATTCTGGCAATGGGAGTTTCTCCATCCAATCAAGGTGAGAGCTTTTATGGTGGGAATATCGTCGTGTTCGTGGCTGGTGGTGGGGATCTGTGCCGTCCTGTGCCTTGCACGGATGGCGGTGGGGGCGGAGTATGTGATTTCCCGGAGCCAGGCGAAACTTGTTCCTGAAAACCATTATACCTTCACGATGCCGGAGGGTGGAGAGGTGGAAGGATGGTTGGCTGAAGTGCGCACGGCGCATAAAGGGGAAGTGTTGCTGAGGATCAACCCGAAACAGTTGGCTCGCGATGAGGCTGATTTGCACTTGCGGCTGGAGAGAGATCGCTTGACAATGGAGGAAAATTTGGTTGAGCTGGAACGCCAGCGAGAAGAACTCGTTTTCCTTCTCGGATTGAGTCGCAAGCAACGACAATATCTCCAGAAAGATTCGCCCAAGGTGGATGCCAAGTCCTTGCGGATGATCGACAGCAAGATTGCGCTGGAGAAAAAACGTGTGGAATCCGAGAGACAAAATGCATTGGAAGCCTTTGAGGAGAAGAAGAAACGCTACGTTGTCACCATGCCTTTCGACGGCAGATTCCAATACCACTTTGTGCTTCCGCAACACGTGGAGGAACCGGTGATGCGGGCATCTTCCGACCCGGTCGTATCGGTAGTGGACGATTCCCGGATGTACATTGCTGTAGTGATGTTCGATCCGGATTTGATCCATATTGCCCCGGAGCGTTTGAAGGCTCGCGTTCATGCTGGTGGCGGCGATGTCCTGGAGGGGAGTTTTGCCTGGCAGAGGGTGGAGAAGGGGAGGGAAGAACCGGTTTTGACGTATTTTTTCCGATTGGATGATACCAGACGGGAAGAAGCCGCCCGGATGATTGGGGCGAATTGTGTGGCATCTCTGGTGTATAAAGTGGATGGACCTTTCCTGTACAAGCATAAGCTGGATCTGATTGTGCAAGCAATGAAGTCAGATTACCATTCGTGGGAGGAATTGGTGGCTCGCTTGTATCCGGGCTACAGAATTGAGTTCAAGGGCGATACTCATTTGGGGCTGGTGCCGGTGGAGGAACACAAGTCCAAGGTTCGGGGTGGTGCATGAAATCCCTGCCGTCGGTACTGTATTATTTGCTGGTGGATACTCTGCACCGTTGGGTGATGAGGGTTTCCAACCCTCTGGCGCGTTTTTTAGTAGTGTTTTGTCTGTCTCTTTGTGCGTTGACGGTGTTGTCTCATTATTTGCTGTCCACGAGGGCGTTGGAGGAGCAGATCAGGAAGAACGGAGGCGATATGATTGTGATGGCACGCTATTGTCCACCTGAGGAAGTGGTGGAACGGGATACTCTGGAGGGATTGCCGCGTATCGAAGATGGCCGAGAATGTCTGATTCTGAATGAGATGTTCCAAAATGCGACGATTGGTAGGCAGAATTTCAAGCTGGTTGAGTACCCGTTGTGGGGAGCTGACCTGTTTTCGGGTGTGGACATGGAGTCGGAAACAGGAGTGTTTGTTCTTCCTGTGCGTCCAGAGCCGGGACCGTCTCCTGAGGAGGTCATGTTGGCAAAGCATCGCGTGCGTGCCGTCGTGATGCCGGAATATGCGGCGCAACTTCTGCGGAAGATTTACCCGAATGGTGGGGTGTTCGTCCCGGAGGGTGCCTTGTCAGTTTTGAAGAACCGTCTGGGTGTGACTCGGATGTACATCTTTCGCTTTGATCGGTCGGACGCCGCAACGATGCGGAAGTTTGAGAGGAAGCTTTTGAAACTGATTGAACTGGATGGGATGAGTGCTCAGGTGCGCAGCAGTCTGGAATTGCTGGAGGAACTGGAATCGGCCCGTGCAAACCAGCAGATATACCGCATGGGGATTTCTCTCGGTATTGGCGTGATCGTCTGTGTGTTATTGACATCGATCTCGTCGATGGAGTTTCGCCAAAACGAATACATTTACGCGCTCATGCATAGCTTTGGCGTCAACCGCTTCCTGCTGGTAGCCATGTTTGTCGTAGAGAATTGCGTGCTTGTGTTCGGGGCTTTGGCTGGGGCCGTCGCGGCCTTCCATTACTTGACTGGATTCCTGATCCAGGAGTTTTTGAAGATGCCGGGGATGGCTCTTTCCGTGATGGACATGCGTGATGACATTCTCTTGCTGCTCTCCTCTCTTCTGGCCTGTATTGTCGTATCTACTCTTCCTATTGTGTTCGCTATTTTCCGTCCCGTCGGGCGCGTGTTGAAATGATTTTTTGTCTCCTATGAAACTTGTTGATATAGGTCTCAGTATATTGTTGTGTTTGTTGCTGTGCCATTGTTCGCTGGATGAACGAGTGGAGGATGCCTATGCCACCCTCCAGCAGAGTTATGCTCACCTGCCTGCGTATGATGCGACGACTCCCAGGGTTTTGACGTGGAATGAGGCCTGCAAACTTGCTCTTGCACAGAATCTGGAGTTGCAACAGGCCTTGCATGATATTGAGAAGGCCCGCTATGAGGTGCGCAAGGTTTATCTGGATGTGATTCCTCTGGTGAATCTCGGCTTCTATTACAACAAGTATCTGTTCGGCGGCGGCGATCATTTCTACGATTCCCGCACTCACGATTACGATATCAATGTGATTTTCAACCTGCCTTCGTTGACGCAATTGCCGATGAACCGCTACACGGCAATGCTGTTGCTGTTTCGAGCGGAACAGAACTACGAATTGAAGCAACGTGACATCATGACCCGACTTTTCAAACAGTCCCGCTTGTCGGCTCTGGCAGAAAAGCAATACCGGGCAGATCTCTCGGATGCAGAATACAGGCATGCGGAAACGGTGCAATTGACGCGTCAGAGGGAGATTGCCCTACGTGCCGAATGGAAGGATTGGGGGCTGATCTTCAACGATTTCCGATACCGTTGGAGGGTGAAGCCCGGTTCTCTGCCCCGGATGGATTGGGAGCGATTCAGGAAGAGTACTCAAAAGCCGGATCGGCTTGTGCTGACAAATATGGCGTTGGAACTGGAGGCATCGCGGCTGCGGAAACTGGGGATCAAGCTCAACTATTGGCCGACGGCAGATGTCCATTTTTACAGTCCGCGTCTGTTCAGCATGAGCGGCGGGAATGACTCCGGCTTCATGAGTGGTGGCAGCGATGTGAGGATGGATATGAACTTCTACCTGCGTCTTGATACCCAGTTGAAGAATTACCAGGCTCTGAAGCAGGCGGAGAAGGAACACTCCTTCTTGCTGGATACCCTGCGCAATACACTCCTGGATCGCCGCGAAAAGGTGCTTGCCTTGCTGGAGAGCGGGCAAGAATATTCCGAATGGCGGGACACTATGGAATCTTACGGAGATTTCCTTTTGAGGATGAAGAATCAAAATCCGGGAACCCTCCGCAAGCAGATGGAGGAAGGGATGAAGATGGAGTACGATTGCCTGGTTCGCGAAAAGGAACAAGTCGAGCGCGAATGTGCCATGCTTCTCGAATACGGTTTTACGGAGAATCCGTCTCCTTCCAAGTGACGACGGAATAGAAAAAACCGGCTCTGTCACGAGGGACAAGGCCGGTTTGATTCAAGGATTGGGGGTGGTGGGAGCAACGATCCTCAATGGATGCTTACTTCGCCATGGGAGTCCTGCCCGCCAGCTCCGGAGATGATCATGCGGATGTCGTAGGTTTGTCCCTGGCGAATCCGGGGGGATTCCAGCGTGTATTTGTTATCCTTCGGGTTGTTACCGGCAAATCCAGCCTGATTGCTTGAGGCGATGGTTTTGCCCTTTTCCAGAATCTGGACGGATTTGATGTCCAGAGCATTGCCGCCAGCTCTGTAGTCGAAGGAGATATTGAACTTGCCGTTGGCTTCCGCTTTGATGCCCTTGATATAGGCGATGACGGTATTGCCTGTCAGGATATCGGGATTCCAGAGATAGATGCCGGGGGCTTTGACTGGCATGGTTTTGGTCTGCCGGATGCGGACATTGCCGCCAGCTGCCTGATCCGTTTTGATCTTGAAGACGATTGAGTTGCCGGGCTTGATATCATTGCTTGTAATATCCAGCGGGATGATGGCCGTGTCAGCTGCAGCATCAAGTGTCGCATGGGCTTTGGAGGTGGTGCCCGTGCCTGAGGTGCCCTGAATAGAGATGTCACCGACGAAGGCTGGATGCTTCAAGTCCTTCATGGTAAATATCAATTCGTGAGGGCCAGCTTCGCGGACAACTCCATCCATTGGGATGCGGAGCGTGGACAGCTTGGCTTTTGTGTCATCGCTCGTCCATTGGAGGGTGGGGTAATCGCCTCCTGCGAAATTCCGTGGGTCGAAGAGCTCCAGCCCTTTGCCTGTGTAGATGGTGATGTCTCCTCTGGAATCCTGTTTGCCCTGGGTGTTCTCATGCGTGATGCGCAGGGAATATCCCTCGGGCTTGGGATTGTGGAACTTGAGGCGGTAGGTATTGTCTTCCTTGCGGGTACCGGTGAAACCCTTGTGAGCATCAGTAGAGACGATCTTGCCATTTTGGAGGAGTTCCACTTTCAGTATATCCAGCCCGCTGGCACCGCCTTTGTAATCAAATTGGACGACCATTTCTCCATGGCTCTTGCCATTTGAGTCCGTGCCCCATGCCTTGGTGATAATCTCTGCCGGGATTGCGATGATGGCTTCGGGCTTTTTGAGCAGCTCCGGGGTCCATTCTGCAATGGGGAGGGGGTCAATGTAGCGATTCTTGATGTTGTAGGCCTTGTAAACCGCTTCGTGATTGAGAAGGCGCTTGTAAAATTCCTTGTAATTAAGCTTTTCTGAGGGCGTCCAAGCCAGTTCCGACAGGGCAGAGAGGCGGGGATAGGCCTGATATTCCACATTGTCGGTGTAGGGCATGAGTTCCGCCCATAATTGAGCTTGCACCCCCATGATATTTTTTTTGCCATCCTCCGTCAATGTATCCGGGAACATATTGAAATTGTACACCTTGTCCATTGTGAATCCACGATAGAGTGCCCAGTTTTCGGCGGGTGAGTCCGTCTGCCAGGAGTCGAAATAGAACGGGCAGGTACTGGTATGAATGACTCCATAGCCGTTGTTGGCGGATTTGACCGCATTGTTGATCGAGAGCCAAGGCATAATCACCGCCTTTTTGGTGAGGTGATCCATATTGCTGCCGTGCATGATTTCTTCCCAGCCTGCGGGGCGTTTGCCGCGTTTGGCGATATGTTCCGCCAGTTCATTGAACATCCAGGCCTGGAGAGCATCTTCATCCTTGAGACCGAGTTCCTTGATTTTGGCTTGGGCTTCGGGGCTATTCTTCCATTCACCCTTGGGGGCTTCGTCCCCTCCAAAGTGAATCATTTCAAAGGGGAAAAGATCCATCGTTTCATCCAGTACATCCTTGAGGAAGCCGAGAGCCTTTTCGTTTGGACCATACAAGGCACTGGAAATATTGCTTCGATCTGTTGGGGCCTTGCCCGTCGTGCTGAACTCCGGATAAGCTGTGAGGGCGACCATTGAGTGGCCCGGGAACTCGATTTCCGGCATGATTTCAATGTGGCGATCCTTCGCGTATTGCACAATATCCCGGATTTCATCCTGCGTGTAATATCCTCCACCGTGGAAGTGACCGTACATGAATCTGGCTGGTCGCGATTTGTCGGACGGGTCTTCGCCGGGATAAACGGCGGGGAAATCCTTGCAGACTTCAGTCAGTTTGGGGTACTTCTTTACTTCGAGACGCCAGCCTTCGGAGTCCACAAGGTGCCAGTGAAGGCGGTTGAGTTTGTGGAGAGCCATCGTATCGATGAATTTCTTCATGAAGGCGACGGGCTTGAAATGGCGTGCGGAGTCCAGCATCGCACCACGCCATGTGGTACTCGGGGCATCGGTGATGGTCATGGGGGGGATGCCAGCCCATTTTTGGTCTTTGCCGACGATGAGCATCTGGTTGAGGCTTTGGATACCGTAGAAGACCCCCGCCGCATCACCGCCTTCGATGGAAATTCTGTCCGGACCAACCTTTAATCGATAGCCCTCGGCGGGAAGTTTGCTATCGATGGACAAGTCGATGACTGTGGTGCTTTTGCTTGTGTTGATTGAAGGGGATTTGGCAATGAATTCCTTGAGCATGGCCGCCTCTTTGCTCAAGTCCGTCGCGGCATTGATCCGGGTGGCTGGTGTCGCCATGAAGACTTTGCTCGCGTCTTGTGCAAGGCGGGCATAGCCTTCCAATGGAGTGCCTTCTGGCGCAAGTTCCTCGGCTGGGCGCGGAATGACAGGTACGTCTGCCCAGGCGGGAATTATGGAAATCAATCCTGCCGTGAGACGAAGAAGGAGGGGGGTCTTTTTGAGCATGCGTCTGTTACTCAAGCACAATACTGAGCAGAGGTGAACCCGGAAATTGGGATATCTCGTCGGATATGCGTCATTCTTCTGTGGGAGGCTTATCCTCCCCTCTCAAGTGATGACATAGGAAATGGGCGAAAGTGAGTTAATCTTCATCACCATCGGGATCTTGACACCCCTTGCCTCTGAAATCAAAACGCATGGTCGGGCTGGTGAAGACTCCCTTCACGCAGTCTTCTCCGGACATATTGACGTAGGAGGCAGCGAGGTAGAGTGGCTCTCCATCGTAAGTTGCAAAAGCGTAGAAGAACTCAATATCGACTTCAACTTCTTCCCGGGGTGCCAGTTGGATGTAAGGTCTATCATCCCCGTTCTCGGAAGCTGATGGAATGACCCCCCAATTGAAATGAGTATTGGTTGTGGGGACGGGGAAGAGGAGGTAATCATGATCCTCCATGATGAAGCTGATGTTGCTATCATCCATCATGGTACTACAGGGCTTGAGAAGACGGAGCTTTTTATCGCTTATATTCTTAATGGCAAGCGTTACTCGGCCGTTTTGGATGTTGGCAAAGGAAGAATTCTCCGGGTCGGGGAGGAGTCGAATTTGGATGGGATCCGTCTTGCGAGGACATTCATTGGGATGGACTCGTTGTGGCACTTCCCAGTGCTCTACCCAGAGTTTGCCATCGTGGATGATCATGTTGGGCTCATCCTCATGGAAGTCTCCGTAGCGGATAACCTTATGCTCATTGAGGTCGAAGACCAACCACGAGTAAAACATCCCGATGGGTTCCAGGGGGGCTCCAGCAAAGATCGTATGATCATCCAGCCAGGCGAGACGCGTGTAGTAATCGCAGGCCATGGGGATTTCCAGGAGATCGGTGACAATATGGGTTTTCAAATCAATGATTCCCAGGAACCCATCACCTTTTGTGTTGCCTTTTTTGCGGTAATTGGTGATTAGTTTGTTGTTGCGGGCTTCCGGAGAAACACCTTGAAGGATGATATCAACTCCATTTTCTGAGGCGATTGTTATATATTTGCCTGATTTATAATAGTCCGGAGAGAGGTACAACGTGCCCAGGTACTGGGTGATATTGAGTTTGCTGTACGCGATTCCTCTGACTTCAGAAAAATCCCCTGTCGATAATGGATTGATAAAACTGCCATCTCCCACACCAATCATTGCTGCAATATGCTTTGGCATGGGGATTTTTTCCTTGGAAAACCCATTTGTCTCCTTTTCGATACGAAAATACCCCGCATATTGTTCCCTCAATAACTGAAGGAACATGCTTTGAGGGCAAGGATCTTCGTAACCCATTTCCTTGAGCCTGGAGACTGCCTGCTCGTATTCCGGGGCATATCTGAATTCAAGATCCCATAATCGAAGCATCTCATGGAATGGGTGTGCTGCATCTTCCATAAAGTCCATTGAATGAATGGAAAATGCAATGTACCTTTCTCCTGCCTGAGGTTTTAATACCTTGTAAACTGCCAATGTATTGATCTCTTCCGCTGGAGTATAGACATTCGTCTTACACCACTCGATTTCAAGCGAAGAGGCGGCTTCCCAATCTTGTGAATTCAAATAAATCATCGTTGTTATCGATCATAATCAATCACGCCAGCTTCCGTGTGTACAGAATGAATTTTAAAATAAAGATATTTTGTACACACGGGGCTAGTGAATCCCGTGCTGGACGGCAGTGGATTATTGAGTTTTTACATAGTTGGCTGGGTAGTCTGTGGTCGGTAGCCAGACGGGGAGTTCGGCTACTTTTGCTTTGGCTTCCGTAGATATCGGGATACGCCATGCCTCAAAGTAATTGACCAGATTTTTACCTGCCCCTTTGGAGAGTTCAACCATGAGCCAGTCCCATTTGGCATCGTTGGATGTCTTTTTTGAGTCGTAGGGATTAGCGTGGTACGCGAGGGATGCTGCGCGGAAAGGCTTGAAACCGATGCCTTTCATCAGATCGACGAAGAAGGCGAGGCGCAGGGAGTGATCGCGGCTTTCATGGTATTTTTCGGTGCCGGAGAAGTAGTCGTTGAGCTTTTTGGTGAGAGACTTGGAGCGGAGTCCCCCCCAGGCGTTGGAGTAGTCAAGGCCAATGCCTTCTACTTGGCAGATGAGGGAGAAGAGGTTGACGGTAACTTCTCCCATTCCGTCGAATCGGAAGGGAGGCGTTTGATGGTTGTGCCCTAGTTCATGCCAAAACCCCCAGCTGCCTCTCTTGACAAGGTCGCCAGTGGCAATGGTTTTTCCCCAGCCGAACAAGCCCATAGCAGGGTAGCCAGAGTGGCCGGAACCGGCTGAAATCTGCCTGTCCACGACGATGCGCATGGGGGACTTGAGCTTGTTGGGGAATTGGTCCCAGGCAATGAGCCAGTCTTCCAGAGCCATGTTTTTCTGAAGGCATGCGGCAACGGCGGGCACGTCAGGACATTGCGTCAGTTGATGCCGGGCAAGGGTGACAGTGACGCGGGGCGTTTGGATTTCCCCCCAAGGTGTGGAGGACGAGTTCAGTTGCTTTTTCCAGTCTTCAGGGGTTGTTTTGCCCATGATGTAAATTGGGCTGGGGACGGCTGGCGTGATCGTGACCTCGAAGGGCTTGGTGTCGTTCTGGTTACCATTGACGCAGACGTAGATGAGACCTCCCATAGGGTTGGTGATCTCCGTGGTAGTCGCGGTGACGGGGCGGGAAATGGTGATGTCGGGCAGGCGGCTCCATTTTGCATGGCGCTCGCCGAGTTTGTCCTTGTGGCATCCGATTCGGACATCGTAGATGGATTTGGCGTTCTTGCGTTGACCTTTTGCTTTATCCTTGTCTTGCAAGAGAGCGACGTTTTCCGGGAAGGTGATGGTAACCTTGGCTCCGGGAGGTGCGTACAGCCCGGTACTATGCCAGCCGGCAAAGGAGGGGTCGATGGTGACGGTGCGCGTGACGAGCTTGACATCGCCTTCTCCGGGAAGCCCCGGGTAGTCTGCAGCAGCTGGGCATGCCTTGAGGGAAGCGGGGGCGGACTTGCTCCACGAGTTGCACAGTTTCTGTAGAGCACTGCGCTTTTCGGCATCATGATCGACTTTCCATTGGTCTTTTGATGTTGGAAAGCCATCGGGCATGTCTATCTTGTCGGCGGATGTCCAGTTCCAGGTTCCGGCGGGTTTGTCACGGTCAGCATGGATGGCATTATGACTGATAGGGGCAAAGACGGGTGAATCCGGGGATAGGTCGGCAGGCGTTGGTGATTCTGCACTCAGGCAGATGGCTGTCGTCGCAGCCAGTAATCCAAGAGAAAGGAGTGTTGGTTTCATTGTGAAGGAATGGGGGGATATGTATAATACCCTGACAGACTGTATTTGTTTCAAACAAATGACTTTTTTCTACTGACTCCCGCTTTTTACTGATAGATTGTAAAAATTGAGTAAGTTTCTATTTTCTGACTGCGTATTTGTTGAATTGCCGCTATGATGGCGTCTCGTAGGAATACAACTGAAACCGTGACTTATGAATCGAAGGAATCTCTATGGCGCATCCGCCTTTCTCTTATCTCTCTCCTGCTTGTCCGGGAATGCACAGAATGCAGTCGTGGACAATGATTATAAGAATCCTCTTCTGCCGATCGAGGAACGAGTCGAATCACTGCTCAGCCAAATGACCTTGGAGGAAAAAGCCCTGCAGCTGAGCCAGGGAGTGCTGGGGCAGGATTACAACGTCAACAATCTCGCCGAAGGTAAGATTCAGGAAGATCCGCGCATGGGCTCCATGATTTGCTCTCTGGAAGACCCCGCCACGCGCAATACCTACCAAAAATTCATCGTGGAGAAGAGCCGTCTGGGTATCCCCATGATGTTCGGGTACGACGTGATTCACGGCTACAAAACGATTTTTCCTGTTCCTCTGGCTCAGGCCTGTTCGTGGAATCCGGAACTGGTGCGCGAAAGCTGTGTTATTGCCGCCCGAGAGAGCAAGGGGGCTGGCATCGATTGGACCTTCTCTCCGATGATTGATATTGGGCGAGACCCCCGATGGGGGCGCGTGGTCGAAGGCTATGGAGAAGACCCGTATGCGACGGGCGTATTCGCCGCTGCTGCTGTCAAAGGATACCAGGGAGAAACTGTGCCGTATAGAATTGCTGCTTGCCTGAAACATTTCGTCGGCTATGGAGAATCCGAAGGTGGCCGAGATTACTCCTATACCGATATTTCCCGTCAGGCACTTTGGGAAACATATTTGCCTCCTTATGAAGCCGGGGTAAAAGCCGGAGCGAGAACCCTGATGGGAGCCTTTAATGACATTTGCGGGGTGCCTGCTTCAGCCAACCCCTATACATTGAAGGAAGTACTGCGCAACAAGTGGGGGTTTACGGGCTTCGTCGTGTCAGACTGGAGCTCCATCCGCCAGCTCATGAATCAGGGCTATGCCTCCAACGCGGACGACTGTGTCAAAAAGGCCCTCGAAGCCGGGCTTGACATGGAAATGGTGGATGGCTTCTACAAGGGCTCCATTCCCGCGCTCGTCGAACGCAAGGACATGCCCGTGCGTGCAGTTGATGATGCCGTTCGTAACGTCTTGCGCGTTAAATTTGAACTCGGACTCTTTGAGAATCCCTATGTCGATGTCAAAGCCGCTCCTGATCGCCTTTTGTTGCCAAACTCCAAAGCAGTGGCACGACAGATGGCCGTTGAATCAATGGTGCTACTCAAGAACGAAGGGAGCATCCTGCCTCTGGCTCCCAGTCTGAAAAATATAGCCTTGATTGGTCCACTGGCAAAAGACAAAGAAGCTCTCATGGGGAGCTGGCGAGGCAGGGGGGAGAGCAAGGACGTAACGGATATTGAAGAAGGACTGCGCAAAATTCTTCCTGCGACCACCAAACTGCATTATGCGAAAGGCAGTGGCGTGAACGAAGGCACTGAAGAGGAACTGCTGGAAGCAGTCAAGGCTGCGGAGAAGTCGGAAGTCATCCTTCTGTGTCTCGGCGAAACTGCCTGGATGAATGGAGAAAATGCAAGCCGGTCAACCATTTCACTGACGGAGCCCCAACAAGCTCTGTTGTCTCGACTCGCCGGACTGAACAAGCCTATTGTGCTTCTGCTGGCAACCGGGCGTCCCATATCATTGCATACGATCGAACCCCAAGTGGCATCCATCCTCGTAACATGGCATCCAGGAACGGAAGCCGGCACAGCCGTGGCTGACCTTCTCACCGGGCGAGAAAACCCCTCCGGCAGGCTAGCCATCACTTTCCCGCGCACAGAGGGCCAGATCCCGATGTATTACAACATGCGCAATCGTGCCAGGCCTGCTCAAGGCAAATACCAGGACCTCCCCACGGAACCCATGTATTGGTTTGGCGATGGAATCAGCTACACCAGCTACGAGTATGGTAATCTTGTTCTGAGTGCCAGAGAAACAACGACTAACACGCCAGTATCCGTTTCTATCGATATCAAAAACACAGGCTCCCGTGCAGGCAGGGAAACCGTTTTCCTTTATATTCACGACAAAGTAGCGTCAGTCTCCCAGCCCATGAAGCGGCTGATTGCATTCCAGAAAGTTGACCTCAAGGCCGGAGAGTCCAAATCCGTTTCCTTCACTATTGATCCCGTACGCGATCTGAGCTTCGCCAACTCCGAAGGAAGGAAAATCCTGGAACCCGGAGAATTCGAACTTATCGTCAAAGATAAAAAGGAAACAATCCTCTTGAAATAGAGACACCCCAGATCCCACACTCTATTTTGCCCGGAAAATAGAGTGAATTAATGTTGCCCCCATCTTTGTACTACCGCTTCCGCATTTCCTAAAAACAGAACCGCCGTAAGTTATTGAACTTACGGCGGTTGAAATGGTCGGGTTGACAGGATTCGAACCTGCGACCCCCTGCACCCCATGCAGGTGCGCTACCAGACTGCGCTACAACCCGTTTAGGTGTCTTTCAAGCTTACCTGCTGGCTTACTTGTGAAGGCGGGGAAACGTATATAGTAAAAGTTTGGTATTGGCAAGAGACTTTTTTCATGGCACAGACTTTTCTGTCATGAAGCAAGTACAAGTAGCAGTCGTTGGAGCCAGTGGTTACACGGGGCAGGAGTTATTGCGGATTCTTTTGAATCACGCTGGCGTTCAATTGGTTTGCGCAACGTCCCGACAGTATGCCGGGAAGCCGCTGTGGGAGGTCTTTCCCCGGTTCAGAAAAGTTTCGGGTGCCGATCTCCTTTTTACGGATTCCGATGTGGATGCTATCGCTGAGACGGGAGCCGAGATGGCGTTCCTGGCTCTTCCTCATGGTGTGTCGGTGACTTATGCGCGCGGATTGGTTGAGAAAGGCATCCGCGTGGTGGATTTGAGCGCGGATTTTCGCCTGAGCGATCCCGAAATCTATGAAGAATACTACGGTACTGAGCATCCGGATGTTCCCTTGATGCAGGAGGCTGTGTTTGGCCTGCCGGAATGGCGCAAGGATGAGATTGCCACAGCGCGTTTGGTGGCTTCCGCCGGGTGTTACCCGACGAGTATCATGTTGCCCTTGATCCCTCTGCTGAAGCAAGGGCTTCTGGAGCTTGACGGCATTGTGGTGAATTCTACGAGCGGTGTGAGTGGTGCTGGTCGCAAGGCGAGCATTGATCTTTTGTTCTGTGAATGCAATGAGAGCGTGCGTGCCTACGGCGTGCCGAAGCACCGTCATTTGAGTGAAATCGAACAGGAGCTTTCCTGGGCTGCTGGAGAAAAGGTGGTGATTTCGTTCACTCCTCACTTGGTTCCCGTCAATACGGGGATTTGCACGACGATCAGCGCGAAGCTGAAGGCTGGTACATCTTTTGATGAGGTGGAAGCCACCTTACATGCTGCCTACGATTCTTCTCCCTTTGTCCGTCTGCTGGGTAGAAATCACCCTGCCGACACGAAGAATGTGACGCGCACCAACTTTGTTGATCTCGGCTGGGCCTGGGATGAACGCACGGGACGCGTGGTGTTGATGAGTGCCGAGGATAATGTGGTGAAGGGTGCCGGTGGTCAGGGCGTGCAATCCTTCAATATCATGTTCGGTTTCGACGAAACGGAAGGGCTGATTCTCCTGTAATCCCGATAACAGGGATGATTGCTGTGTGATTTTTTCCGTATCATGTGTTTGGAGCTTTTCAAACGCACGATACGGGCGCATGATTCCTGCGACATTTTTAATTTTACGAACATGGATATCACTTCCTACAAACAGGTACAGGGCGGCGTTTGTGCGCCTCAGGGATTCCTGGGCAGTGCTGTGAGCTGCGGCATTAAGAAGCCGACGGCGACACGTCTCGATTTGGCGCTGATCTATTCCAAGACGCCTTGTGTGTCCTCTGGCACATTTACGACGAACCGCGTGAAGGCGGCTTGCGTGAAGGTGACTCAGGCTCACCTTCGCCGTAACAATCTGCAGGCTATCATTGCCAACAGCGGCAATGCCAACGCTTGCACGGGCGTGGAAGGTGTGGAAGTGGCTCGCCGGGAATGCAAACTGGTGGCCAAGTCTCTGGGGGTGAAGGCAACGGAAATTGGCGTCTGCTCGACGGGAGTGATTGGTCTGCCTATGCCGATGGTGCGCATCGAACCCAAGCTTCCCGAGCTTGCTGCCGGTCTGGCTCATGACAAGGGCGAGGATGTGGCTAATGCCATTATCACGAGCGATACGTGCAATAAGGTTGTTGCTATCGAGATGATGATTCAGGGTAAACCCGTTCGTATCGGTGGTTGCTGCAAGGGCGCTGGGATGATTTCGCCCTGCATGGCGACGATGCTTTGTTTCATCACGACGGATGCCGGGATGAGCCGTCAGGTGCTCGACAAATGTACGCACGGTTCCGTGGAACAGACTTTCAACCGTATTATGATTGACGGTGACATGAGCACGAATGACACGGTGCTGGTGTTGGCAAACGGTGCCTCCGGCGTGCAAATCGAATCGGATGAAGACATCAGGATCTTCAACGAGGCTTTGTGTGCTCTGATGATGGAACTGGCCTGCAAGGTCGTCAAGGACGGTGAACGCGTGACGAAGTTCGTGACGGTGGATGTCGTCGGTGCCCGCAATTTCTCTGAAGCGAAGAAGGTAGGGGAAGCTGTCTGCAGGTCATTTCTTGTGAAGTCCTCCTGGAATGGGAATGACCCGAACTGGGGGCGTATTCTCCATGCGGTAGGATACTCCCATGCCCGCATTCGCGAAGAGTTGATCGATATTGATATTGCCGGTCTTCCTGCCTGTCGTGGCGGATTGCAGACGGATACTCCGTCTGATGATTTGCGCTCGGCGGTTTCTGTGCCCGAATTCAAGATTGTGATCAATCTGAACCAGGGGGAAGCAGACTACACGGTGTACACATCGGATATTTCTCCGGAATATGTGGACTTCAACCGTTCCGAATATGCCTACTGGAATCAGGCAAAGGTGGATGGGTTGACCAAATAAATCAAAATATTCATAATTTTTGAATCCTCGGGCTTATTTTAGTCCGGGGATTTCTCTTTATATTGCTTCTGAATGTGTCCCAAAGAGACATGAAAAACGGAGGAAATTACGGGAGGTGTGGTCGCAAGGCTCCGAAGATAACTAAACCGTCTGCCGATGTGCTCGCTCGCGTTCGTGAGATTTTGAAGGAGTGTTCCGTTCGCGTCGGGAAAGTGATGCAATCGTGTGAACAGAATTGTCCTGGCGGTATCAGTTGTTGCCACTTTCGCCAGACTGGGGAGACTCCCCATGTGACTTTGGGAGAGGCCTGGATTGTATGGAAGGCATGGCGAGCCACGGGGCGCGTTCGTGTGGAGTTGCCGGCAGATGGCTCATGCCCATTTCTGAATCCGGCTACGAGCTTGTGCCGGATTTACGATAGTCGTCCTCTGGCGTGCCGATCTCATTTTTGTCCATCGGCTGGCGGAGTGGTGTCCCGGAAGCTCGTTGCGGATTTATTGCAGGAGTTGGAGGAAATTGATGTCCGTTGCGGAGGGAATGGTTCGGTTCGTTTGCCAGATGTTGAAGAAAGGCTATCCAGAAAATAGTTTCCAGGATGGGGTAGGGGAATGGAAGCCTTAAGTGGTACTGCTTCTTTGTTTTGCAAGAGTCCGCTATCTTGATTCCAAGTCTCTCATGATGTGCTTCGATTGGCATTGACATGTGGATCTATCTTGGCAGGATGTTTATCGATAATGTACTGATTTTTTTCTTTTCATGAATATCAACTCTATTTCTCGGACGGTTCGGCGTGGTGGTGCTATCGCCTGGATCATGATCCTGATGCTGGTCGCAGTCGCTGGCGTTAGCTATTATATCTATAAGGATCATCAGGAAAAGGCACGCATTGCCTTGTTGGAAAAGCAACGCCTTGAACGTGAAGCTGCTGCCCGTCAGGCCGTCCTCAAGATGGTGGCGAGTATCAATCAGCAGAATCTGCAACTCTGGCAATGTGTGGAGGAAAACCTTCGCCTTGCTCTTGAAGCCAGATTGCGTGAAGAGGAAGCTCGGCGCCTGGCGGCCAATCGCCCAAAGGATGATAAGCCTGCCCCCAGGGTGGTTACGCCCGTGGAACCGGAGAAAAAGGATCCGCGCGTCGTTATTTTTGAAAAACCCGTCTCACTTGCTGGTATTGCCGCTGGCAAAAAGGCCAACATTGATCTCATGAACGATGTCCTCCATGTCGTTTGTGAGACGAACGAATGGGATCTCTTTAAGGCATTCCTCCAGAAAAACCTCAAGGAGCTTGTGACGAAGGCGACGCGCATGAAGGAGTTTAACATGGAGGTCTATTCGCAAAGCCCCTTGATGCCCCAGGCCGTTGCAATTTACAACCTGATTAAAACCGTTCCGCAGGAAACCCTGGCAGAACTGAACGAAAAGGTGGAAGGTGGCGAGTCTTTCTTGAAATATATCCTGACCAACAAGGATAATTCCCTGATCAACCTGACTCGTGCTGCAACAGGGGCAGAAACAGGGAGTGACTGGGAGCGTTACCTTAAGAACTGGAATGTGCTTTGGAAAAAGAGCTCACCCGATTTCCGCACCAAATACCAACCCCTGGCGATCGCCTGCAGCGTTGTTCGCGAAGATAAACTCGGCGGTTGCCAGACCATCGGACAAACTCCCATGGACATCGTCCAAGTGTACGATCGCTTTTGTGCCAGTGCCGAAGCAGGCAAGTTGAAGACGGACATCACCAAAATGGAACCTTCCGATCTCATCTATGTGGTCAATGTCCGTCTCCCGTATTCGGAAATGGAATGGGCTCAGAAGAACGTCCATCTTACCCGTAAGAAATGGAGTGCCGCCTATCCCATGGTGCACTACCTGATGGAACGCGCCACCCAGAACGTCAATCCGTACAAGGAATACACCTTGAAGGAAATTCTCAAGGAAGGCGGCGTCTGCCGTGACCAGGGTTATTTCGCCGTCAACACAGCCCGTTGCAATGGTATCCCGGCAGCTTATGTGACGGGGAGCGGCAACCGTGGTGGACATGCTTGGTTTGTGTACATGGACACGGCCAATCACTGGCAGAGTGCCGGCGGGTATGGCTACACCTCCGGCATGACCTCGGATCCGCAGACAGGCAAGCAAGTCCATGAATCCCTCTTTGCCATGCGCTCCGATCCCAAGACGAGCGGTGCCCGCATGCAGCAAATGCAGGACATGCTGACCATGTTCAACCTCCTTAATGAATTGGGTGCCCCGGAAGCTGCCTGGAAATTGTTGGTTCGCGCCCGTGAAGTGGCTTCGACACACCCCTTGCCCTGGGAAATTACCATCGATCACATGAAGGCCATGGAGCCCAAACCCTCTCCTGAGCAATGGAAGGAACTCTCCGACAGCATCCGTAAGAAGTTCAAGAACCGTCCGGACTTCCTCTCGCTTGCGGAAGGTATTGATGAAGAATTCGTGCGCCCCTTCCAGGATGAAGATACCACCGCCAAGGAATTGGCCAAGGAACGTCGCACACTTGACCGTTCAACCAAGGAAGGTCGCGCCGATCTTTCTGTCCAGTCCTTGCGTCGTCAGGTGGAACACCTGGTAGAGGGTGAAAAATTCGAGGATATCAATAACCTGTTCAAGAAAGCCCTGCGCGATTATAGCAACAAGCACGATACGCTGGGCGCTGTCATGGACATGTATTGGGAATTTGCCAAGGAGAATGAAAAGTACAAAGATCAGGCACTGAGTTCGATGGAACGCATCTATCGCTCCAAAGTGGAATCTGGCGGGGGGGATTACTTCAAAATCTCCCAGGAAGTAAAGCTCCAGAAAAAAATCGGAGACTTCTTCATTGAAGCTGGTGATGAACGCAAAGGTGAAAAAATCATCAAAAAGGCTGAGCAGAGGCTTGAGGCAGCCAAGAAGGCTGCCTGACCCCTGGTTGATCCGAAAATCGTGTAAACCATTTACAGAAGCCTCCTTTGGTGTCGTCCCATGCGGCAATCAAAGGAGGCTTTCCCGTGAAAACCATCTCCATGAGGAAGTGTAGCCGAATGTCTGCCCCTCCATGATGTCGGGTGCTCTCGATGCTTGACGCCGAATCCCCAGAATCTTGTTTGCCAATCATGATGGAATGGTTTATACTTTTCCCAGAGGGCTTGGCTTGTTCCTGTTTAAGGACGCACGCTTGCCCGAATCACCTACAGCAAACAGATAACCATGCAGTTTACTCACGAAATCGAACAAATGTGTTGCGTCAAGAAGGGATGCAATCACGGTCCGGCTCCTATTCCTCAGGAAGGACAGTGGACCCAGGCCAAGGAGATCACTGACATCTCCGGTCTTACCCATGGTGTGGGCTGGTGCGCTCCTCAGCAGGGAACGTGCAAATTGACGCTCAACGTCAAGAACGGCATCATCGAAGAAGCCCTTGTGGAAACCTGTGGTTGCTCCGGCATGACCCACTCCGCCGCCATGGCCTCTGAAATTCTCCCCGGCAAGACCATTCTCGAAGCCCTTAACACCGACCTCGTTTGCGACGCCATCAACACCGCCATGCGCGAACTCTTCCTGCAGATCGCCTACGGTCGTACCCAGAGCGCCTTCTCCGAAGGTGGTCTGCCCATCGGCGCTGGTCTGGAAGACCTCGGCAAGGGCCTGCGTTCCCAGGTGGGCACGCTGTATGGCACCCGTGCCAAAGGCGCTCGCTACCTCGAAATGGCCGAAGGCTATATCACCAAGCTTGCTGTCGATCCCGATGGCGAAATCGTTGGCTACCAGTTCATCAAGATCGGCCCCATGATGGAAATGATCAAGAAGGGTATCGATGCCAATGAAGCAGTTCAGAAGTGCACCGGTCAGTATGGTCGCTTTGACGAAGAAGGCGTGAAGCACATCGATCCTCGCCACGAATAAACCCACCTCCCGGAAACCTCTATCTGAATAAAGGATAATTACCATGGCACTCTTTGAATCATACGACCGCCGTATCAAGCAGATCAACGAAACCCTCGCCAAGTATGGCATCGGTTCCATTGAAGAAGCTGAACAAATCTGCCTCGACAAAGGCATCAACGTCCGCGAGATCGTGATGGGCATTCAGCCGATCGCTTTCGAAAACGCAGGCTGGGCCTACGTTGTTGGCGCCGCCATTGCTATCAAGAAGAACTGCGCCAAGGCTGCTGATGCCGCCGAAGCCATCGGCGAAGGCCTCCAGTCCTTCTGTATCCCGGGTTCCGTCGCTGACGACCGCAATGTCGGCATCGGTCACGGCAACCTGGCCGCCATGCTTCTGCGTGACGAAACCAAGTGCTTCTGCTTCCTCGCTGGTCACGAATCCTTTGCCGCCGCTGAAGGCGCCATCGGCATCGCCCGCAACGCTGACAAGGTGCGCAAGGAATCCCTTCGCGTTTGCCTCAACGGCCTTGGCAAGGACGCCGCTTACATCATCTCCCGTATCAACGGCTTCACCTACGTGGAAACCAAGTTCGATTACGCCACCGGCAAGCTCAACATCGTCCGCGAAAAGGCTTTCTCCAATGGCCCGAAGGCTGCCGTTCGTTGCTACGGCTGCGACGACGTCCGCGAAGGCGTTGCTGTCATGTGGAATGAAGGTGTGGACGTTTCCATCACTGGTAACTCCACCAACCCGACCCGCTTCCAGCACCCGGTTGCTGGTACGTACAAGAAGGAATGCATCGAAAAGGGCAAGAAGTACTTCTCCGTTGCTTCTGGCGGTGGTACCGGTCGTACCCTGCACCCGGACAACATGGCTGCCGGTCCCGCCTCCTACGGCATGACTGACACCATGGG
>CAYVAI010000034.1:0-33252 GCA_964448375.1 uncultured Akkermansia sp.
CGAATCTCGGAAAACGTCAATATCTTTCGGAAGAAATTTTCTCAAAATTCTCTTTAGCACCTCGTAAAATCGTTGCTAAGCAATGCAATATGAATAATTAATTTTCTTTTATGATGAGGCGTTTTTTGAATCAACCCGGCGATTTTACCCCTTCTCGAGAGTATTTCGGGCAGATATAAGCCTTTTTCACGTCGCCGACGAGCATTCTTGACCACCGCCCCGGAAATCGCCATGATAGTTGGCATGGAATTATTGTCTCTTCAGGATTTACTTGCCCTCCCCGTAGATTCTCCCATCGCTGCAGAAATTCACGTTCAACTGACTCAGTGTCTGAAAAAAACGACGCGCAACAACAAGCCCTATTTGGATGTTTCGCTAGCCGACGGTGCACAATCCCTGACTTTGAAGGTATGGGAGGATAAGCCCTGGTTTACTGATTTCGTCCAGTCTCAGCCAAAGTCCTTCCTTTCTATCAAAGGCATTTGGAACAAAAACAGTTATGGCTGCGAAGGAAATGATCTTCAGGTGCGCCCTCTCTCCCCGGAGGAGACAGATATGCTGTTTTTGGGAAGCCCCGACATCAAGGACAAACAGGATCAGGAATGGGCAGCCATCCTCGAACAAGTCGCCAGTATGAACGACCCCCGCCTGCATGCCCTGTGCTCTCTATTCTGCACCAAGTTCAAGGACAGATTGAAGAGAACGGCCGCTGCCCGTAACTACCATCACGCGCGGCGCGGAGGCATTATCGAGCATATTGGGGGCATGATGCGTTGTGCGTCAGCCGTTTGCTCTGTTTACCCCGATTTGAATCGCGATCTCGTATTGGCCGGCTGCCTGTTCCACGACTGCGGCAAGCTCTGGGAAAATTGCTACCCGGAAGGCGATTTCTCTATGCCTTATACCGAGGTTGGAGAATTGCTGGGGCATATTCCCTTCGGCATCGAGCTGGTCAACAAGCTGTGGGCGGAGATTATGGAAAGCCCGGAAAGCTCCGGCTGGCTTGCCATCGATCCCCCTTCCGCCCTCGTGCGTCTGCATCTTTTGCACATGATCGCCTCTCACCACGGAGAACTGGCCTTCGGGTCCCCGGTGCCGCCGAAGACTCCCGAAGCAGCCGTTCTGCATTATATCGACAATCTGGATGCCAAGGTGGAGATGTTCCGCTCGGCCTATGCGACGAGCGAACAGCTCTCCCCACATGTCTTCCAGCGCAAGGCACCTCTGGCTGGCAACGAGGTTCTTCCCCTGCCCGCCTTCACCGACCTTCCTCCATTGGCCGATGATCCCGACATGGAGGAGCCGCCTTCCGGCGACACCCTCCTTTAATACCGGGCGTTCAGGATTCCGACGAATCCAGCTGATCGATGGCCTGAGCCATCTTTTCAAGGGCATCCAGCATCGCGGCGCGCTGGGTGCCAAAGTTGAAGCGGACGCACTGAGGTTCTCCAAATGCCGCGCCGTCGTTCAGGAAAATGCCTGCTTTCTCCATAAAGAACTTCTGCGGATTGGGCAGCCCCAGCGCCGTACAATCAAGCCAGGCAAGATAGGTCGCCTGCATCGGCACCATGCGAATATCCGGCATGCGCTCGGACACAAAGGTATAGAGAGCATCACGGTTTTTCCGCAGGTAAACCAGAAGGGCATTGCGCCAAGGTTCCCCCTGAGAATAGGCGGCATGAGCGGACAGGTAGGCAAAGCAGTGGATGGAGGGCTGAAGGTGGTCGCGAGTACGATCAAATTTTTTCCGTAAATCAGGATCGGGAATCATCACCATCGTGTAGCCAATCCCGGCGATGTTGTAAGTCTTGCTGGGGGCCGTCATCATGATGGTGCGCTTGAGGTAGCGTTCCGGCAGAGAAACAGCCGTCACGTGCGTAACTGTGGGATCCATCATGAGGTCGCAGTGGATTTCGTCCGAGCACAGAATCAAATCATGGCGTTCACAGAAGTCGGCCACACGCAAAACTTCCTCGCGCGACAAGACTTTCCCCAAGGGGTTCTGCGGGTTACAGAGAATGAACATCTTCGTGTTCGGGCGCACGGCTTCTTCCATGGCATCCCAGTCAAACAACCATTCTCCTGCACGGAAAATATGCGGCACTTCGATAGACTCACACTTGCCGTGGGCATGTGCATGACGAATCGGCGGATATACGGGCGTGCAACACATCACCGAATCACCGGGATTACACACGGCCATCACCGATGTACTCAAAGCCGGAACACAGCCCCCCATGTGCAGGATCCACGAAGGATCAATGTCCGCGTGGTGGTTGCGCTTCATGTAGGCAACGAGAACATCCGCCATATCGTCGGGCGGCATAGTATAGCCGAAAATACCGTGTTCCACTCTGTCCTTGAGTGCATCTATGACGCATGCCGGGGATTGGAAATCCATATCAGCAATCCAAAGTGGGGTTGCTTCGGGATGGAGATCCCACTTAACGCTGGCGGTGTTTCTACGGTTAATTCCGCACTCGAATATAGAGTCGTCGATATTACTGTTCATGGGTGCTTTGTGATTCACAAATTGGCTGCCAGATGGAGGCAAAGCAGGCTCCGAACTCCAGAATGAGATCTCGCCCAGATTCCGGATTATATGCTGGCATTTCGCGTTCGAGGCAAGTCATCTGAACCCCCTGGATTCCACAGGGAGTAATGGCTCTGAACGGAGGTAAACTGGTTGGTAGAATATTCAAGGCGAAGCCGTGCATGGAAACCCACTTTTTGACGCCAACGCCAATGGAAGCAATCTTCCGGTTTTCCACCCACACGCCGACAAGCCCCTCTCTCAATTGGGCCGTCACTCCGAATTCGGCGCAGGTAGCAATCAGCGCCTTCTCCAGACTCTCCACATAGCGGTGCAAGTCATTCCCAAAGGCATCCAGGCGTAGAATCGGGTATCCGACCAATTGACCAGGCCCATGGTAAGTAGCCTGCCCCCCGCGATTTATTTCCCGAACGGGATGGGAGAGATGCGATGTGTCACGAAGGCTCGTGTGATCGCGCGTCCTCCCGATCGTATAAACGGGAGTATGTTCCAAAAGCAACAAATCCGCTTCCCGAGCCGGATCATTCAAATGGGCGGAAACCAAGTGTTCCTGCAAGGCAAAAACTTCGTCGTAATCGCGCAATCCAGGCAAACAGCTTATATTCATGAACCCAGTATAATATCATCTAGAACGTTCCAAGGCCCGCTTATACTGGCGAACGCCCGAACAAATGGATTCAGCCAGGAAATCCTTGTAGCTATCAGTCTGAGCCAATGTGGCTTCCCGTGCATTAGAAAGAAAACCGCACTCAACCAAAATAGCTGGATGCTGAATCGTACAAAGCACAGAATACCGGGCGCGCTTGATGCCACGGTCAAATGGCCTCATCCCCTTGGTAACGGACTCCTTGCCACGGATCAAATTCCCCTGCACAGCCGTCGCAAGGGCAATATTGAAACTATCCTGAGTATTACCAGCCAAGGGGTCTCGACGAACATTCCGGGACATCGTGGAGGAGGTGCCAGCAGGAGCCAGCGTAAAGGTTTCGATACCGTTGGCGGATGAGCCTCCATCATTGAAGTGAATGCTCACAAATACGGCATTGCGGTAACGATTGGCAATCTGCACACGTTCCTGAAGTGTCAAATAGCGATCCGTCTCACGAGTCATGACAACTTTGTAGCCAGCCCTGAGCAACTTGGCTCGCAACAGCTTGGCCACCTGAAGATTGAGATCTTTTTCCAACGACACCCTATTTTTTGCACCGCTGTCATGACCTCCATGCCCCGGATCAATCACCACTGTCTCCAGTCTGCGCTTCGTGACACCATTTGCCACCTTGTCACCGATATATGCGGGACGCAAAACAGGATCGACAATCTTCATCACGTCCATCTTCGAAATCAACAGTCCCTTGACAGGGTCTTCGGCGATCGGATAGGAAAGGACAAATTTGACGCCATTCATGTACATGTCCTGAGAAGCAGGACGCACCTTAAGCAAACAAGTCTTCATCTCATATAAATGTGATGATCCTTCCTTTTTCTCCAGAGAAAATCCGTAAAACGAACGCAGGCTGGACATCGTCACGTAGGATACCCCGTTCTTTTCGACAAAGTCCCACCCCAGCGCGCGAGCACCCATTGCCACCAGAACCAGGGCAATGCAGCAAAAAATCGTAAATGTATGTCGGAATCCTGCCATACGGAGAGAGATTGGATTGAAACTACCGTTTTTCATTTGCCGCCTCAAGGGTAAAATACCCGTTTTTATAAAATTCCATGCTTGCATTTCTCGAAAAACGAAGAAATATGAAGATGTGAGCATTTTAGCCCATCTATCGTCCATGCGAAAGGCCTTCCTGAAAGTGCCTCTTCTCTTCGTTGCCCTGGCGTTGATCTGCGGCATCGAGGCAGGAAATGGTTCATGGGGATGGATCGGCATCGGTATTGTGTTCTCCCTCGTTCCTTTATTCACTGCGCAATGGCGGCTTTCCACCCTGAGTCTGCTGTGCGTCCTGGCCGGATGCCTGCAAATGGATGGTCTGCGCAAGGAGAGGGATGCATCTTTCACATCCCGCCAGAAGGAGGCAGACACCATCATGGTAGTGACAGGCTCCATCACAAGGGTTTACACCACGACCGCATGGCTGGAATGCGACGACGGCAAGGAAAAACTCGAAGTCCGCTTCCCGGAAAACAAGCCCCCTGCCCTGGGCGAACGCTGGAGCTACCGAGGCATGGCCGAACCTATCGAGCCACCGCGCACACCGGGAGCATTCGACCGCAGGGACTGGCTGTCACGCAACGGTATCGCCACCCGACTCAATGTCTTCGAGGGGCAATGCCTGGGCGATGGAAACTTCAAAAGCCGGATGTTGGCACTCTCCTCCACCTGTCGCAAGTCTATTGCCAACATCCTCTCGGAGAACGGCACGAGGGAGGACACCCCGACTCAAATCATGATTTCGATGCTACTGGGCGACAAATCCTCACTCCCATCCGAAGTCATGGACGGCTTCCGCACGAGCGGCAGTCTGCACATCTTCGCCGTCAGCGGACTCCACGTCGGACTGGCGGCGGGCATCCTGTTGTACTTTCTCTACTTCCTGCCCATCCACCCGCTCAAATCCCGGGCACTAGCGCTGATTCTACTAGCCGCCTACGTCTTCATCACAGGCATGCCCCCCTCCGCTGTACGGGCATACATCATGGTCTCCTTCCTCGTGCTGGGCTTATGCCTTCGTCGCCCCACCCACCCGATCAATACGCTGTCGCTGGCGGCCATCGCCATTCTGAGCTACGATTCGTGGCAGTTGTTCGACCCCGGATTCCAGCTATCCTTCCTGATCTTCGGGACAATCGTCGTCATTGCCGGACTGGAAAACCGACTCTTGCCCTGGTGGAAGCCCGACTCCTTCATACCGTCGAGGATATATTCCCCGCAGGAACGCTTCCTCGTCAGGCAGGAACGGAACATTCGGCTCCTGCTGGCCGTTTCCTTCGCAAGCTGGCTGGTTTCCATCCCGATTACCGCCACACATTTCGGGACAGTCAACCTGTACTCGACGCTGACCAACCTCCTCATGGCCCCATTTCTGGCACCTCTGATGGGCTTCAGCATGATGAGCGTCCTGACTCACTGGATTCCTATGGCATCTGTCGTGTTCAATGCCTGCGCACGGGTTCCAGCAGCCATCCTGCTATTTGTCTCCCAATGGGTTGCAGACCAACCGTGTGCACTGACACCGTGGACTGCCGATGCGCCCCCGATGGCAGGCATCGCTTTGGCACTCCCGGGGCAAGGCTATTGCGTCGCCCTTGGCAACCCTGGCATTCTCATTAACTGTGGAAACGAATATGCCGCCCGACAAATCGTCACACCAGCCCTCCGAGCCTGTGGTTTTTCTCCACGCTACCTGATTCTGACACATGCTTCGACGCCCCTGACCGGAGGCAAAGAATCAATCCAACGGCTTTGGCCGGGAATCCACGAGCTTTCCGCTCCTCCATCATCGAGTGTATCCCCGCATTCACTCCTCCACAAATCCTCCGGCAACTATGCTATCTACCCAGTTGACAAACGCTTCAGTACTGGCATCTCGGCAGACAATGCCCCGGCTATTCTATGGGAACAGGGAGGCAAACGCCTCCTCTTCATCGGAGATGCCGCCATGAGCAGCCTCCTCATGCTCCCGGACGAAGCCCTCAAAGCGGACATCATCCTCATGGGACGCAACCCGCACGATCCCGTGGATGATCCCGAATGGATCCTTCAGACGGGAGCCAAAGACATCGTCTTCCTGCGAGAACACGAAGCGGCTTTCGACCAGCTCCCAGACACCATCCGCTTCCATCACCTCCAGGAGAACAGCACCTTGAACATCCACATGGCCGCCAACGAAAAAACCGTTTCTCCCTGGCAAAGTGAAGAACGGGAGGAAAGGCACAAAATGGAGAAGGAAACAACCATGCGTTCCTCCTCCATCACAGCAAGCCTTTAACGTCCTACAACCGAACCGTAAAGGGTAAAGCCCGTGCTTTCTTCAATCTTCACCGGCACCAGCTCCCCGATCATCGCGGACGAAGCTTCAAGAATCACCGGTTTGTTCTGCGACGTTCTACCCGTTAATCTCTCGCGATTGGTCTTGGAAGGGCCTTCGACAAGCACTTCCTGCACCGTGCCAACCAAGGCATTGTTGCGAGCAATGGCAATGGCATTCACCACGGCCAGCAGATCCTGGTTGCGCTCCTCCTTGATATGTTCCGGCAACTGGTCTCCCATCTCGGCGGCGGGAGTTCCGCGCCGGGGAGAATAGCGGAAGATAAAGGCGTTGTCGTAGCGGATGCGTTCCACCGCACGGCGTGTTTCCAGATAATCATCTTCCGTCTCACCGGGGAAACCGACGATGATATCCGTCGTAATCGCCAGATCAGGACGAGCCGCACGCATTTTTTCGCAAAGCTCCATGTAGGCCTCATTCCTGTACGGACGGCGCATGAGCTTCAGAATGCGGTCACTGCCGCTCTGCATCGGGAAGTGGATATGGCTACACAACTTCGGCAGATAGGTGTAGGCTTCTACCAAGTCGTCCCGAAAGCCGATGGGGTGCGGAGAGGTGTAGCGAATGCGCTTCAGACCTTCGATGTCGTGGATTCTTTCCAACAGGCGCACGAAGGCAGACTTGCCATCCTCCAGGCCGAACTGGCGGCCATAGCGGTTGACGATTTGCCCAAGAAGCGTCACTTCCTTGACACCATTACCGACAAGCATCTTCACTTCATCCACCACATCGCCGATCGGGCGACTGCGTTCAGCTCCGCGCGTGTAGGGGACGATGCAATACGAGCACTTCATGTCACAGCCCTGCATGATGGACACAAAAGAGGAAGAACGAACGCCAGGCTCCACGTGGTCACGGATGGCATTCTGGGAGTCCTCTTCCTCGTCCACATCACAGACATGCGAACCCGTGAGAGACAGGGACAGATTGTCCATCCGGCGTTCCATGCGGCTCTTCAGAATATCATCCACATAGCGGAATACCTTGTGGTACTTCTGCGTGCCGATGACGAGGTCCAGATGCGGAAGGGAGGAGAACAATTCATCCCGGCGGCTCTGAGCCATGCAACCCATCATCGCATACACGACGTGGGGGCGATCCTTGCGGAACTTGCCCATGATCCCCATCTTGCCCAACGCCTTCTGTTCCGCCTGGTCGCGAACAGAGCAGGTATTGATCAGTATGGCATCGGCCTCCTCTTCGTTATCCGTAATCGTGTATCCACCCTGGATGAACATGCGCGCCACCTGCTCGGAGTCGCGTTCATTCATCTGGCAACCGTATGTTTTGATGTAAACCTTGGGCATGAGAAAATAATGTTCGGGTCTTTAGCCGCGCACGAGCGTCACCACACACTCCAGGTGCTTCGTCTGCGGAAACAGGTCGAAGGGCTGGACTGCCGTCACACGATACCCCGCCTTGTCAAACTCCGCCAGATCGCGGATCTGAGTCGCCGGATTGCAGGAGACATAGACGACTTTGGCCGGACTAAACGCAAAAAGCTGGTTCAGGAAATTCATGTCGCACCCCTTTCGCGGCGGGTCGATGACCACAGCCGTCTTATCCGCCGGGAATGTGACCTGCCCGAAAATGGCACTCGCATCCGCCGCGAGAAACTCGGCATGATCAATCCCGTTGGTACGGGCATTGCTGCGAGCCCAATCGGCGGAACTTTCGCTCACTTCCACGCCCAGCACCTTCTTGAAGCGCGAGGACAGAGTCAGCGCAAACAGCCCGGAACCGCAGTAGGCATCCACAAGGTATTCTTCACCGCCGGCAGAGGCTTCGTCCGCCACATAGGATGTGAACAAGGGAAGAATGTACGGATTGTTCTGGAAAAAGTCTCCGGCCAGGAAGTGGAATTCCAGGTCGCTCACTTTTTCCGTGGCGATGCTGCCATTGTTGGTGATAACCGAGCCTTCGGACGCACGCATCAGAATGGTAGCCCCCTTCTTGAACTGGCTGGCGGCCTTCTGGTAGTTCTTGCGAACCAGAGGCAAAGCCTCATTGATGCACTCCAGGGCAATGTCGCACTGAGGCACATCGACAATGTTGTGGCGGGAACCGACGCGCAGGAAGCCAATCGGCCCCAAACCTTCCTGAGCGTTCTTCGGTTTGTCAAAATGGGGGGTAATTTTAGAGCGATAGTTGTACTGCCGTGGCGATGCAATGGCCGGATTGACATCCAGAGTCAAGCCCGCCTGCAAACGCAGGAGATCCGCCACCTGGCGAGTCTTCCACTCCAGTTGTTTGTCGTAGGCAAGATGCTGATACTGGCACCCTCCACATGAACCGAACAAATAACACCTGGCTTCCACACGGTCAGGCGACGGCGTCAACACCTCGACCAAGTCCGCCGAAGAGCAATTCTTGTCATTGCGCCACACTCTGGCCTTCACCCGATCCCCCGGTAGGGAAAAAGGGACAAAAATCACCCACCCATTGTCACGGGCGATACCTTCGCCAGAATTGGAGAGAGTTTCAATCTCCAGTTCCAGTTCGTGGTGGTAGGGGTAGGGTTCGGGGTGGAATTTCTTCGGAACTTGTAAATCAGCCATGGGTCAAAAAATGAGGTAATCGGGTCGCATCAAAGGAATCAAAATGTCTTGGCAGGAGCTGGTGTCGCAGCGGCGGGATTGATCTTGCCATCCAGCGTCAGAGGCAACACATCCGGCAAAGTAGGCGTACGGAGGCCATTGGGCATTTCTCCGGGCAAGGGGCCGGATGTGAGAATGTAATCATCCGGATCGGCGGAGGGATCGCGCATCGCTGAGGGCAAGGAGAGAATTCCCATGGAATTGGCCGCGCCACTTCCATGACTTGTCACTGGAGCAGAAGCAGAGCCCCCCTGTTCGCCTTCCTCTTTCTTGTCAGGAACGCCAGTGGACGATTCCGCCGAAGCATTCGCCTCACCATCTTTGGCAGGAGGTGTCTGGGTAATGGAGCAGGATGCAAAAGCCAGGCTCAGCAGGGCACTGGCTATGAACGGCACGGGTCTCATGGTGACCGATTGTTGCAAGAGGGACGCCGGGACGCAACACCAATGTCGCGTGCTGATTCATTTTTACCGTTCAATGGCGGGGAATATGGTGGCACGATCAAGCCATATCGTGTTCAATGTCACCATTCACATGCACCCGATTATGAAAAATGGCACAGTTTACCTGGTAGGCGCCGGTCCCGGAGACCCCGGACTCATGACCGTCAAAGGCAAGACATTGATTGAATCCGCCGATGTCCTCGTTTACGATGCCCTCATCTGTTCCGACATCCCCGCGTGGGCTCGCCCCGGGTGCGAATGTATCTATGTAGGCAAAAGATCCTCCAACCACGCCATGCCGCAGGACGAAATCAACCAGCTCCTCGTCAGCAAGGCACGTGAAGGCAAAAATATCGTTCGTCTCAAGGGCGGAGACCCCATGGTCTTTGGCCGTGGTGGAGAAGAAGCAGCCGTCCTCAATCAGGAAGGAATCCCCTTTGAAATCGTCCCCGGCATTACATCCGCCATCGCCGGCCCCGCCTACGCCGGCATCCCGGTAACCCACCGGAAGCACTGCACACAATTCACCGTCTTCACCGGACACGAATCCCCCGATAAAAAGGAATCATCCCTGGACATCGAAGGAATCGCCAAAGCCAATGGCACCAAGATCATCCTCATGGGCATGAGCCGCCTTGGCGAAATCATGAAAAGCCTCGTCGCCCACGGTCAGGATGCCGACACCCCCGCCGCCGCCATCCAATGGGCCACGACAGGACGCCAAAAAACCGTCGCTGGCACCGTCAAAACACTAGACAAACTCGTCCAGAAGGCCGGGCTATCCTCACCCGCCGTCATCGTCATCGGCGACGTCGTCCAGGAACGCAATTCGCTCAACTGGTTCGAGGAACTCCCCCTCTTTGGCAAACGCATCGTCGTCACCCGCACGCGCGAACAGGCTGGAGTCCTCAGCGGCAAACTCCGTTCTCTGGGAGCAGACGTCATTGAACTGCCCACCATCCGCATCACCGACCCGACTGATATCAGAACATTTGCCACAACCGTTGTTGATGCCCACACCTATGAATGGCTCATCTTCTCCAGCCCGAATGGTGTCGAACGTTTCTTCAAGGCCTTCTTCGCGGCCTTTAACGATATCCGCAGCATTGGCGGAGCCCGCATCGCCGCCATCGGCCCGGGTACTGCCGCCAAGCTCAAGGAATACGGGCTGGCTGTCGATCTTATGCCTCAAAAGTCCGTTGCTGAAAGCCTGGTGAAAGCCTTCAAGGACTCTCGGGATGAATTCGGCAGCATCGAACACCGCACCATACTGTGGGTTCATGCCGAAGGAGCCCGCGATGTCATTGCCAAGGGGCTTTCCGACATGCTGGCCATCGTCGATGAATGCATCGCCTACAACACCGTACCAGAAACGGAAGACATCGCAGGAGCTCAGGAGCTCTTGCGCAATGAAGGGGCGGATATCATCACCTTCACCAGTTCCTCTACGGCAGAAAACTTCTTCAAACTCGGCCTTCCCTGGCCGGACAAATGCAAGGCTGCCAGCATTGGGCCCGTCACTACAAAGACATTGACCGAACTCGGTCACGCCCCCGCCATCAAGGCCACACAGTACGACATCGACGGTCTCGTCGCCGCCATCGTCAAATCCGCTGGCAAAAAGTAAATCAATTTTCCGATCTTCCGGAAACACAAACAGGGCGAAGAGGAAGCACCCTCTTCGCCCTGTTGAAATTTAAAGCATATCCCGTTTTATCAACGCAGGCCCATCAGCTCCAGTTCAGCGTTATTCTGCGTCTTGGAAATGTTCTTCAGCAAAAGCTCAAGGCCTTCCCAGCCGGGCAATACAGCCAGTTGACGGCGCACCTGAAGGATTTTCTGAAACTCCTGCTCGTTGTAAAGACGGTCGTCGTTGCGGGTTCCGCTCTGGCTGAGGCTGATAGCGGGGTAAATCCTGCGCTCGGACAATTCCCTGTCCAGGCGGATTTCCATGTTGCCCGTACCCTTGAATTCTTCAAAGATCACTTCGTCCATACGAGACTCAGTATCCACGAGACAGGTTGCAAGAACCGTCAGGCTACCACCTTCTTCCACATTGCGCGCTGCACCAAAGAACTTGCGAGGCTTTTCCAGAGCATTGGAGCCCAGACCACCGGACATGATGCGCCCACCGCTCTGGTTGGCATTGTAGCCGCGGGAAAGGCGGGTCAGGGAATCCAGCAAAATCACCACATCCTTACCCTGTTCAACAAGACGCTTGGCTCGTTCGATCACCAGATCAGACACCTGGGCGTGGCGGCGAGAGGGTTCATCAAAAGTCGAGGCGAACACGGAGACGCCAACTGTTTCTTCAAAGTCCGTCACTTCCTCGGGACGTTCATCCAACAGAAGGACGATCAACTCAATCTCATTGTAGTTGGCATGAATCGAGCGGGCAATCGTCTTGAGAAGAATCGTCTTGCCACCACGGGGGGGGGCTACGATCAAGCCGCGCTGCCCCTTGCCGAAGGGCGTCACCAAATCCAGCACGCGCATTGCCGGAGAATCAATTTCCTTGTTCTCCAGAATGATGCGTTCGCGAGGGAACAGAGGGGTCAACTTGTCAAAATCCTTCACTGCACGGTAATTCTCAGCCGCAATGCCCTCCACCGTCAACACCTCGCAGGCGGAAAGATACTTGTCGTGCGGACGAAGACGACGCAAACGCACCTGAACAAGATTGCCCACCTTCAGGCCATAACGCCGGATCAACTCCCCGGCCACATAGATGTCATCTGGCGACGTACGGAAGCTTTTCACAGGGTCGCGCAGCATGGCATAGTTGTCCTTCGCCTGCTCCATGACGCCTTCCACAATCAAATCGCGGCCCTCGCGCAGATACCAGCGGCCCAATTCAAAGACCAACTGAGACTTCGTCAATCCGCCAATGTTTCGAAGCGAGGCATCCTCCGCCATTTGCTGAAGCTCCGTCATAGAGAATAAACGCAGTTCATTGACGGAAATAGGGGGCAAAGGCTCTGGCGAAGCCTGTGATTCGGTGACGGGTACCTCTGGACAAGGCTGAGGGTCATCCATGCATTCGGGCATGGATTCCACTGCTTCCACCGCGACGGCATCCTGCACGGTGCCGTCCTGAACGAGGGTCAATTCCTGTTGTTCTTCATTCATGAAAAAAAGTGATAATAAAAACGTTCTGTCTGGCTGTAAAGGACGGGCTCCGGACCTTCATTCCAAAGGACCATATCCGCCCGGCCCAGCTTGACGGACAAGGGCAGTTGAGCTGAAAGAATCGACTGGATCAATTCATCGCCAAATCCGTTTCGTCTGGCTAAACGCATGCGTTGCGTTTCCGGAGATACACCTACGACACATACCGCGTCTTGCCCATAATCCGCGCCCCCTTCGTAAAATAGAGGTACATCAATGACAAAACCCTTAACGGCAACATTCTGCCGCATGGCTTCCATCCGTGCAAGACATTCTTGTTGCAGCATTGGGTGGATCAATGACTCCAGACGCAAGCGAGCCGTAACGTCGTTGAAAACGAGTTCCCGCAGCCAAGGACGATTCACCGAGCCATCAGCATGCAGGCAATCCCCCCCAAAGCATTCCGCAAGTGCAGGAGCGAGCTTGCCCTCATACAACAGCCCAACCTCCTGGTCGCAGTCAAAACAGACAATGGAGCCCTGCCCCAGAGAAAGCAAATGCTGGAGAACCGTCGATTTACCGGAGGCAATCCCCCCTGTCAGTACGAGTACTTTCATCATCGTTACACGTCGAGCTTGAAGCTATCATCTCAGCCGGTTCGTCACCCAGCATCAGAATAAGAAAGCGGGCACAGGATAACCTGTGCCCGCTGATAAAACAAGCCGTATGGCTGGTCACTTTCCTGCGATTACGGAACCGGAGGAAGGAGGCCGGCGTCAGCGCCACCAACCATGGCGGTATCACCACCATTAGGGGCTTCCGAAGCACCACGGCCACGAATCGGCTGACCGGTAGCATCAATGATCTGACCCGTCACGAAGATCATGAGATTCTTCTTGATGTGGCTTTCAGCATTGCCGCGGAAGAAACGGCCAACGAAGGGAAGATCACCGAAGATCGGTACCTTGTCTTCAACCATCTGCACGCTTTCGGAAATCAAACCACCGATAGCCACCGTGTGACCGTCGTAGATGAACAGGCTGGTCTTCACACTGCGGGTGGAGAAGATTGGCTGTTCGATGCGATTGTCCGTCAGGGTGATGGAAACGGGCTGACCATCGCTGCCAACGCCAGTGGACTGAATCGGGCTACCGTAGTTGACGAAACCTTCGAACTCGATGATGGAGGGTTCGAAGCCCATGTCGATCACGTAGTCGTTTTCACCAACGTTAGGTGCTACCTTGAGGGTCACACCAACGGGCTTCATTTCGAATTCCGTCGGGGTCGTCGGCGTCACAGGGAAGGAGTTCACCGTGGGCTGGGACGAACCAGTCAAACCATCAAGCAGGGAGGAGGTGCCACGATAACTGTCGTTATAGTTGCTGCCCGTGCTCTGGGGAATTTGCGGGGGTTCGAATGCAGTCGGGTAAATAAATTCGCGGATGATCTGGATAGTAGCTTCATCGCCAGGCTTGGCAGTCACGCTGGGAGCAGTCAACACGTCAGAACCCTTCTTCTGGTTCAAGCCACGCATGATAGCCTGGAAGGAACCTTCGTCATAGATACCCGTCATGGACAAAATGCCGGGAGCAGGGCTGACCGCCGTAGCTTGCGTACGGTTCTGGGAACGCAACAGGTTATCAATGCCGTCCTTGGAGATAGCACCACTGCCGGAGCGGATACCACCCGTCGCAAGACCATTGAGGTTATTAGTGGAGTTGATCGGCCAGTTACCAACGTTAGAGCTCGGAGCAGAAACGAAGTCGCTGGAGGACAGGTTGGAACCATTGCCATTGCCACCGCCCATGAACACGGAACGGGAATCGTTAACGGAGAACGGAGTCACCACCCAGTCGAAGCTGAGTTCATCCGTATTTTCCTGAGTGATTTCCACGAACTTGGTCATGATCTTGACCTGCTTGTTCTTACCCTTCAGGTTTTCAATCAACTGCTCAACCATGTCGAGGTTGGCGGTGGAGTTACGAACAAGGAGGGTGGAGTTGCCTGCAAAGTAGGAAGCAGATGCACCATCGGGGAAGGAAACACCAGCGTTCTTCAACAGAGTCGTCACCGGCGGGCGAGGACGGATGGCAGAGGAGCCACCAGAGGAACTAGCATCAGCAAACGGGTCAGCGCCAGCAGAATCGCCGGATTCACCGGAAGCGGAGTCCAGAGAGGAGATGAAGTTCGGGGGAACAGTAAACGTACGGGTGAAGAAGTCAGTTTCGCTACCACCAGAAGGAAGAATGGCAACAGCGTAGTCTTCAACCTTGTAGCGCAGACCAGCATTCTGACAGATGAACTTCAGAACTTCGATCATCGGTACATTACGCAGTTTAAGTTGCTTGATGCGCTTGGTCTTCACGTCAGGAGCAGGAGCTGCAACAGGAGCGGCAGCATCAGCACCATCAACACCTTCTTCGAAAGAAACGTCCAAAGAAGTGTCAGCAACAGGGGAGGGTGTACCACCAGCCTGGGCATCGCTAATCACGAAGTTGATGCCACGTTCGCCGTTCGGGCCTGTCGAGGTATCAAGCTGTTGGGAACGATTGCGCAAGAATTCGATGGCTTCTTCCACAGTCGTGTCTTCAAAGTCAACGACAGGGATGATGAGAGACTTGAGCTTCATCGTGTTAGCCGTGGCGCCTTGAAGAGTTTCCGTCTGACCACCGCCAACTTCACCACCAGTAGGAATTTCCATCGGCAGGGGAGTTTCCCAAGCCTTGGTCACTTCGGCAAGCATTTCGGCACGAGTCTGGTCGTAGGCAGCACGGTAGTATTGATCACGACGGCGATCAACCGTTTCCATGCCACGACGAGCGGCTGTGTTGTACGGATCAATGCGAAGCACCTGCTGGAACTTGCCCTTGGCTGCGTCAAACTGACCCAGATCAAAGAATCCATAAGCCATGCGAAGCAACGTGTTGACTTCTTCCACATCCTTGACGTACTGAGGAGTCTTGGCCGGATTCGTACGAGCGGGATCGTCAAGATAGGCAAGTTCACGCTGGGCAAGCTTGTTGAAGGGGTTGATCTTGATGGCATCGTTGAGAAGCTGGCGAGCTTCGTCATACTGACCGATCTTCACATATTGCTGAGCAAGGGCGACGCTGGCATCCCCGATGCTTGTAACAATGAAAGCGCGACGGGAATCCGTGACAGGAGCCTTGGGAAGAAGGTCCAGAGCACGGTTGTATTCATCCAGAGCTTCCTTGTACTTCTGATCGCGATAGTACTGGCGACCTTTTTCCAAGGTGTTCATAGACTCTTGCGTGCGTTCTTCACGACGAGCCTGAGCCCTGCGGGCAATATCGGCCTGACCACCGCTATAGTAACCGGCTGCAGAGGTGCCAGCGGCGCTGGAGGCGCCCACGGCTCCGTAGTCACCGGCCTGCACGAAGGGGCAGGAGGCAGCGATGGCCATCAAAGCGATGAGGCTTCGCTTGGAATGATAGAGAGGTGCTTGATCCATAGTTAGGTAATTCTTTTTGCAGATTTTCGAGATTTGTGAAGCTTTTTTTTCAGAAAAGCGATGATTTGTTTATTATTTGGTCAGATTCCAGGTTCTGTTTTTACCGTCGATCTCGGCTTTGATGACAGCCGATCCCGATTTAAGGTCAACGGTTTCCACCGTGTAAACCGTTTTTTCATCACCAGGAATCGTGAAAGTTTTTCCTTCTTCAACCTTTACGGTTTCACCAGCCTTGGAGCCAGCGGAAATAGTTAACTCAACCGATTTATCCTGGATAACAGCAGGATATTTATTTCCCTTCCGAATCTCGTAAACGGTGCCCGCCTTCGTGGGTTTCAAATCTTCCACAATGGCGACAGACTCATTTTCCTTGATACCGGTTTTGGACTCAAATTCCTTCTTGGTCACTTCCTTCAATTTAAACCGCCCGGCATCAACCATGGCTGGCTTACCTTCTTCGGCCGTGGGCAGAGTATCGCCAGCTTTGGCATTCTGACGCCACAAGGCGGCGCCATTACGCGCCGTGGCCTTGAATGTATATTCGGGGGGCATATCGTCGGAAGAGAACACAATCATGTAGCCGGAAGCCGAAAATTTAGTCGGCTTGAGCTTGGTAATCAACAGCGGGTGGCTGTTGGGGTCCTTCGGGTTTGTTTTGGCTTCGAATTCTTCAATAATCGTATAGCCATCACCGTCGGGGTCTTGCGTCAGGGCATCGGACAAACGGAGTACATCAGACAGTCCGTTTTCTTGGAACCAGACATTGGGGATTGGGGGATGAATGGGCGGGCCAGCACTGATGTCGATCGGCGTCGTATCGCCAGTCTTCAACCACAATTCGGGCGCGACAAACACATCAAAATTCTGAGCTCCAACCTTGGGGCGCTTGATCTCATGACTACCAGTCAGATAGGCTTCCAGATTCAAGGCCTGTTCCACACCGGGGACGGCAACCTTGCTGCTGGCAACCTCAGTCTCAACCTTGTATGTTTCATCAAGGTTGATGAAAACCAACGCACCAAAGCTCAGTCCGGCCAAGCCAAGGACTCCGCCAACGCCAAGAGCTACTTTATCATATTTTTCTGAAAAAGACATAACTTGATTCTATCGATGGGGGGTTATTTGTTCTTGGTTTCGGATTGTTGTTCGGGGAAGTAGATGAGGCTCACGACCATATGGACATTGAGCTTTTCAGCACCCAACACTTGTCGAAGAATTTCTTCGGACTTGGGACCTTCGTCAGCTTCTTCGCTGTCAGCGGGCTTAATATCCTTCTGAACAACACCGGTTCCAGCTCCACCAGCCAGGGATACTCCCCCTGCGACCGGAGCGGCAACTGGGGCAGCTGCGGCAGCCGACTTAGGCTTTTCATAGCTGGGAGGCGTCTGGATTTCATTCTTGACGCGGAGGCCGGAAACCGTGAAGAGGTACTGATCGTTCGTCGTAATGTCATTCAGGAAGGTAGCCACCGACTGGCGGTCACCCACGAATGCTACTTCGAATGACAAAGGCTGCCACAATTCGGAAGAACCCTTCTTCCCGGGACGAGGGCGAGCTGTATCAGCCGCCCCCCTGGCCGGGGTCTTGGCCTTGGGGTCAGCCGTAGCTTCAAGTTCCAAAGGCGCGCGATACACACGCATAAACTTGCTCACGCCGCTGTCTGCCAGCTTTGTCAGGAAATAATTCATTCCCAAACGCTCAAAGTTGAGCATCGGAGCCGCCGTTGAAGACGGAGCCGAGGCAACATAGGCATTGAATCCCATGTTCTGAGCTTCGGGAGTCACAGTAATGTTCTTGGCTGCGCATGCTGCTTTCCAATCTGCCGTCATCTTCTTGAGATCGTTCTGGAAGGTCTGGGCATCAATGGACTGCAAAACGCAATTGGCCTTGAAGGGCGCATACTGCGCTTCGATATTGGCCATGCTCTCCTGGTAATCCTTCAGGATTTCTGACGACTGCTTCAGAACTTGCTCCGTAGGAGACATGGAGTCATTCCCCAGATTCTGGATAGTGCCTTCCGAAGAGCGGATTTTCAACTGAAGTTCTTCAGTCTCCGTCTTTTTGGAGAAGCCCACGACAGCGATACCCGCTACGAGAACAACCCCGATTCCTCCGGCAATAATGGATGCTTTGTTTTCTTTGATCCAACTGCTCATAATAGTGTTCGTTTAACTTTTACCGTGGGTGCTTATTGTTGTTGTTCCTGAGTCGTTACTGGCAAAGGACGCTTGAGCGGCAATACCAGGGAAAATGACTTGACGAAAGCATTGCTCGTCTTGGCATCACCTGCTGCGAGAACTTGTCTCATTTCCAGAGGAGAACCATCGGGCTTCTTGAAGGAGAACAGGGACTTGTCCCCATTGGCTTCGATTTTCTTGCGAATGTCCTGAATTACGGATTCACCGCCCGATGCATTACGAACGAATCCCTTCAACATGATTGCATTGACCTGAAGCTGCTTGGGAGCAGACGCAGCAGCTCCCGCACCGGGACGCGCTGTAGCCGAAGCATCAGCCGTGGCGGGGATGTTGATAGAGCTAGCCTTTTCCGAAGCAAAGGTATCCTTTACGAGGATGTCTCCGGAAATACCGTCGATATTATTCGGATTGTAATTGGTCAGGGGCGAAAAATCCGTCACCCAATAGGCATCATTGGCGGCTGTATCGACAAACTCGGAAATCAGCGAGGAATAACCGTATCTTTGGAAAGAGAGCAGCTCGTACTGAGCTAACTTCCCATTAAGTTCATTGATCGCATTCTTGTTTTTGGAGATCTTACCAGCAAGAGCCTGAATACTTTCTTCCTTCGCAGCAATCTCTTTTTCCACGACAACAGCGCGGTCATAACTCATGAAATATGTTGCGGTAAAGACACCTGCACCAATGACACCAAGGAGCGCAGCCATCACTACTTTCGGGAACTTGCGCTTGGCTTCACGCCTTCTGCCAACTGCTGTCGGCACCAGGTCGATGTTGATAGCGGAACGCCCGACGGAGTCCAATGCGGTACCGACGATGCCACCAAGCATGTAGGCTTCAGCGGCAACCTTGTCCACATTCACCTGTGAACCGACGCCCACTTTGTGAAGCGGATTGAAGAATGCAACCGGAATTCCAAGGCGTTCTTCGAGGAACTCCTTCGTGTAGGGCAACGACGCGCCACCACCACACAAATATGCCTTGACAGGAGCACTACCGTGCATTTGTGCGCGGTAATGGTTTGTTGTGCGCTGGATTTCCGAGGCAAGACGTGTCATTGCATTGCGAATGCTCGTCGCCAGGGCAGCCACTTCAGGATCCATGCCTTCCGTTTGACCGTTCGTCATGGACACAAGTCCCTTGGACACCTTGGCCTGTTCTGCTTCCGCGAAACTGGTATTAAACTCGCGAGCAATAGCAGAAGTAATGAACACACCGCCAGCGGAAATGCTACGGGTGAAGAAACGCCCGCCTTCGCAGTAGATCAAGTCCGTGGTTTTGGCGCCAATGTCAATGATCATGGCAGGATCGCTGTCATCCGGATAACTGTCGCGGTAGGCATTGTAAAGAGATGCAACCGCGCAATCGACCTGTCCCGTCACCAGCCCATGAGCTTCTACAACGTTATCAAGATCGTTGAGGGCGTCAGCTTTAATGGCCACAAGAACGGCTTCCTGTTCCAAGCCATTGGCAGGCAGAAGGTGATAGTCCCAAATGACTTCATCAATCGGGAACGGAACCTGCTGCTGGGCTTCGAATTTGACCAACTGGGTCACGTCGGCGTTGTCAATCGGAGGCAGCTTGATGAAGCGAATGAAGACGGACTGTCCAGAAACGGAATAATTGACCGTGCTGCCCTTGACTTTCAACTCGCTGACGAGTTCGCCAATGGCGGAGCTCATCTGGCCAAGACGCATCGATTCCTCCGAAGGATCGAGATCAAGAACTCGCGTTCCATAACGACTCAGGGTCAGCCCGTTCTTTCCGGAACGTGCGAAGACACCCATCGTCACCCGTTTGGACCCCACGTTTAACGCTACAATTTGTCGACTATCAGACATGTACTGGTGTTGTTAGGATTTCGTAATTTACTGAGAGAGATAACATAGATGATTCAAAAGCAAAAGGAATTATTCCGCAGCCGGCACCGGAGCACCAGCAGCCGAGCTGGCTTCGTCCTTGGCGGAGATTTCGGGGTAACGATCGTACCAGAGCATCATGAAAGGCGTCTGGTTCTTACTGAGAAGAGGGTAGTTTTCGGAGGGGATCAGCTTGTCGCTTTCCCACCATTGCTTCTTGCGGGCGTCGTCCGGGTAAATAACCTTGTCTCCGTAGGAAACGGATACGCCGACTTTTTCAAAGATGGAGCCCAAAACGGTTTCAGCCCCTGTCAAACGCTTGACAGAAGAGGGCGAGAGAAACACGCACGCATAGAAGGTTTCACCGACCGGGACATTGACGTACGTGATTTCCTTGGAGAACAAAAGCGTGCCAGCAGGACGTTCATCAGAAGGAGTCTTGGCTGCCACATAGAATTTAACTTTCAAATCGTTGAGGAACAAAGGAGCCTTCTTGGTTACGGTATCCCGGGCATCTACCTTGATAGCAGCTTCGAGATAGGCCCAAGCCTTAGGCTTGAATCTCATATCCTTCGTCTGAGCCTGGATTGTCGGGGAATCCAGGGACTGAACGCGTTCAACCTTCACAGGGCCGACAACCTTCACCACCGTTTCCGCCAAAGCGGAGGGCGAGAACAGAGAAAAAATGCCAGCCAGGGTCAACATCATTTTAAGAGCAGTCTTCATAGGGGAATTCAATTCTTATCTCTACTACAATAAATCCCCTCCCATGGCTAGCAAAAGCTTCCAATTTCTCAAAAAACCCTCTTCTGGAGCATTCCGCCTCCTTCATACCGCCCTCGGCAAGTCCCGTACGGAATCGCCATACGCGCATTCTTGTGTCTTGACCTCAAGCCATAGTGATTTCATGCTGATGCCACCATGGAACCCTACGATCTTCTGGAGAGTCTTTCCAACGCTTCGGGCATATCCGGCCACGAAGGAGAAGTCAGATCACTGTTCGTCTCTGCCCTTCAGGGATGCGGGCGATTCTACACAGACAAAACAGGATCAACAATTTGTGAACACGGCGACTCCGGCCCTCGCATCATGCTGGCCGCCCACATGGATGAAATCGGCTTCCTCGTTCAAAACATTACCCCACAGGGATTCCTTCAAATCGTTTCCATCGGAGGCTGGTGGACGCATACCTTGCCAAGCCAGCGCGTAATCATCACGACACGTACTGGCGAAAAAATCAGAGGAGTCATCGGCACCAAGCCACCACACCTCCTGCCCGATGCTCAGAAAAACACCCTGATGAGCATTGATACCCTCTTCATCGACGTTGGCGCTGAATCTGCAGAACAAGCCATCCATGACTTCGGTATTCATCCCGGCGATCCTATCACACCTGACGTGACCTTCACCTACATGCGCAATAAGGGCAGAGTCATGGGCAAGGCATTCGACAACCGGGCCGGCCTCGCCGCCATGACCGCCGCCACACACAACCTCGCCCAGACCTACCATCCGAACATTCTCCTCGCGACAGCTACCGTCCAGGAAGAAGTTGGCATCCGAGGAGCCAAAACGGCAACCCAAACCGTCCTGCCAGACTGCGCCATCATCCTCGAAGGTCCCCCTGCCGACGACACCCCAGGCTTTGCTCCCTCAGAATCTCAAGGCAAACTCGACGGAGGTGTCCAAATCCGCCTCTACGATCCGACAGCCATCACCAATCCACGCCTGGCACGCCTCGTTGAAGAAACAGCCCTCAACGCCGGCATCCCCTACCAACTCACCGTCAGAAGATCTGGCGGTACCGATGCCGGGGCTATCCACCTGGCAGGCCAGGGCGTCCCCTGCATCGTCCTCGGCATCCCCTCCCGATACATCCACGCTCACAACAGCATCATTTCACTGTCCGACTTTGACGCCACCGTGGCTCTTTGCGAAGCACTCGTACGCCGTCTGGACGCAGACACCGTCGCCTCCCTCACACAATATCTATAATTCTCCCTCCATGTTTGCTACATACATCCACGACCTCAACCCCATTCTCCTCCAGCTAGGAGACGCCATCGCCATCCGCTGGTACGGCATCGCCTACCTTCTGGGGTTTGTCGCCGGCTACTTTCTCTTGAAATACCTTGCCGGAAAACAGCTCTACCCTATCGCGCAGGAAAAACTCTCCGACTTCATCACCTGGACGGCTGTCTTCGGCGTCCTCATCGGCGGCCGCCTTGGCTATGTCCTCTTCTACTGGATACCCAATCGCGGCATCGACGCCTTTCTGGCAGATCCCCTCACCGCCGTCCGTGTCTGGGAAGGAGGAATGGCCAGCCATGGCGGCATCATCGGCGTCGCCCTTTTCACTCTCTACTACGCATGGAAGCACAAAATCAGCTGGGTCGCCATCACAGACGGCCTTGCCATCGTCGCCCCGGTAGGACTCTTCTTCGGGCGCATGGCCAACTTCATCAATGGAGAACTCTACGGACGCATCATGCACAGCCACTCATGGGTCGGCATGAAATTCCCCGCCGAACTTTTTGAAAACGTCACACTGCGTCACCAGGCACTCCAGAAAATCTACGACGAATGCCCGGACTCCCTCCTCCAGAGCCTGGCTAGTTTTGGCCCCGTCCCCGACCGCGCAGACGCCTACTCAGCTCAATGGATGGTTGATCGCGTACGCGACACCCCAGCCATCAAAGAAATCGTTGGATCCGTCCTGCCCGAACGATACCCTTCCCAACTTTACGAAGGACTGGCAGAAGGCCTCATCCTCTTCGCGGTACTCTGGAGCGTCCGAATTTTCTGCCCCAAGGCATACAATGGTATCTTCTGCGGCATCTTCTGTTTCCTCTATGCCATTGGCCGCATCATCGTCGAAAACTATCGCGAGCCGGATTCCCCCGTCTGGTTCGACCTCACACGCGGACAGTTCCTTTCCCTCTTCCTTTTCCTCATTGGAACCGCCTACTTCATCTATGCCTTCAAAACGAAAAAAACCGTTCAAAGCATCGCATAGCACACATCAAAAGCGATTTTTTTCATCAAATGCAAAAAAGGGCTTGATCCTGCATCACGAAACATGTAGATTCTCCCCGCACCACGTGAACGGGTAGGTTCCGGAGTGGCCAAACGGGGCAGACTGTAAATCTGTTGTCTTTCGACTTCGCTGGTTCGAATCCAGCCCTGCCCACCATCACGTGATCCAATAAAAGCCCTTCTTGCGAAGGGCTTTTTTATTGTCCTCATCGCACCATTCCAGCATCACAACAGCTACCGTAGCAGCCGGGCCCGACCAGCCTCTGAACCATCAGTGAAAAATTCTCCCGTCAAAACGGAAAATTTTAGTGGACAAGACCGCCCCCTGCAAGTAATGATGCAGTATATGATAACCGCCTGTGAGAGGTTGTTGCGTTTTTGCGTGGCAAAAACTCCATCTGGCAGGCGTCCTGTCATTGGTCATCCCCCAACCCTGGATCAAGCCTCATCCGGCAGCCGATCGAAACATCACGTTCTATCCGAAAGCCCGGACACCGCTCAGAAGCTGGGGTAGGCCAATCACCATAATGAGACACCCTCTCCAGAAAAACACTACTAACCAGACAACGAAATGAATACCATGTCATTCCTCCGTTACTCCTCCCTCGCTCTTGCTATGGGATTCGTTCAGGCACAGGCAGCTGTTCCCGTTCCCAAGTACACCGAGTCCAGCACCGGAGTTTCCAGCGGACAGTACACACAAAAGTACGATTCCACCTTCGGCATGACCCTTAAGGGTGCCTATGGTTGGGCTTCCGACGACGAAATGCCTAACATCGCTGGCGCCTTCATCGGCTTCCAGAATTACATCGAAGGCGACCAGGTCATTCATGAACTTTCCCTGACGACTGGTATGCTTGGCGGTTCCGAAAACGTTTCCACCGAAAACTATCCTGGCGTTGATTCCCTGAAGTCCCGCCTGACCACCATCCCGGTTCTGCTTGGCTACAACATCAACGTTTCCCTGTCTGACTCCACCCTGTTCTACATCGGAGCCAAGGGCGGCGTTTCCTTCACGGACAGCAAGCTCACCTTCAAGACGCCGGCTGCCAGCAATAGCAACACGGAAACTGACACCAAGGCCACTTGGACGGCCAACGCTGGCTTCAAGTTCGCCATCAACGATTCCACCGACTTCGTGATTGGTTACGAAATGATGAAGATTCAGGACGCCGATCCCTTCCACGTGATCGAAGCAGGCTTCACCTGGAACTTCTAAAACATTCCAAATCATATTTTGACCTTCGAAAGGACTGCCACACTGGCAGTCCTTTCTTTTTGATAATAAATCATATCCGGTAAGCAGAAGCATTCAGACTGCAAAAAAAATTGTTCCCCGTGCAAAATTATTCTTGGCAAAAAGAGTAAATGAGTATATAAACACCCCGCGTTCACGAACGTAACTCCCCTGTAGCTCAGTGGTAGAGCGGGTGACTGTTAATCACTAGGTCGTAGGTTCGAGCCCTACCGGGGGAGCCATTATAAGAGTCTCAATCTGAAAGGATTGAGACTCTTTTCATTTTTCGCATTTCTCCTGGTTTTGCATCCTCCCTGCCCCTTCTATGCGCGACAGCATACATATCACCCTGGCCACTGAAGCCGATCTTCCCGACATCCTGAAACTCCAGCAACTAGCCTACCGTAGCGAGGCTGAATTAGTGGGAGATCTCAACATCCCGCCCTTGCTTGAATCACTAGATGATCTCAAGCATCTCCACGCTGACGGGACAAGCATCTTCACCATGCGTCTGAAGGAGGGACAACTCATTGGTTCCATCAGAGGCACCATCCGTGGGGCAAGTCTTCATATCGGCAAGCTGATGGTCCATCCCGACCATCAGGGATTGGGTTATGGAAAACAACTGTTACTCCATATCGAAAACACCAGGCTATCTACCATCGAGAGATTGGAGCTCTTCACCAGCAATCTCAGCAAGAAGAACCTGTCTCTCTACCATTCCATGGGGTACTCGGTGTTCCGCCAGCAAGCTTCCGGGCAAGCCAACTGGTCCTTTGTCTTCATGGAAAAAAATCTGAATAACTCGAAGGGCATTCATTGAATACCCAACATGAAATCCTCTTCCCGACATTTCCCGGATCGGGCACCATATAAAATCCCTTCTGCCCTAAAAAAAACTTCCAACGAGAAACACATTGACTACAATGCCCCTCGCTATGAACTGGCTCCCAACAATTGTTCTCACAACGACAGTGCTTGCTGCCTGTGCCTTCGCTCAGGAACAACCACAAAAAAAGCAGGACCAGCGCCCCAATATCATCATGATCATCACGGATGACCATGCCTACCAGACCTTGGGCACCTCCGATAAAGACTCTCCAATGCCCTTGCCCAACTTCCGCAAGATGGCGGATGAAGGGATGGTTTTCGACCGCAGCTACTGTGCAAACTCCCTATGCGGACCTTCCCGCGCCTGCATCTATACAGGACGCCATTCCCACATGAACGGCTACCTGTTCAATGAGCATGCCAAGCCCTTTGACGGCTCACAACCCACCTTCCCAAAAATGCTTCAAAAAGCTGGCTACCAAACAGGGCTCGTCGGCAAATGGCACTTGGAATCCAATCCGACTGGTTTCGACTATTGGGAAATCTTCCCCGGACAAGGCAGTTATTTCAACCCGGACTTCATCACGCCTGGCAAGAACAACAATCGCGTTGTCACTCGCGTCCCCGGCTATGCCACCGAACTCGTCACGGAAAAGAGTCTCGACTGGCTCGATCACCGCGACAAAGACAAGCCCTTCATGCTCGTCGTCGGCCACAAGGCTCCGCACCGCAACTGGTGCCCTGCCATCCAGAACCTGGGCCGCGCCAAGCAGTTCGCCGATACAGCTGAGCCCCCCGCCAATCTCAAGGACGATTTCTCGGATCGTCCCGACTTCCTGAAAAAGACGGAACAAACCCTTGCCAACCATTTCAATGTATGGTCTGACGAGCACCTCATCAAGGAAGCCGTCCCGGAAGACATCCGCAAAATGATCGTTTGCCCGAAGTACGAATGGGCTATGCCTGAATGGAACCGTATGGATCCCAGGCAGAAGCAAGCCTGGTACGACTACCACAAGGCACGTACTGATAAATTAGTCAAGGACATCCGCAGCGGCAAGATCAAGACCAAGGACGACATCCTGGTCCAACGCTGGCGTCACTACATGGAAGACTACCTCGGCTCCGTCCTCTCTGTCGATGAAAGCATCGGTCAGATCATGGAATACCTCGACAAGAACGGCCTCTCCGACAACACCATTGTCCTCTACTGCGGCGACCAAGGCTTCTACATGGGCGAACACGGACTCTACGACAAGCGCTGGATCTTTGAAGAATCCTTCCGCATGCCTCTCATCATGCGCTGGAAGAACCACATCAAGCCCGGCACCCGCTCCAATGCCGTTGTTCAGGAAATCGACTACGCTCCCACCTTCTGCGAAATCGCTGGTATCGATACCCCGGAAAACATGAACACCTTCCAGGGTAAAAGCCTCACCCCGATCTTCAAAACGGGTGAAGATAAGGAATTCACCGACCGCCCCCTGTACTACGCTTTCTACGAGAATCCGGGCGAACACAATGCTCCCCGCCACGATGGTCTTCGCTCCGGTAAATACACCCTGTCCTATCTCTGGACGAGTGATGAATGGATGCTTTTCGACAACGAAAAGGATCCCGCTCAAATGCACAATGTGTACGGCAAGTCGGAATACTCCGAAGACGCCATGAAGCTCAAGGAACTCTACAAACAGCTCCGCAAGGACTACCAGATACCCGAAGGATTCCCCGGAGCCACTGGCAAACTCCTCGTCACGCCCCAATGGGATTGCTCCCCCAAAGCAGACAAGACCGAAACGGCTTCCGCCAAATAAAGATTTTCGCAAATACTCATTTTAATAAAACCCTCCGTCTTACCGCTAATCGACAGGTTAAGATGGAGGGTTTTATTGCTTCAATACTCCCCCTCTTCATGAAAAAACTCCTCTTCCTCATCCTGGGTTTACTCGGCCTTCCCGGCTTTAGCGCCAACCCCTACAACATCATCCCCGAACCTGCTGAAGTCACCACCGGCACAGGTCTCAGCAAAAACCTCAACGTCACTCGGGCACAGCAAGTCAAGGGACTTGGAGAAGAAGGTTACACCATGGACATCACCCCCAGCGGGGTCAGCATCCAGTTCTCTACGGCCGATGGTCGCGCCATGGCCACCTCCACCCTTTTCCAGCTACGAGACCAGCTTGCGGACACCCCTCAGGGAATCCCCTGCGGCAAAATAACAGATCACCCCAACTTCTCTTGGCGTGGTATGATGGTTGATGTAGGGCGATACCACTACCCCATGGAGGAGCTCCTGAAGTTCGTCGATGCCATGCACTATTACAAATACAACGTCCTGCACCTCCACCTCACTGAAGACCAGGGATGGCGCCTGCCCGTACCAGGCTATGACAAGCTGCGTACCATCGGCGCCGTGCGCCCATCGGCTCCTAAAAACCAGAACAACGCCCTCCTGGCCAATGAAGGGATGTACACAGCCAGGGAACTCTCCGATCTCGTCACCTATTGCGCCAAGCGAGGCATCAAAGTTCTACCCGAAGTAGAAATGCCTGGTCACAACATGGCGCTGGCCGCTTCCTATCCCGAATTCTGCTGCAACACCAAGCGTTCCCAGGTCTGGACGCATGGGGGCGTTTCTTCCAAGCTTATCTGCCCTCAGAAACCTGCCACCAAAAAATTTATTGCCGATGTGTTCAATACCCTTGAAAGTATCTTCCCATTCGGCTACGTCCATATCGGTGGTGACGAATGTCCCATGGGTGACTGGAAGAACTGCCCTGATTGCAAAAAGGCTCGTGCCGCCAAGGGCCAGGGAGACGATGTCGAGGCCGAAATGAGCGACTTCACCTCCGACCTCTCCCAACAACTCGCCAAAAAGCAGCGCAAACCCATCCTCTGGTACGACATCAACAAATCATACTACCACAAGGGCGAAACAGTCATGTCCTGGCTCCCCGGAGAATTTCCCCGCTGCATCGACAAAACCAAAGAACAGGGCATTGACCTCATCATCACCCCCCAGTTCAAATACTATCTCGCCCGCTGCCAGTTCAACTACCCGAAGGGGGATCCCCGATTCAAGCCGGAAGGCAGCCCCATCCTCCTGAAGGACTGCTACAACTTCGACCCTCGCAACGGACGTACCCGTGAAGACACCAGCCACGTCAAAGGCATCCAGCTCTGCATGTGGGCAGAATGGATACCCTCAACAGAGCTCCTGATGTATATGACATTCCCTCGTGCCATCGCCGTCTCGGAAAACGCTTGGGGAGAATTCGGAAAGCACCCAACCCTCGAAGACTTCGAGAAAAAGCTCGCTACTCACAAAAAGCACTTCCAGAAGCGTTTTGGCTACACTCTTGAGCGCAACATGACCAACAAACCCTTGCGCGAAAACTCCATCACACAGAAGGAAATCGACCGCATCAACGCCAATTACGAAAAAGGGCAGAAGCAAGCCTTCTGACGTAATCCCCTACTTCCCAACGATCTTCCCCCGTTCTTCATCGTCAAGAATGGGGGAGGAATGGCGAGCTCTAATACCCTGAAGTCTTGAATACCACGGTTCTCACAACCATGGGAGGTAGGAGCATGTTGCGATGCTCCACAGTGAGAGGCCATCCATGGTGCAAGCAATAGCGTATCTTCCACATTATCTTGATCCACAATGACATTTGAATATTGATGGAGTATAAATCGCAAAGACCACCTTTGTTTGACAAAAAATAAATTATTGGACTATTCATGATTTTACACAGTTAAATCATGAGATTTCACAGTTCGCCGCATCCCATTTATAGTCTGAGTATTGAATAATATTCAAGCCAAAGTGAATTGCGTTAAAAAGCATTTACAAAATCCCGTTTCTCTTTTTTTGCCTTGTCGTGGGAAAAAAACGGAGCTACAAACAATAACCTATATTCTTTTCTTCACTACTATGAAACTTCGACTCCCCATACGACTCAAGTCGCTCATATTATGCGCATTATCAAGTATCGCCTTTTCCTGGTCTGCAGCCTCCTATGCAGCAGAAGGGATCAGCATCAACTTCTATAGGGACGGGGCTGATTCAGGCTATCAAATTTCCGGGGATGGTCTCTTGGGTTTGAATCGGGTCATTGCCAATAACTGGAACAACTGTGCTCTGACAACAGGATCCAATGCTGTCACCTGGAATACATTGAAAAACGATTCCGGCACTGCTCTTACAGGTGTAACGGCCAGCATCACCGCCATCCATGGATGGAGCCATCCCGGATCAACGGCGAGTTCTTCTTTGTCTCAAAAGCTCTTGTCTGGATCTGCTTCCGTCGGTGCTAATTCATCGCAAACAATCACTCTGACCAATATTCCCTATCTTACTTACAAAGTATTTATTTACTTCGGTGGTGATGCTGATAATGACAATAGTAAATTTACGGCGACAACCGTCAATGGCGTCAATTACACAGCCGATGGCACCAACCCAGCCAAGGTAGGCAATGGCGCATGGGGACGGAGAAATGCGGACAACAATGAATACGAACTAATCGTTGGAACCAATGTACTTGAAGTCAATGACTTGACAGGTTCCAATCTGACGATGGCTTCCGTAGCTACCGGCGGCGCACGTGGTTCAATTGCTGGCTTCCAGATTGTCGATACTTTTGTTGGGCAATACAGGAACATTACAGGTAGCACCAATTGGTTGACTAATTCATGGAGTTCAACAGAACAAAACGCTGGTAGCGGAACTGAAGCATGGAATGCTACACAAGGGATCGGTGTCCTGATTTCAGATGCCACAGGTTCGAACAGTCATGCAATCTCGCTGGGAGTAGTTACCGGAACGTATCTCGTGTTGAAATCCGGCAATGTTACCCTCAACGATGGCAGTCTGAGCCTAGACAAAACAGTCGTGATCAATGTCAACACTGCTGGCAGTGTTCTTTCTTTCGGCTCAACCGATGTCTCTTCAACCAAAGTCATCACATTGGCCGGTTCAGGGGCAATCAACATTGCAGGGGACCAATCTCTGTTTGGTTTGGCTGGCACATTGGGAAGCGTCACGGTAGCAGAGGGAAAAACACTCTCCATAGAAAACAAGGGAGGAAGCCTCGTTGCTCCGTTAACCTTGGGCAAGAACAGTAAAGTCAAATTACTTGGCGGAGCTGAACAGGGCTTTTCTTCCCTGACATTCGGTACCGATTCTTCCATAGAACTGGTTAAAGGAACTCAAGCAACCGATTCAACAACACTCATGATCGGTACTTCATCCAGCCCCCAAAGCGAAGTCACACTTTCCGGCAACACAATCAAAGTTTCTGGAGATGGTGCAGGATGGGCTGGCGTTGCCATCAACGGCGTTGGTGACTTGAGCGTGTCGGGAGGTGGCAGTGCTACGTCAACAAAGATCACCCTGGAAAACGGATTTTCTGCGGGTTTGGAAATTCGTGCCGGGCTTCTGGGATGGAATACCTCAGCTTCTGTTCTGCAGGGAGCTGGTGCTGACAGTGTTAAAATTCCCATCATTCTGAACGGTGGCGGAGTTGTAACAACAACAAATGATACCGCCGTAACCGATGTCTACAATGACTTCATCATAGGGGACAAGGGAGGAACAATTCGTCTTTGGGGCAACGCTGTAACAACCTATCATGGCTCCATTACGGGGACAGGATCATTGTCCCACACAGATGGGGGAACTTTGACGTTTACCGGAAACATCGACCTAGCAGGAGGATTCTCACAGTGGGGGAATAGCAAATCGGTTACGATGCGAGACAATACCGTGCACTTTGGAGGCGGCTACAACGTAACTCGCTCATCATCGACGACTACACTCAATCTTGATAACAGCAAGATGACTGTGGACGGATCAGGTAATATCAATGAAACTGGTGTAATTCATAACATCAACCTGACGAAAGGTTCTCTGTTTAAATCGACAATATCATCGACATTTCAGTTGAACGTATGGGGATACGGCAATTCTCATACAGCGATCAACATCAAAGACAGCAGCGAGTTAAGAGCCGCCGGGGTACTTAAAATGGGAAAGGACGGTTATTCCATCATCAATTTGATCAATGGAGCCGCCTATGTCCAAGGGATTGACTTTGATAAATCGAATAATTACGGCAATAATGACCGTAAAAACAATTCTTTGATCATGGGGGATCCCGCCAACGGATACGACGGAAAAAATAATCTCCTGGTGATAGGTTCCAGCGGACTCTCGAATATCCGTAATCAGTTTACAGGATCACCTCAGTCGGGTGCCGTGACATCAGGCCTGTACGAAGCAACAAATATCACATTAGGCAATGGCACAGTCCGGGCTTCTGCAAACTGGTCAACAAGTAGCAGTAGTAGTGCTGGTGATGCAGGGTATAATAACGCCGATGTCAAAATTCATTTAGCGAACGCGGGTGGAACAACATTCGACACGGATGTCTATACCATTACCATGAAGCATGGTTTTGATGGTAACGGCAAGCTCATCAAGGCAGGAAGCGGAGAAATGATCTTGGATGCAGCCAGTAATTTATCAACGGAAACTCTCATCAAGAATGGTACCCTGACCTTGAATAAGCAGATATCATCCGGCAAAGAATTCCTGTTCCAGATGAATGCTGAAGTTGGAGCCTCCACGCGTCTGACCCTCAGCAACGACAATAATATATCGTCCCAAAACACCTATAAATACATTATCAAAGTCAATAGTGGTGAAAGTAATATGATCCACTACTCATCGGACGATACCCCTCTTGACTTGAGTGTCGCACAAGGTACCAAAACTCAAATCAGCGGTGAATTTGTGAACTATATGACCGTTTCCAGCCTGAGTGGTGCTGGCAATATAGTTTTAATCAACTCCCAGAGGAATACTCAATGGGGTTGGGGAGGATCTGATGTTAATCCCGGACAAGGAGCAAGCGCCGCAGGCAAAGACAAAGGATGGGGCAGCTATGTCATCCTGACCGGAGCAAACGAGGGGTTCACTGGCGATGTGGAAATCATTGACTCCAAGAATAGTAACACGGCAAAAAACTACGGTAATCAGATCGTTATTGGCCATGCTACGGCTCTTGCACACTCGCGCGTGACCCTGTCGGGCTATGGCTCTGCGCTAGCCCTGTCCAGCACAACAGGTAACCTTCGAGGAATCTCAGGTGAAAGTGGATGGGTCTGGACAGCCTCGTATTCAGCCGATAGCGTCCACACGCTAATACTAACGCCGGATCAGGACTATACCTTCGCCGGGACGATCCAGGATCAAAATGGTTCCGGCCTTGGAGCCGGAAAGCTAGCCCTTGAAATCAATGGTATCGGCTCCCAGGAACTGAAAGGGACCAATACCTACACTGGTGGCACAAAGCTGACAGCAGGAACCTTGAAAATCTCGAATGGTTCCGCGCTCGGAACCGGCGGCAATATCACATTTGCCGGAGGTTCTCTGCTCGCATCGGAGAACGTAACGCTTGACGGGCACAATCTGCTGGCTACACCCGGCAGTAAGATCCAGTTAGCCGCCATAGACAGTAAAATACTTACCCTGAGTGGCCTGCAATTTGCTTCATCAACCAACTCCAACAATATTTCTGTGGGTAAGGATGGCGCTAAGGGCAAAGTCGTCTTGAATAACCTGGCCGACAATGCCGCATTCGATGGGCAGCTTTCCATTGTCGCTGGTGGAGAGCTCCAACTGACCAACATGGATGATACAAAAACTGTGATTGTCAAAAAGGCAGGTACGCTGGCATCCATCGCCGGAACCTTGTCCAAGGCCACGGGTACGTTACTCATTCAAATGAACGGAACTGATTCCCTGACTGGCCGAATCGATTCTGGAATGGGCACTTTGGAAATCGCCGGCACAGGAAGCAGTGCCAGCCGGCTCGAACTGACGGGTACGCTTTCCGGCAACAGTT
>CAYVAI010000035.1:0-27925 GCA_964448375.1 uncultured Akkermansia sp.
CATCGGCTACCGGTACAACTTCTGATTAGGAACAGAAGACGCAATAAAAGAGAAACTACACCGGGGCCGCCATGTCGTGAGGCAAGGCTGCCCCGGACTGTAGAGGAAGACTGCTCCCATCTGAACGTACGCAACGGGATGCCTGTGGATTGTCTGGACTCGGTCTGTGATTCTGTGCTACGGAGGGAGTGTGGCCGCCCGGCAAAATTGTATGAATAAGATCACCATCTACCACAACCCTTCCTGCAGCAAATCCCGCGAAGCATTGAAGTTGATTCGCGAGGCGGGAGAAGAACCCGAAATCATTCTGTACCGCGAAACGCCCCCGACTCGTGAGAAGCTGGCAGAGCTGATCCAGGCCACGGGACTTGGCGTCCGCGGTGTGATCCGCTCCGGGGAAGATATCTACGAAGAACTCCATTTGGATGACGACAAATGGACGGATGATCAGTTGATTGATCTGATGGTGGAACATACGGAATTGATCAATAGACCTATCGTTGTGACAGAGAAAGGGGTGCGCCTTTGCCGCCCCATGGAAGCCTTGCAGGATATCCTTCCCTGAAAAGAAAATGTGATTCCTGCCTGTAAGCGCATGAAAGAGGCTCCCTTTGTCCTGTTTCTGCTTTGCATCGCGATTGCTGTGTGATAGTTTATTCCAAAATATGAAGATTCCTTTTCCTTCCCGAAAACGTTCCCGCGGGTTTACCCTGATTGAACTGTTGGTCGTGATTGCCATTCTGGCTGCTCTGGCGGGGGTTGCCTATACGGTATTCCTTCGTAGTCAGGACAAATCCGACCGTGCCCAGTGCATGACGAATTTCAACGAACTCAAGCACTTGGGTTCCCAGTATGCTCAGGACCATTATGGCATTCTCCCATGCAGTGGCATGGATGATGACGAAACCACGGAAAATTATGATGAAGCTATGGGCTGGTGGGTAGCTATCGCTCCGTATGTCCTCACAGCTTACGAACAACAGCCCCCGTCCATATCCGTTCTTCCATCCCTGCCTGCTACATTCCGTTGCCCGGCAGATCGTAATACGAAGCGCTATTCTCGTAGCGACTATGTAGAAGCAACGCCCGAAACGATTTCCTACACGAGCTGGACGGACAATAGTCAGGATCCCGAGAATCCGTCCTCCAGCATTCAGACCAGTCGTGGTCAGCTTCTGGCGGGTATTCCGTGGCTGTCTGATGGTATTGCCATGGAAACCAAGAGCATTCGCAACGATGCGGACTTCCAGGAATACGTTCTTCCCAGCGCGGAGCGTCACTCCGATTATATTTGTGTCCTGTACGCGGATGGATCCATCAAGCAGATTGAGGAACCGACCTTCAAAAAGGTTGCTGTCAGTTTGCAGAATAAGGATTGATCTGTTTGAGAGCAGATTTTCCCTGCTTTTTTCATCGGGCTCCCGTTTTTTCTGTTGAAAGGACGGGAGCTTCTCTGTTCGGAAATGAGACGAGAATATGACGAAAATATTCAAGAACCGTCGGAAGCGTTAAAAAAAGTTATTTCTTGAAAGAGTGGTGATTTCCATGCGTATATATGGATATGCTCATGACATTGGAATATGGACGGAAAGCAGGGAATTGAAAGCGTTTTTTCGCCATGTTTTTCTTGTATTTCGTCGATATGGAAAATGTTATTAACATGCAGAAGGTAAACAATTTTGTCATAGAGTTTTATGAGCCACGAAAAAATATGGGAAACATGGCTTGTAAATTTTACGATTCAGTGTTACAGCTCAATTGTTGTCTTTGACAGGATGGACTAAACTGTCATTTTCAACCATACAATTTTGTGTTGATCACACGTGGGCATGGAGTTCCAATACCGCCGGAACCCAGAGAACAAAGCCAGTCGTGATTAACCTTACAATTTGTCGGGAGGGAAACCTCCTGTCATAGCATACGGCGCCAGAGATAATAGGGAGTCTCTCTGGCGCCGTTCTTGCTTTCTGCTGGAATGGTATAGTCTGCCTGCTTTGAATTAAAAGAGAGGGACAATGAAAAGGAGCAAGCGGATGTGATTCCGATTACTCCTTTTGGGGAGGGAACAGGGTAATGCTTATTTGCAAAGCTTACTGTGCCTGCAAATAGACAGCGGCACTGTCAAAGCGCTTTTTACAATTGAAATGGAGGCCTTGTCCCATGAGTTGACTTCCGGTGAGTGTTTGTGCGTTTTCAGCACAGGCCGCCTTGTCTGGAGACTCTATATTGACTTCCTCCAGCAAGTACCTTGCGTCCGGGTTCAATCCCTGGAGTTTGACAGTGAGGCCATTCTGATCGTCGGCGGTCTGATAGAAAAAGACGACGGCTTTGTCCTGTTTGTCGGGGGTGACATACATGAGGGAAGCGCGGTTGGATTCGTAGGGGGAAACGAGGCGGAACAAATCTCCAAATTGGACGACGGGGCGTAACTTCTCCTTGTAGATAGATACGGCTCTCTGCGTGATTTCCTTTTCTTCATCCGACATTTTGGTCGGATCGGCATCCATGCCGAGGGTACCACTCATAGCAACATCGAAGGCGAACTTGAAGGGTTGTCTTCCCCAATGAGTGACGTGTGCTCCAATGGCCTTGGCGGGGAAGATGTGCGAGTAGCCCCACTGGATGCGGACGCGGTTCAGAGGGCCGGTGTTGTCGCTGGCCCAGAACTCGTGGAAGTATTTCAGGGCACCATAGTCGCTTCGTGCTCCACCGGCGGAGCAAAGCATCATTTGCAGATTGGGATTGGCTTTGACGGTTTCTTCAAAGATGTGGTAGAGCCCCTGGGTGTATTTGATCCAAAGGTGCTGCTGATTGTTGCCGAGGTATTTGGAGTAGGGGTTGTGGAAGGGGCTGTTGCAGTCCCATTTGACGAAGGATATACCGGGATTGTCCTTGATGATTTTATTAAATGAGTTGATACAGAACTGCTGGACTTCCGGGTTGCTCAGATCGAGCACGTATTGCCCGCGCTGGAGATGTTTGGGGCGATCCGGTTCGCAGAGCAGCCAGTCAGGGTGCGTTTTGACGAGGCGGGCATCGGGATTGGCCATCTCCATTTCTACCCATAATCCGAAGTCGATGCCGGCTTTGTTCGCTTCGTTGATCAGGACGGACATACCTTTCGGGTGCATGATGGGGGTGGGCTCCCATTCGCCGAGGACGCGGGCTTTGTCCGGAAGGCCGAACCAACCGTCATCCAGCAGGAAAAGTTCAAACCCCAGATCGTGGGCAGGCTTGAAAAACGGTACAATTGTTTTGTCGCTCGTATTCATGCCGGTGGCTTCCCAGTTGTTGAAGATCGTCCGCAGAGGCGTGTTGCCATCTCTCATGCCATGGGAGAGGGCCCATCGGTGGAGGCGCCGGCTGGCTTCTCCCTTGCCCTGGTCAGTGAAGGTATAAACAAGGCGCGGCGTTGAAAAAGTTTCTCCGGGAGGAAGCGTGTAGGCGGATGCCCAGGGGTTCATCCCGGCTGTGACGACGAGTTTGTTGTTTGTGGTCAGTTCGAATTGGAATTTGTAGTTGCCGGACCACGCGAGCGTGGCAGCCAGTACCTTGCCGCTGGTCTCCGTGGCGGCTCCATCCATGGAAAGCATGAAATGCTGTTGCCTTTCGTTGGAACTGGTAATGCCCCATTTGTTTTCAATGACTTTGGAACCTGGTGTCAGCCGGGTTTCATGGATGGAGAACTCATTAGCCCAGCCTCCGGCAAAGTGTGTGAGCCGGAAGTCTCCCGAGTGGAAGGTCAGAGCCGCGGAAGCAAAATTGGTGAGGGTGACGGTACCCGGTTCGTGATGGACGATATCAGCCCATTGTTCGACGACATTCAGCTTTAGATGGCTCTTGTAGTGGAGGTTGACGTAGAATTCGTAGTTGGGGTCCTTCAATGTCACCGTCGTTAGCTTGGTGTCGGCATCGATGTTCTGTACATCGGATTTCAGGAATTGAAATGCCGTGGACATATGGCCGTCAGAGTGGATGGCATGCAGGGCAGGTTCTCCCCAGAACTGGAATTGATTCGTGCTGGTGATGGTGGGGTAGGCAAGGTCTTTGGATGCTCCGTGGCGGAACATGTCTGCCGGAGCTGTTTCCTTGCCGATGTATTGCTGGAAGACGTTGTTGTTTTTGTCCACCAGCAGAGAGATTCCCATCTTGTCGGTTCCTGTCTGGATGATGTCGGCATCCGGAATGGCAACGGGAGAACCCGAGTCCATGGTGATGACGGCATTTGCCCAGTCGGCATGGTCGTATTTGTTGCCATCTGGCCCTGTGAGTGCTTCGAGCACCAGTTTGTTGACTCCCTTGAGAGAGACATTAATTTGCCGGGGCTCTTCGCCCATTTTCATGATTCCGGAATCAAAAAGGATATTGCCGTCACCCGTGACTCGGAAAATGACGGTGCCGAGGCCTCCGGCGTTGTCATCGACTCCGACAAGAGCAGTGAAGCGTTCTCCCTTGCTGGCCAGGTCAATGATCATTTTGCTGTCGGCATGGGTTCCGACGCCCTTATATTCCTTGCCCTGCAGGAGCAAGGGTTTACCGGATGTGGATTGGTTCGCGTGGACGGAGCCGAAACCGGCTGTCATCATGCTCAGGTTCAAGGAGGAAAGAGGTACATTTTCTCCGGCTTCAGCAGTGATGCTAGACAGGTTCCAGGAGAGGAAACATAAAAGGAAAGCAGTTTTTTTCATGGATAAAAGAGAGTTGGATAATTCTCCGCAATGATCCATGTACGAGCAGGGGAGGCATGATCTTTCAAGAACGCCGGGAAGTGCCGTGATGTTCCCGGGCACCCTCGTTCCGATGCATGGAGAGGATATTTTCTATACCGCACCGGACCATGCTTTCAACGGCTTCGACGGTATAAAAGGCCATGTGCTGAGTCATGACTGTGTTGGGAAATTGCCGGATGTAGGCCATATCTCTGTTGCTGATGATGTCGCTGCGCCTGTCCTGGTGGAAGATACTTTCCTCATTTTCGAAGACGTCTATACCCAATGCTCCGATTTTGTGTGATTCAATCCCTTCGATCAGAGCTTGGACTTCAATCAGGCTTCCTCGTGCCGTATTGATGAGAATGACACCGTCTTTCATTCGGGACAGGGTTTCGCGGTTGATGATGTATCGGGTCTCTTGCGTCAGGCTGACGTGGAGGGTGACGATATCGCTCTGCCGGAGCAGCTCTTCCAGAGAAACGTATTCAACCAGGCCGGATAAGGACTCCTGCTGATGGCGGGAACAGGCGAGAAGGCGGCAGCCAAAGCCGCTCAGGTTGTGGATGACGGCTGCCCCTACAGCTCCCGTGCCAATGATGCCAACTGTCAGGTTGCGCATCTCCTTTCCTTGAAGACCAGATAGGGAATAGTCGTTGACGTTGCCGCGAAAGAGAGCCTCCTTGTATTTGCGCAGGCATGTCAGCATCAGCATGACCGTAAAGTCAGCAATGCCGTGGGGAGAATATTTTGCATGGCTGATGCGGATGCCGAATTCCTCCGCTGCCTGCATGTCGATGTGGTTGATCCCAGTTGTACGCGTCGAGACGTATCGGACTCCCAGCCGGGAGAGGGCCTCCAGCAGGGAGCGGTCGAGATGGCTTTGTCCCAGGGTCGTGATCCCGGAGCATCCGTGTACCAAAGGCAGGGTAACTTCGTTGAGCGTTGTCGCATGGAGGGCCAGATTCAGACCTTGCCGGGTTTCGTAACGGGAGAAAAAGGGGCGCTCGTCGTCTCGGACTTCAAATGCAGCTATGTTCATGGGAAAAGCGATGGATATGGGGCAGGAGTTAATTTATCAAAAACAAGGGGATCATCAACACGCTTCTCCGGAACAGTGAAGGATTCCAGTTATGCCGTACATATTAATCTATTGTTTGTCAGTGCTACGCCGAATTGGGTGCTAGGGTTGTCAATGATATATGAATATGTCGCACCAAAACTCCATGTCGATGGGGGACACTCAGGGGAAGGGAGAAAAGGATCCCGTATGTGGTATGGATGTTTCTCCCGATTCTCCTTTGAAGGCTTCTTTTGGTGGTAGCGAATACCATTTTTGCAACAGGCGTTGCCTGGAACGGTTTTCTGCCGATCCGGAGCATTATGTTGGTGGTCATCAACCTATGGAGACGGCACCTGTACCTGAAGGAACAATTTACACCTGTCCCATGGATCCCGAAGTTCGGCAGGATCACCCGGGAGTCTGCCCGAAATGTGGTATGGCGTTAGAGCCGGAGATTCCGACTGGCGGGGATGCCGAGGAGAATCCGGAATTGGAGGATTTCAAGCGGAGGTTTTATGCTTCCCTGCCTTTTGTCATCGTGTTGTTCCTTCTGTCGATGCTGGGCCATGTCGATAAAGTGATACCAACGGGAATACAAAACTGGGTGGAGCTGACACTGGCAATTCCCGTGGTCCTGTGGGCGGGTTGGCCTCTGTTGGTACGCGGGTGGGTCTCGGTTCGGACGGGTAATCTCAATATGTGGACTTTGATCGGGACAGGTACGGCGGTGGCCTTCCTTTACAGCCTGGCGGCAACCATTGTGCCCGGATGGTTTCCGGTGACGTTCATGCACCATGGTTATATCCCCGTGTATTTTGAAGCGGCGGCTATTATTATCTCCCTGAGTCTTCTGGGGCAGATTCTGGAGAACCTTGCCCGTGTTCGCACTGCTGCAGCCATCCGTGCCCTGATGAATCTGGCTCCGGTGACAGCTCGAATTGTATTGCCCGGAGGCTCTGAACAGGATGTTCCACTCAGTGAGGTGCATCCCGGAGATGTGTTGCGCGTACGTCCGGGCGAAAAGGTGCCAGTGGATGGCATACTGAAGGACGGGGCAAGCGATGTGGATGAGTCTATGCTGACAGGCGAGCCTGTCCCGGTTCCCAGAAAAGCGGGCGACCGCCTGATTGGGGCAACACTCAATACCACGGGGTCTTTTACCATGACTGCCCGTGCCGTCGGGAAGGATACGGTTTTGTCCCGGATTATCGCGCTGGTGGCTCAGGCTCAGCGATCCAAGGCTCCGATGCAGAGGATTGCAGACCAAGTGGCACGGTATTTTGTACTCGCTGTCGTCCTCATTGCCATCCTGACGTTTTTAGTGTGGGGCTTTTGGGGGCCATATCCAAGCTGGAGCCATGGCCTGGTGAATGCCGTAGCGGTGTTGATTGTAGCGTGCCCTTGTGCTTTGGGTCTGGCTACTCCGATGTCGATGATGGTGGCATCTGGCAAGGCGGCTTCTCTCGGTATTCTGTTCCGCGATGCGGCGGCTCTCGAAGCTTTGTGCAAGGTGAATATGTTGGTGGTGGACAAGACGGGAACCCTTACGGAGGGGCATCCAGATATTAACGGTATCAATGCTTTACAGAAAGATCATGAAGATGTGCTGCTCTCCCTCTGCGCTTCACTGGAGCAGGGGAGTGAACACCCGATTGCTCGCGCTTTCGTCCGTGAAGCCGAGCGTCGCCAAGTGACTCTTTCTCCGGTGGAGGGCTTCATGTCCTATCCGGGAGGCGGTGTGTCCGGTAGAGTGAATGGGCATGATATCGTGTTGGGTTCTGCCGAGATGCTCCAGAGAAACAAGGTAGATGTGTTTCCTCTGGAACCATGGTCGGAACGGGAACGAGCCAAGGGAGAAGTCGTCCTTTTTGTTTCTGTGGATGGAAAGCTTTCTGGCGGATTCTCTCTGGCTGACAAGCTACGCGAATCCACCAGAGATGCCCTGGTTGCCCTGAAAGAACGCGGTGTTCACATTGTCATTGCCTCCGGCGATGCCCCGGCGACGGTCGCCTATGTCGCCAAGGTCCTGGGTATTGTAGAATACCATGGGGGGATGTCTCCCGATGGCAAGCAAAAGCTTGTCAAATCCCTCAAATCCAAGGGCTGTACTGTCGCTATGACGGGTGATGGAGTCAATGATGCACCGGCTTTGGCGGCTGCAGATGTCGGCATTGCCATGGGGACGGGCTCCGATGTGGCGATGCAGAGTTGCGCTGTGACTTTGGTCAAAGGCAATCTTGGGGTGATCTCGACCGCATTCGATTTGTCGGAAGCAACAGTTGGAAATATGAAGTCAAATCTTGCTTTCGCCTTTGTGTACAATGGTTTGGGGATCCCGATAGCAGCTGGTGTTCTTTATCCCGTGTGCGGTCTTCTTCTCTCGCCGATGCTCGCGGCGGCAGCCATGTGTCTCAGTTCCGTATCAGTTATCCTCAATGCTCTGAGGATCAGCAAATTCCGTGCAGGTGGTAGCGTGGAGTAAGGATAAGGATTACAGGGGGCAGAACTTTGAGAAATTGGCTCTGGATTCTTCCAGAGGGATGGGTTTTTTGTCTGGTCCGAGGGCGACGTAAACGAGTTCTGCTTCCGTGATTTTGGCGATGTTGTTCCAGCGTTTGGTCAGGCGTTCGGCATAGACCTCCACCTTGACGGTAATGGACGTGCGTCCTACTTTGACAATATCGGTGTAGAAGGAGACGACATCTCCAACCATGACGGGGGCCTCAAAGGTCAATCCGCTGATGGCTCTCGTGACGATGAAGCGACTGAGGGCGTAACGCATGGCTGTGTTAGCTCCTGCGAGGTCAACCTGGCTCATGATCCAGCCGCCGAAAACGTCACCATTCTGGTTGGTATCGGCAGGCATGGTTTCGACGCGCAGCGCGGGCATGCGGTCCTTGGGTAGTTCGATTTCTTCGCACATGGGATGGATAGTAGTTCCTGAGTGGACATGGACGGACGGGAGCTTCCGCGTCCATCGGTCTCTCCCATCCACGCCGCCTTGTCAAGGAGATACTCCCCCATCATTCCTCTACGACGATGCGGAAACCGACATTGAAGACCTTCTGGTACCCACGGTAGGCGAGACGGAAGCTGGATGTCGCCTTGAAGGGACGGTCATACCAGGAGCCTCCGCGCACGACGCGCTGAGCAGCGGCGTCCGCCGTATTGTCGCATCCATCATCCGGGTGGTATGGGTAGGGCTTGTACTGGGAACGGGTCCATTCCCAAACGTTGCCGTGCATGTCGTAGATGTCCCATGAGTTGGGGCGGTAGCGTCCCGATTCTTCCGAGACGAAGCCGCCGTCATCGAAGGTGGTATCGCGCGGAATCCAGTCGTCGTAACGGCTCGGATTGTCTAAAATGCGGGTGCTTTCGTAGAATTTGTGGGCGGTGCAGGCTGCAAAATCGCGAAGGCGTATGTCGCCGAGGTTGGCGTGTTTGCTGAAGTCTGCCTCCAGATCTCCGAAGGAGTAGGCTCTTCCACTTCCGGCTCGGCAGGCCCACTCCCACTGGGCTTCGGTGGGGAGGGAGACTTTGAGCCCCGTCTTCTCCGAGAGCCATTTGCAGAAATCGTTGGCCTCTTCCCATGAGACACGCACGACTGGTTGTCCTGCCTTGTTGAGTGGGTATCCTTCGCGGCCGAACTGGTATCCGTGGCGGTGTTCGGTGCGGCTGTCGTGGTCCTTGTTGAAGGCGGCAAATTGTTCGTTGGTGACTTCAAATTGCCCGATCCAGAATGGCTTGGTGATGTTCTGGATGGATTGCGGCATTTCATTCGGCTGGCGAGAACTACCCATGATGAAGCGTCCGGCCGGGACTTTGACGAGGTGCATTTCGAGGTCATCCGCAAGGTCGATACTCTTGCGAATATGACCGAGAGCAATCTGATTGTTGGCATGGTATAAGGAACCATCCTTGTAGAAAGGCCAACCCGGGAGAGTGGGCTCGGTGGAATCCGGGGGAGACTGGGGCTGGGGTGCCTCAGGCGTGATGTTGATTGGGCGCTCGGGAAGCGATTCGAGGTCCGGCAATTTGACTTGGAAGAGCGGGGCGTAGTGGGCCTTCAAGTCGCATGCCCGCCTGGCACGATCGAAGCAGGGGATGTCGGAACGTCTGCCGTGGAAGGGGGCATTCAGATCAACCCAGCATGCCAGTTTACGGTGTTCTTCCTCTGACAGGGAGACATTGTGGTGGCCTTTGTCTAGAATCTGGAAGAGTTCCGTCTGGCTGGCGTGGACATCCATGGGGGCGAGCATGTGCATGTCGCTCTCAATCCCGGGGCGGCGCACATAGCGCTGGAGCTGGTAGTAGGATTCCGTGAATTTGCCGGAGTAGGACGAGTCTCCATGGCCGGAGATGCCGGAACTCCAGTCCGTCAGCATTTTGTCTCCCTTGAAATAGGGGAGCTTGGGGTTGTCGGCATTGTGACAGGAGACACATTTCTTGTCCAAAATGGGTTGTACTTCGTGTAGGAAGCTGAATCCGCGTTCTTTCCCGTAGAAGGGTTGAATGGGCTGTGGAGCCTTGATGGCTGAGAGGGTTTGGCGGGATTTGACAACGGCATCACGTTCTTCGTGGCAACCAACGCAAGAGACGTTTTCTCCCGGCATGGCTGTGAACCAGCTTCTCATTAGTTGAAGAGCCCTTCCGTTTTCATCCAGTGGCTGAACGAAGATAGGTTCATTTGCGGGAACGGTGAACATGGCCGAACCATCCTCTTCAATATCGACTTCTCCCACGATGCGTTTGACATCCCACGGACCATCCAGGCCAATGGTGCCCAGAAGGCCTCCCTGGCTCCAGGGAGAGAAACTATAGGTGCCTATTCTTAGTTTTTTGACGCTTCCACGGGGAATTCCTTTGAGTCCGGGGCCAAAGTACACATCTTGAAGGAAGACGGTGGCTGTCGAGGATTCCGGGTTGACGCGGGAAGGAATGACAGGGGGGGCCTGTTCTTTCTTGATGAGAACTGGTTCCAGCAGGGCGGCATCCTCCTGTTGGGCGATGAGAGTCATGTTGTTGAACACATCCACGAGGTAGATGCCCCACAAGGATTGCGGGGATCTTTTCATTGAGACGATGAAGTACTTATCGCTCAGCGGGTAGGGATGGAGGAACTGAGGCCATTTTCCATCGGGGAAGCGGTCGCGGACTTCGGCTTTGACCTTTTTGCCACGGAAGGGAATTTCGGCGATGGCTCCCTCTGCCTCATGACGACTGACGGATGGGTCCAGTACGATCATTTGCCCTCCGCGTGACACGCTGTGGTGCCCTCCGGCGATGCCGACGATTTTGCCAGATTTACCGGGTACGGGGCGAGCCCCGAAGAAGGCGGTGGGGAAGTAGGAATTGGAACCGTAGAAGGCGAGCTGGCTTGTGCCATCCGGGTTCATGGTAAAGAGGATGCGGCTGTTGGAGTGGGGGAGATCCGCATATTCCCAACGCTGGTAAAGGATCATGCCGTTGTTCATGACAACGGGGTTCCAGTTGCTATCCTGATCGAAGGTGAGCTGGCGCGACTTCTTCGTCTTGGGATCGTAGGCGAACAGACCACACATCTTGTTCCCGCCATTGGTACAGGGCAGGCCCAGGAAGGTGGCCGTTGAGCAGAAGATGTACGAGCCATCCGGGGCGTAGCAACCGTCGAAACTGTCGAAGTCCTTGTATTCCGGCGGCGTGAGCTGGGTGACTTTGTTGTCGTTGAAATTGAGTTCAAAAAGGTGCCACTTGTTCTCTGTCCCGATGGAGGAGAACATGACTTTTTCCCCGGACCAGTGTGGCTCAGTATCCGAGATGATCATGCCCTGCGGAGGCTTGTAGGCGGATGTTTCCTGGACTCCAGCGGTTCCGGGTACATAGAATACGTATTCATTGTCCCAACCTTTTGCTGGATTGCCTATTTCAGAGTTGTTCTGGAAGTTGGAGGGAGCCAGCCCAAGGCCGCCGCCGGTGCGCTGGCGGGCACTGGCCGGGAAATGGCGCTTGATGGCGAGAATCTTTTGATCGCGGAGCAAGGGGTTCGCAAGTAGAGCGCTGTCGATGGTTTCGAGAAGTACGGTTGCTCGGGTGATGGCTGCCTCTTTGTCGGCATCTGTTAGTGCTGGCAGTTTGGCACGGAGTTCGTTCAATTCATCCAGTTGAACACTCAGTTCGCTGGGCGGAGCATAGGTATTCGGTTGAGAGCTTTGATCCTTGAGGGCCAGGAGACAGGCTTGTTTATCGAAATCGGCCACCCGTTGCAGGATATCCTCAGGATTGGGGGCAGTGCCTGAGCCTATGGCAGGGTAGATGGCTCCTGCCACCAACAAGGTACATAACCCTCGGGTGATGTATTTGTTCATGGAATGGAAATGTGAATTCATTGTGGCAGGAGTCGTGATGTGTGATTAATCCTTTAATTGGCAGCGGTAACTGGGCCTGGGACAAGGGTGATGCTTTCACCCGGTTTGGTGTCGATGACGAGGATGCCGTTTTCATACTGAACAGCTTTACCTTCGGCCTTGACTGACTTGCCGGGGAAGGGATTTTCCAGGCGGAGAGTCCCCCCTTGTTTGGCGAGGATGGAAACCTTGGAAACTTCTCCTTGCTTGCGTTCGGCAGAGATGAGGAAGGCTCCGTTGGCCCGTAGCGTTGTGAAACTGACATCCTTCCAGTCTGCCGGGATGGCCGGGAAAAGACGCACGGTGCCAGTGTGGCTCTGGAGGAGCATTTCCTGCACCCCGGAAGCAAAGGCGAAATTGCCTTCCAGTGTGAAGGGGCGGTACGTGAAGCCCGATTTGCCAGTTCCTATTTGGTCGCCGTTGGCGTGGAAGGTGTTTCTCAGGCAGAAGCACTGGGCGAAGTCGCGGAGGGCGCGTGCGGCTCCTTCCCCATCATGTGCACGGGCTTTCATGTTGCCCAGCCAGCTGTACGAATAGCCGCACCAGGCTCCCGGGCCGTATTTGTCGAGTCCGGCAATGGTGGCGCTGATGATCTGCTGATCCTGCTCGCCCTTGCTCCAGTCCAGCAGGCCGAGGGGATGGATAGCCATGGCGTGGGAGAAGTGGCGGTGAGAGCTGCGGTAGGGTTCTCCGGGGGCAAAGGCCAGTGCCTTCTGATCATCCAGAGTGAAGGAGGGCAGTTCACCTTCCAGCTTCTTCCAATGGGCTGCTTCGTTGCTCAAACCGAGTTCGGCAGCGAGTTCCGCACTGGCTTTGAAGGCAAAGCGCATCAGAGCAATATCGTAGTTGGTTGTATCCTTGAACCAGGCATTGATGCTGTTGTCGTGGATTTCCGGGCTGGAACTGAGGGGGAGTTTGCGTACTCCGTTTTCGACGATGGAGAATTGTTCCAGGAAGGTGGAGACATCCTTCAGATAGGGATAGGCGCGTTCCTTCAGGAACTTCTTGTCCCGTGAATACTGCCAGTGAAGATAGAAGTGCTGAGCCAGCCATGCCGAGACTGTGGGTGAGCAGGAGTATTGTACCCAGCCCCCCATGGGAACTCCGGTCAAGGTGCAAACGCCGGGGGCATTCAAGCCGTCTTTTTCAAAAAAGCGTTTGGTGTATTGCTTGTGTGTTTCACGCTGATTCCAAAGAGTATTCAGGTAGCCGAGGCCTTCGTCCAGATAGTTGCCCGTGTAGCAGGGCCAGTAGCTTAGCTGGGTGTTCAGGTCGTGGTGGTAGTCTCCCTTCCAGGGAGGAAGCTTGCCGTTATCTGCCGTCCAGACAGCCTGGAGGGAGATCGGGTAGGAATCGCTGCGGGAAGCAGATCCCAGTTTGTAGATTTCATTGTAGTACTGCTTTTCCAACACAGGGTCTGGCAAAGCGATGGAGGACTTTTTCCAGAATCCATCCCACCAGGCCTTGTGGGTGCCATAAAGTGACTTGGCGGATTCGGACAAGGCATTCCGTGTTAGATTGGAGGCTTTGTCGTTGGTCATTGATGAGGTAACCGACCAGACACCCGTCAGACGCTTTCCGTCGCGTTTCCAGCGGACGGAGACATCGTAGGAAAAATCGCCCCAGCCTTTCTGATGGTAATCCGAGGAATTGACTGTGGATGTGACATTGCCCTGCTTGTAACCAAGGCGTTCCAGGTCTGCTCCCGCATGGGAATTGTCATTGCCTGCTCCATCGCTCTTGCCATAGGCGGGCGGTACCAGGCGTGGTTCAAAATTCTCCGGGACATTCTCGAATACAAACCAGCCAACCGGTCGCGTTGCGTGGACATAGCTTTGCATGGTGGCACCGGAATCCCAGGCTACTTCGCAGACGGCATCCTTGAGATACAGGTGAGAGCTCTTGACTTTGCCCAGGGAGGAAATATCGAATTCGAGGGCGGCACCCGGAATCTTCGAGGGGCCGGGCAGGGCATTGTAGGGAGCATCCAACTTTTGTTGAACGACGCCATAATCATTATTCTTGACGTGATCCTGGACCCAGGAAAAACGGAAAATATCACTTTCCACAAACTCCGTCGGCCTCAAGTCCCAAAGGTCGGTGCGATCCAGCGCAAAGCGGAGAGCATTTCCCTTTTGCCAGATGATAGCTCCTACAGTGGCGTTGCCAAGTGGCATGCCCTCATCCCATGAGGGGGCAAGATCCGGGAAGCTCAGGTCATGGCTGGAACCCGTGACAGGCAAGATTTTTCCGGCAATCAGTGGTGATATACTGCCGATACATACCCCAAGAACGACGAGGGATGGGTGAATTCTCATATCAGTCATATACGTGATGATAATTGTCGGTATTTCAAAATGAGATCAGTCTTTTTGCTGGATTCGGAAAATTGTTATTTTCCCAGATGCTTTCTCTGTTAATAAATAATGAAGAATTTGTGTGTGATTTTGTAGTATGTGTCGATGTTTTAACGCATTTTTAACAGTTTTTTGTTTATGGGAAAGGAGGCTTATGGGCTGGGTGGATGGGGGGGAAATGCTTTTCGTTGTTGTTCTGCTGACACAGGGAAAATGAACTGCATGAGGATTTTGGAGGTCATACGTTTGGAAATTTTAATATTTCCGAATGATATTTATGAGTACCAAGCAACCAACGGACAACGAACGAATCAAACTGGAAAGCAATTTTCTGAGAGGGAGCCTCGCCGAAGCCTTCGCGGATACATCGACCGGGGATATCCCGGCTGACGAGCAACAGTTGATCAAATTCCACGGTACCTATCTTCAGGATGACCGTGACCGAAGACTAGCTCTTAAGAAGGAAGGTAAGGAAAAAGCCTGGTCCTTCATGCTTCGTCTGCGCATGCCTGGTGGCAGTATTACGCCTGCTCAGTGGCTCGCCCTGGATGCTTTGTCCAGTAAGTATGGAAACGAAACCCTCAAGTTGACGACGCGCCAGACTGTCCAGATTCACGGCGTGCTCAAGCAGGATATGAAATCGACCATGCAGGAAATCCACCGTGTTGCCATGGATACCCTGGCGACCTGTGGCGATGTTGCCCGCAACGTGACGGCAAGCGGCTACGCGGAACAATCCGCCATCCATGCGGAAGCCCACAAGCTTGCCGACTTGATTTCGTCGGAACTCTTGCCGAAGACGCACGCCTATTGTGAAATATGGCTCGACGAACAGCGCGTTTTTACCTCCCAGGGTGAGGAAGAACCTCTGTACGGCAAAACCTACCTACCGAGAAAGTTCAAAATCGGCATCGCTGTCCCACCCAGCAATGATATCGATGTATTGACGAACGATTTGGGGCTGATCTCCATCGTCGAGGAAGGGCTTCTTGTCGGTTACGATATTGTGGCAGGCGGAGGGATGGGCTGTACCCACGGTAACCCTTCTACTTTTCCCAGGCTTGCTGATGTGATTGGTTTTTGTCAGCCCGATCAGGTGCTTGATGTTGCCAAAGCCGTGTTACTCCTGCAGCGGGACTATGGAGACAGAACCGACCGGAAGCATGCTCGCCTGAAATACACGATTGCTGATAGGGGACTGGAATGGTTCCGAGAAACCCTGAAGGATTACCTCGGTTGGACTCTTGAAGAACCCCGGTCATTCCATTTTGACAGCACGGGAGATACATTTAGCTCCAGCCCGGACAGTCGAACGATTTATGTGGAAGGTGGTCGTATCTCAGACAGGGAGGGGTACGAACTTCGCTCTGCTATCCGGGAAATCGCCCGTATCCATCGTGGCGATTTTTTCCTGACGGCTAACCAAAATCTGTTGATCGCCGGGATCAATGCTCAATCGTCGCTACAGATCGATGCCATCATTGAGAGACATCGACTCAATAGCAGACACTCCGGCATGCGCCTCAATTCCATCGCTTGTACCTCATTGCCGACCTGCCCGCTGGCTCTTGCTGAGTCGGAACGCTTTTTGCCGGGCTTGCTGGATGAGATTGAAAAGTCTCTGGTGGAACTCGGCCTGGATCAGGAACCCATCGTCACCCGAATGACGGGATGTCCCAATGGTTGTGCCCGTCCCTATGTCGCCGAGCTGGGCTTCGTTGGCCGTGCTCCTGGCAAATACAATGTCTGGCTCGGTGGATCTCACGAAGGAACTCGTTTGGGAAGGCTGTACAAGGAGTCCGTCAAAGCCGAGGAATTACCCGGATTGGTCAGGGATTTGTTGGCCTCATTCCGGGAGACCCGCCAAAGAGGAGAATATTTTGGCGATTGGGCTTGGAGGCGGCATGACGATGCATCCCTGATTTCGGAGTGAAAAAAAAGTGGAAAACAATTGCCAGAGTACACGAAATATAGATAACTTACGCCCGTAAATTCCTCGTCTCTTCACGAGGGACGTTACACAATGTTGTCCCTTCGAGACGGTGGATTGGGAGTGATTTGTAACGATATATAACAAAAAATGCTGTCTGAATGGTTGAAAATAAAGTATTTTCTTGATTGTTGTCAATTTTTACTTAACGTAAGGGCACAACATTTCCCAATGGAAGAATCCCATGAGGCGCAATAAGATTACTCTTCGCGACATAGCCAAGGCGGCAAACGTTTCCCAGATGACAGTATCCAGAGCCATACGTGGCCTTCCTGGAGTCAGTGAACAATTGCAGCGAGACATTACCAACCTGGCTTTGTCCATGGGCTATGTCCCCAATCGTAGCATCCACGAAGTAGGACGCAAGGGCCCGTCCATGACCGTCGGCGTGATTCTTCCGTACCTGGGGAACACCATTTTTGCCGAGATTCTGGAAAACATTGAAACGGTGCTTTCTTCCTACGGCTACCGTATTTTCCTGTGTTGTTCCTACAACAATCTCATCAAGGAATTCCACGATATTTCCGCTCTGCTCGAAAGGCAGGTGGACGGTATTATCTGGTCTCCTCTTCACTTGAAGGACAGTATTCCGGCTGCCAAGATCATCAAGAAACAGCATTGTCCTCTGGTGTTCGTTGACAGAAGAATCCCCAACTGGAAGGCTGATGCCGTCATGGTGGACGACTTTGGAGGAGCCCTGAAATTGACGAAGCACTTCCTCGACCAGGGGCACAAGAAAATTGCCTATGTTGGGGCTGTTCTTGACTCCTTTGTCGAAAGGGAAAGGCGCAATGGGTTCCTTGCCGGGATGAAGGAACGCAATCTGCCCGTTCGTGAAGAATGGGTATTGCGTGGTGGCTCCGACATTGCTGCCGGGAAAAAAGCCGCTGCTCAAATCCTCGAATGCAAGGAAAGGCCAGATGCCATCCTGTGCTTTAACGACTCGTTGTCCATCGGTGTAGAAATGGGCTTGCTGGAACACGGAATCGAGATTCCTGGACAAATAGCTTTGGCTGGCTTCTCGGGAACACTTGAAATGGAAATCTCCAGAGTGCCCATCACCGGCGTGTTCCAGGACGCGATCGGTCTCGGCAGGACGGCTGCTGAATTTTTGTTGAAGCGCATGATCAATCCGAAAATGCAACTCATCCCGGAAGAACGCGTCCTGACGACTCGTCTCATCTGCCGGGAATCTTCCCAGAAGTAGAATCAGGACGAAGATTTTTTTTAACCCATGGCTTCACCTTTTCCCGGGTGAAGCCATCGTTGTATTTGGCAAAGATGTTTTGCATGGATAGAAAGGGAGGAGGATTTACGTATAATTCTTTGGTCATATCGTTCTAATCCTTATGAATACAAGTGCATCCCGTCAAATATTTCGGCAGTTTCTGTCGCTCTTCTGCCTGCTTGTCAGCTCTGCCTTGGTGCAGGCTGCTTCCGGCACGTTCCCCAAAGCCCCCAAGGCTGTCATTTACTTCTACACGGATGATCTTGGCTATGGTGATCCCGGGTGTTATGGCTCCTCGAAGATACCGACGCCGCACGTCGATAAATTGGCCGAACAAGGCTTGCGCTTCACCAATGCCCACAGTACGACCTCCGTATGTACTCCATCCCGCTACGCTGTGATGACTGGTGAATATCCATGGAGGAAGAAGGGCGTCCACATCCTGCCTGGAGATGCTGCCATGATCGTACCGACGGCGGATCAGCGTCTCTCCCTGCCCGCCATGATGAAGCAGGCCGGGTACAAGACTTGCGCCATTGGGAAATGGCATCTTGGACTCGGGAATGGAAATGTGGATTGGAACAAGCCGATAGCGCCCGGTTTGAAAGAAGTCGGTTTCGACGAAAGTTTTATCATGGCCGCCACCGCCGACCGTGTTCCCTGTGTCTATATCAGGGATGGTAAAGTTGAAAACCTCGACCCCAATGACCCGATCGAAGTCAGCTACAAAAAGAACTTCCCCGGAGAGCCTACCGGAAAAGACAACCCCGAACTTCTGAGATGGCATCCGAGCATGGGCCACAACGGCACCATTGTAGATGGCATCAGCCGAATTGGATTCATGCGCGGAGGAAAAACAGCTTTGTGGAAGGATGGCGACTTGGCGGACACTCTCACCCGTGAAGCCGTCGACTTTATCCATAAGAATAGTGCCAAGCCCTTCTTTATGTATTTCGCTACCAATGATATTCATGTTCCGCGGGATCCTCACAAAAGATTCCTTGGCAAAAGCCAGTGCGGCATCCGTGGCGATGCTACCGTGCAGATGGATGATTGCCTGCGCCGCGTCATGGAAGCCTTGGAACAAAATGGACTCAAGGACGATACGCTAATCATTTTTTCCAGCGACAACGGTCCCGTTGTTGACGATGGCTATGCAGATGGTGCCCAGCGTGACCTGAACGGTCACCGGCCCGCCGGTATCCTGAAGGGAGGTAAATGCAGTGTGTACGAAGGCGGCACCCGTGTGCCCTTCATCGTATGGTGGCCGGGGAAAGTAGCTCCCGGTACGAACGACGCTTTGCTGTGCCAGATGGATCTGGCTTCCTCGCTTGCTTCATTAGTGGGAGTCAAGGTCCCTCAGGGGGCATTCCCGGATAGCCAGAATTTGTTGCCAGCCCTCCTGGGTCAAAGTCAACAGGGCAGGGAAAGCCTCGTCGAACAAGGCATTGGCGACAACAATCTAGCCTTGATTCATGGCGATTGGAAATATATTCCCCCCCAATCTCTCTCTCCGAAAGAACGCCAGACATCTCCTGAGGGGCTCCTCTACAACCTTAAAACGGACTTGTCCGAACAATACAACATCGCCTCTCAACACCCTGACGTTCTGCGCAAGATGGAACGGACACTTGCCACCACCGTGAAACCCTGACTTGATTTTCATCATCACAGGGTTTGCCTGGAAGAGAGAATCAGCCGTTAAACTGGTTGTTTAACAGTAAGTTGTATATGTCAAAATCAAAGAATCATTTTACAACTTTTTGTCGAATCTATCTCATTTTTTTGATAAGATGTGGAAGGCATGAAGTCAAAAAAAAAAACCATCCAAGCCCTCGCATCAAGATCCCGAATTCAATGAGCAAGTGCAACACCGAAATGAAGTCCAGGCGCTTCTTCGGGCTGGAATTAGATGGTGTAGTCACGGGATGCGAGCCCCTCACAAAGGTTATCGTAATATGGGAAGGCTTTCATTGGAAAATGAAACTGATTCAGCGAAGAGCCTATGGATACCGCAACTTTGCCAACTACAGGTTCCGAGTCCTCGTCGAGTGCTCAGGCTGCACCCTCTAAAATAATGGTTCCCACTCATTTTAGCATTAACCCTTAAGAAACGAAAAACCCTTGCAAAATGAAGGGTTTTGCAAGGGTTTAAAATGTGAAAATTGGTACCGGCTGTGGGACTCGAACCCACACTCTTTTGGAACTCGATTTTGAGTCGAGCGCGTCTACCATTCCGCCAAGCCGGCCTTGGGAGGTTTGCCACGCGAGTAAGCACGGAATGAGCCTCTTTGTCAAGATGAAATGAATGACAACAGGCGATTTGAATGTTCAAACCGGATCTGTCAATTGATCTACAAAGCAGTGGCGGGAAATGGAAGAGGCTCTCTGATGTCGAAAAAATTCCGTCTTACACGAGTTGTCCCTTGACTATGGGGCCGGATTCGTAGTCCATCAGTACCAAGACATGACGATACCAGCTTTACTTGAAAAGAAATTGACGGATGCCCTGGTCACGGTTCTTGGTGATCAGCTCCCCGCCGGATTCCAGCCAGCCGTCACCGCTGCCGCAGATTTGCGCTTCGGCGATTACCAGAGCAATGCAGCCATGGTGCTTGCCAAGCAGGCTCGAACCAATCCGCGCGCGCTGGCTCAGCAGATTGTCGAGACGATTGGCGAACAGGATGTTTGCACAACGGATATTGCCGGTCCCGGCTTCATCAATTTCAGAATCCGTCCGGAATTTTTCGCAGCAGGTCTTCTCTCGATGCTGGCTGACGAACGCCTCGGCGTCGAGAAAGCCTCCATCCCCAAGACGATCGTCATCGACTTTTCCGCCCCCAATGTGGCCAAGCCGATGCATGTCGGGCACATTCGTTCAACGATTATCGGCGACTCTCTGGCTCGCATTTCCCGCTTCCTGGGGCACCAGGTCATCACGGACAACCACATCGGCGACTGGGGCACCCAGTTCGGCATGATCCTCTGGGGATGGAAGAATATCCTCGACCAGCAGGCTCTGGAATCCAACCCGATTGACGAACTCCTGCGTGTGTACAAGGACGTCAACGCCATGTGCAAGGAAAAGCCGGAACTGCTCGATACCTGCAAGGCCGAACTCGTCAAATTGCAAAGCGGCGACCAGGAAAACCTCGAGATCTGGAAGCGCTGCGTTGCCGTCTCCAAATCCGGACTGGAAAAAATCTACGACCGCCTCGACATCCACTTCGACCACTGGCTCGGCGAAAGCTTCTACAACGATGCCCTCGCCCCCCTCGTTGAAGACATGATCGCCTCCGGCATTGCTCAGGAAAGCGACGGTGCCATCTGCGTCTTCGAGGAAGACGGCAAAGCCCCCTCAACCGAAAGCCCCTTCCTCGTCCGTGACAAGGACGACTGGCGCCCCAACCCCTGCATCATCCGCAAGGCTGACGGCGGGTTCCTCTACGCCACAACCGACCTTGCCACGCTGGACTACCGCATCAAAAACTGGAATGCGGATTCTATCTGGTACGTCGTCGGCGCACCTCAGGAATTGCACTTCCGCCAGATTTTCGATGTCCAGCGACGCCGCGGCATGACGGGTGACTTCCGCCACATTTCCTTCGGCTCGATCCTCGGCGAAGACCGCCGCCCGTTCAAGACGCGCTCCGGCGACACGGTTTCCCTTCAGGACGTGCTGGATGAAGCCATCGAACGCGCCGGCAAAGTCATCGAAGAAAAGAGCCCGGACATGGCCGCCGAAGAAAAAACCCGCGTTTCGACCATCGTTGGTATCGGTGCAGTGAAGTTCGCCGAGCTTTCGCAGAACCGCATGACGGACTACGTGTTCAACTGGGACAAAATGCTGGCTTTGCAGGGCGACACAGCCCCCTACCTCCAAAACTCCTACGTCCGAGTCCGCTCCATCTTCCGCAAGCTGGAAGGCAAAACGCTGGATTGGTCTCTCCCGGTCGCCCTGACGGAAGCCGCAGAAATCCACCTTTCCCGCATGTTGGTCAGGTACGCGGAAGTCGTTCCCATGGTGCTGGACGACTGCCGCCCGAATGTGCTGGCTGCCTACCTTTTCGATCTGGCTCGCGCCTTCCACTCCTTCTACGAAGCCTGCCCGGTTCTCAAGTCCGAAGGCATCGCCCAGCATTCGCGACTGGCCTTGTGCGAGTTGACAGCTCGCGTCCTCAAGCACGGTCTGGGGCTTCTCGGCATTCAAGTACCGGATCGCATGTAAACCATCACCATGAACTCCATCCTCCGCCCACTGTTGCCGCTACTCTGTGCGGCACTACCCATCTGCTCGGGATGGGCAGAGAATGGAGCGTCCACGCCTCCGGAACCTCAAACCAATCAAACGCCTCAGGCGTCTCCGGTGTCCGCCAACATCACCGATGGCGACATGGGCATTCCGGCAGCACCCATCCCCGGGGTATGGGCCACATACCCCACCGGTGGGCTGACGATGATTGTCGCCACATCCTCCCCGGAGGCCCAGCAACGCGTCCTCAACGGCATAGCCTGCCTCCTCACATTCTGGGATGAAGCCGCATACCAGGAGTTCTCCAAGGCCATCGACCTGGATCCCTCGTGCATGATGGCCCAGTGGGGGCAAGCCCTCAGCTGCATCTCCCCTAACCACGAGCGAGAAGCCGCGAAGCAGGAAGCCTTGCAACACATCCGCCTCCAACTAGAACTGGGGCAACTTCCCTCCCGCGAGTTGGAATATGGCCGCGCATTGGTTGTTCTGCTGAAAACTGGCTCACCGGATGCCGGCAAAGTCTTTCTCGACATTGCGGAGAACTGGAAACGCGACCCCTGGGCGCCACTTTTCGCCGCCATGATGTTACGCGACGGTTTCAAACCTGACGGCACCCCCAAATCCGGGCAGGAACAGGCTCAAAACATGCTTCAGGAATACATCTCAGCCCACCCGGACACCCCGGCCGCCTGGTTCCTGAAAGCCCTCCTGCAGGAGACAAAGCCCACTATCGATCACGAGGCCCTGCAAGCCGCACAAAAGGCCGCCGAACTCCTCCCTAACTACCCGCCCTTCCTGCACCTCATCGGCCACATCCAATTCCGACAGGGGAACTACAAGGCAGCCGAAGAATCCTTCTCCCAGGCGGCAAAAGCCTACGAAACATGGCAACAGGCAGAAAAACTCATCCCCGCCGATAACGAAGGTCTCATCCGCGCCAAAGCCTACAAAGCCATGGCACGTTTCTGCCGTGGAGATGAAGACGGAGCCATCCGGGAAGCCTTCCTCCTGGCATCCCTCCCCGTGGACATCACCCGCCCACGCGCCACAGGCTCCCTCATGCAGATTTGGGAAGCCCGCACACTCCCCCTGCGCCTCGCCCTCTCGCGCTACCCATGGAGGGGTATCAAAGAAATAGAATCCATCACCCCCAAAACTCTGACGCTCAGCCCTCCCTCATTGAGCGACGGAGTCATCGCCGCCTGCATCCAGGCTGCCCTTGGCAAAACGGCTCTCATCAAAGGTGACAAAACAGATCTATCCTTCCGCCTGGCCAATCTGGAAAAAATCTGCACCACCCTTGCCCAAAGCGGCCCCAAAGCCGATGAAGAAGGAGCCGTCTCCTACTGGGTGCGCGGACTGGAACTCAACGACCGCATCGGTCTGGAAAGCAAAGCCCTGCTCTACCCGGACTCCGCCACCATCTGGCTCGAGTCCGACCAAGAACAACAGCGCTTCGCCTCACTCCTCATGCCCCCCGTCCTGCCCTACCCAGCCGAACTGCGAATTGCCCAATGGCACGCTCGCAAGCGCGACTGGGCATCCTGCCGCGACGCCTGCCAGAAAGGGCTTCAACGCTTCCCCAATCACGCTGCCCTGCTGGCACTCCTGCAACAGGCAGGCCAAACCGCCGCCAAACCAGCCTCAGCACCTTCCCGTTCCGCCAAAAAAACTGGCAAGAATAAACCCGCTTCAGCCCTCAAACGAACGCCCGAACATTCATCCAAATAGCCATGCAACAAGAATCACATCCCTTCCTCACCCCGGAATTCCAAGTCCCGTGGTCACAGCTCAAGCCCGAATGCGTCAAGCCGGACATCACCCTCGCCATGGAGCAGGCCACCCGGAACATCAACGCCATCTGCCAACACCCCCTCGACCAGCTCACCTACGAATCCACCTTTGGTGCCCTGGAAAACGCCACCGATGCCCTCAACCTCGGTTGGGGTCGCCTCATGCACCTGGACTCAGTTATGGACAACCCGGAGCAACGCGAAGCCATCGCTGAAATGCTGCCCGAAGTCTCGCGTTTTTCCGCTACCATCCCCCTCAACCCCACCCTCTGGAACGTCCTGAAAAAAGCCGCCGAGTGCCCGTGGGTCGAACAACTCTCGCCTGCCAAAAAACGCTTCGTTGCAGAAACCCTGACCGATTTCCGGGAAAGCGGAGCCGACCTCCCCGAAGAAGACAAGGTACGCTTCGCAGAAATCCAGGCCGAGCTCACCCAGCTCACTAAAAAATTCGCCGAAAACGTCCTGGACTCCACCAATGCTTGGGAACTCATCATCACCGATGCCGCCGAGTTAGCCGGGCTTCCCGAATCTGCCCGCGAAGCCGCCCGCCTCGATGCCCTCGCCAAAGGACACGGCACGGAAGAAGCTCCCGCCTGGCGCTTCACCCAGCAATTCACCTCCATGAGCCCCGTCCTCCAGTTCGCCGAATCCGACCAACTGCGCCGCCAACTCTGGGAAGGCTCCTCCACCATCGGAACAGGAGACTACGACAACTCCCAGCTCATCGACAGCATCCTCTGCCTCCGCCAGGAAAAAGTCGCCATGCTCGGCTTCAACACCTTTGCCGACTACACCACCTCGCGCCGCATGGCAGGCTCCGGTGACAATGCCCTCAACTTCGTCAACCACCTGCACGACGAAGTCAAACCCTGCTTCATCCAGGACATGGACGAACTCCTCGCCTACAAGAACGCCAAAACCGGAGAACAGGTCGACAAACTCAGCCCTTGGGAAACATCATACTGGGCAGAAAAACGCCGACAGGAACTTTACGCCTTCAACGAAGAAGACCTCCGCCCCTACTACTCCGTGGACAAAGTCATGCAAGGCATGTTCGCCATATACTCCCTCCTCTACGGCATCGAAGTCATCCAGAAACCCACCGTCTGCCTCGATGGCCGCGAACGCACCCCGGAAGAACAGGATGCCGTAGAAGTCTGGTACCCCGAAGTACTCTTCTACGAAATTCTCGACACAGAAACAGGAGAACACCTCGGCTCCTTCTACGCCGACTGGCACCCGCGCGACTCCAAGCGCGGCGGAGCCTGGATGAACTGCCTCAGCTACGGCGTGCCCCCGATGGACGGCCAGTCTCGCATTCCCCATCTCGGCCTCATGATCGGCAACATGACCAAGCCCGTTGGCGACAAACCCGCCCTGCTCGCCCACCGCGAAGTAGAAACCATCTTCCACGAATTCGGGCACCTCCTCCACCAGCTCCTTAGCGACGTCGAAGTCAAATCACTCTCCGGCACCAACGTCGCCTGGGACTTCGTCGAACTCCCCTCCCAAATCAACGAAAACTGGTGCTGGGAAAAAGAATCCGTCAACATGTACGCCTCCCACTACCAGAGCGGAGAAGCCATCCCAGACGAACTCTTCTCCAAAATGCGCGCCGCTCGCAACTACATGAGCGCCACCGCCTTCATGCGCCAGCTCACCTTCGGCAAACTCGACCTCGAACTTCACGTCCACACCGGGCGTTACCTGGGACGCGACATCGAAGAAGTAGACGAAGAAATCCTCAGCGACTACCGCGTCCCCATGACAGCCAAAGGCAACTCCATCGCCCGCCGCCTCACTCACATCTTTGCGGATCCGACCGGATACGCCGCCGGGTACTACTCCTACAAATGGGCAGAAGTATTGGAAGCCGACGCCTTCTCCCGCTTCCTTAAAGAAGGTGTCCTCAACGAACAAACCGGCCGAGACTTCCGCCGTTGCATCCTTGCACAAGGCAATAGCAAACCCGCAGCGGAACTCTACCGCGACTTCATGGGGCGCGACCCCGACGCCGAAGCCCTCCTCATCAAGAGCGGCATCCACCTGGCATAAGAATGAAGAGACATCAGTAATAAGGCACCTCCCTTCATCCCTCAACCATTTAAAAAAACCACCTCGATCAACACCATGACCACTCAACGCAGGCTCAGCCTCGCCGGCATCGGCTGCGGTGCGCGCACCCGCACCTACACCAAGCTCGCGATGGAAACCCCCAATCGCTACAAAATCAACGCCGCCGCCGACCCCGTCCGCGAACGCGCAGAAGCCGTCCGTAGCTACGCTCCCGCCGCCGAACAAGCCGAGATTCGCCTTTTCGAAAACGCCGAAGCCCTCCTCGCAGAGCCACGCCTCGCCGATGTCGCTATCATCGGCACCCAAGACAACTACCACTACGACCCCTGCCGCAAAGCCCTCCAGCTCGGCTACGACGTCCTGCTCGAAAAACCCATCGCCCAGACCCTCCGTGAAGCCCTCCAGCTCCGCGATCTGGCCGAAGAACTCCAACGCCGAGTTCTCGTCTGCCACGTCCTGCGCTACACGCCCTTCTACAACACCATCCGCGACATCATCAACAGCGGAGAACTCGGAGACATCATCACCTTCAACGCCAACGAAGGCGTCGGAGCCTGGCACTTCGCCCACTCCTTCACCCGCGGACACTGGGGCAACAGCAACACTTCCACCCCCATGATCGTCGCCAAATGCTGCCACGACATGGACATCCTCTACTGGCTCTTCGGACGCAAATGCGAATCCATCGCCAGCTTCGGAGAACTCACCTTCTTCCGAAAGGAAACCCTCCAGGCCCCACGCCCCGAACGCTGCGCCGATTGGACCACCCCCATCGGAGAAGACCCCTGGGACGCCCGCAAATACGCCACCGACGCCGAAGCCCGCCGCTGGCTCCGCATGGTCTATGACCGCGCCGACGAAGCCACCGAAGAAGAAATCTACGAATGGCTCCGCACCAGCCCCTGGGGTCGTGACCACCTCCAGTGCGACAACAACCAACCCGACCACCAGGTCGGCATCATGCGCTTCGAGGGAGGCATGACAGGAACCTTCACCATGACCGCCTTCGAACAAGGCCGCCACATCGAAATCTCCGGCACCAAAGGCAAACTCCGTGCCGGCACCTTCTACAAAGACAACGGCCCCGGCGAAATCACCGTCCAGGGACACTTCGGCGGCTCCGTTCGCGTCATCGAAGTACCGGAAGCAGACGGAGGCTATGCTGGCCATGGCGGCGGCGACTGGGGCCTCGTCAACGAACTCTACGACGACATGGTCAACGTCCCCACCCCTGCGGATATGAAAACCTCCATCACCCAGTCCGCCCACTCGCACGTCATGGCCTTCGCCATGGAACACGCGCGCCTCACCGGCCAGGTCATCAACGTCGCCGACTTCGAGCGCCTCGTCCTCGACGGCACCCTAAAATACTGATAGCCAAAATATAAGCTTCACCAGCCCCGTCCGTTTCATTACGTACGGGGCTTTTTCATTTTCTCCCGCATCATAAATTCATCATCCCCCCACAAAAAGAGAAGGAAAATACTTGCCAAACCCGCTCTCAAATGATTTACTCCCCACGTCTTACCGACCAAAAGCGCACGTGGCGGAATGGTAGACGCGCTAGATTCAGGTTCTAGTGGGGGCAACCCTGTGAAGGTTCGAGTCCTTTCGTGCGTACCATATAACCCCTTTTAAGTTAACATCTTGGAAGGGGTTACTTGTTTTCGGAGAGTTCGTGCAAATTTCATGAAACAGCTCCCATCTGTGTACAAAGTGTGTACACTTTCAGGCTGTTTTTACGGTTCTTCGTTAAAATCGGTGGAGATGAAGCCAGCACGACATTCCAGCAAGCAATCCACCTCCGGCCAAGAAAAGTACTCTTACCCCATAAATCAGTTGGGCATGGAGGGACGTATCCCTACCATGCCCGATATGTATATCAATGACTTTAGGATTACCAAGACCACATCCACAAAACAAGGTGTTTTTTCCCACGTCACGTATTGTGGGGAATTAACTGATACATGTAAATCATGCGGACATGAACACTCTCCCTTCTATGACCATTATCACAGAAGAGCCAAGTTTCTCGGATATGGAAATTCTGTCAGGACATTGTCTATCATGGCAA
>CAYVAI010000036.1:0-18863 GCA_964448375.1 uncultured Akkermansia sp.
AGGATACTCCTGTACTCTTTTGGAAGGAAGACTGGGCGACGCAAGGCGATTGGTGCGGACATTATGGAATGCATTATGGCTTATTGTGCGCAACGGACCAACCCAGAAATGATAAAATAATTTCTGATTTAGGCATTGATATTTTTGGTGAGGCGGGACTGAATAGAAAAAATAATGAAAATTTATATCTTCAATTCTTCCAAGGGGATAGTGTTGATGATAGTAATGTTCTATATAATCCTAATACAGGAACACGGGTGGCCGCTCAGTGGCGTGACAGACGTTTGGGCGACCATCACTCCTCCAATCATGATGGCCCCGATATTTGGTGTACTGTGGACGTCCCTGAAGGAAAGCACGAAATAGCTTTGTATTTTCATAATTATGGGAAGCAGGACGGTAATCAGTATAATTCCAAGGACTATTTACTTGAAGTCAGAATGGAAAAGGAGAAGCCTGCTACTGGCACGGTCTGGGAGCAGGAACTCATTAATGTGATGAAGAATCCGGTGTTGGCTAGAACGCGCATTTCAGAATTCAGCGGGAGTGGTGTGTATAAATCTTTTTTTGTTAATAAAAAAGGCCGTTATTATTTTCGAATTGTAAATAATTATTCTTCTTTTGCTATCTTGAATGGTGTTTTTGTGAATCAATTTGATTCCTTGACTTGTCTTCCTAAAGATATGGCAGAAGTGACACGTATTGCATTTTATGCTGATGTCCCACCGCATCCCGTGAAGATTAACGAGCAGGAACAACAAAAGCATGCTGGATTGATGAATATTTGGAATAAGTCCCGTCTTCTTGTTATGTCAGAAAAATATTTATCTCAAGGTAATAATATTCAGAATCATTTATATAGAACGGCTAAATCTCAGTGTTCCTTCCAATCAATTATTCAGAATTGGAGATGGTATTTGAGATTATGGAGTGGCAAAGACCATCTTGATTTTGAAGAATATATGTTATTGTGTTGGTATACCTACCAGGATATTTACCTGCCTGCTCGGAGTGAACAGTTTTTCCCTTATAGCCCTCGAGTTCTTCCTTTCTCTCCAGATGAACTTGAAGTGATGCAGTATTTGGAGATTGATTGGAAATCATACTTGCCAGATTCCAATGAAAAGCCAAAGATAAATATGCAGGAACTTAAATTGAAAATTTCACAAATGAGTGATACCGAACGTGATAATGCAAAGGAAAAATTTTTTGAAAAAATAAACAAAAATGAAAACTAAGAAATATATACTAATGGTAATGTCGGTGCTAGGGATTAGTTCTATAGCAAATGCAGGAATTACTGTAACTGTAAAGCCTCTCAATTCAGGTGTTAGCTATGGTTCAAGTACATGGTGCAAGGCTACTTTTCAACGAAATCCTGATAAAGGAGGATCGCAACAAGAAAGCGCTAGTTACGATTGGACAAGTCCGGCAGTTGGCGCAAAACTAAATCCCTCGGAAAGTACATGCAAGGTTACTCGAACATCTTCTGCTAGTGGAAGTACAATTAGAGTTAAGTGTACGGTTACGGTGAACAGCGATGGTGCTACAAATTATAATATTATGGATGCAATGATTCCAGAATTTGATCCAAACTATAAAGGATGAAATATGCCTATAAAATTGGTTTGCTATTTGCGTCTTTTTTCATTGGTGTGAGTTATTGCTCCAAAGGAGAAGAGGCATCTGGTCTTTCAACCTTGAATGCAGACCAACCGCAGAGTACCAGGCAGGGGGAAGACAGCGTTTTGAAACGCCGGATACGTTCAGAACTTGGCTCGGCAGACTGTCGCCGTATTGCGCAGTACTGCCGGGCACTTGTTTGCGACAGATTGGAGCGTGGCAAGCTCAGTGATGAGGCAATCAGTAGGACCTTGAAAGACAAGGATTTGTTGTTTGCCGTGCATCTTGCCCGTTATTTTTCCCAGCCGGAGGTTCAGAAAAAGACGCCCTGTAAGGCTCTGCAGGATGCTTCATTTGCCGACTGGCTTGTGAACAATCCCGGTATCGTTGAGGACCTTGCCTTTTCCAACCGGGATCATGGAGGTATACTGGATTGGCTCCATACGATCTGGCAGCAGGAGAATGGGAAGCTGGAGGGACCTCTCCTCAATCTCGCCGTCGGCGTGGCCCTCAATGCAGGAGCCTATCCGGATGAAGTGTTGCAGGCGAAATACGACTTTTACAAGCAGTCTTATGCGAACGATGCTCTGTTCCCGGTCTTCAAGGATTTGAAACCCTGGGAGATGTCCGTCGTCCTGCAGACGATCAACAATATCGGGCAGGTGGAGGATTTTGCGTGGGGACAGCAATACCTGAGCAAAAGGCCGAAGATTACGGAGAAAAACATTGGCAATGCAGCTTGTGGCCTCATCCCCTACCGCGACAAGAACAAGGACGGAATCAGCGTCCATACGGGAGGGGCATTTTACGATCACAAGCCCGTCTCCCTGCAAATTTACACTGAGTACGGCGGCGTGTGTGGCGCCGTCTCCAAAGGATCGAGCGGTTTTTGCCGGGCGAAGGGTGTTCCTGCCTTTCCAGTTGGCCAGCCGGGGCATTGTGCCCTTGTCTGGAGGCAGCCCGGCAGCCATTGGGTGATCGGAAACAATGTCTGCGGCGGTTGGAACTGGGCGCAAGGCAGTGGCCCTATTCCCTGGTCGGGGGCAGGAGCTACCATTCTGGCATTGGAGCATTTCCTGTCGATGGACAATGCCAAAGAAAGTATGGATGCCTATTACTGCTCCCAGCTTGTGAGCCAGCCGGATCGTTCTGCCAGCTTGCTCTCCTATTCCCTCAGGCAGAACCGCAAAAACTACCTCGCATGGAAAACGAAGCTGGATCGCTTGAAGAAGGACAAGAGCGCTTCCCCTCAGGAGCTTGAGATGGTGGGAGGCGAGCTCAATGCGGCCTTTGGAGAAGAGCCCGCCGTATTGGAACACCTGGTGAACAAAGACTTTGCTCCCTGTTCGAAGAAAATGTCCCGCCTCCAGCTGGCAGCCTTGATGCTCAACAAAATTGATTCGGGGGAGTCTCGCGATATTTATTTGCGCAATTTATGGCCTCAGGCAGTGAAGAATATTCCCGAACTTGCGGACATGAAGATCAAGTACGATCACAAAACAAGTTCGTCACTACTGAGTGCCTGGGAGGAGTTCTACAAGAAGAATTCGAAACCCAAATCGAGAACCCGTCCCCAAACCTGCTCTTTTTTGGAGGAAACGATTTCTTCTCTCGGCAGCCACCGTAAAACGCATGATGAAATGCTCTCCTTTTATTTGAAATTATTGACCTTGTGGAAGGATAATGGTGTTCTCCTCACCAAGGCGAGCGAGTTTATAGACACCATGCTCAAGGATGACAAGGAGCCTGAAATGCTGAAAAGCAGGCTTGAATTCGGTATTCAGGTGGAGACGATGAGGGGAGAGAAGGTGAAGGTAAAAAAATATAAGGATCGGCTTGATAGCATGAAAAGCACCTGATGCAATTACTGTTTGAGACCATAACAAGATAAAACGCAGTGACAGTAAAAGACTGCCTCCTCCGTGTGTACGGGGAGGCAGTCTTTTTGTTGTTGAATGATGAAGACCCCGCTGCCGGGGATTATCCTCTTCAGACTCTCTGTTTGAGGTCGAGGAGCATCTGAGTATTGTTGGGGTACTTCCGCAGGAAGAAGAGGAAGCGCTCCATGGCCTCGACTGGTTTGTGGCCGGCGAGGGCGCGACGAATCAGGTGAATTTTGTAGAGCCAGTTTTCGGGCAGGATCAGTTCTTCGCGCCGCGTGCCGGACTTCAGAATATCGACTGCGGGGTAGATATACTGCTCAGCAATGCGGCGGTTGAGGACGAGTTCCATGTTGCCCGTACCCTTGAACTCCTGAAAGATCAGGTCGTCCATGCGGCTGTTAGTCTCAATTAAGGCCGTGGCAACAATCGTCAGCGAACCTGCCTGGCGCGTGTTGCGAGCGGCAGCAAAGAGACGACGGGGCATCTCCAGTGCCCGGGCGTCAATACCGCCCGACATGGTGCGGCCACTACCTTTGTCCGCGTTATTGTAGGCGCGAGCCAGGCGCGTGATGGAGTCCATCAGAAGGAAGACGTGTTCTCCGGCTTCCACAAGGCGTCTGGCGCGTTCGATGCAAAGCTCTGCGAGACGGCAGTGGTCGCGCACCTTGCCGTCATTTGATGAGGCATAGACTTCGGCACCTTGAATATTGCGCTGGAATTCGGTGACTTCTTCCGGGCGTTCATCGATGAGGAGGATCATCAGGTGCATGGAGTCCCGATAGTTCTCCCGGATGGCTTCCGCCATGTGCTGGAGGAAAGTTGTTTTGCCCGTGCGAGGCGGGGCGACGATCAGGCCGCGCTGACCACGCCCGACGGGAGCCACCAGGTCGAGAGTCCGGGTCGTGTAGCGTTCGGGAACCGTCTCGAACACGATGCGCTTGTTGGGGTTGACTGCCTTGAGTTCGTCAAAATGAGGCAGGAGGCGTGCTTCTTGCCATTTTTTACCGTTGACGGTGGTGATCTCCGTGAGCTGGATACCCTTGGGGTGGCGTCGAGCAAGCCCGTGGATCCAAACGGCATGGCGAAGTCCATGGGAACGAATGAGTTCATTGGAGACGTAAACAGCATCTTTGGCCTGTTCAAACCCCGTCTCTTGATTGCGGAGGAAACCGAAGCCCTTGGGGGTGATTTCCAGCAAGCCGTCCACTTCTTCCGGTGGTCCGAATTCGATAGGCTGGCGTGGTTGCTGAGGCTCGCGATTTTCGTTGTTGTTGTTATTCTTCTTGTTGCGCGTGCGGGCATCGCGCAGGTTCTCGCGAACGGGGGGGCGGTCGCCCTGGTTGAAGTTGCGGTTGTTGTCGCGCCGGCCCTTATTGTTGTTATTGTTGCGGAACTTATTGTTGCGATTATCACCCTGCCCTTGTCCCTGTTGCCTTTGGTATCGGGGGTTGTCTCCCTGATCCTGGCGATTCTGGTTCTGGTTTTGGCGTCCGTTTCTGGGGTAGGGACGGGAGGCTTGATAAGCGTCTCCGTTTTGTTCCCGGGCTGGCTGCCGTTCAACCGGAGGCTGAGTCGGAGAAGGGGCTTCAACTTCACGAGGCACTGCGGACGGTGCTTCTGCGGACGGTTCCTTCTCCCTTGGTGGTGCGGGAGCCGGCGTTGGGGTGTCCTGTGCGGCAGAAGGCTCTTCTATCGGGGTTACCTTCTTGCGTACTACCCGCTTGCGAACAGGTTTGGCAGGAGAGACTTCCGGGCTTTCTTCAACAGATGCTTTCGGTCGAGGTGAGGAAGGGGCTGTTTCCTGTGCCTGTACGCCTTCCTGTTCAGCCTTCGTCACGCGTTTGCGACGGACGACTTTTTTGACAGGTGTTGCTGCATCATCGGAGGCATTGGAAGGCTCCAGGGCAAGGGGAAGCACCGTCTCAACCGGAGAGGAGGAGGCAGATTCCGTATCGGCTGCTTTTTTGCGGCCGGGCGTTTTGCGCGGAGTGGTTTCCGAACGAGTTGTCGATTTGCGAACAACCCTCTTTTTAGGGGCGGGCATGGGATCAAGTCCCTCGGACGTCCCGTCAGGGAGAGTATCAGACATGAAAAAATATGGAGGAGGAATAGATGTGCGACACCAAATCAGGCGTCGAGTTGCTCGAGGATTTCTTCTGCAATGTCAAAATTGGAGAAGACGTTGAGCGCATCGTCGTAGTCATCCAGAAGTTCAAAAAGCTTCATGGCTTTTTGAGCAACTTCCAGGTCATTGATGACTGTGACGTTTTGGGGGGCATAGATGAGCTTCATTGAAGTCACCGTATGACCAGCTCCACGCAGAGCGGAGGATACATTGTTGAGTTCTGTCGGAGTGGTGGTGAAAACCCATTCGTTGTCGTTGTCTCCAGCTTCCATATCATCGGCACCGGCCTCCATGGCGAGTTCCATGGCGGAATCTTCATCCAGAGATTCGGCGATGATGCGGACTTCGCCCTTGCGGTCGAACTGGTAGGAGACAGCCCCGGGCGTCGCAATGGAACCGCCGTTCTTGGTGAAGATGGTACGGATTTCCGAATTGGAGCGATTGGTATTGTCCGTGGCAACTTCAATCAAAAGAGCTGTACCGTTAGGGCCATAGCCTTCATACATGATTTCCTGAATGGCTGCTCCGCCCAATTCTCCGGCGCCCTTCTTGATGGCGCGTTCGATGTTTTCCTTGGGTGTGGAGACGGATTTGGCACCGTCGATGGCAGCGCGCAGGCGCGGGTTCATATCCGGATCGCTACCACCCTGTTTGACGGCGAGCGTGATCTCATGAGCATAACGGGCAAATACCTTGCCCTTTTTTGCGTCGGCAGCAGCCTTGGTATATTTGATCTTGGACCATTTATTGTGTCCGGACATAGCGTTGAATAGGTTTATTTAGAAAAGTGGGCGGAAGCCGGAATGAGGAGGATGGCTGAACCATTGCAAGGGGAGTGCAAAGCGTATAACGAGCACCCTTCAAGAGTAGTACCAGTCATCCCGCAAACAATGCGCCGAAGAGGAAACATTCAAAAGATGACCTGTAAAAACCTCTTCCGTTCCCGCCGGAACAGGGGATAGCATAACGTTTTGCAATCAGTTGGCAACATTTTTTCAAGTCTTTGCGTGTTGCATCATGAGTCAGGACGCCGGAGAAAAAGGCTGAAAGAAGAAAAACTGTTGGTGTCTCAAAATATGAGGACGCTGGAAGGCAGGAACGAACAGGCCAGTCTGACGCCCCCCAGACAGCCCTTAAAAATGAGCAAAGCCAGCATCATCGAATACACCCGCCAGAAGAGACATCTCTACTAAACCCACCCCACCGCGCTTACTGAACTCGCCTGTTGAACGAATCAAACCCGTTGGCTTTCCCCAAATACTTTTCGTCAATCAAAGTGGCTTTCAAATCGGTCAAATTGACAGGAGGAAGCATTGTAGCAAGAACTTCATGATCAATCCGTCTGATACTGGATGCGGAGATGTCAAAGAGTTTGGTCAGCATCCATGCAAGGACAAAACGGAATCTTCTATCAATTACAAGCTGAACTTGGATAGAGGATTTGCCAATCATTGAGTTCTTAACGTCCCAGCCTTTAAACTTGCATAAATTATTGAACATTACTTACTTGCAACATGTGTTGCAAACCGTCGCAAGAATTGGGTCACCTTATGTTGCGATTTGCCGGGCTGCTTACAGCCTGCTTTTTACTAGCGCGTATCTGGCGCAGAGCTAAGAGATTACAGGGACAGGCCAAAAGATATTCATTCCTTGCCCTTTCCTGTTGCTTTGCCTCATCGTAGCTGTTAGGAGAAAAGGACGATGCGAAATTTCATCATCCTTTTCCGGGCTAGTATCGCTACCGCTTGCCTTCTTCTGACGACATGTACCCAGTTGCAACAGCCTCATGGTTCGGGGATCATCCCGGATACGCAAACTACCCAATCACAGTTGAAACGTCATGTGACCATGCTGGCTACCTCCATTGGAGAACGCAATCTCTACCGTGAGGAGAACCTGAACAAGGCAGCCGATTACATCTTTCAGGAACTGACATCCATGGGCTATGCTCCCACCCGACAAGCTGTCCCCATTCCGCGGGAAAAACGCTTCGGCACAGCCGCAGGCAAAATGGCGTTCAACATCGAAGCTCGCAAACCCGGAGCCACTCCCGATGCCCCCTGGCTTATCATCGGCGCCCATTATGACACCCGGGCAGGCATGACCAACTGGCACACACACGGACCGGTCATCCCCGCCAAAGCGGGAACACCAGGCGCAAACGACAACGGATCAGGCGTCGCAACGGTCCTTGAGCTGGCTCGCATATTCCGGTCTGTCCCAACGCAATACGGCATCATCTTCGTCCTCTATGCCAACGAAGAGCCCCCCTTCTTCCAAACCGATGCCATGGGTTCACGAGTCCATGCCCGTGCCATCGCGAAAAACCCCGGGAAGGAACACATCATCGGCATGTTTACCGCCGAAACTCTGGGTTGCTATTCACCCCGGGTAAATAAGAAACGTGCTCACGCTGTCGTCGCCGGAATGGCTGGCTTGCCCGATCGGTGCGACTACGTGGCCTTCATGTCCACTAATACGGGCAAGAAGTTTTCACGCTCATGCGCCGATGTCTTTACTGGGGAATGCCGCTTTCCGGTAAGAGCCATCACCTTCCCATACTACACCAAAGGGGTTTCATGGTCGGACGATTGGTCGTACATGCGCGAAGGCATCCCCTCCTTTGCTGTCACGGACACTGCCTTCCTGCGCTGTGACGATTACCATGAAACGAGCGATACCGCCGACAAACTGGACTACAAGGAGTTTGCCGAAGTGGTCGATGGACTGGCACGCATGACGACGCGCCTGCTCAATCCCGGAGACAAGGTCCCTCAATAAGGGGCTTTCCCCCTCAGGCCAGCGTACCGGCAGTCGTTCCAAGTTGCTCCAGAAGATCAAGTGTCGTGGCGATGGATGATGCCGAAGCATTCCCGGACAACAAGTTGCCGTATTCCTGAAGTAGTTCGGATGTCTTGCGCGCCGTGTCGTCCAAAAGCTCAATCCGGTAGTGTGAAAGCCCGGCGTCTCGGAATGCCGGGAAGAAGCTAGCCCCAGTCTGGGCACGCCCGCTGAACAGGGTATTGCGGCATCCCGTATCGGCAAACAGGGGATGAAGCTGCCCGACGCGGTCCTTCAAGTGAACGCGATATTGCTCACAGGGTCGCCCGCAATCCTTGAAGTTGTGCCCACCATCCGAAAGGAAGGTGCAGAACACGCAATGCTCCATATGGAACATGGGCATGTGCTGGTGCAGAGTCAGTTCCAGCTTGTCTCCCGGCGTCTTTTCCAGAAGGTCGAGCACCTGTCCGGCATTCAAATCGTATGAAATCGTCAGGCGTTCAAAACATCCATACTTCAGCAGGACATCCGCTGCCCAAGGGTTGGACACGTTGAGGGAAAAATCGCCGATGAGCCTCAGCGGAGAGGATTGGAAGTACTCCGCAGCCCCCCAGTTACGGACGAGAATGCCGTCTGGTTCCAATCGATCCAGCATCTTGAAATAGCCTTCTTCCTTCGGTTTCTGGATACGAGGAGTCGCTAGGAAAATCGATACATCCGGAGCCATCTCGCGGATTTTTTTGACGGAATCCCCATACCGCCGCATGTCTTCATAATCCAGATACAGGGTCTTGATTCCATGCTGGAGGCAAGGGGCAATCTGCCATTCCTGACGGCACAGGACGGAGAGCTGGGGAGATGCCACAGAAGTACATTCCACCAATGGGGGCAGTGTGAATGGTTCGGAAACCCGGCGGACGGGTTTTTCCTGCAGGTTCAGCTGTTCGACTAAATCGCGGCGGGCTTTGTTGAGAACACTCAGAGGAAGCATCAGACCATCAGGCACATCCACCGTGCAACTGCGAAGAGAATACCCCGTTCCACCCAACCGCCCCAATTGTTCGCGCAGTGTCTCTGGAGTCAGCGGACGATTAAGAGCCGTGGCAAGTGGCATATCCGTCTGGACGAAAACACCCCACGCCGGGCAGGAAAGCTTCAACGGAGCCCCTTCCCTGCCGGAACAATCCAAATCGAGAGGAAGCGTATCCGTATCTTCACTGCGTTCCCGCGACCAGGATTGGCGCAAGCCCGCATTCAGCGCCGGGTCATCCGTCTTCCATATTTTGTGTCCCGGTCGCACGCGGTTCCAGTCCACCCGGCTGGCCTTGCCGTGGAAGAAGAGGCGGTTCCTCTGAACCTTCCAGATACGCCCTCCCTGTTCTTCATTACGGTCTTCACCGGCATCGAAGACAAAGCCGTCGCCGGGAGCCAGCGGCACGTGCCCTTCCAGGGTGAGGTCCACCCAGCCATTGCCAACAGCCTGCACCGTGCCAACGAGAGCCCCGCGCTTTTTGCCATGCCTGCCATGCGTGAGCTTAGGGTGATCCGAACCATGGAGCCAGCCATGGGAAAAGCCGCGGGAAAACACCATCTGCATTGCATAGCGGTCAGACTCAGTCACCAGTGAATCAACGGGCATGTCGGCAGAAGCAGCATCCAACGCCTTGCGGTAGGCAGACGTCACAGCAGCCACGTATTCAGGGCTTTTGAGGCGACCTTCGATCTTGTAGCTCTTCACTCCCATGCGAACGAGTTCCGGGATGTCGTCCAACGCGCACAGATCCTGTGGGCTCAGCAAATAACGCTTTTCCCCCATGGAACGGAGACGCCCATCCACCACCAGCGAGTATGGGAGGCGGCATGCCTGGGCGCATTCTCCACGGTTGGCGCTCCGCTGCCCCAGACTCTCGGAAGTCAGACACTGGCCGGAATACGAGACGCACAAGGCGCCATGGACAAACACCTCCAGAGGTACATCCGATTCCTGCGCACAGCGTTCAATATCATCCAGACTCAGTTCCCGAGCCAGCACGGCACGCTTCAAATCCAGAAACCGTTCAGCAAAGCGAATTCCCTCTGGCGAACTCAAGGTCATCTGCGTCGAAGCGTGCAACTCCAGCGCAACTTCGGGATGCTCCCTCTTCCACAAGGTCAAAATGTGAGCCAGCCCCATGTCCTGCACGATCACGCCATCTACTCCGGCATCATTCAGAGCCGATAGATAAGTGAGTGCAGCGGGCATCTCGTCGGTAAATACCAGCGTATTCATGGTGACAAAGCCCTTGACGCCATGGCTGTGCAGATAGTTCATCAATCCGGGCAAATCCTTCAGTGTGAAGTTATCGGCGCGCAAGCGAGCATTAAATTGTTCCAGTCCGAAATAAATGGCGTCCGCCCCATTGCACACCGCCGCACGGGCACATTCCCAATTGCCGGCAGGAGCCAGCAACTCCGGGCTCAGATCGCCACGGGACAAGGTAGGGCAAGAGGACAAGTCGGGCTTCATGTTCGTACACTCGCCAAGAGAGCATCTCCCGTCAAGGGCAAAACCAGACTGAAAAGAAGCTTCATTCATTGGAAGCAAACGGCAAAATCGTTAGAATCGAGTTAAAGAATAAACAGTAACCATTTCATATTGAAACACTTTAACAAGAACCATATTTTAATCATGCTCCATGCTGATAGATAACCCATCCGATTTCATGGCTGCGCTCCTTCACCATCACTCCCTTCACGCCGATGAGCCTCCATATTGGAATGACCGATGAAGCCGATAAGGCTCTTCAGAAAGCCAAAACACGCAACTTTCTTGCCGCATTGGCCACAGCCGTTCTATCAACGGCTCTGGCTGGACTTCTTTTATACACCGTTGCCATCGTCGTCTCTCAAACGGAAAAGCCGGAAATCGTGGCCTATGTTGCCAACAATACGGATGCCCCGCCTCAGGATACCCCTGTGACGCCGGAACGTGTCACAGCACGCCCCACCGCCTCCGTCCAAAACCACGCCAGCGTCATCACGTCCAATGCTGTCAGCGATGTCGCCATCGCTTCCGTCGATCTTGACACCCCGGAGGTTGCGGACCTGGGACAAAGCCTGGAACTGGGGATAGATTTCGGCGCCGGAGTCGGAGATGATCTCGGGGAGGGAGGCACCGGATTCGGCTCCGATAAACCCGGTGGCAGTGCCTTGGAAGGGACATTCTACGATTTGAAGCAAACTCCCACAGGCAGGAGTACAAACATGACCTATGCGGAATACATCAATGTATTCAATCAGTTCATCAAAGCCTGGAACAGAGCCATCCTCAACAAATACTTCAAATCTCCTACAAAGCTCTACGCCTCCCAGTTCTACATCCCTAACTCGGCATCGGAGGATGCCCCCAAGGCCTATCAATGTGGTGACCGCGTCAAAGGAAGCCTTTGGGCGGCCGTGTACAAAGGCAATGTCGTCGCCCCCAAATCTGGAAAATTTCGATTTGTAGGGGCGGCAGACGATGTCCTCGTCGTCAACTTCGACGGAAAAAATGTTTTTGACTTTGGATGGTCGCAGGTTTCCATCAATCAGAGTTATGCCGTTGGCAAGACCTGGCAGGATGCTATGCAAAATGCGAAGGGAGCCGATGATACACTGGTCAGAAAGCTCAGACAGGCCAAAATCAATGTCCCTCCCGTGACCTTGTACAAATACGAGAACACTGAACACTGGAACCAAAACACGGGGGGCTATGCCGCAGGAGTCATCTTCACCGTAGAAGCCGGAAAAAGTTACCCCATCCAGATACTTCTGGGAGACAACGGCGGGCAATTCGGAGAATCCCTGATGATCGAAGAAGTCGGAGCTCCCGTGCCCGGCAAAGATCGCAAGTACGGGTCTCCGATCTTCCCTCTGTTCCGCACGAATTATTCCCTGCCCGACCCCGAAAAAATCAAAGGTCAGGTCGCACCCTTTGACCCTGTCGGCATTGTCTGGCCCGTTGTAAAATAAAGTTTTTCACTCCGAAAAGTATCCAGATTCAGAATTGGACTTATGAAATTCGCGAGTGGCTCTTGACAATTCATGTTCATGATCTAAGTTGCCAATATGAGATGTCTCTTTTCTATTGTAGCCGCCATCACTCTTGGCCTCGCCTCCATCACCATATCATCCGGGCTGGAACAACCCAAGGGAGTTAAGGTCTCCTATCCCCAGTTCCCAAGCGGAGCATACCTGTACGGCTCCAAAATCCAGGCTTCCAAGTTGAAGGGGAAAGTCGTATTCTTTGAATATTGGGGTATCAACTGCCCTCCGTGTATTGCCAGCTTCCCTCACCTCGTCAAGTTGTACGACCAGTACAAGTCCAAGGGGCTTGTCATTATTGCCAGCCACAGTCAGGGACCTTCAGACAAGATTGAACCTTTCCTGAAAAAGTCGAAGGTTACCTTCCCGGTGTATCAGGGGCTTTCCCTGGCAGAAGCCCCTTGCCCCGGGGGCTTGCCTTACGCCGTTATCGTGGGAGCTGATGGCAAGGTCGTTGCCAAAGGCCGCCCCAATGAATTGTATGAACTGGTGAAGAAGGAACTCCGCAATGTCGGCAAAGGCTCCCCGATTCTTGATGGACTGGAACTGGACAAATATAAGTCCCTCGCCAAGGATCTCGTCTCCGATGGCACCAACATTGAAGCCAAGGTCAAGCCTCTTCGCGACAAGCAGGATGATGATGAAGCCCAGAAGGTATGCGATACATACGATGCCTGGCTCGACAGTGAAAAATCCTCCATCTCCGAGGCCTTCGGAAAAGATCCCCTCGGAGCTCTCCCCATGATGTTGCGCCTGAAGAAAGCCGTGCCATCCGTCACGGATTTCGACGAACAAATCGCCGCCCTGAAGGCCAACAAGGACGTCCCTCGCCTCATGGATATCAAGAAGAAGATCGAGGCTTTGTCCGCCAAGAAAAAGCCCCAGCAGAGCGAAGTGAAATCCTTGATGGATACCGTGGAAAAGCTGGAGCAATCACCGGATGAAATCACGCAGAAAGTAGCAGCACAGCTCAAGGAAACGCTCTCTCCCCTTCTTGTAAGCGAAGACGAGAAAGAAGACAAATAAGCAACCTCAATCACCCCGGGGCATCCCTTGCCCCACCAACCGCCTTCCGGTGCCCCCGTTTTTCTTCACGAATGACGGGGGCACGTGTTTTACTGCACTGTAGCCCGCCGCTCATCCGTTGCAGACAAACCCAGAACATCTCCCAACAGAAACAGAGAGCCCGTCACCAATACGCGCCGTCCACTACGCCGGGCAGATTCCAATCCAGCAGCCAAATCGCCATGGCAGGCAATCGGAGCCGATGAGGTGGCGGCAACCAGAGGCCTCATCTCATCCACCCCCAGAATACGCGGAGACGAACACGGCACCAAATGCCATTCTCCGGCTAACGGAGCGATTAAATCAAGGACACCGTGGATGTTCTTGTCCTCTGAGGCGGCAAAAACAACGGCTGCCTTTTCATCGCCAAAACGCTCCTGCCACGTTGCAGCCAGTACCTGCGCGGCATGTGGGTTGTGGGCTCCATCCAGCACGAGCCTGCCATCCTCAAGCATCTGAAAGCGGCCGGGCCACAAAAGATCCCCCAACGATGCTTCAACGATCTCCGGCGAGGGCAACAGGTGAAGAATATCCATCGCCTTCACGGCTAGGGCGGCATTTCTTCGCTGGTGAGCGCCGGGAAGCGACGGCTGAGGGATACCCGCCAGACTGTCGGCAAGAAACAGGGGAGCTCCCAGTTCGTCTGCATAGCGGGCGACAACCAGGGCAGCTTCCGGCTCCTGAAGAGCAGACACCACCGGCTTGCCGGTAGCAATAATCCCGGCCTTTTCCCCGGCGATCAATTCCAGCGTATCGCCCAGATACTGCTGGTGATCCATACCGATGGGTGCCAGTACGGCCAAGTCTTTCGGGACAGCGTTCGTGGCGTCCAGTCGCCCGCCCAACCCGGTTTCCAACACGAGGAATTCAACCCCGCATTCCTTGAAGTACTTCAAGGCCACAGCCAGAGCCAATTCAAAAAAGGTCGGATGCGGATCCCAATCCGCCACCAGTTCACGCACCTCCAGCAGAAGCCGCAACAGAGCCTCCTCTGGAATCATCGTACCATCCACGCGGATGCGTTCACGGAAATCCACCAGATGGGGCGATGTAAAAAGCCCCGTTTTCATACCGGCACCACGCGCCAGGGATTCCAGCATGGCACAGGTAGAGCCCTTGCCATTCGTCCCCGCCACATGCACGACGCGGACTCCCGCCGCCGGGTAGGCATCCGCCGCTTCAAGCAATTTACGAGTGCCTTCCAGCCCCAGCTTGATCCCAAACAACTGCGTCGAATACAACCAATCGAGTGCCGACTTCAAATTCATGCGATTATCTATAATCCATTTTCCCCGGGACGCAATCACAAGTGCCGCCAGTCGCCGCCTTTCCCATTCCCTGACAGTATCCCATAATCGAGCCACAGGTTGTAGAGGAAGGCTTTTTCTGTTACAAAGTACCAATTTTAAGAAAGATCCTCCAATAGAACACGTATTTTTAACGATATGAAACTTCCTTTTCTTTGTTCCATGATGCCACTGGCGATGCTCGCCTTGTCACCCCTGGCGGGAGCCCAGGAAACGGTGGCAGCCAGAACCACCCAATCGCAACCCGCCTACACTAACGAGCAAATCCGCGTAGCCACCGGGCTGATCAATCGCGTTCTCCCCGGGTACTCCGATCAATTCGTGCTGGAGATCATTCCTCAGGATCAAGGCCGCGACGTCTTCGAAATCGATGCCCGCGATGGCAAAATCCTCCTTCGGGGCAACAACCCCATCTCGCTTGCCATGGCCTTCAACCAGTACATCAAGTACACGGCCAAGGGGCATTTCTCCTGGTTTGGCGACCAACTGGCTCTCCCGCGAGAACTCCCCCTGCCCAGCCAGAAGGCACGCAAGATCATCGATCAAAAGTACCGCGCCTACCTCAACTACTGCACCGTGAGTTACTCCGCCGCCTGGTGGGATTGGAAACGCTGGGAGCGCGAACTCGACTACATGGCCATGAACGGCATCAACATGCCCCTGTCCCCCGTCGGTCTGGAAGCCGTGTGGTACAACACCCTCCTCAAGTTCAAATTCTCCGATGAAGAAGCCCGTCGCTTCCTCTCCGGCCCCGGGCACTTTGCCTGGCAGTGGATGCAAAACCTGCAAGGCGTCGGAGGCCCTCTGCCCAAATCGTGGATCGACAGCCACATCGTCCTCGGTCGACAGATCATGGATCGCCAACTTGAACTCGGTATGCAGCCCATCCAGCAAGGCTTCACTGGATTCGTTCCCCGCGAACTCAAAGACAAATACCCGGAAGCCAAAATCAGCCTCCAGGGCAGATGGTGCGGGTTCCCCGGTGCCGCTCAGCTCGACCCGCTGGACCCGCTTTTCGCCCAAATCGGACGCACCTTCCTGGAAGAGCAGAAAAAGCTTTTCGGAGCCCACGGCGTCTATGCAGCAGACCCCTTCCATGAGAGCAGCCCCCCTGTCCGCACTCCGGAATACCTGCCCGCCGTTGGCAAATCCATCCACGAGCTCTTCCAGTCCTTCCACCCCGGCGCCGTCTGGGCCATGCAGTGCTGGAGCATGTACAAGCCCATCGTCGATGCCGTGCCCGTCAACAATCTCATCATGCTTGACCTGAACGGCTCCAAGCGTAAACAGCACCAAAACTTCTGGGGGCACCCCTTCATCGCCGGCAACCTCCATAACTTCGGCGGACGCATCAACATGCACGGAGACCTCCCCCTCGTCGCCTCCAACCAGTACGCCCAGGCAAGCAAGGAAGCCCCTAACGCCTGCGGATCAGGCCTCTTCATGGAAGGGATCGAGCAAAACCCGGTCTATTACGAACTCGCCTTCGAAATGCCACTGCATGAAGCCTCCGTCGATCTCAAGCTCTGGCTCAAGGACTATGCCGAACGCCGTTACGGCACCAAATCCCCAGGCGCCGAAGAAGCCTGGATGCTTCTGCTCGAAGGCCCCTACCGCAAGGGAACCAATGGCACGGAAAACAGCTCCATCATCGCTGCCCGCCCGGCACTCAAGCCCAAAAAGTCAGGTCCGAACGCCGGATTCCATATCCCCTACCCCACCGAATTGCTCTATCGCGCCCAGGAAAACCTCCTGAAAGATGCCGACAAGATGAAAAGCTCCAAGCCTTACCTCTTCGACATCGTTGACGTCCAGCGCCAGATCCAGTCCAACCTCGGGCAAGCCATCCACGCCAAAGCCGCCGAAGCCTTCAAGAACAAGGACAAGGAGGGATTCGCCAAGCATTCCAAACGCTTCCTCGAACTCCTGTCCGACACGGATACCCTGCTGCGCACGCGCCGTGAATTCAACTTCGACCGCTGGCTCACTGAAGCCACCGCCTGGGGTACCACTCCGCAGGAAAAGGAACTCCTCGAACGGGACGCAACCTCACTGGTCACCTCTTGGGGTGAAGGCACCGCCGGAGATCCCATCATCTTCGACTACAGCTGGCGCGAATGGAGCGGCCTGATCGACAACTTCTACCTCCCCCGCTGGCAAAAGTTCTACGACATGCTCCAGAAGCACCTCGATGCAGGCACCGGCTACAACGAAGAGAAACTCCCCATGGCTCATGGTCGCGAATCCTGGAAAGCCAATGACTTCTATAAGGAACTCGCCCAATGGGAAGAAAACTTCGTGAAAACCACCGGCAAAGCCAGAACCCCGATCACTCAGGGCGACGAGCTCGAAACCGTTCAGCGCCTGTTCGGCAAATACAAGGAACTCGCCAAAGAATACGGCAATGTCCCCCTGACCAACACCGACAAAGGCCCAAGAAACGAAAACCTCGGCGAAGCCAAAGTGTCCTGATCCTGCCCACTTCCCACAAAAACCTACCCCTCACAACAGAAGCTGCCTCATCTCCACGGGGCAGCTTCTCCTATTCATACCACAGAACGACACAATACACGCAGCATCACCAAACAGGTTTTCTTCATATTAATTTAACTTCATGATTTCAGAATAGGGACCTCTTCAGGGAGCAATGTATCGGCATTATTTGGCGGAGATCCTTCAGTTTGATTATCCTAATATATCCAACTAGAAACCGCAATAGTCATATCAGCATGCTGATCTTTGTATGGATTATTTTAACAAAACCACGAAATTCCACACTTTATTCATAATGATTCTATTAAAAATGAAAATCACTCTGAATTGCAAATATATTCATATTTTAAATCTTCAGATATATCATCATTTGGAATATTTATAAAACTTCATTCAATGCCTGCAATACAATATTGGGGATTTGATTTTCGATTGGGTTTTAACAATTTCATCAAATTCAATGATTTTCACGCGGACTTTTTTAAACTATTTATAAAATACAATTTAGTTCGATAAATGAATTGTGCATTTAAAATGGATTTAATTCTATCATAGGTATAGAAATTATCTCCACATGGCCATGGCTTATTTGCTGTTGTACTCGTTCTAACACTCTTGGCCTTGGAATAATCCCACTGTATGATATGATCTCCATATTCATTTTTTTGAACAAATATTTCAGTTACACCAGAATTACAACCTTTATAATAAAATATAAATATTGTCGAATAATGCTTTATTTTATTATCTCTTAATACAAAACGCTGCTTTACATATGTCATCAAGTCCCCTGAATCAAAATTTTGACAATATATACAAACAGAAAAATCATTTGATGAATTAACCGAAACGAGGTCATTATCGATAGACAGACCAAGAATACTGAAAAATGAATATAATTCTAAGAACATATTTAGTGAAATATAAATTTAAACCATATACAGTGAAATTTCTTTAATACAAATAAAACAATTGGATCGATCAGAAGCGGTGCATTCCATTTCATCAATTGATTCTGTGTGAGATAGTATGATCACGCCTGGGATTAAATAGGAAAACTTAATTTTTCTTCTAAAAGAAATTGCGCAAGACGTTTAATTTGTTTATATTATGAGCATTACAATCAAAAACACAAACATCAACGCCATGCGCAATTTCTTCCGCCTTTTTAACAAATTTCTCAGATTAAGCACGCTTTTCAGTTCCAGCCTCGTCAATAAACGGGGCAATGTTGTTCGACCCGGACCTGCTCCCTTATGTTCGGATCTCCATGTTGTTGCCCTCGCTTTGAGTGCTGAAGCCTTGGGGATTGATAGCGAAAGGTTTCTTTTCCAGTTCCTGGAGCGCTCTTCGAGTTTCTCATTGCCTCTTTCCAGGAGAAGGTTCAACCAAAGACGAAAACTTCTCACCGAGCTGATCAATTCGATCAGATCCAATATGTCCGGGCATATCGATTCTTCCGAGGTTTATATAGTTAATCTTCTTTGCGTATAGTTTGTTGTTCTTTTTTGAAGGCTTCGATTG
>CAYVAI010000037.1:0-14313 GCA_964448375.1 uncultured Akkermansia sp.
CGAATCTCGGAAAACGTCAATATCTTTCGGAAGAAATTTTCTCAAAATTCTCTTTCGCACCCCGCAAAATCGTTGCTAAGCAATGCAATATGAATAATTAATTTTCTTTTAACGATTTCCTCATTCGGTAAATGGGGCTATTTCTCCGGGTTGAGTACCCAACCATAGCTGACCGGAGACATTATCGTATGTCTTACTCACTCCACCAAAGTCTGTTACGATTTTAACGGGAGTTTTCAAATTGATGTGGATCTTGTTGACGAGTTTTTCACAAGTATTGATATTCAGCGTATTTCCACTTCGTACAACAGCGCAGTTCAAGGTTGTCAATGAGCCATCTTCTCGTTCGATGAGATAGGCACTGGTGAGAGCAATCTCGCTCATACACTTGAAGACCTCATGAACGAAGTTGTCGATTCCCCACTTCTTTCGCCACGTAGCATGAGGATCCTTATGCCAATTACTCGTCTGTGAGAGGTACTGTTCCCCAACGACGACTCGTTCCGGCTCGGGGTGGCCACTTCCGTAAGGTGTTTCCATATATTGGCATGCATCCAGATACGGGTCTGGAACGAAGCCGAAGCGAAGCTCCCCCGTGTCCTTATCCAAAAGCTGAGTACAAGCCCCCAGAGCATTGAAGGCGCGACGCAAGTAATCGTATTCTCCCGTCAGAAGATAGAGATACCAATCGCCGTAGATTTTCCAGGCGGACCAACCACAAGGAGAATTCATGCCATTCACCATCAAGTTGATTGTATACTGGTATTCCCAAAAGCGGAGTGTTGCGCCATTGATACGGCAATCCGGGATAGAAGACTGCGTGAGGCATTGATGCTTACGGGCGAGTTTGACCGCCTTCGAGGTCAGATACGCGCGGCGTTCTGGCGATTTTTCCTTGAGTGCAGCCAAGGCAAGCTGGTTGATTGAGCAGGAGATCATACCATCCTCGAAGGTCATCTGCCCCTCGGTCTGAATATCGTCCTCCTTAAGAGCAAGGTTATCAACGGCACGTCGGACGGATTGCAACAAACGACCATATTCCTGCTTCCAATGCTGATTCTTCTCTGCCAACGGCGCGATTTCATCCATGAGCTCCATCAGCGACTTGGCAATATAAATCACGGATGTGTAATGGACATTGTGAGAGGGATTATAATAGGCGCCGTCCTCTCGCTGACAAGACATCAGGTAGTCCGCAAGCTTCATCGCCCGCTCCAAATCCTGTATATCCCGCGTGACGTGATAGCGATCAGACAGAATCCCCACCATGGTCGCCGAATCCTGAATGCGATACACTCCATTCCTCATCATCCCCTTGTCCTCATTGTAGAGCTGTGGAAAAATCGTCTGAAATACGGTTTCGGCTCTATCATCCAGTTCCTTATCAGGCATATACCTCTTAGCCAAATAGTAGGTATAGAGAGGATAGAAACATTCCGCATGGTGTGTCGCGGTAGGAAGACTCCTCAGAGCCTCCCTTCTGGCGCCAGCCAGATAGAAATCCCAACCGGGCCTGACATAGAACGATGCCTCAGCTACCTTCCCGAAGTTATCCGTTGCCGTCATCGTGTAAAGCCCGGGCCCAGACTGCGGTCTCCACTGCCAGGACGAACGAGTAATTCCGTCATCTTCCTCCACGGGAGATAAAGCCACATCAATCATCTCGTTTCTGGGAGTACGAATTTCCACTCGGGTCTCCCCGGACGAAAACAATGAACCGATGAATGATTCTCCCTCCGCCACCGTGTACAAATCCGCATCAATCATTGGAGCCTCCGCATGGCGGGCTGCTACAAATTTGAGCTGGTCCAATCCGGAGGCAGAAGCAATGCGAAAGCGGACTTCCATCTTCTGCCCCGGCAATAACTTATTCAAATGCTGGGGGTGGCGTGCAGGCAAAGGCAGGCGATGAAGCAAGTCAATCCCCGTCGTAAAAATGCGATGCTGCCCCCAATACCCGGTCTTGCCAGCAAATTGGCTGGCTTTCTGCTCATAGATATTCGCCCATGAAGCGATGGGATCCGGCGAACTCAACGTCACAATTTTCCCTTGAGGAGTCATGTAATAACTCCAGAAATGGGTGCGTTCCGCCCGTTGGAGAGCCGGGAAATAAATTGCATCCCAGTCCGGGAACTTCACCATGCACGTATCAATCCCCACCAAAAGCCGCGCCCGCTCGGGCATCCAAACCTTACCGGACTTATTCTCCAGCCCAGCCACAAGCTCCAAGGCATCTCCAGCAGATTGGTATTGCAGAGAATACTTGATACCGTCCTTCATTCCCTCGTACCTGCCCGGGGCCATCTGCTTCAAATCCACACCCTCAAAAGCTGGCCCTTTCCAGACATCCTGACGGAAGGCAATTTCCGATCCATCGGTCTTGTCCACCATCGAAGCAATACAGCCGTCTTCCCGGAGCGTCATGGTATGGCGAGTCGATTCCCATAGTTCGTCCGCAGAAGCCATCCCGGAAAACGATACAGCCACGAGAATCCACCATATTTTCAAGCCCAAACACATAACGCATCAAAAACAAAATAAAACTTTGATTGTCAACACGATTCATTCACTCCAAAACAATATTTCACATCTGGAAAGATTCTCTACCTCAAGCACGTATATTTATATCCGGCATCAGCGATGCTCTGTCTCGACATAGCAGGAAAACAAGGTATATTTAATGGCGAAATCATCCTTCTTTTCCGACCTTTTTCCCATGAAAATTTTCTACACACTCAATGATTTGGAACAAGACGGGCTCCCCATGGAAGACGGCATCCCCGCACGCCTTGCAGTCATAGGCCACCCGATTGCCCATTCCAAATCCCCCCAGATGCACCAAGCCGCCCTCGATTCGGCTGGTATCAAATGCAAGTACATCAGGGTTGAAGCTCGCCCGGAAGAATTCCAGCGCACCATCGACGTTCTCCGTTCGATGGATTTCATCGGAGTCAACGTCACCGTCCCGTTCAAAGCCAAAGCCGCATCGCTGGCAGAGGATTGCGACCGCCTCGTCATCGCCACAGGAGCCGCCAATACTCTCACCTTCCCGAAAGAAGGAAATGAGATTTCTGCATTTAATACAGACGGTCCGGGTTTCATCCGAGCCATCCGCGAGTGTTTCTCTGTTGATATCCGGGATCTTAAAATCGTCCTTCTCGGAGCCAATGGTGGAGCTGGCACAGCACTGGCGCACACCTGCGCCATGAATCGCTGCGAACGTCTGACCATCGTTGCCAGATCACTGGAAAAAATCGTTCCACTACAGCAGGATCTTGCTCCCTTCTTCAACGACGAACGCCGTCTGGAAGGCGCGGCAGACCGCCTGCGTTCCCTCACATTGGACTCCCCAGCCCTGGAAGAAGCGATCAACGATGCCGACCTGATCGTCAATGCCACCTCACTGGGCTTGAAACAGACGGATGTTTCCCCCATCCCCTTCTCCTACATCCAGCCTCACCACCTTGTGTACGACCTGATCACCCACACGGATGCCCTGCAGCAGGAAGCCCGTGAACAGGGAGCCCGGACAGCCGATGGCCTCTCCATGTTGCTTCACCAGGGAGCCCTGTCGTTTGAACGCTGGTTTAGCAAACAGGCTGACATCAATGCCATGAGAAAGGCTCTTCACCTCTGATACCGTCCTCCATGTCCGCGTTCCCTACTGAGGACTTCCGAGCAGCACTGCTAGCCTGGTTTCGTCGCGACGGCAAAAGCTATCCGTGGAGAGAAACCGAAGATCCCTGGCACATCCTCGTCTCGGAAATCATGCTCCAGCAGACGACGATACCAACCGTCCTGGCCCGATATTCAGCCTGGATGCACCGTTTTCCCACCCCGCACGCCTTGGCAGAAGCAACGGAAGAACAGGCCCTGCGATCCTGGGAAGGCCTCGGCTATTACCGCCGCGTCCGCTCTCTGCAAGCCACAGCCCGAGCCGTCGTGGAGCAATATGCAGGCATCTTCCCCAAGGATAAAGAACGCCTCATGCAACTGCCGGGCATCGGAGAATATACCGCAGGAGCCGTTCTTTCCTTTGCTTTCAACATCCCGGCTCCCATCGTGGACGCCAACGTCTCACGCGTCATCGCCCGTCTGGACAACTACCGGGAAAGCGTGGACTCCACCCCCGGTAAAAAATACATGTGGAGGCGAGCAGAAGAACTCGTTGATCGCGAAAATCCCCGTTATTTCAACTCCGCCATCATGGAACTCGGGCAAAGCTATTGCAAACCGCAGGGACCGGACTGCCTTCTCTGCCCAGTACGCCCCTTCTGCTCGGCTGAGAACCCGGACGAACTCCCCGTTAAAACACCCCGCCCGGAAGTTACCCGTCTGGTTCATCACGACATCATTTGCATCGGTGAAAAAGGCATCCTCATGGTGAAGCAGGAGGACGGAAAACGCCACGAAGGCATGTATCGCTTTCCGCAACGTACTGAGCAGGAAACAAAGGATCTCCCAGTCGTCATGAAGCAAAACTACAGCGTCACTCGATACAAGATTTCGCGGTTCCTGCATCTATCCACAAACGCCGAAATCAGACCTCAAAGTGGAGAAGCTTTTGTCAGCCTCAAGAACATCGAAGAACTACCCATGGCATCACCAGACCGTAAGGTATTGGTTTCACAATCATTCAGGAAGATTCTTCGAGGCAGAAAATCAGCTTGATCAGATATCGTTTTATCCTGTATTCTATACTGGAAATGAACGACACCTCTCTCACTGATTTGACAGCTCAGGCTCGAAATGGCAATTGGGACGATAACACACTCGCCAACAAAGCCGTCGAATTGGCAGAGCACATACTCAGGCTCTCCAACCAAGGTATGCGCTGGGGCGAAAAGAAGCAGGCCAAACAAATGGCCCGCATGATGAACGACCCTGCCGGCAAAGCATTCACCATCACGATGGCTGATCGCATCTTCCGCCCGGCAACGCCAGGGAAAGCTGCTGAAGAATTCCGCTACCTCCTCAACGGATATGGCATCCCGCACTACCTGTCCAAAACGGAACAATTGCTCATGGGGGTCGCCAAAAAGGCTTCCGAGTTCTTCCCGGACCTCGTCATTCCATCTGTCAAAGGTGAAATCCGCAAGCAAAGCCGAACCGTCATTCTACCCTCCGAAGACGGCAAACTGAACGCCCACATCAAGCGCCGCAAAAAGGATGGCATCAGGCTGAACATCAACCAGCTCGGAGAAGCCGTACTCGGAGAAACGGAAGCACACCATCGCCTCCAGCAAATTGTTGAGCTACTCTGCAACCCGCTCTGTAACTACATCTCCGTCAAACTGTCATCCGTCTATAGCCAGATCAGCCTACTCAATCGTGAAGAAACCGTCCGACAGCTCCAGGATCGATTGAGAGTTCTCTTCCGCACCGCTATCGAACACGGTATCCCTGGACCCGACGGAGTCAAGAAGTCCAAATTCGTCAACCTCGACATGGAGGAATACCGCGACCTCCACCTCACCTGCGAAGCCTTCAAACGTACCCTCATGGAAGAGGAGTTCATGAACCTGGAAGCAGGCATCGTCCTCCAAGCCTACCTCCCTGATTCATGGGAAGAACAGCAAAAACTCTGTGCCTGGGCCAAGGATCGCGTCGAAGCAGGAGGAGCCCGCATCAAAATTCGCATCGTCAAAGGAGCCAACCTGGCTATGGAACAGGCGGAAGCCTCCCTCCACGGCTGGCCACAAGCGCCTTATGAAACCAAGGAAATGACGGATGCCAACTTCAAGCGCATGCTCCACTACGGATGCCGCAAGGAACACGCCACCTACGTCCGCCTTGGCGTTGCCTCGCACAACATCTTCGACCTCAGCTACACTCTCCTCCTCCGGGAAAAATGCGATGTTCGCGACGATGTCGAACTCGAAATGCTCGAAGGTATGGCCAACCAGCAGGCTCGCGTTCTCATCGACATTGCCGGAGACCTCCTGCTATACGCCCCTGTTGTCCGCAAACAGGACTTCCCCAACGCAATCTCCTACCTCGTCCGCCGACTCGATGAAAACACCGGGGAAGAAAACTTCCTCCATGACGTCTTCGGCATGACGCCCGGTTCCCAGGAATGGGAAAGCCAGAAAAAGCGCTTCCTCAAAGCCTGCGCCTCCTACGAAAAAGTCAAGTACGGCCCCAACCGCAAACAAAACCGCGCCACGGATGCCCCGCTTTCCTTTGTTCCGGGAGATGACTTCTTCAATGAGCCTGACACGGACTGGGCTCTCCCTCACCACCAGGACTGGCTTCTCAACTGTATCGAAGAAGAAAAGAAAACGGCCCCAACAGAAATACCCCTCATTATCAACGGGCAGGAACGAACCTCTCACCTCTGGGGCGTCGGCCGCAACCCATCCGACAACGATGAGGAATTTTACAAATTCGCCTACGCTGACTACGACCTCGTCGAAGAAGCCGTCCAAGTCGCCAAGCAAGCACAAGCATCATGGGCCGCCACCTCCATTGAAGAACGCAAGGCCATCCTCTGCCGCACAGCCGACGAACTCTCCAAAATGCGCGGGCAGGCCATCGCGGTCATGATGCGCGATGCAGGCAAAGCCCCCTTTGAAGGCGACGTCGAAGTTAGCGAAGCCATCGACTTCTGCCGCTACTACGCTGAAGGACTCACTCAACCAGGCATGACCGACGGCCTGAAGCAACAACCCCTCGGCACCGTCTGCATCACCGCCCCCTGGAACTTCCCCTTCGCTATCCCGACGGGCAGTGTCGCGGCGGCCCTCATGGCCGGCAATACGGTCATCTTCAAGCCAGCCCCCCAGTCCGTTTACACATCAACCCTCATTGCCAAGGCATTCTGGGACGCAGGAGTCCCTCGCAATGCCCTCCAGTTCCTCCCCACTCCGCCCAACGAGATCGGGCAGAAACTCGTCACCCACCCCGACATTCCATGCGTCATGCTGACAGGTTCCTATGCCACCGGGCGCAAATTCAAAAGCTGGAGGCCGGACCTTCTCCTCCTTGCTGAAACGAGCGGCAAGAATGCCATCACCATCACCGGGACAGCCGACGTAGATTTAGCAGTCAAAGACCTCGTCAAGAGTGCCTTCGGCCACTCCGGCCAAAAATGCTCCGCTGCCAGCATCGCCATCGTTGAAGCCTCGGTTTACGACAATCCTGCCTTCCTGCGCCAGCTCCGCGATGCCGCCGCAAGCCTCAAAGTGGGGCCGTCCACCGAACCGGACAGCATCGTCATCCCCGTTATTCGCGAGCCGGAAGGCAATCTCCTCCGCGCCCTGACCGAGCTGGAACCCGGCGAAGAATGGCTCCTCAAACCCGAACGAGCCCGTGACAACAACAACCTCTGGACACCCGGTATCCGCATCGGAGTCAAGCCCGGCTCATGGTTCCACAGAACAGAATGCTTTGGCCCCGTCCTTGGCATCATCCGTGCAGAAAACCTGGAAGAAGCCATCTCCATCCAGAATGACTCCAACTTCGGACTCACTGGTGGCATCCATTCCCTCGACGAGCGCGAAATCGCCGAGTGGAAGAGCAAAATCCAAGTAGGCAACGCCTACATCAACCGCCCAATCACAGGTGCTATCGTCCGTCGCCAATCCTTCGGAGGATGGAAAAACTCCTGCATGGGACCTGGCGCCAAGACGGGAGGCCCTAACTACCTCGTCGCCCTCGGCACTTGGGAAGAAGTAAAACTTCCCCAGCACCTCAGCACCCCCGGCGAACGCATCTCCAGCCTTGTGGAAAAACTCTGCCGCGACCTCCCTGACGACACCAAGCGCATCCGTGCCGCCGCCAGTTCTCAGGCCAAATGGTGGAATGAGGAATTCGGCATTGAACACGACCCCTCCCAAGTTCAGGGAGAAGCCAATATCTTCCGCTACATCCCGGAAAAATCCCTCGTCATTCGCATGGAGGAAGATGCCAGCAATAGCGACTTGGCTCTGATCATCCTCGCGGCCAAACTCACTGGCGTTGCCACCGAACTGAGCATGGATAAAAAACGCTCCTGGATCTCCGCCTATAGCGACCACAATGTCACCGTCGTCGAGGAATCCCTCGAAGCCCTGCAGGCCCGTATCCCCTCCCTTGCCCTGGCACAGTCCGTGCGCATTCTGCGTTGTCCTGACTGCCCCATTGCCCTGCGCAAGGAAGCCGAAGATGCAGGCATGACCGTCCTGGATATGCCCATACTCGCCAATGGACGCCTTGAGCTCCTCCACTGGTTCCACGAGCAGGCCATCTCGGAAACCATGCATCGCTACGGCAACATCGTCCCCCGCCCGGGCACCATGTAACAAGCTCAACTCTCAACTACCATCCCCCTCTTTCCTGCCGCCATGCAGAAAAAAGGGGGATTTTTTATTTTCCAAATTCCCGGCCACGATCGTCTCCCCAAAAATGCACCATTCCTAACGAAAACGGTGGGATTTCCCCTCACTTTGTCATTGATTGCCAAGCTCCTTGTGCTATACTTTTAGTTCCAAATTCGTAACTACGCATGAATCAAAATTCATCCAACACCGTTCAGTTTTACAACGGAGAACAAATCCCTCTTGAGTTGCACAAAGTCCGCGTCGTGCAAAAACTCCACCTCGTTCCGGTCGAACGCCGACTGGAGGCCATTGGCGAAGCCGGTTACAATACATTCCAGTTGAGCACCTATGATGTCTTCCTTGACATGCTCACGGACTCCGGTGTCAACGCCATGAGCGACAACCAGATTGCCGCCATGTTCCGTGCCGACGACGCCTACGCCGGTTCCCAGAGCTTTGGCCGCCTTGCCACAGCCGTCAAGGACGTATTCGGCAAGGAATACCTTCTCCCCGTCCACCAGGGTCGTGCCGCGGAAAACATCATCTCCCGCGCTTTCGTCAAGCCGGGTGACGTCGTACCGATGAACTACCATTTCACAACGACACACGCCCACATTGACGTCAACGGCGGCAGCATCGAAGAACTCGTTGCCGACGAAGCCCTCCAGCTCACCAGCACCAACCCCTTCAAAGGCAACATGGATATTGCCAAACTCCGTGACTGCATTCAGCGCCACGGAGTGGACAAGATCCCCTTCATCCGTATGGAAGCCTCCACCAACCTCATCGGTGGTCAGCCCTTCTCCATCGCCAACCTGCGTGAAGTACGTGCCGTCTGCGATGAACACGGCATCATGCTCGTCCTCGACGCCTCCCTCATCGGTGAAAATGCCTACTTCATCAAGAAGCGTGAAGAAGAATTCCAGAACGCCTCCTGCGGAGAAATCCTGCTCGCCATGTGCGACCTGGCCGACCTTGTGTACTTCTCCGCCCGCAAGGTATCCTCATCTCGCGGCGGCGGCATCTGCTCCAACAATAAGGAGATCATCGACAAGATGCAGCACCTCGTCCCCCTCTTCGAAGGCTTCCTCACCTACGGCGGTATCTCCGTCCGAGAAATCGAAGCCATGGCTGTCGGCCTCTACGAAACGACAGACGAAACCGTCATCTCGCAAAGCCCCTCCTTCATCGAATACTTCATCGGTGAAATGGTGCGCCTCGGCATTCCCTGCGTCACGCCCGCCGGTGGTCTCGGCGCCCACATCGACGCTGGTTCCTTCCTGCCTCACATCCCGCAGAGCGATTATCCGGCAGGCGCCCTCGCCGCCGCCTTCTTCATCGCCTCCGGCGTCCGTGGCATGGAACGCGGCACCCTCTCCAGCGTGCGCGATAAGGATGGCAACGACGTCCTCGCCGATGTGGAATTGCTCCGCCTCGCCTTCCCGCGCCGCGTGTTCACGCTATCCCAGGTTCGCTACGTTGTTGACCGCATCAAGTGGCTCTACGATAATCGCGAATTGATCGGTGGCCTTGAATTCGTCGAAGAACCGCCCGTTCTTCGCTTCTTCATGGGTCGTCTCTGCGCCAAGTCCGACTGGCCTCAGAAGCTCGCCGCCAAGTTCCGCGAAGACTTCGGTCAAAGCCTGTAAACCAGGCTTTCCCTCCTCTGGTGGCGATAAAGCGTTTCCACTCAACAAAAACAGCCTCACCTTTGCCGGTGGGGCTGTTTTTGTTGAGACCAGATAAGCAAGCCTCTGCCTGGATGATAAAATTGTGGGGCTGTCTCGTCTCCCGACGAAACAGCCCCTAGTGTTTTCTCTTTTTATTGCATCTTCTGTTCCTAATCAGAAGTTGTACCGGTAGCCAATGCTTCCGTTGGCAGACGTCATGCGGCTGCGGATGTCTGCATTGGCTTCCACAAAAATGGTTCCCTGTTCGCCAGAGGGGATGCTAATCCCGGCTCCAAACTGAAGCCCTGTTGTTCCAGCCTTACTCCCCTTCACCTGCTGGGTGAAGTTAGGGGTACCAAGGAAGCCCACCTTGGCTTCGTTCTGCGTATCACCCATATCCTGAACAACTTGCATACGAAGTTCCGCCAGCGATTCACGGCCAAGCATATTGCTCCCCATCAATCCCATCCAACGCACACCAGCCGAAACCGTGGCCGTAGTAGAGGAAAGATCGCTGACGTTCAACCCGGCATTGCCAGCCCCCTCTTCGGAGTAATCATCAATGCTACTCTGTGAGACGGCAATGTTGACGAGAGGTTGCAGGATCGCGCTGTTCTCTTCATTGAGCTTAATGTCGTAGGTAGCTTCGTACATCGCCCCCCAAGTGTTGCCACTGGTTTCAGACTTGCCAGTATAGGTATTTGCAGCCAGGGGGACAGTACGCTCAACGGTGCCCTGGTTCCATCCCGTAGTCAGGATGAAGTTGTGCCCCCACTTCCCGCTCTGGTAACGGCCAAAGAGGTTCACGTAGTAGGTGTCGGTGTCGCCGCTAAGCGAGTCAGCACCTTCAGAAGTCAGCTTCCCGTAGCTGGCGCTCAGAGCAATACCCGCGGTGAACTTCGGACTAAGGTTGGCGTCCACGCCAAAAGTACCGCCCCAAGTGTTGTATTGGTAACCGGCGGAATCCCCGTCTGTGTTGAGGCGGTTATAGGTGCCAGTGGCCTGCATCCATGTATTCCACAAGGGCAGATCGCCTTCGTAGGAATAGCCCGAAGGTAAGCCCATGGTCGTCATGCGGTTGCGTACCAGAGTCTGCTGGTATCTATAATCGGCCTGCAGGGAGCCCAAAAGACTGGTGACGGTACTGCCTGCGGCGGCAGCCATCGTGCGGCTGGCTCCAAGACTATCATGCGCCTTGATGGCAGCATCAACCGTATTGAGGAGTGCCGCCAATGTCGTTCCCTTTTCGGTTGTCTGCGGGTTGACGGTCACCAGGACATTGTCCATAAGCGCACCGCCGATCAGGGCAACATCACTCTGTGCATGGTGGGTATAGAAACCCTTCGTATTAGCAGCCGTCGTCAGAATCATCGTCCCGTCAACCGTTTTGACGTAGGACTGTGTCGGGTCAAAGTACTTGCCGAAAAGTTCGTCAAAAGCGAGAGTAATACTTCCCTTCTGGCTAACCTTGGAAGCCAGTGCAATCTGGAAAGGCATCGTACCATAGATAGTTTCCTGATCAGCTCCGGCGGCAAGACGAATCGTAGCACCAGAGGCAATGTCGAGCGTTTCCCGACCTCCCGTAGTCACGAGAGCTTTGGTACTGCTGAGACTGCCATTTTCTTCAGTATTGAGGACGAAGCCAAGGGTTGAATCAGCACTGATGGTTCCACCCTGACGGAGAGTCAGAGTGTTGTTCATTCCATTGCCATTGCCAGCCTTGAGCATAATGGTGGATGCTTCCGTCACATCCAGGCTTGCGTAGGCAGCATCCCCTGCAGAGTAATCGAGAACGAGGCACGCTCCCTGACTGGCCATGATGGCAACGGCCTTGTTGCCATCTCCAGCAACAGTGAAGTTAGCCTTGGAACCTACGGCCGAAAGGTTTCCTGTGAAGTCATCAAGCTTCCCCGCATAACGCGCTGTACCGAGAATATTCAAACGGCCTTCACCAATGAGAGTACCTTCCCCATTCCAGTTCAAGATACTGGCCACAGTGTCAGGGGTATCGAGGACAAGTCGAGTATCATCCTTCGTATTGAGATTGATCCCGTCGAGAGCATTCTGAGCCGTAAGCGTCGTCGTTCCTGCACCAAGCTCCAGTGTACCTGTTCCACCATTTACACCAGAACCGCCATGGGCTCTGACTGTGCCGCTGATAGTTCCGCCATAGGCAAGCGTCAGGGTAGAATTACCACCGAGGATAATGCTGCCCGAGGCTTCGTCAAGCGAGTCAACACTCACGGAGGATTGTACCCCTGTGATGGAAAGTGTTCCGTCGCTGGCCAGTGAAAGGGAATCAACATTGAGGCTGGAGCCCTGTCCAATGAGAGACAACACAGAGGGAGCATTGGCTGGATTCCCATCTCCAATGCTGAGATGAGCGATGCTATGTACAGATCCGGCACGGGTAAAACCGATGCCTCCTTCATCCACATGCAAGCTTCCGGAGAGAGAAACGGCACCACCTAAAGTGAGGGTGGCTTCTCCCGTCTTACGCAGAACAGTGTCAGCGCCCGCAAGCAAATTACCGGCAAGAGTCGAGTTGACGAGTTCACCGCCATTGTCGCGACCATTGAAGAACTCGACGAGAGCAATCCCCGTTCCATCACTATTGATACTTAACGTTGAACCACGCTGACCACTCAGATATTTGACGACCAGAGGAGTTCCATCATTGCCTGGCAGAGTAATGTCCATGTCGGCATTGACATAAACGGCGCGGTAATCAATAAGATCTTCGTAGCTGGTGACATTGCCTTCCAGAGCGGCCTGCCAGACAGAGAGATTGCCAGACACCACAACCGCCCCATGAGCTCCATCAATGGACTCAAGCTTCAAGCCCCACGTGCGAAGGAGGGGATCGAACCGGAGCTGATCCTGAGTTATGGAGAGGGCTCCATTGGTGAGCGTCAGGCTGATGGTATTCGATGATTTTTCAGGGTCTGCATAATTGGGGAGAAGCTCGCTCTTGTCATACATGATAGTGAGCGTGTCCAGGAAATACTGGGCAAGTCCTTCGTCTGCATTCAACACCATGATGTTGGAACCACTCATGGAAATGGAATTGTCAGTAGCTGATCCAGACTGGAAGTTCAGAACAGTATTCCCAAGTCCATCAACCGAAACACCATGTTTGAAGAGCGTATTCTCCACGCCAAGGATGATGTTGGCAGAGTCGAGAACAACAGCCCCCTGTCCAATGCCGTTGATGGAATGGCCGGAAGCAATATCTATTTCCTTAAGAGCTGATGCCTTGAGTCCGCCCAGATCCATTACTCTATCTCCACCGGAAATATCAATACTGACTCTGCCATCCCAGTTAGCCGCCTGCGTGAGATGGCCCCCCGTGAGGTAGATCGCATTGGTTCCCGCCATATTATTGAAGTCGAGACCGCCACCTGTAACCAGGAATTGGACGCCATCGAGCGAGCTGATATCGGCGACATCCAGGCTAAGGATACCATCATCATCCGCCCCTCCCGTCACTTCGATAGTAAAATTGCCCCTAGTGCTGCCAACCAGTGAGCCGGATGAAATGCTCAGCGTCTGCCCGGCAATCCCCTGGATAACGGAATCAGCAAGAGATGTCAGACTCCCCAGAACAAGGGATTTGCCAGCAAGCGAACCAAGATCAAGCGTGGTGTCCGTAGTTTCGGAGCCATCGCCCAAAATCAGGTTGATACTGGAATCAGTCGTGGCATCAGCCATGTTAAAGATGGCTCCATCAAAAACCAGAGTCGCTCCCCCGGTCAAGCCCTCTTCCGCAGTGATCCCCGCTGTGAAATACACCGTACCTCCACCGCTAATGAGAGCATGAGAACCATTGCTCGCCGAGATACTGATATTGCCGGCAAGAGTGTTGCCGCCAGCACCAGCTGCCAGAGTAAGGTTGGAGCCTTCTGCCAGGATGACACCGGTACTGAGAGTCCCTGCCGTACCAAGAGCCAGGCTTGCTCCATTATTTACAACCAAAGTACCGTAACGCTTCATGCCAGTTTCATCGGCAACGCCGCCAATCATGGACTGAATGCTCACTGCGGAATCGTTAGCAATGGAGAGGGTGTGATCCATATCCACATTCACAGCACCATAGTGATGTCCATCAGTCAGAACAACCACGCCTGTATCATTGTCATTCCGGGCAACATTGACCGTACCGGCCAAGTCGTAGAGGCCGGTGATGTTCACCGTTCCGGCAAAGTCCTGATCCAGGACGAGTTCCCCGGCTCCGTACTTGTTGAGGACAAGCGCTCCATTCCCCGACAACTCATCGGAAAGCAACCCGATGGTCGTCGTCACGTCGCGGGAAACAGCCAGGTTGAGGCTGGATCCGTCCTTGA
>CAYVAI010000038.1:0-14208 GCA_964448375.1 uncultured Akkermansia sp.
AAGAAGCCCCGCTTTGAGAGATCAAGGCGGGGCTTCACTGTTTTCAGGGGGGAAGAAAAATTTTGATGAGGGAAGGAAAATCGAAGGGCAGGGAAGGAAATATCCAGATGATAATGAAAAGTGAGAGGAGGAATTATTTGTGGATTGGGGCGAGGGAAACTTTCCTAATGCTTGAACATTCAGGGGGGGAATGTATCATAACTTGTAATGAGCAATGGATTTACAGGGCGTATTAAGGTGCTGGCACTGGTGGTGTGCTTTCTCTTGGCTGTGTTTGGTATAGGTGTGTCGTTGTTGCAATTGGCTGATGGTTCTTTTGCGCTTTGTCTGAAGTCGTTTTTTCCGATGGAGAAGGGTTATGATGAATGGATACCGGGGCAGCTTTATGTGATGCAGGCTCATGAAAGTTGGCTGGAAGGGGTATTTTATGATGTTTTTTTATCACAATTTTGGCTTTTCATGGCGGTTGCGATTGCTGCTGCCGGAAGGCATCGTTGGAGATCATGGATTCAGGCTATGTCTTGGACGTGTTTGTTCCTGTGGTTTTTACTGCCGATTGTTTACTGCTATTTTCCGGGATTGGCTCATTCCTCGATGGTGGATATGTGCTGGCTGATGTTCCTGATCTATGTGATGAGTATCGGTTTTTACTATGTGGTTGTTCCTTTTTTGTGGCCGAAAATGCTGGAAGTGCCTGAGGGTGCTGTTGGTATTGATGCTGTGAGTCCGGCTAAGGGTAGGACGATTAAGCAGATTTCCGAGCACGGGATTGATTATAACCCCCGCAAGTTTTTGTTTGGCAAGGCTGATGAGGAACTCGTGGCGCATTGGGGAATGGTTGGGAAGGCGATTATTGCACTTTCGAGGACGCGCCGCCGCAGGGCATCGTCTTGTGTGGCTTCTCTGTTGTTATGGCCTTTGCTGATTATTACGGTTTCCGGAGCTTCGCAAGGTATTTACGAACGTAATGTGGAAGCGATGTGGGAGACGGTGAATTTACCTGACGGTACGCCTGTGGCGACGGTGCCCGCGTATGAAGCTGCCAAGCGGGTGTTCAAGGATGATTTGGCTTTGCGTGGTTTGACGCGTGATGAGGCCAGGAAGCTGCTGCGATTTGATTTGATGAATCCTGGCTATAAGCTGAACAAACCTCGTTTTTCCTGGGAGGCGGGGCGGATGTTTCTGCGTATTTCAACGGGGAAGCGTTCGGCTATTCTTCAAGTGGCAACGAATGACGAAGGGAGAATTGTGGTTTCTCTCGTAGAAGATGTCCAGGATTCTCCTGAGTCGATTGAGGAGATGATGGCGACTCCTGCCGAGCATGCTGGCAAGGAGTAAAAAAATTGCCTCGTCCCGCTTTGGTGCGGAACGAGGCGTTTGGGTGTGTCGGCCCCTGGTCAGAGGTACTGGCCGGGTGCTGTTGATTTAAGGCATGACGTAGGCGAGCCAGATGACAGCTTTTTTCTGAGCTGTGACGGCACTGGCTTCCGTGACGGTGGCGGTGACCCACTGGGCTCTGTCGAGTACGATGGGGGCCAGGGCTGAGGTGGCGCCGGTGAAGGCTTGTTCTCCGGTGGCTTTGAGTGAGAGGGCATTGGCGTAGGCGTCAGGCTTGTTCTCGGTGCCGATTTTGACGGAGAATGTGGTGCCGAATGCTTCGTTGCAGATTTTGCAAAGATGCGGGACGACGACGGCTCCCTTGGGGAGGAAGGCGAGCATGATGGCGTCGTTGACGGTCATGCTGACCTGGCTTGTGATCATGGCGCGGGCAAAGACGATTTGCCCACCCAGGACGTTGCCCGGGGTGAAGTTGGCGGATTGCCCGGTCATGGTGCCCTGGAGCATTTCCGCGGTGTCTGAGTAGTATGTAGTCATTGTATTGTATCAAATGTGGGTTACTTGTTTTCCTTGCACATGATTTTGACGAAGCCTTCCTCTTGGAGGCGGGTAGCACCACAGCTGAATTTGGCGCGTACTTGCAAGGCTTCATCCATGTCGTCACGCACGGAGAGTTTGACTTTGAAGTCGTCCCAGAAGCCGAATTGGGCTTTGCTCTTGACCCATGCGAGGCAGGTTCTGATGTTGCTACTGTTGATGGGCAGGCGTTGGGTGCGGACGAATTTGAATCCCATGAAGGTATCGATCTTGCCTTCGACGAGTGCCTTGATGTTGTTGAAGTCGTAGCTGCTGACTTCGGTTTCTCTCAAGAGACTCATGATCTGGGAGCTTGTGGCAGCCAGGACGAGTTGGTCCCCGAAGTGGGGGGAGTCTTGGTGCCAGGCTTCGCTTTCCTCCAGAAGCTGGAGGGTGGCTCGCAGTTTGGCAACGGTGAGGTTATCTTCTTTGGCTGTGCCGGTTTCGACGTAGTTGACAGCAATGGTCTGGCTGTTGCCGAGTTCTACTGCCTGGAGTCCGTCTTCGCCAACATAGTTTGTGCCGAGGAATCCGGTGATCATGACGTCGTCCATGCGGCGGCCAGCGGCTGCGCGAAGACCTTCGATGGTTTTGGAGACGGGTACATCCATGGCGCCGAGCTGTTTGGCATCGAATTCATCGTAGCCGATGGCTTTGGTGAAGACGCGGGGGCGCATGGAGCGGCGCAGGGTGGGGACTTCGTCGAGGACGGTTTTGCCGACGCGGGTTGTTTTTTCTTCGAAGTCAAGGACGCCGAATTGGTCGAAGAAGACGACTTTTCCGCTGAGATCCCTGGCGACGGAGACATATTCTTCCAGTCGGGAGGTTTGTTGTTGGAGGAGGGTTCCCCACTTGTTAGTGTATTTGACCTGATAGTTTTCGTTGATTGTTGTAGCCATAATTCAGATGGTTTTGTGTTTCTTGTCGCTGTGGCTGTTGGATTGGAAACTTGATTCCCCGGGATTGGGGATGAGTGTTTGGTCCAGCCACACCATGGAGTGCAGGATCCGTTGGTGACGGATTTGTCCGAGTCACGGTTGCGAATACAATTATGAGGATGGGAGAAATGATTTCATCCATTCCAATACGTGATGGGTATTGTGAGGTGCGTGGAAATGAGCTTTTCTTTGAGCTGGATTGGATGTAGCTTGTTGAATCATGAACGAACCTCTCTCCCCGGATGATCCGTCTATTACGTTGCCGACCTTGGATCCAGCACCTGTTCCCAAGCGTTTGGAACAGGTGAATACACCAATTCCGGACAGGGAGAAGATGCGGGCGGCACGCAAGAGGAATGCTGGCTGTGCTATTGTGGTGTTGGCTGCGTTTATGTGTTTGGCCTGCCTGTTCTGCGGTGGTTTTGGCTATGCCTATTTTCAGGAATTGGGGTGGCTGCCGCGTACGCTTCAGCGCAATGATGCATCGTTGTTGGGAGTCAATTTGCAGAAGGATAAAATTTGCGAAGCTGTGAGGGTGGATGTGTGTAGGAACTTTACAGGAATTTCTCTCGTGTGCCCTCAGGACGGTCTCGTCGATGGTGTGGTGACTGCAAAGCGCCCTGTAGCTGTCCATATGAGCGGTGCGTATGTGGTTACTTACGGCATTGTAGCATCGTCCATCAATGTCTGGGAATCCTACCCGATGACGTCGGAAATTCAGATTTCCGTGCCGATGTTGAAGGTGACTGGAGTTCAGGTGTTGCCGGGGCGCATTACGGATGCCGATGGGGTGGATGTGGCGAATTGGACGTCGGAAGAGCGTACTGCTCTGACGAACGATGCGAAAAAGCAGCTGTATGAAAAAGCTGTGTCCGAGATGGAAGGGGATCCGACAATTCGCAAAAGATGTGTGGAGTATCTGAAGACTCTGTTAGCGGCTTTTGGCATCAATCTCGTTCTTGTTGAAGACGGACCGGGAGTTTCCTGATTTTGACCTGCCTTACCATGGATTTGTGCTTTCCAAGGGGCATGAATTCTTCTAGAATTCATGCATGGCTTTTGGAAATCAGAGAACAGTCGCCGGCCCGGCAACGCTTGAAGGAACATCTCTCCATACAGGGCAGGCCGTCACCTTGACATTAAAACCTGCCCCGGTTGATTACGGCATCAAATTTCGCCGTGTTGACCTTCCCGATCAGCCTTTTATTGCGGCTGATGTGGAGAAGGTGCAGACGGTGGAGCGAGCGACTTCTCTCGCCGAAGGTTCGGTGAAAGTCCATACTGTGGAGCATATCCTTTCCGCCCTGACGGGGATGGGGATTGATAATGTGGTCATTGAGATGAATGCCAACGAGCCACCGATTGCTGATGGCTCGGCCAGACCCTATGTCGAGTTGATCAAGAGAGCCGGCGTGGCGGAACAGGATGCTCCCGTGCGTGTCTGGGAAGTCCGCGAACCAGTGACGGTGGAAACGAAGGGTGGTTCCATCCTGACGATTCTTCCTTCCAAAAATTATAGGCTGTCTGTGACCTGCGTTGGTCCGGAAGGCCGCATTACCCAGTATTTTGACGGGGTTATTACGCCGGATTCGTATGAAAAGGAATTGGCTCCTGCTCGTACATTTACATTTTATGAAGATATCAAGCCACTTCTGGAAAAGGGCTTGATCAAGGGTGGAAGCTTGGAAAACGCTGTTGTCATCCGTGGCGAAGAGCTCCTCAGCAAGGAGCCGATGCGCTTCAACAATGAGTTTGCACGCCACAAGGCGATGGATTTGGTTGGCGACCTGACTCTGGCCGGCAAGAGGATATTGGGGCATGTGGTTGCCATTATGCCTGGGCATGGTCCGAATACGGAGCTGGCGGCTCGCCTGAAGAAGGAATACACGAGGATGCAACAGATGAAGCCGCAGAGCTCGCACATTCCCTATGGCGATGCCGTGCTGGAAACGAAGGAAGTGATGGAGCTTCTTCCGCACCGCTACCCATTCCTGATGGTGGATCGCATCATTGGCTTTGAAGGAGAAACGAAGTGTCGTGGTTTGAAAAATGTGACGATCAACGAACCTTTCTTCCAAGGTCACTTCCCGGGGCATCCAGTGATGCCTGGCGTGCTCCAGGTGGAAGCCATGGCTCAGGTGGCATCGATTCTGATGCTCCGCATGCCTGGCAATGTCGGCAAGATCGGCTATTTCATGAGCGCGGACAAGGTGAAGTTCCGTCGCCCCGTGTTCCCGGGGGATGCCCTGGTGATCGAGGCGGAAATGGTCAAGATGCGTGGCAACATCGGTCAGGCTATTGGCCAGTGTCTTGTGAATGGTCAGGTTGTGTCCGAGGCTGAACTGAAGTTTGGCCTGCTGGATGGCTAATGACTGATATTTTTGAGGCTCCTTTCCCGGCCGCTTGATGAGGCGGGCAAGGGAAGGGAGTTCTCTTTCTGCTATGATTGGAATGAGCCTATGCCGCAATTAGGTGACCCAGAGGAGAATCCGGACTATCTGACCGAACAGCTTATTACCTGTATCGGCAATAAGAGATCCTTGCTCGGATTTATCGATAACCCTCTGCGTCGCGTGAAGCAACGGCTTGGGAGGCAGGCTCTGAATATTGCGGATCTTTTTGCGGGTAGCGGGATTGTGTCCCGCTATTTCAAGGCTCATGCCACAAGTCTGATTTCCAACGACCTTGAGGAGTATGCTCGCATTTTGGGCAAGTGCTACCTGACCAATGCCCGTGAGGTGAACATTAGCGCCTTGGAGGAGACCTTGCAGAAGATATTGCCGGAGCTTGAGGCTGATCGGGAAGGGGGCTTTATTTCCGAGCTCTATGCCCCGCAGGATGATGCGCATATTCAGCCCGGGGAACGCGTTTTTTACACTCGTCGCAATGCCTTGTATCTTGATGCTGCCTGCCGTGCCATTGCCCGACAGCCGGAGTGGATGAAGCCGTATTTGTTAGGGCCACTGTTGTCCGAGGCATCGATTCATGCCAATACGTCCGGGGTATTCAAGGGGTTCTATAAGAATGAGGAAGGAGTGGGAAGTTTTGGTGGCAGGAAGGGCGATGCCTTGCTGAGGATTATGAGCCCCATCCATATGGCGATGCCGATCTGGTCGCGTTTTTCATGCCCGACGAGAGTGTGTTGTGAGGATGCCAATGTGCTTGTCCGCAAGCTGGACCCGGTGGATTTGATCTATCTGGATCCTCCCTACAATCAGCATCCTTATGGATCCAATTACTTTATGCTGAATCTGATCGCGAATTATCGCAGACCGGAGAACATCAGCACGGTTTCCGGAATTCCGGAGGATTGGACACGTTCTGCTTACAATGCTGCGGGTAAGGCGAAGGAGATGCTTTTCTCGCTGGTGTCTGCCTGCAATGCGTCTCATATTCTGATTTCGTACAACTCCGAAGGATTCATTTCACAGGATGAATTCACGGCGTTTTTGCAATCTCAGGGGCATCTGGAGACCTACGAAATTCCCTACGCCACTTTCCGAGGAAGCCGCAATTTGCGCAATCGTTCTCTGATGGTACACGAGTATCTCTATCTTCTGGAGAGGAAATGAGCGAAAAAAACTAAAATCGGAAAACGTCGATATTCAATGGGTTATTGCGGTAGTTGTGTGCGGAGGTGAAAAAAACACATCAGACGTATTGACAAAGCCGAGATAATTATTATTCTACTCCCCCACACACTTCCCTGCGTGCAGTCCGAAACAGGCGCGGGATATTTCATTCACCAAACAGTCACCTTTTTATCATGAGCAAGAGGACCTATCAACCTTCCAAGCGTTGCCGCAAGAACCAGTTTGGTTTCCGTGCCCGTATGGCTACCAAGAATGGACGCGATATTCTGCGTCGCCGTCGTGCCAAGGGCCGTAAGCGCCTTCTTCCGAAGGGTACTGAAATTCAGTACAAGCGCCACACGATCCAACACGGTCGTTAATCGACTGTGGCCGGATCTCTGGCCATATTACGATTTCTTTTCACGGGCCGACCCCGCGGGGAGATGCGTTTAACTCGCCAACAAAGCATGAATCGGGCATTTCAGTTTGCCCGTGTGCGCAGGCTGGGTGCATCTACTGCAGGTCGGCTTCTTGTTTTGAGTGCATGCCCATTGGAAAGTCCGGATGAGCCATCAGCTTTTGGCATCATCTGTACGAAGAAGATTGGCAATGCTGTAATGCGCAATACGCTGAAGAGGCGTGTTCGCGAGCTAATCCGCAAGCATGGGGATCCCCTTGCTTGCGGATTGCATGTTGTCTGTGTTTTAAGATGGCGCGCGACAACGGCTCCCTTTTCCTACATGGAAAAGGACTGGCTCAAGACGACTCAGTATCTGTTGCGAGAGCTGACCAAGATGAAGGAATCCGTAAGTAAAGATCAGGGAGGGGAGCCTGCATGAAGAGGCTGGTGATCGCATGCGTGCGGTTTTATCAGCGCTTTATCAGCCGTCCCTTACATCTTTTGGGTGGCCCGATGAGCGGTTGCCGGTTTTCGCCGACTTGTTCTCAATATTTTATTGAAGCCGTAGAAAGTCATGGATTTTGGAAGGGATCAACGTTAGGAATCTGGAGGATTTTACGTTGCAATCCTTGGGGTGGTTCAGGATTTGACCCGGTTCCCCCGCGACATTCTTCTTCCTGTTCGCATACGCGCGGTCAGGGTGACTCTCACGAATAAGACTTTTCCCAACACACAATCTACATTTATCTTCCCCAACAACTACTATGGATCGCAAATCATGGATTATTATAGCCCTTTGCGCGGTTTTGCTTGGTGCTGACTATTATTACTCAAGCACGAAGCCTAAGCCTCCCGCAGCCCCTCCTGCCGCTACTCAACCAGTGGCTGGTCAAGCAAATCCGTCTGCCCTTCAGGGTGACTTGACGGTTGTGCCGCCAGTGGACGAAAGCAAGGTGGAAACTTGGAATATGGTTTCTTACAAGGGTGAAGGCAACGACAGAAAGCCGGTTGCTACCTACACGATTTCTAACATTGGTGGCTCGATTCGCAATGTGGAGATGAATGGCGATGTGGTGGATAGCCGCCACGTGCCGGATGCTAATGTTAAGATCAATGAGGATGGTACATGGGGTATCGGTACGCTTGTTTTTGGCATTACGCCGACTGCAGAGCCCGTGTACGATCATGCTGTTTACACGAAGGTTGATGCTCTTAGTGGTGATGGCAAATTGACGCTTGTTGCCAAGTTGGCCAATGGCCTTGCGGTGAAGAAGGAATATTCCTTTGATCCTCTGAAGGGTGAAAATGGCTCCCCGTTGGCTGGCAGTACTTACATGCTGAAGCTCAAGGTTACTCTTGAAAACCCCTTGGATCATGCTGTCCGCTTGCCGGATATGGGGGTTTCCGTGGGTGCTGGCTACCCGATTGCCAAGAGTGAAATGCCGGAGGCTTTCACGCACTTTTTCTATATGACGGATGGCAAGTTTGTTCAGGAAACGCCTTCGTACTTTACGGGGGGCTTTTTCTCTTCTGCCAAGCCGCGTGAGGTTGCCAACTTGGTGAATCTGACGTATGGAGGGGTGATGAGCCAGTATTATGCCAGCATTCTGGTGCCGTCGGATGATTCACGTGGTTCTATGATTTATGCCCAGCGTCAGATGTTCCGTTTGAAGCATGAGGCCGACCATGAGGTGCCTGGTGTGGTGCTGGCTCTGGGAACTCCGGTGGTGGATCTTCAGCCGAAGGCTGAGAAGGTGTTGTCCTATGAGATTTACGCTGGACCGAAGAAGAACCAGGTGTTGAATGAACTGCCCTACAAGCTTGACGAAGTGATGGCTTATGGGTGGTTGACGTTGTTGAGTGCTCCGATGAACTGGTTGCTGAACTTCTTTTTCGGCCTTGTGGGTAACTGGGGTATCGCCATTATCTGCATGACGATTGTCGTTCGTATCATCATTTGGCCGCTCTACAAGAAGTCTTACATGGCGATGAAGCGCATGTCGCTCGTTCAGCCCAAGATGGCTGAGTTGAAGGAGAAGTATCCAAATGATCCGCAGAAGGTCAATGTGGAGATGATGAAGCTTTATCAGGAATATGGCATCAATCCTGCCAGCGGGTGCTTGCCGATGTTGATCCAGATCCCGATCTTCTTTGCCTTCTATCGCGTGCTTCAGTACTCGGCTGAATTGCGAGGCCAGCCTTTCTTCGGGTGGGTGAAGGACTTGTCTCTGCCTGATACGGTGTATGAGATTCCGTTGCCTTTCAGTTCCTTCCCCTCGCTTCCGATCAATATTTTGCCGCTGATTATGGCGGTGACGATGGTGATCCAGATGAGGATGACGCCTCAGGCTGGCGATAAGATGCAGCAGCGTATCATGAATTTCATGCCGCTGATCTTCTTCCTCTTCTGTTACAACTTTGCTTCGGCCTTGGCTCTGTACTGGACGGCTCAGAACTTGATTAACATGGGGCAGACTTTGTTGATTCGTCGTTTGCCTCAGCCTGAGCTCTCCAAGGTGAAGAAGAAAAAGGCTGGTTTCATGCAGCGCATGATGGATCAACAGCGTGCCTTGGCTGAACAGCAGAAGCAACAAGGTGGCGGCATGCGTAATGTGACGCCCGGGAAGAAGAAGAAATAAGCTTTCTTCCCGCATATACCTCGAATACTTTTGGGTTCCTCTTTCGGGAGGAACCCTTTTTTGTTTCACAGAGTCTGCTGCTTGCTGTCTGCGATTTTGCAGGATGTTCTGCGGGCGATTCTTGATGATTCTATGTTGGCTTGAGGCAAAAGCAAAAACCGCCGTTCCCGGTGAAGGAAACGGCGGTTTTGGAGCTGAGTCTTGGCAGGCTTGCTACGGGATTAATTGTAGAGTTTTTCGTAGTATTCGTTGGCCATACGATCGGCGTCGAATTCGGGGTAGATATCGTTCATTGCGTTGAAGACGATGTCCATCCAGGCGTCGTTGTTTTCGTAGTAGGCAGGAAGGACCTTGTCTTCCAGAATGTTGTAGAAATTGTCGCGGTCGGAGCGGTCTCGAGCTTCTGCGGAGAGATTGGGTGCTGCGGTGGGGATGACGAAGCTGTTTTCTCCATCCTTTGCATATTCGCAGATCCATCCGTCGAATGTCGAGATGGAGACGCTGCCGTTCATGGATGCGGACATGCCGGAGGTGCCGGATGCTTCACGGGTGACGACGGGGTTGTTGAGCCACATGTCGGAACCGTTCTTCAAGGCGCGGCTTAATCCCATTTCGTAGCCAACGAGGACGGCGGAACGGGGGTATTTGGCAGTAAGCTTGTTGAGGCTGTTGAAAATTTCAACGGCCTTGTGGTCGGTGGGGTAGGGTTTGCCTGCCCAGATGAACTGCACGGGGCGGTTGGTACGCTGGAGCATGCGCTCGAAGCAGGTGGGGTTGCCTGTGATGAGCTCGGGGCGTTTGTAGGCAGCAAAACGGCGTGCCCAGACGATGGTGAGGCAGTTCGGGTCGAACACGCGACCAGTCTGTTCTCCAACGATGCGGAAGAGGTCTTTCTTCAGAGCGCGTTTGCGGCGGCGGAAAGCTTCTTTGTCGCGGGCGTGGAAGGCTTCGGCGAGTTCGTGATCCTGCCAGTACTTCTGGTTCTGGGCATTGGTGATCGATGTGATCGGGCAGATGTTGTCGAAGCCTTTCCACATATCGACGGAAACGTCGCCGTGGAGCTTGGATACGCCGTTGGCCTTGTGGCTGAGGCGTAGTGCGGAGAGGGTGTAGTTGAAGGTGTTGTCTCCGGGTGCCAGTTCGATGGCGGAGCGGACTTCGTCCAAGGAGAGGCCGTCGAAGAAGGAGAAGGTGTTCATCGTGTTGATGTCCATCTTTTCGTTGCCGGCTTCTTCCGGGGTATGTGTGGTGAAGACGAAGCGTTTGCGGACTTCTTCAACGCTCTTGGTCTTGGAGAGTACGTGGAAGGCGGCGGCGAGGCCATGGGCTTCGTTGAGATGATAAACTTCTGGTTCGATACCGAGTTCTTCAAAGAGGCGAGCGCCACCTTTGCCGAGGAGGACGTATTGGGCGATGCGTGTGAAGCCGTTGGCGTCGTAGAGACGGCGGGAGATATTGCGGCTTTCTTCGTCGTTTTCTTCCAGGTCGGTCGAAAGGAAGAACATGGGGGCGGAGCCGAAGGTTTCCGGACGCAGGAAGTAGGCCTTGACCCAGACGGGAGCTCCGCAGACGCGGATGAGGAACTTGATGTTGTGGTCTTCCAGGAAGGAGTAGTTCTTGTGAACGTACTGGGTGGCCATGGAGCCGTCTTCAGCGCGAATCTGGTTGTAGTAGCCGTAACTCCACAGGATGCCGACGCCGACGAGGTTCTGCCTCAAGTCGTGCGCACTGCGCATGTGTGAGCCAGAGAGGTAGCCGAGGCCGCCGGAGTAAATTTTGAAAGCATTGTCGATGGCGAACTCCATCGAGAAGTATGCGACGCTCTTGGAGTATTTCGGGTCGATCTCGTAAGGATGTTCGAACAGTTTGGGGAGAAATGAGGTTGCCATATTAGTACCGTGTTTAGAGAAAAGCTAGGAGGTATGTCTTCTGGCAATAACACTAGAAAACCGTTTATGGAAGCCGAAAATGATTGTTTTACGTAATCTTCTCTTCGGACGCTGATTTTTTGCTCTTTGAATCCTCGGTGGAAATTGGTTGTCGTACATGCTTTTGACTTGCCTTTGCTGGTTGCTACGAGCATGAATATGGCCATGAAAGCACTGGTGAAAACTCAAGCTGCACCGGGCTTGGAATTGATTGATATTCCCATGCCCGAAGTTGGACCGAACGACGTTTTGATTCGCATTTACAAGACCGCTATCTGCGGTACTGACCTCCACATCTGGAAGTGGGATTCCTGGGCTCAGCGGACGATCCCTGTCGGGATGCAGGTCGGGCACGAGTTCTGCGGCATTATTGAAAAGGTGGGTAGTGCGGTGAAGAGCTACAAGCCAGGCGAAATTGTTTCTGGGGAAGGCCATATCGTTTGTGGTACCTGCCGCAATTGTAAGGCTGGTCGCCGTCACCTGTGCCCGAATACGCAAGGTGTAGGCGTGAATCGTCCCGGTTGTTTTGCGGAATACCTGTCTATCCCGCAGGAGAATGTCTATCGCATCCCTGCAGAAATTCCGATGGAAATTGCATCCGTTTTCGATCCTCTGGGCAATGCTGTTCACACGGCCCTTTCCTGGGATCTCGTCGGAGAAGATGTCCTTATTACGGGTGCCGGCTTGATTGGTAGCCTCGCCGCTGCTGTTTGCAGGCACGCTGGCGCCAAGAACATCGTCGTGACGGATGTTAACGACTACCGCCTGGAAATTGCCCTCAAATTGGGCGCGACCCGTGCCATTAATGTGACGCGCGAAAAGGTTTCCGACGTCTGGCGCAATGAGCTGGATATGGAAGAGGGCTTCGACGTGGGCCTGGAAATGAGCGGCAATCCTGCCGGATTGAACGATATTCTGGATAACGCCTGCAATGGAGCCAAGGTGTCTCTCCTTGGTATTATGCCCGATCAGGTCGCTATCAGCTGGGACAAGATCATTTTCAAGGGCCTGATGCTGAAGGGTATTTATGGTCGCGAAATGTTCGAAACCTGGCACAAGATGAGCAAGATGGTTCGTGGTGGCATGGATATCAGCCCGATTATAACCCACCGCATCCCGTACACTGACTTCGCAAAAGGCTTTGAAGCGATGGCTTCTGGCAACTCCGGCAAGGTCGTGATGGACTGGATTCTATAAAATTTCAAAATAGGTGTTGCCAAAGCGGGAGCGGATGTGTATAAAGCTCCGCCCTCACCCCGCATGAGCGGATAGGCGAACCTTTTTACAAATCATAAGATTATGTCCAAGCATTCCAGTCTCAAGGCTACCGGTACTGTGGGCGGCAAGCGCTCCGTTCTCAAAAGATTTGAACGTGTTAAACTGATGAAGGAACGCGGTCAATGGAAGAAGGGGCAGAGCCCCATCGGTCTTCCTAAGACCAAGCACGAAGACTGATTGATTCAGTCCCTTTGTTTCACCACCTTTGTTCCTGCATGGCGGGAGCAAAGGATGTTTTTTTACAGATTTCCTTAATGGAAAGAGCTCCTCGGTTTACCAAGGAGCTTTTTTTCTCCTGCCCGGCGCCGCGAGGCTCCGTTCGGGAGAAAACAGACAAATGCTGGCATCCCACACACATCGGGAGTGCTGGCAATATGCCGCTGTGAAGCGGTTCCCCTATATACTATATATACAATAATATGAATGAAGATATGAATGAGGCCGTTGCAGCCTCTGATGATGACAATGCCGGTAAGATCAGATTGAACAAGTTCCTGGCATCATGCGGAGTTGATTCCCGTCGCGCTGCGGATCAGCTGATCGTAGAAGGAAGAGTAGAAGTGAATGGCCAGGTTGTAGAAACACCCGGCGTGAGAGTTTCCTCTGAAGATTTTGTGAAATTGGACGGCCATCACATGGTTCCCAAAGAACATTCCGTGATTCTGCTCAACAAGCCCCGTGGTATTGTGTGCAGTCGTGAAGCACAGGGTGCTGAAGGTACGGTTTATGACCTCCTTCCCCCCAAATTGCGCCACCTGAACTATGTTGGTCGCCTCGATTCTGACTCTGAAGGTCTGCTAATTATGACCAATAACGGCGAGCTCGTCCAGCAGCTGAGCCACCCTTCCGAAGGCGTGGAAAAAGAATACTGGGTGACGCTTGATCAGAATTTTGACAATAGCGTGCTGATGCAGCTCCTCAAGGGTGTTCGCATCGCCGAAGGCCAGGCTAAGGCCAAGTACGTTTGCCGTGCTTCTGCCCGCCGCGCCTACATCGTGCTGGAACAAGGGCTGAAGAGACAGATCCGCCAGATGTTTGCCTGTCTGGGCCTGCGCGTCCGCAAGCTGGTTCGCGTTCGCATCGGTTCCCTTTGGGGCGGCGATCTGGAACCCGGTAGCTGGAAGCTCATGGATGCCTCCGAAGTTGCCTTGGCTTCCATCAATCCCAAACGGCCTCGTAAATATTTGGGAGCCAAAGAATTGGCTGCTTTCAAGGGGGCTTCCCGCAAGCAAACTTCCGATGCTCCTGCTTCGTTCCGTGCTCCTGAAGCTGCTGATAACGATGACAATTACGAATTCAATCCGGCTGACTTCGAAGGGGTTGATCTTGATGCGGATACCTATGAAATGACTTCGGATATGCGTACGAAGTTCTCCGACCAGGAGATTCCGGAACGCAGACGTTCGTTTGATTCCCGCGATGGGGACAGACCTTTTGTTCGTCGCGAAAGCGGATTCCGTGGCCGCGATGGCGGTGGCTATGGCGGACGCCGTGAAGGCGGCTTCGGCGGCAATCGCGAAGGTGGTTTCCGTGGCAACC
>CAYVAI010000039.1:0-11822 GCA_964448375.1 uncultured Akkermansia sp.
AAGACCCTTTGATGCATAAAATTTTAGCCTTGATGGGGCGGATTTTGGCATTCTTCGGGCCCGCAATCTCCGGATTGGGGTACTGTGGCAGATTCACGATCTGTCCCAGGGGAGTTCGGCTCCCTGCCAGCGGAGTTTGGCCCGGAGGAGCTGACCAAAATTGTAACCGGGCATGTGGACGAGGAGGAGTTTTTCCTTGGCTTTGCGGATGACGAGATGTTCGCCGACATCAATGCTCTGGGTGTCACGTCCGTCGGACGAGTACTGCATGGAGTCCGCTCTGCCGCGTCGCGCGCGCGGACATAGTTTGATCGTGGAGTGGTCTGGCAAGACGACGGATCGATTGGTGAGGCTGTGCGGGCAAATTGGTGTGACGCAGAAAACGGAGGACTCCGGCCAGATGAGGGGGCCTCCTGCCGACAGAGAGTAGGCGGAGGATCCGGTGGGTGTTGCGACGAGGATGCCGTCGGCGTGGTAGCGGTTGAGGAGGTGGCCGTCAACTTCAGCATCAAGGTCAATCATCTTCCCTGTCTGGTTGCGGGTGAGGGTGATCTCGTTGAGTGCAAGTTTGCGCTGGCCTCTCTGTTCGCCATTTTCGCCGACTGGGTAGGTTTCCAGCATGGTGCGGCCTTCTATGGAGCAGGCTCCGGAGGCCAGGGACTGAATCAATGTGTCGATTTCATGGAGGGAAACCGTCGTCAGAAATCCCAGTCTCCCCAGATTGATTCCTGCCATTGGGATGCCGAGCATGGCGGCGCGGGAGGCAGCTCCCAACATGGTGCCATCTCCCCCGAAGGTGAGAATCAAATCCGTCCCTACTGCATCTTCCTCAAAGGATTTGCGGCTTCGGATGGTGACGACACGCATGCCACTGGCCTGAAAGGCCTTGCGGGCTGCTTTGGTTGCCTCCGGGACGCCCGGTTTGTCGGTGGGGGCGATGAAACCGACACATTGGGGAACGAACATGCTTCGCTATATACATGATTGGCTGAAAAACTCAACCCCGCATTCCAGGAAAACTTTGTGTCTTTCGAGGGCTTTGTCAAAGGAGCTGGCCGGTATTCGGACGACGATGGATTTTACGAAATATCGGGAAATTGCACTTATTCCTTTCATTTTAGGAATTGTTCATTAGAATGGTCTGGCAATAATTTTGGTATTCCTAGAATCATGAAAATCTGGCTCGACGGCAAACTGGTTGACGAAACGGAAGCGAAGCTATCCGTGTTCGATCATGGTACTCTTTACGGTGACGGCATTTTTGAAGGCATTCGCTTTTATAATGGCCGGGTCTTTCGCCTGGATGACCACATTGTCCGCCTCTTTGATTCCGCCCGGTATCTTCTGTTGGACATGCCTTATTCCTTTGACGAAATTGTTCGTGCTACCTGCGAAACGGTGGCTGCTTCCGGTTTGACGGACGGCTACATCCGCCTCGTTGTCACGCGTGGCGTTGGCAATCTTGGTTTGAGCCCCTTCAACTGCAAGCGTGCCTCGGTGTATATCATCGCCGACAAGATCGCCCTCTACGATCCCGCCGTGTACGTAGATGGCTTGGCTCTCATCACCAGTTCCGTTCGCCGTAACCGCCCGGATATGGTTTGCCCTCAGGTGAAGTCGCTCAACTACCTGAACAACATTCTGGCCAAGATGGAAGCCGTACGCATGGGCGTTGCGGAAGCCCTTATGCTTAATGAAGCTGGTAATGTGGCTGAGTGCACGGGTGATAATATTTTCATTGTCAAGGACGGAACGGTATTCACGCCGCCCGTCACCGATGGCGCGCTGGACGGTATTACCCGTCGCGTGGCTCTGGAAATCTGTTCCGAACTCGGCATTCCCGCCGAAGAACGCACGATGAACCGTTACACCGTTACCTGTGCTGATGAGTGCTTCTTGACGGGCACCGCCGCCGAATGTGTGCCGGTGACGCAAATGGACGGTTACTCAATTGGCTCCGGCAAAATCGGCCCGATTACGGCCCGGTTGCTGGCCCGCTTCAAGGAACTGACCGCCACGACGGGTACCCCCGTTGCGTAAACAAGGCTTCTTCTCTCCCTGAATCGGTCCCGGGAGCGTGGCTCCCTGACGTGCCCGTGGCCTCATTGTGAACAGCAGCTGAAATTCCTGCGGTTGCTGTCACTATATTCCATACGAACATGCACATCAGAACCACGCTTTATGGACTACTCTCGACAGTAGTTTTACTCTCCGCCTGCGCCCTGGCGCGCGAGGTGTCATCCTTTAATGATGGATGGGTCTTCAAAAAAGGTCCTTTCACGGAAACCACCAAGCCCGACTCCAAGGAACTCTCGGACGGTTGGGAGCCCGTCTCTGTCCCCCATACCTGGAATGCCCAGGATATGCAGCTGGACAAAAACAAGTTTTACCAGGGCAACGCCTATTATAAGAAGAACTTCAACCCGGGTGCCAGCCTCGCCGGCAAACGCGTGTTCCTGCGCTTCGAAGGTGTAGGCTCGGTTGCAGAAGTTTTTGTCAACAAACAGTTCGCCGGTAACCACAAGGGCGCCTACTCCGCTTTCGCCATCGAAATCACGGACTTGCTCAAACCCGGGCAGGACAACGAAATCCTCGTCAAGGCCGATAACAAGGCTCGCCCTGACGTCATCCCCGTCAATCACACCCTGTTCGGCGTCTACGGCGGCATGTACCGTCCGGTGGAATTGATCGTGACGGATAAGCTCAATATCTCTGCCCTCGACTACGCGTCACCCGGTGTTTATCTCCGCCAGCGCAACGTCACGCCGGAATCCGCCGATGTCACCGTCAAGGTCAAACTTGAAAACAAGTACCCGGAAGCCAAAAAGGTGACGCTCCGGACGACGATTTACGAAGCCGACGGCAAGGCCGTCAAAGCCAGCCAGGAAAGTCCGATTGAAGTGCTGCCCCAGGGGCGTCAGACCTTTGAACAGGAGTTCAAGCTTGAAAAACCGCACCTCTGGCAGGCTCAGGAAGATCCCTATATCTACCAGGTCGTCACGCAGATTGTCGATGGTGACAAGGTGATTGATGAACAGACCCAGCCCCTCGGCCTCCGCCACTTCGAGCTGAAAGCTGGCGATGGCATGTACCTCAACGGCAAGAAGGTTCCTATGCACGGCGTCTGCCGCCACCAGGACTGGTTCGGCCTCGGCAGCGCCCTGAAGGACGAAAACCATGACGCCGACCTCGAAGTCATCAAGGAAATCGGCGCGACGACGATTCGCTTCGCCCACTACCAGCAGGCGGAACGCATCTATTCCCAGTGCGACAAGATGGGCTTCATCATCTGGGCGGAAATTCCCTTCGTCAACACGACGACCACCCAGGAACGCGACAACGCCAAACAGCAACTTACGGAACTGATTCGCCAGAACTACAACCACCCCTCCATTTACGTCTGGGGGCTCCACAACGAAGTGTACAATCCGGCCAATTACGTGCGCTCCACGACGATGGAACTCAACGACCTCGCGAAGACCGAGGACCCGGATCGCTACACCGTCTCCGTCAATGGCTATGGCAAGATGGATCACCCCGTCAACCAGGATGCCGACATCCAGGGCATGAACCGTTACTTCGGCTGGTATGAAGGCCGTATCAACGGCATCGAAGCCTGGGTCGAAGGGCTGGAAAAGAACTTCCCCAACCACAAGACCATGCTCACCGAATACGGTGCGGAAGCCAACGTGGATCAGCACGATGAAGACACGGGCGACTTCGGTGAATTCTTCGGCCAGTTCTACCCGGAGGAATTTGCGACCAAGTTCCATGAAATCCAGTGGGGCGTGATTGCCAAGCATCCCTACCTGATCGGTTCATACATCTGGAACACCTTTGACTTTGCCACCCCGGTCAACACGCAGGGCGGTGTCCCCGCCCGCAACATGAAGGGGCTCGTGACCTTTGACCGCAAAATCAAGAAGGATCCCTTCTACTGGTACAAGGCCAACTGGAGCAAGGAGCCCGTGCTCTATATCACTCAGCGTCGTGCTGTCGAACGCACCCACCAGAAGACACCTGTCACCGTGTATTCCAACGTGGGCACGCCGGAACTCTTTGTCAACGGCAAGAAGATGACCGCGCCGCGTCAGGGTACAACGGCCGTCCACTTCATCTTCGACGATGTCATGCTCCGCGAAGGCGACAACGAAATCATGGCTCGCGCCACCAGAGACGGCAAATCCTTCGAAGACCAGTTTGTCTGGATCTACGACAAGAAGGACGAAGGTAAAATCCGCGGCGGCAAGAAAGCCAAACAAGTCCGTGACAAGGAACACGGCGGCCTCTAAAGTCTCGGCCTTCTGACTGTTCACCCGCTTGTTTCATTCCCCTGCTTGCGTCCGTTTTGCGACACAAACAGGGGAATTTGTTTTGTGCCAATTTCACAAACTTCTCCGGAGTTTCGTACCGCAATGTGCCTATCAATTTCCTTAGGCTGACGAATGTGTCTATTGCAGCACTCTTGTGTCTGTATCTGTTAGGTTCACACTGATGAGTACGAAATTGGTACGGAAATCCAGTATGAATTCCTGATTCTCCTGGCTAAAGAAGGATATTAGGATTGAATTGTGGTGATGGAGCATGTATGGAAGGTGCAATGAATCAGAAGTGCTTTCTATGGTTTATCGCTTTGATTTTTTGCGGCTTGTTTGTCTTCTCCTTGACGTGGAGTGCAGAGGGCAAAGCGGAGTGGCGCGCACGGGCGGTGGGGCTACATTCCGATTTGGATGAGCCTTTGGAGAGGAGGATTGAGACAGGTGGGCGAGTTTTTATCGTGGTGGAATGTGGTGGGACGTTTGACTTGTATGTTGAGGATGCTACGGCGCCTCATGGACGAAAACGTGTTTTGGAGGGGAAGGATTTGCTGTCTCTGAACTGGCTCAAGACGCATGTTTCTCCCCATGCCTCTCTTCCGGAGAATGTGACGGCATGCCAAGCTCTTGAAGGTAGGGACTCCGGGCTTGTTATTTTACTGCACGGGAAGCAACAGGCAGATGCCGAGGTGACCAAGGCGAACAGGAGAATTATTAGCCCGAAGAATTGGCATGATACGGCGGAACTGGAGCTGACATACGAGGATGGGAAGCCCGTTTTGTCGTGGCTGGGTGGGGAGGACAGCCGTGATTTTGTGCTGTCGCGTTCAGCTCCACTGACGGCGATTCGCTCGGCTATACGTGGCAATGTTGAAGGCAGCGTAATGTTCAGGATGGGAAGCCGCGATATGCGCGTTGAGCTCCCCGTATTTCTGGGGCATTACCCGTACATATACGCCCTGGATACGGGGCATGATTACTATGTGACGCTTGGTTACAGGCCTTCAGGGTACCTGTACTGGGTAAATCCTTCTCCACAGCAACCTCTTCTGACGGGAATCGATCTGGTGGCAGAGGCCTGCCGGATTTATACAATTCTGGGAGTGGATGCCCAGGAGACGGTTGGTCCACGCGTGAATGATGTGAGCCGTGATGGCGTACATATTCATGCAGCAGGCTATGCCCGCGATACGGATGAAATGTACGATTTGGACTTTATCGTTTGCCGGGAGAATGGCAAATTGGTGACACGGAAGGAAGTGATCACCTGGAAGGGGAAACGATAAAACCTACCTGCTGAAGGAGGCCTTCTCGTCGACCATATTGCGGTAGCGCATGGGGCGGTACCCGAGGGATTGGAGCCATGCTGTGCTGAGTGAGTGCTCGGAGCACTTCCAGACGGGGCGCGGCCCAGCTTCGCGGGCAGTGAAGCTGGAGTGGTCCTTGGTATTCCACGAGATGAACATGAGGACATGCTGGCCGGGGATGATCAGGATATCGCCGGGTTGCAGGTCATCCCATGAGGGCAGGGGATTGCAGAGGGCTGGGAGTTCCCGTGTGGAGTAGGGGCGGTCCAGACGCCAGCAACGCGAGACGAAACCGGAACAGTCGATGCCACCTGCAAAGCGGCTCACAGCATCATCTCCCGCTTTTTGCTTGGCGGCGGTGCCCATGTCCCCGGCGGCAATGGGGATGCTGCCGGAGAGCACAGGCTGGTTCAGGCGGGCGATAAACTGGCGGGGGGTGTCGAAGCCACCCCATTTGTACGGCATGCCTGTGGAAAGTGTTTCGGGCTTCCACCAACTGTTTGCAGGGGCTAGGGGGGAGACGGCATCCGGGGTGTCGATACGGATGCCGTCGGGATCATTGCCATGACGGATGTTGGCGGTGCTGCCTTTCCACTTCATGTCCGTGTATGCCTGGCTGATCATGAGGGCTTCTCCTCTGGTGACATCGCCATTGGCTTTGGGGATGTCCCGAACCATTGGGCTACATGCAAGCAGTAGAGATGCCAGAACAAGACCGGAAACGGGAGTACGGGCGGAACGAAAGAAGCTTGAGGAAGGCAGCCGCAACATATCGATTTATGGGCGGGATGAGGGAGGATTTGCGGAGAACTTCAAGCCCGGGAACTCGCGGACTTTGATGATGCCCGACTTGTCGCTCCACTGGATGGGGACGAAGGTAAACATCCACCGGCGAGCCGAGTTATTGACGGGGCTCTTGACGAGGACGGTATTCCAGCCTTTGTTGAGGCGGATATCGACGGGTTTGCGGACGAAGTAGTTTTCATCCTTCATGGCTCCCGTGTTGTTGGGCTTTTCCCATTTCGGAGGGGCAATTTCCTGACCATTGACCCAGAATTGAGGATCGTTATGGAACCATTTTCCGGGGACGCTAACGGGTCCGTTCCTCCAGTCAGAGGATGACCAGGTTTGCCCGCTGACCCAGAAGGAGACGGTTTGCTCCTTGGGGGAATGGATGTAGGTGAGGGCATACCATGTGGTATTTTTGTCGGGGAATGCTCCCATTTTGCCGTCGTTGAAGAGCGTGGGGAAATCGCAGTAATGCTTGAAGATCATGGTGGCTCCGGTATAAGTATCCGGGCTCCATGAATAGGTTTTGCCATTGAAGGTGTAGGATGGATCAACCTTGCCTGTCTGGGCTATTTTTTCTGGAGGGAAGACGGTGTTTGTTTTTCCCTCATTAGGGAATGGTCCGATCAATTTCCAAGGGATGTCGGCCTGGCGAACGTAGGGGAAGTAACGGTCAGTGAAAAAGCGATCTCGTATGGCGAGGACACGATTTTCATACTCGGCGAATCCCTGAAGCAGCGGATCTCCCTGCACGGGGAGGTTGGAGAAGTACTTCATGTATTCATCTGCGTTGGGGTCACCCTGTACGGGCTGGTGGGGGGTATTCCAAAGTGGTTCGCTGACGAAGGCAATGCCGGAATAGATCGGAGAGATTGATTCTTGAGTAAGTGGATCTTCGATCGGGAGGTCGGGCCACGAGCAGAGGAACATGCCCAGTCCGTTGGCATCCTGAAACGGGCACGGACGGCGGAAGTACATGGTCATAGCAACCTCGAAGGGGTCAACATGGTTCAGATAGGTTTCCAGAGAGTCTATATACGAGGCTCCTTTGGTGGGCCAGGCTCCACGGGCCTGTCGTCCGGTCCAGAGTTGCTGGATGGCTCCATTGTAACCTTTAGGGGAAAGTCCGGGCTGCCAGCGGATGGGCTTGGCTCCCAGCTTTTCGACGGATTGGAAGTATTGCTTCAATGTGTTGTCATTCACTTGCGTTTCTTTTTCCCGGGCTTCATCGGTACCAATATGGATGTAGGGGAGATGCCCTTGGGGGACGAGAGCGTACATTTCCGCAATGAGTTTGCCGAGAGCCTCCGTCGCGCGCGGATCATTCATGGATTGGATACCCATGGCTTTGCGGAACGATTGCGAATGCCCGGGCATATCCATTTCCGGGACGAGGGTGATATTGCGTTCGCGGCAGTACTGGACGAGATCGCGGAAGTCATTCTGGGAATAGTAATCTCCGGGGCGGCGGGTGAAGAATTTGGGGTCGTTCAGTTGGGGAAACAGCTTGCTTTCCAGACGCCATCCTTCATTTTCCGTGAAGTGGAAGTGATAGACATTGAGCTTCATGTCGGCCATCGAGTCGATGACTCGCTTGACCATGGGGACGGGCATGAAGTTGCGGCCTACATCGTTGGTGAACCCTCGGATAGGGAAGTCCGGCCAGTCAGTGATGGTGCAGAGAGGGACGGTTGTCCTGCTGTTGCGGCGGATGATGAGTTGTTCCAAGGTCTTCATCCCATAGAACATCCCGCGTATGTGGGTGGCGTGGATGGTGATGCCTTGTTCCGTCACCTGGAGGCGATAGGCTTCGTCCGAAGTCTCGGGGTGTTTCAGCTTGCCGAGGAAATCCTGAGGCCAGGCTTTTTCCTGAATGAAGGTGATATGGTAGGTGGAATCAGCAGTGATGGAAACTTCATGCTTGCAGAGGAATTCAGTCAATTCCCTCCGAATCAGTTCCTGCCGCTCTTTGGTTTCTGCATCTGCGGGGGTTGGGAAGTCGATTTGGACATCTGGCAGCAGGATAGACTTGTTCTGCCAAGACAATTCCTGAGGCTTGGGGACGAGTGGTGGAGCCACATCGGGGAACAGCTGGTAATTGGCTCCGTTGGAGGGACAATTCGGGGCTGTGTCGGCTGCCGTGCCTGGCCATGCGGCAAGGCAGCATAGACCAGCTGTCAATAAAAATGAAGTAAGGGCGTTCATGGGAGTTTTTGAAAAAGCAACGCTTGGAATAAGAGTTGCTCAAATGAAAATATCACTTTCGGCCAATTATACAAGATATAGTGTTGTGTAATGTCTGAATGTCATTGATATTTAAGGGTACATCGAAGCTTGTCTCCAGCCATCGTGATACTGGCTAACCCGGCCATAGCGTCCGGCTTTTTGATAATCGACATCATTAGGTTTGTGGATGGTGTACGGAGTTGCCAGTCGGAGACGGGCAAGGATGTGAGGGTGATGGTTTTTTCTGACCGGAAGGAAATGGTGGATGGCCCGTACAGGGGCGCGAGTGGACAGGTATTCCGTGCTGAATGGGACTCCTGCAAGATGATTATAATGTAAAAAATGCGGTTAGATGATTTTTTTCCCTTTGATGCAACGTATTTACAACGATGAAACCTCTTTTAATTGGACTTTGTTTTCTTGCTGCTTCATGCCCGGTGATGACTGCTTCGGGATTTGAGGAACGTGCTTACCTGGAGCATGCTGCGGCTGCTTTTCCCTTGAAGGATATTCTCAAAACCGACCGATCCTGGGTGCCATACCCGGCTTATGCCGATCGTGCCGGATGGGGAAAACTGATGGGGGAATGTCGCCAGGATGTGGTGCGGCGCGGTGAAAAGAAACTCGACTACCAGTGGCAGGTCGTCAAAGCGACGGACTACCTCGAATTTGAACGTAGCGGCAACCGCGACATCATGCAACGCCCGCATTCTGCGAATATCCAGGCACTCAAGGATCTCGTCCTGGCAGAGCTGGCCGAGGGCAAGGGGCGTTTCATGGATCAGATCGCCAATGGTGTCTTTTATTTCTGCGAAATGACAACTTGGCCTTTATCTGCTCATTTGAAGGTACAGAAAAATCGTCGCTCCCTGCCGAGTGACCAGGAGCAAATTATCGACCTGAGCTCGGGGGAAATCTCCTCCATCCTGTCCTGGACGCATTACTTCCTCAAAGACGAATTGGATAAAATCCACCCCCTGTTTGCGGACAGGCTGAAGCGTGAGCTGAGAAGGCGGACGATCGAACCCTACCTGACCAATAATTTCCACTGGAGCGGTCTGAATCGTCCCAAGGGCTCATTTGCCAACAACTGGAACCCCTGGTGCAACTCCAATGTTTTGCTGACCATGCTCCTGATTTGCGACGACCCCGCCGAAATGTGCGAGGGTGCCCATCGCACAATGCTGTCGGTGGACCGCTTCATGGACTATGTCAAAGGAGATGGAGCCTGCGAAGAAGGCCCGTCCTACTGGACGCATGCCGCCGGGAAGCTGTATGACTACCTGACGATCCTCAAGATGGCGACGGGTGGCAAAATTGATTTGTTCGACAAACCGCTGGTTCGCAACATGGGAGAATACATTGCTGCGTCGTATGTCGGCGACGGCTGGGTGGTCAACTTTGCCGATGCGTCTGCCCAGGGAGGTGGCGATCCCGATTTGGTCTATCGCTACGGCGTTGCCGTCAACAGCCCGATCATGAAGGGCTATGCCGCCATGTTGCAGGAGCGAGAAGAGAAGAACTCCAAGGCATTCCGGAGCAATGACATGTTCCGTTCGCTGGAATATTTCTCATCTAGCCTGGCTTTGGCGGATGAGAAACCTGCTATGGAACATCGCGATGTCTCCTGGTATCCGGAGACCGAGTTCTGCTACCTGAACAACAAAGACAACGGCTTCTTCGTGGCCACCAAGGGCGGAAACAACGGGGAAAGCCACAACCACAACGATGTCGGCACCTTCTCCCTCTACGTCCAGAATATGCCTGTCATCATCGACATCGGCGTAGGAACCTACACGCGCCAGACCTTCAGCAACGAGCGTTATTCTATTTGGACGATGCAGAGCGATTACCACAATCTGCCGAAAATCAATGGCGTTTCGCAAAGAGACGGAGGAAAATTCCACGCGACCCAGACATCGTGCGATGCCGAAAGCAAAACATTCTCCACCAACATCGCCAGTGCCTATCCGCCCGAAGCAAAAGTCAAAGACTGGACGCGTACATGTTCCCTGGGCTCCGATGGATTGAAAGTCACGGACGCCTACGTTCTGGATGACATTCTCGCCGCTCCCACCCTTCATTACATGACCTGGGCCGAGCCGAATACCTCCACTCCCGGCAGAGTCGTTCTGGATAAAGATGGCCGCAAAGTAACCATGGAATACGATTCTGCCCAGCTATCCGCATCCGTGGAAAAGATTCCCGTGACGGACAAGGCTCTGACCCGTGTCTGGGGCGATACCGTGTACCGCCTCATCCTGACTGGTCTCCAACCCAACAAAGAAGGTTCCTACACCATCAAATTCCGGTAAATATCCAGTCATAGCAACAAATCCCCAAGTTCAATAACAAAGTGCAACGGGTCGTCAATAAGATGCTTCCTCCCGGGTGCAGCTTCGCAAGTTGCCGAGGGGTGGAGGGGGGCGAGGAGCCCCCTCTAGACACATGCTATCTTCCAGATGACTTTGATCTTCAGGCTTTCAATAAACCGGCAGATCGTCCAGTATTAAGGTGTTCAAACTCAACAAGAAGAACGCCGATCCGTTAGTACTCTTAACACACACATCCCCAGAAAGTACAGCCAATTATCTTTTCCTCAACGCGAAGAAATCGCTATTTTACGAGAAAAAGGATTAAGTATGAGGGCTATAGCTACCATTTTCAACATATCTCCCAGCACTGTTTCTAGAGAAATTAAACGTAACTCTCTCAACAATTCCCAGCTCTATAGAGCCTCTTTTGCCCAGACACTTGCTACACACAGGATATCTCATGCCCATCGACGGACGAGACTCAAGAGCAACCGCCTTCGCCTCTATGTCGAGGCTCGCCTCAAACAGGGATGGAGTCCGGAAATCATCGCTGGCAGGCTCAATACCAAATTGAAGAAAAATCATCTCTCACGAAGCCATCTACCAATGGATTTATGCCGAAGAGCCAAAACTAATCGATTGGCTCGTAAGGGCTCACAGGAGAAGAAGAAAACGCGCTGGATACAAAAAACGCGGCTTCTCCATACCCAATAGAACCCCCATTACACAACGTGATGAGGAAGCCAACATCAGAGGAGATTTCGGGCATCTGGAAGCAGATACGCTTGTCTCCAGAAAGTCATCCCAGTGCATATATAGTTAATCTTCTTGCCGAATAAACATAAAAAGAGTAGCAAGAAGAAAATGAA
>CAYVAI010000040.1:0-11454 GCA_964448375.1 uncultured Akkermansia sp.
CATCGGCTACCGGTACAACTTCTGATTAGGAACAGAAGACGCAATAAAAGAGAAAAGCGGGGGCTGTTTCGTTGCGAGGCGAGGCAGCCCCTTTGCCATGACCGGATTGGTGAGTCTGCCTGAAGCGGTTGTTGTGCAGGTGGGGAGGTAGCATTGGCAGGAGGATTATACCTTCATTTTCCTGCATATTCCGGGTATGAAGAAGGTTTTCATGGATTGAAATAGTCTTGCCCGTGCCGTTCCGAACGGGTAGCTTCCCGGCACGATGACTCGCCAAGAAAGAATTGATTATCTGAAGAGTGAATTGAAGGGTCGCATCGTCATTCTTGATGGTGCCATGGGAACGAATATTCAGAAATTCCGCCTGGTTGAGGATGATTACCGCGGAGATCGTTTTGCAGACAGGGAAAAGTTTCCGGAGGATCTGAAAAACAACAACGATATTTTAGTGCTGACAAAGCCGGAGGTCATCCGTTCCGTCCACGATCGTTTTCTGGATGAAGGGTGTGCCGATATTATTGAAACGTGTACGTTTGGATCTACGGTGATCGGGCAGCATGATTTCTTTTGGCTCAAGGAGCCGGAGGAGGGACGCAAGACCCCGGCTTATTTCCGGGAGATGGTGGAGGACGAGGGCTTTCGGACGTTGATTCGCGAGATGAATCTGGCCGCGGTGAAGATTGCCCGAGATGCCTGTGACGCGGCGGAGGCCCGCGATGGCAAACCCCGTCTTGTGGCGGGTTCGATTGGCCCCATGTCGGTGACAGCCTCGTTGTCGCCCGATGTGAATGATCCGGGGTTCAGAGCCGTTGGATTTGAGGAATTGCGTTTGGCTTACCGGGATCAGATTCATGCCCTGCTGGATGGCGGGGTTGACCTGCTGTTGCTGGAGACGATTTTCGATACATTGAATGCCAAGGCAGCCTTGTTTGCCATTGATGAAGTGTTTGAAGAACGTCCGGATGATGTTGTCCCGGTGATGGTGTCAGTGACGATTACGGACAGGGCGGGGCGCACTTTGTCTGGTCAGACGATTGAGGGGTTCTGGAATTCTATCCGTCATGCGAAGCCATTCTCTGTGGGAATCAATTGTGCCCTGGGTGCAGATTTGATGTTGCCATTTGCTTCGGAATTATCCGGTCTAGCCGATTGCTGGCTGTCGATTTATCCGAATGCGGGGCTTCCGAACCCATTGAGTCCGACGGGGTATGACCAGTCTCCCGAGGATATGGCGAGGATGATGAAGCGTTATGCTGAAGGTGGGGTGTTGAATATTGTCGGTGGGTGTTGTGGGACGACTCCCGAACATATTGGTGCCGTGGCCCGGGCGGTTGCCGGAGCGACGCCTCGGATTCCTTCTCATCAGGAGTCTGCCATGCGCTTGTCTGGCTACGAGTCCTATAATCACACGCGTGACAAGAACACGCTGTTTGTGGGAGAGCGCTGCAATGTGGCTGGATCTCCGAAGTTTGCTCGCTTGATCCGCGAAGGAAAATTTGAGGAAGCGGTGGCTGTGGCTCGTCACCAGGTGGAGAATGGCGCGCTTGTGCTGGACTTCTGTTTCGATGACGGGTTGATTGAGGGGGAGGACGCGATGGTGCGTTTTTTACATCTGGTGAGTTCGGAACCGGATATTGCAAAAGTGCCGTTCATGGTTGATTCCTCGAAATGGAATGTGTTGGAGGCCGGTTTGCGCTGTATGCAGGGGAAGGGGATTGTCAATTCCATTTCTCTGAAGGAGGGTGAGGATGAATTCCGGAGACGTGCCCGCCTGGTGCGCCGTTATGGTGCAGCTGTCGTGGTGATGTGTTTTGATGAAAACGGACAGGCGACGAATGAAGATGACCGCATTCGCATGGCAGCCCGAGCCTACCGTATTTTGACGGAGGAGGTGGGCTTTCCGTCGGAGGATATCATTTTCGATCCCAATGTGTTAACTGTTGGGACGGGGATTGTTGAGCATGCCAATTATTCCCGTGATTTCTTTGCGGCGACGGGATGGATTACGAGTCATTTTCCGAATGTGCATGTTTCTGGCGGCATCTCCAATGTTTCGTTTGCATTTCGCGGCAACAATCCTTTGCGAGAGGCGATGCACTCCGCCTTCTTGTACCATGCGACTCATCGGGGGCTAGACATGTGCATCGTCAATGCCGGGATGCTGGAGGTGTACGATGAAATCCCCAAGGATAGGCTGGAGTTGATCGAGGATGTGCTCCTTAATCGTCGCGAGGATGCTACGGAACGCCTGACGGAGTATGCCGAAAAACTTTTGGCTGAGAAGAAGGATGATTCAAAGGAACAGCAGATAGCCAAACTTGCCTGGAGGGAGGAATCTGTTGAAAAACGATTGGAATACGCTCTTGTCAAGGGGATTACGGAATATGTGGATGCGGATACGGAGGAGGCATTCCGCAAACTGGGGTCTCCTCTGGCTGTGATTGAAGGCCCTTTGATGGATGGGATGAAGACGGTAGGCAAGTTGTTTGGCGATGGTAAGATGTTCCTGCCTCAGGTCGTGAAAAGTGCCCGCGTGATGAAGCAGTCTGTGGCCTGGCTGACGCCGTTCATGGACGGCGACAGCGGGTCGGATGCCTCTGTTGCCGGGAAAGCGGTGATTGCGACTGTCAAGGGAGATGTTCACGACATCGGCAAGAATATCGTGGGAGTTGTTCTGGGGTGTAATGGATTTGATGTCAAGGATTTGGGTGTTATGGTTCCCTGCGACAGGATTCTGGATATGGCGGAAGAGACCGGGGCGGACATCGTGATGCTCTCCGGACTGATTACGCCGTCCCTCGAAGAAATGGCGCATGTTGCCGAAGAGATGGAACGCCGAGGGATGAAGATTCCTCTGATGGTGGGGGGGGCAACGACATCTGATCTGCATACTGCTCTCAAGATTGCTCCCCAGTATTCCAACCCTGTCGTCCACACGGTGGATGCTTCGCAGGTGGTTCCCGTGGCCAGTGCTCTTGTGGGAGCAGGCAAGGATGCTTTTGTGACGCAGTACCGCCAACATCAGGATGACTTGCGGACTGGCTATGCGGGGCGGAAGCCCATTGATGTTTTGTCGTTGACTGAGGCTCGTTCCCGAGCCTGGAAGGGTTCTGTCCCGTGGGGGGAATATGTGCCTCCAGTGCCTAAATTACTGGGTAATGTGCTTGTGGGTGAGGCTTTTGCGCATGGGACATCGTGCAGCTGTTGTTCTGGCGGTGCCTCGCGCTTCCATGTGTCTTTGGAGGATTTGATCCCCTTGATTGAGTGGGCCCCCTTCTTCCATGCCTGGGAACTAAAGGGTGTCTGGAGCTCGGCACAGGAGAGTTTCCGCTGTGATGATGAGGCTAAGGAAGAGGCGGCACGCAGCCTGTACAAGGATGCCTGCGATCTTTTGACGGTTGCTGTCCGTGAGAATCGTTTTCAGCCTCGTGGCGTGATTGGCCTGTTTCCAGCCAATGCGGAGGGGGATGACATTGTTGTGTGGGAGGATGACTCTCGCGAGGCTCGCCGCTGTACTCTGCACACGGTGCGCCAGCAGAAAAAGTTCCCCAGTGGGGTTGATATGGCCATGGCTGACTTTGTGGCTCCTGCCGGAACGCCCGATTACGTGGGAGCCATGGCAGTCAGCATTCACGGCGCTGGGCGTTGGGCTGCCGATTGGGAGGCGCAAGGTGATCCTTACCGCGCGTTGGTGGTGGCGGCTCTGGCCGATCGCCTCGTAGAGGCTTTGGCCGGGTTTTCCCACGGAAAATTGCGCGAGTTGTGGGGTATTGCCCCCGAGCAGGGGATTCGCCCGGCATGTGGCTACCCAAGCCAGCCGGATCACCAGGAGAAGGAAAGCGTGTTCCAGCTTCTGGATGCCCGCGAGGGTGCCGGTATGGAGTTGACGGATTCCTGGATGATGACACCCGTTTCTTCGGTGTCCGCTCTGGTGTTCTCACACCCGGAGGCCAAGTATTTTGCCATGGGCCCCATTGGACGCGACCAAGTGGAGGATTATGCTCGCCGCAAGGGCGTTGATGCCGCCGTAGCGGCAAAGCTGCTGAATGCGTAATTTCTGCTACGGAAGAAGATATAATTTTTAGCAATAATCAAACGGGCGGCATGGTGTGTTCCATGTCGCCCGTTTCGGTTGATGATAGGATGGTGGCCTCCGTGGATTAGTTTTCTTCCGGGAAGCAGGGGGTCTGCGTTTCGGGGACAATGCGTCCGAAGAGGGCGAGCATGCGCCCGGTCTTGCCCTTTTCCATGCGGTAGGAGTAGTAGCGGTTGAGGTCGGTTGCCGTGTTTTCACCGGAATCATGAATGTTTTCCGGCAGGACGCCGCAGGCGATCAACTGAGCGCGGATGGTGCCGGGAATGTCCATTTCGTAATGGGGCGGGCGAATGCAGGGGGAGATGACAGCTACGATTTCCGAAGGGGTGCTGTAGCAGAATTTGCGGAGGTATTCGACTCCGTTAGCGACGATGTTTTGCTCTGTGCCACGGCGGCCGGAATGAAGCAGGGCTCGCCCTTGGGAGACCTTGTCGTACAGCCAGACGGCGGCGCAATCCGCCACATAGATACCCAGGATGCAATCTGCCTTGCCGGAGCATGCCAGCCCATCGACTCCTTCAATCGGAAAGTTGGAACCGATGTCGCCGACGAGGGCGATTCGATTACCGTGAACCTGGGCGGCGCGGCGGAGGTACTTCCAGCGGGCGCCGAGGCGTTCGATTTCAGTGCGGTGTGCTGGTTCCAAGAGTTCAATCATTTCATCGCGGTCAGTCGAGACGGGGATGCCGGGGACGCGTTCGATGAACTGTGCGATGACACCGGGGTATTGAAGAAGAGGGGTTAAAAAGGAAGGGGTATCCATGGGGATCGTTGACGTTCGAGGTATTCTTGGAGAAAGTTTTCAGGAGTCCAGCAAATTCAGAGCCAGCTTGTCGGTTTTGCCACTTTCAATTCATAAAATGGGTAAAAAAAAACCGGGTTGCGGCAGAGGAGCCACAATCCGGTTACCGGGAATGAAAATCAAAGGTTGGTCAGAAGCGAGGATTGGTACGCTTGTTGATCATTTTTTGTGTGGGAGCCAGATGCTTAATCGAGTCGGAGTCCTGTTTTTGCATGATGGCAGCCAGGTCATGAGCGATATTTTGGCGCATGCGGGAAACGAGAGCTTTACCGTTTTCGGTAATTTGCACCATGATCTTGCGGCGGTCATTGGCTGCCTGGGTACGTGCGATGTAACCCATTTCTTCCAGTTTATCGACCATGCCGGTAGCGGCTGCCGTAGAATGCCCCATCTTTTTGGCGATGTTCGACATGGTGAGAAAGTCCTCGTTATCCAGGTAGGTCAGGAGGAAAAACTGGGGATAGGAAACGCGCTTATCTGTCAATTGAGGGGAGAGGTTCAAGATGCATGAACGCTGTGTAAAGATCACGAAATCAGCAAGTTTGATGGCTTCTTCCGAGACGGGTATATCGCCCTTGGCTGTTGTTGGCTGGTGTGCTTTCATCGTGAGATTTCCAAGTAGTTGGTTCACGTAAGGTAATGCTGATTGAGTTCCACCGCAAGCAGGAAATGTAAATTTTTATTAAAATTTTATAAATCATGATCATCAGAAAATGAGAAATGATGATTGAGAATGAAAATGTATGAGGGAATTTTTGGCACTCGTCAGGATGGTGGCAAGCAACGGGTTTATCCGGGAATTGTGCGAGATAGTTAATAATTTCAAATTGGATTGACATGAGGGCAAGTTCTCTCATAATCACCGATATAGTCTCCTTAACTTATGATCACCTTTTCTCTCAAAAGAATTCTTCCCGTTCTGTGCACCGGAGCAGCGTTGACGTCTCTCGTCGGCTGTGGTGGTAGCGGTTCGGAAGATGCTGGTTTAGCTCCCAATAATATTGGCGGTTATGTGCTTCAGATTGACCCCTCTGATCCTATCTCTGGTGTTTCCCCGGGATTGACGAACGTTTATGGCTCCAGTGGTTCTATCCAGACTGGTGTGAATACGGGGACGATGTTTTCGGCACAGGTCTCCTATGTGAAGACAGGCAAGAACACGGCAGCCCTTTCCGTTGGCTGGTTCACTCCGGATCCAGCCAGTAACCCGACGACAAAGACGTGGCAGATTGACTGCACGATTACCTTTACTGAGAATCAGAAGGGGACTATTCTCGGCACGATTGATAACTGGAACTATCGTTATGAAAACGCTGGTTTCATTGGTTATATGAGTGTAGGGCACGGCGCGTCTGGTGTTGCCAAGCTTGTTCCCAGGTAAGAGCTTGATTCAAAACAATTTTAATGAATGGGTGTTCCTGTTTTGGGAACACCCTTTTTTGTTCGCTAAATTGATTGGCATGAAGAACGGGCAGGGTATCTTCAAGGGAGAGCAATAAAAACGGGCTCCTTCCGAGGGGGGAGCGATACGTGTGCCCATGCTGAGGGATACATATTTACACACAGTAAGGATTTGCTCTAATCGCTGGCGGTATAATTGTCAAGGTGGATGAATGGGAAGGGGGCTGTACGCCCGGCGGAGCATCAATGTTCTTTTGCATGGAGTACGGCCATGAAAATGATACACATGTTTTTTTGTGTATAAAAAAAGAGCTATTCCCATCGTGGGGAACAGCTCTTCAAAAAAGATGATTTGCGAAACTTAGTTGACGTAGTTGATCGTACCCTTGGTACCACGGAATTGGTGGTTGGAATCGGAGCTGTTCCAGTATTCGAAGGTACCGTTAATTTGGCCTCTCTTCAGCTTAATGCCATACATCTGGACACTGCGAGGGTAACCGGTGCCGGTGTACCATCTGCAGCTAAGGTCAAACAATCCATCCGAAACGCTGCCGCTGACCATATAAACAGCCCCTTGTGCAGCTTCGCCATCGACGGTGATGGTGGCTCCCATACCTGCCGTAGCCTGGATAATGATGGAACGAGCCGCAGATCCCAAGAGTTGGTCAAGATCATTGGTGTCCATGGGGTCAACGGTATCGGCCGCTCCGAGGACAATGGCAAGTGTCGTACCTTCGGGAAGTGCGTTGTCTGTATATTTTTCACTACCGCTACCGCCGCAACCAGTCATGAGAAGGAGGGGGGCGCAGACTGCTGTCAACAGAGAGAGAATCTTGATCATACTTGGGGTGTGCTAAAGTGATTTGTCATTACAATCTACCATGAGACGGGGAGACGTCAATGATTTTTGAAAGGCTGGGAAATGATTTTGCCTGCTTGTTGGACGAGGTGTTCCGGGGAGAAAGGAATTGCCCCGTCAATTGCGGGAACTGACGGGGCAAAACAGAAGTGAAACGTCTTGAAACGGATTATTTCTTGACGGGGATGATATCTAGTTCAGCCACAGTGGCATAATCATTTCCGTTGGCTTCGCTCAGAGCGGTGAAACGGAAGTAACGGGCCTTGGCGGGCTTGTCGAATGCGACGATTTGCTGTTCGTCGGTGTTCGGGAACTTGCCCTTGGCTGCTGGCTGCCAGTTTTTGCCATCGAGGCTGGTTTCGACGGTGTAATCGGCGACACGGCCATTGGCGCTACCATCCTGGCGGGGCAGGCAGGTGATGCCACTGAAGTCGCGTTCCTTGCCGAGGTCGATTTCAATGGTGTGTGGGTGTTTGGTCACCGTTTTGTTGTATTCCGAGTGCCAGAAGGTGGAGGGATCTCCATCGATAGCGAAGTCGGCATCGGCTTCTCCCAGTTCCTGGCTGGATACGCTCTTGATGGTGTACTTGTCCGTCCTGGTGTTCATGCTCATGTCCAAGGTAGCTGCTGGGATGCGGATGGCTTCCAGTGTGCTCTGTGACGTGATGGGGCGGATGGAGAAGTCCATCTTGTAGGGCTTGTTGGCCTTGATGATGTCGCGTTCCATCGGGCCTGGGCCGCATGAAGCGCCGCCAAGTCCACGTGTGGCTGCGGAGAGGATGAGGACGGTCTTGTCCGTTTCCTTGGGCAGTTGGACGGGGTGATTGGCCAGGATGAGCTCCGTGGTGGTGTAGGGAATCGCCGAGAAGGCGAAGGGGGCATCCAGGGCGCCGAAGAGAAGGCCTTCGCCCTTGTCGTTGGTCAGGGCAACCCAGCGGGTATCTTCATGGTTGCCCGTATCCTGTGGACGTCCATAGGGGAATACAGATTCCCTAGTGGTCGTCTTGTACTGGCCAAGAGGCATGCCGGTCTTGCGGTCGGCGTAGTTTTCTTCCGGTCCACGTCCGTAGTAGGTAATGTTGGACAGGTTGGCGGGCAACTGGATTTCGTAACCCAGGCGCAGGAGGTCCAGCATGGCGCCGCGAGGCAGAAGGACGGACTGGCAGGTGACAGTGCCATCGGCGAATACGATCCATTCCAGGTTGTTGATGAAATGGGTATTGGCATCGCTGAGCTTCTTCTTGTTGGGCGTAATGTGGGTGTTGTTGCCTCCGAAGTCGTTCAGGTTTTCGGACTGTTTACCGCTGACCTTGATGGACTGCTTGATGGTAACTGTCTTGCCATCGGTGGTGACGCTGCTGCTGAGAAGCTCGTGCTTCATGTCGCGGAGACCGTGGTCCATGCTCTTGGAGAGAACGCCCGGTTCGTTGCTGGAGGCACAACGGATGGCGTTGACGACCATCGGCTGTTTCAGCAGGGGCTGACCGTTGACAGTGTACTGGGCGAGTTCTCCGCTCTTGGGGTCGAAGCTGATGGAGAAGTTGCTGCCGGTGATGGTCTGCTTATCATCGCTGATGCTCAGCTGACCATTGGGAGCCTGGAACATGGGCTTTTCACCAACGGTGGGGAGATCCACCTGGTCGAAGGCCAGTTCGTAGCCCTTCTTGGCCCAGGCCATGTCCTTGTTGAGGTGGAAGCCGATGCGGAGGCTATATTCGGCGCCCTGTTCCTGCTCGGGGAGGAAGTCGGCGGGGATTTCGATGGTCTGGCGCGGTCCGACCGTGGGGAGGTGGAGCATGCCTTTGGCGATTTCCTTGCCATCGCGGGTGAGTGTCCAGACGGCATCGTAGTTGGAGAGATCCTGGAAGAAGTTCTTGTTGAAGACCGTCACCTTGCCGTCCTTGAGGCCGGCTTTGATGTTCTGGTACACATGCTTGACTTCAAAGTAGCCGGGCTCCGGAGTTAGGTCGGCCAGGATTGTGCCGTTGAAGACGAATTGTCCGCTGTTGGGGTGGTCATTGAAGTCACCGCCGTAGCAGAGCATTTTTTCGCCGTTCGGGAGGGTCTTGTAGATGCCTTGGTCGATCCAGTCCCAAATGGCGCCGCCCATGATGCGATCGGATGATTCGATGGCTTCCCAGTAGTCGGCGAGGTTGCCCATGGCATTCATCATGTTGTGGGCGTACTCGGAGATGTAGAAGGGCTTGGGATACTTCTGGTTAGCTGCCATACCCTGCGTCCAGCCGACGGAGGGGTATTGGTTGGAACCGAGGTCAACGATGTCGTTGTTGCGTTCGTAGTGAGTCGGGCGGGATAAGTCGCGAGCCTTGACTGTTTTTTCAGCAACCTGGAAGTTACGACCAGGGCCGGCTTCATTGCCGAGGGACCACATGACGACGCTGGGGTTGTTCTTGTTGCGTTCAACCATGGCCATGATGCGGTCCACGTGTGCGGGCATCCATTCTACTGGATGGGAGAGGGATTCCTTGCCGTAGTAATAGCCGTGGGATTCGATGTTGGCTTCGTCCTGAACGTAGATGCCGTACTTGTTGCAGAGGAAGTAGAAGTAGGGATCGACGGGGTAGTGGGAACAGCGGACGTGGTTGATGTTGGCGCGCTTCATCATGGATACTTCTTCTTCCATCTGCTTGCGGGAGACGAAGTGACCAGTAGAGGGGTTGTTTTCGTGACGGTTGACGCCTTTGACCTTGACGGGCTGGCCGTTGACGAGGAAGACGCTGTCCTTGATGGTCACGTTGCGGAAGCCCACCTGGGAGGATACCATTTCCACAGCCTTGCCTTCCTTGTCCTTGAGCTCGATGACGAGGGTGTAGAGGTTGGGGGTTTCGGCAGACCAGAGATTGGGCTTGGAGTAGATACCCATGAGGGAGGTTTTGAAGTCCTTCATACCAGTGAGGCGGAGGGCTTTCTCCATGACACCGTCGTAGGGTGCATCCTTGGGTTTGACGGGGGTGACGAGCTTGCCGTCTTCCGTGTACAGATTCATGGAGACGGAGTAGCCTTCCAGATTCTTGTGACGGGGGAAGAGGTTGCGGACATCGAGGTCAACCAGAAGGCGCCAGTCGCCATGGACATTGCCGGGGTTGACTGTATCGACGGGCAGGAGGGCCCAGTTGCTTTGATCCACAGGGTTGGTGTGGACGAAGAAGTCGCGAATGTGGACCTTGGGTAACGAGAAGAGGGCTACCGTGCGGAAAATACCTGAGAGGCGGAACATGTCCTGGCATTCCAGATAGGCTCCGTCAGAGTGGCGATAGACTTCGACTGCTACCGTGTTTTCACCTTCCTGCAGATAGGGGCTGATGTCGAAGCGGGCAGGGTTGCGGGAATCCTTGGAGAAGCCGACGTATTTGCCATTGATCCACAGATAGAAGAAGGAATCGACTCCATCGAATTGCATGTACACTTCACGGCCATCCCAACCAGAGGGCACTTCGAATGTACGGCGGTAGGAACCGACGGGGTTACGAGCTTCGTAGGAGGTGTATTGCTTGTTGCGGGGCTCTTTGGTGACGTAGGGCCAGGCGCGTTCAAAAGGATAGGGCTGGTTGGAATAGATCGGGGTGCCATAACCCTGGGTTTGCCAGGAGGAGGGTACTTTGATTTCCTTCCAGTTGCTGACGTCGTAGTCAGGCAGGAAGAAGCCGACGGGGCGGTTCTGGGGATCCTTGGACCAGTTGAACTTCCATTGTCCGTCGAGGGACTTCCACCATTTGCTGTTTTCGGGGAGAATTTTCAGGGCAGAGCCCAGATCGCTGAAGCTGGCGAAAGTAGCTGTGGGAGCCTCTTTGTTTAGATGAAGATTTTGCTCTTGTTCCCATTCAAGACCGGTGGGTGAACTGTCGTCACCGGGGACGACCGGGGTTGCCCATGCAGGAGCCAGCGAACAGGCTGCAAAAACGGTGCAGGACAGAAGCCAGTTTTTTGTTGTAGTCATAAAATATCAGATTTGGAAATGCAGCTACCAGTGCAACATCTACAATAAGTACGGCACTCGATAGCCCATTCTTTCTACCAAAATGTAAATGACAGAGCAAGACACGTCTTTGTTCGCCAGGAGAAACAACAAGTTTTTTGATGCAAGTCGACACCTGGGTTGACATGGAATATTTGTTAATTTTGTACAAGTATTCTCGGGGGTGCAAGTGCTGTCCTGTGGTATATGTTATGGGTAGTACTGAAACACAAAAAAACTTACCCCAATGAGGTAAGTTTAAAAAAATGGAGCGGATGATGGGATTCGAACCCACGACATCAACCTTGGCAAGGTTGCGC
>CAYVAI010000041.1:0-9713 GCA_964448375.1 uncultured Akkermansia sp.
CGAAGCCTTCAAAAAAGAACAACAAACTATACGCAAAGAAGATTAACTATACATCATGCCGCATCGCTTCCTTGCCGTTATCTTTTGGCAAGGAAACAATAATATTCCTATCAGCGTTTTGGAGGATACAGAATGATTCTCTTTTCTCTACCATTTTCACTATCATAATATCCATATACTTTTCCATTATAAACAGAAATTGGATATAAATATCCTTGTTTGCCTCCGTCAGAATCATATTCCTTTTCTTGAGTAGTGTAACGTTTTAACATAACAACTTCCTTTTTTTCAATATCTACGACAGCGGCTCCTGTACGATATTTACCTAAATTGTATAATATAATCTTATTATTACACCATCCTAAAACTGTACACCATTCCATATTTGACGAATTCAAAGGATTGAAACATATTTCCTCCAGCTTTCCATCCTTTAAATTGACTAGGCCAAGATATTCCTTATCGGGGGAGCTGTCGATAGTTCGCTTTTGATAAAGAACAATAATTTTTCCTTTGTATGCAGAAAGAGAACATAATTGTACATCTACGAATTTGTCAGAGGATATGGGAACACTGGCAGTATCAATTTTTATCGTAGAAGTCATATCTTCCAAGTTTTTTTTATCAAATAGAAACAGCCTGCCCATACAGCAAGTTAATCCCTCCGGTTTGCCATAACGGGGCAGAATCTTTTCGTGGCTGTATACAAAGTCAATCAAGCCATAGTGATTTTCCTTCCACAATTCATGTACGTTTTCTACATTTTGAGGCCATTTAGCAACCCCTTTTACTGCTTTCCACAATTTAGGATCATTGTTGGGGATATATCGTTCTATATAGCAAACCCCATGATAAATAAGCTCATCTGGAGCAAAATAGACTTTTTTCTTACACAACGTATTTTCGGGATACAGCACATACACTTCCCCCGGAGTCCAATCCTTCTCCTTAACCTCTACTTCTGGAGATTTTTTATCCGATTCCGTTTCTCCTCCAAACACCGGAATGAGCAACGCAAGCAACGTTAAAATCAATAGCCCGAATCGATATAAAAAGCTTTTTATCATAATAAAACAATAATATTCACCCTAAAAAACACAAGATCATTTTCCCAAGTTCAATAACAAAGTGCAACGGGTCGTCAATAAGATTCTTCCTCCTTCGCAAGCTGCCGAGGGGAGGAAGGGGCGAGGAGCCCCCTCTAGACACATAATATCTTCCAGATGACTTTGATCTTCAGGCAAAAGAGAAGGGGCTGTCTCACTAAAAAAGAGGCAGTTCCTTTGATTTTTGAAAAAACCATGCAAAATGAGAAAGGCGGGCTCGCAAAAGCCCGCCTTCTTGTGTAGATTTGTAGTGAACTAAAAAACAAATATCTACGCCATGTTTTTTACATCATCTCCTCTCAACAGCTCAACCCATTTTCAATTAGCTTATTGAATTGCTCGAACAACACGATCAAATACACTTCCAAAATGTTTTTGTCGATGGAACCAAGATTGAAGCAAATGCCAACAGGTACACCTTTGTCTGGAAAAAAAGTATCCTCAAATACCAGGAACGTCTTCTGCAAAAACACGACGATCTTATTCAAACAATATGCCGTGACTATCAACTCAATGCCGAGCTCCCCCCTCAAGACATCCTTCAAGAGCTCAAAAATCTATTGCAACTCAAACAAGTACAAATGGTGACCGGGAGAGGGCATCATAAAACACCTCTCCAGAGGGACATGGATCAACTTGAACACATCCTCAACAAATTGGAGGACTATCAAACGAAGCTGTCCAGATTCGGTTCCCTCAATAGTTTCTCAAAAACCGACACGGACGCTACCTTCATGCATCTCAAGGAAGATCACATGAAAAACGGTCAACTCAAACCAGCCTATAACATTTAGTTGGCAGTGGAAGCCGAATACATTCTGGATATCGACATCAGCCCCCAGCGCTCCGACGTGAACACTCTGATCCCTCTGCTCGATAAAATCTCGGAGCATCACTCGGGCAAACTTCCCGCTCGCCTCATAGCTGATGCTGGATACGAAAGTGAAGAAAATTATACATGGCTTGAAGATCATCAAATCACCAGCTGCATCAAACCGTCCAACCACGAAAAAAGCCGTCAAAGGAAATACCGCAACAATGCCTATCTGGCAGCTAACATGCCTTACGATCCGATTACGAACACCTACAAATGTCCGGGAGGCAAGAAGATCCAAGCGATTTATAGCGGATACAGGAAAAGTATCTCCGGCTACAGAAGCCGATACACAGCCTACCAGGCGGATTGATTGTAGCGAGTGTCCAGTCAAGACTCAATGCACGCATGCGAAAGGCAACAGGTAGATCACCGTCCAGAGCATTTTCTGAGGCAAAGAGAGGAGAGTGAACGCAATATATCGACAAGAGAGGGAATCCATTTAAGAATCAACCGCTCCATTCAGGTGGAAGGAGCGTTTGGAATAATCAAGGACGATTATGGTTTTCGTCGTTTTCTCCTGAGAGGCACGCCCAAGGTACGAGTGGAAATGTTACTGATGTCTTTTGGCTACAATGTGAATAAGTGGCATAGTAAAGTAAATGGTTGAGCGGGCGATTGAATCATCAACTTCATCGAGTTGAGGCGGTCTAAAAGCAAAGTCCTGAATTTGGTATTGTAGGGAGAGGTGTGCCATGGAGACAACCTGTTCGATCAAAAAAGGTCATTATACAGAGATCTTCATCACAAAAGGGAACCCCAAAAGCCATTTTGCGACCTCTTTCGAGTAGAACAAAAGAAGGGCTGTCTCATTCTGATTTTTCAATCCTTCGTGAGACAGCCCCGTCGTGTTACAGCCAGAAGAGCGATGCTTCCGGCATGTGTGGATATGAGGAAATAGTTTATTCGTCCGTCAAGGTGATGTCGGCGGCGGGCTTTTTGAAGCCCTGGTCGGCGATCCACTTCTTGGTTTCATCCACCATGTCCTTGGTGATGGTGAAGTTGTACTTGGCGTAGTCGTTCATGGTGATGTTGCCGGTCCAGAAGAAGCCCCACTTGTCGAAGAAGTCGGTGAGGTCGGTCTTGGTAGCGGCACAGCATGCCTTAATGAATTCGAACTGGTATTTGATCGTGTCGTTGCCATGGTATTGTCCGGCGTTGTTGCGGAGGTATTCCATGACATCTCCGTAGAAGTCCGGGGAGCCGTTCTTCGTAAAGTAGAGATGCAATTGCCAGAAGGGAACGAGCCTGTTGAAGACATCTCCGGAGTGGAGGTAGGAGATATCCTTGCCGATGATTTCTTCACGAGCCTTGACGAAGCTGTTCTGATCCTTGATGCGGCTGCCGTTACCCAGCAACGCAGCGGCTTGGAGTGAGTAAAGGTTGTTGCTGACTTCCGTCATGCCGCCCCAGGTCATGGGACGCATCTGCATGACGTGGCCGACTTCGTGGGAGAATCCCCAGCAGGGGTCGCCCTTGACGACGACAGCGGGGTCGGTCACCATGCGCATGGTTCCATCGTTGCCCAGGTAGGCAACTCCGTCACCGTCGCGGAACATGTAGTAGTTGTAGTTGGTGCGAGCCAGTACGCGATTCTTGGGAAGCTTGTTGTACTTGACCAGTCCCATGAGTTCATACTGAATGCCAATGAGGCGATCGTAGGCATTGAGGAGTTCTACTCCCTTGCCAGCCGCAAATTTCTTGAGGAATTCGACGGGGTAGGCGACCTGGATATATTTGCCGCGGGCGTCCATGAAGGGGCCGACGGCATTGGCCAGCAACTTGTCCCAGTCAGCATTGGTGTCGCCGCGCGTGGTGTCGAAGTAGCCATTGACTTTACCCGTCGGGAAGAAGACGGGCACCTTGGGAGCCTTGTCATAGTCATCAGCAAAGTAGCTGATGTAGGCGTTGGTCGGAGTTTCGACCTTGATGATGTTGACGCCTTCCTGCAGGGGGACGACGGTCTTGTGGAGACCCCAACCGTTGGGGTCTTTGGTTGGTTCGATGCCGGGAGCGGGTTTACGCGTCAGGTTGGGCAGGAGGAGCTTGATTTCGTGCCCCTGAGTATTGCCGACGATGATGACGTGTTCCCCCTTGTCGAGATAGACGCCAGTCATGTTCTCGTACTTGCTGAAGCCGTCGCCGAGGCGCAGGGTTTGCCCGATGACTTGGGGCGTGGGGTAGGCTTCGTATTCGGCGAAGAGATAGGCGGGCTGGAATTGATTGGCGAGGATTTTGCCCGCCAGCTCCTTCATGGCATCCGACTGGAACTGCTGGGTGTCGGTGACACCGTCCTTGAGCGCGGTACAGGTGGAGTCCTTGAAGAGCTTCATGTCGGCTTCGACACCCTGTTGGGTATTGGCAGCGAATGCACTGCCCAGAGTCATGGCCGTAAGTGTCAGAATGAGGAATTTATTCATAGTGAAATCTATGTATGCAGTACGCTTTTTGGTCACCATTTCTTTCATGTGATGAAAAAGTATGACAGGGCGCTTCCTCCGTGATTCCTCTCCTGCTTCCATCCTTTAGTCTTCCCCAGAGCTTGTGAGATTGCTAGGATATCGCCCATGCAATCCGAGCTTTGTGATACAATCGTGATGGGCGAATGCCTGATTACCCAGGATGAATCCCGCCCCATCCTGACGGGTGGGGTGGCTCTTGCCGTGCAGGATGGCAAAGTTGCTGCATTTGGAAGCCGAGACGAGATACTGTCAGCATGGACCTCTGCCAATATCCGGGATTTGGGAGAAGCCCTGCTGATGCCCGGCCTGGTGAATGCCCACACCCATGTGCCGATGACCTTTTTGCGCGGGTTTGCAGATGACTTGCCCCTGATGGAGTGGCTGACGCGCCATATTTTCCCGGTTGAGGCGCATTTGACCCGTGAAATTGTCTCCCTGGGAGCCCGCATGGGGATGTATGAAATGATGCGCACGGGGACGACTGCCTTTGTAGATTCGTATCTTTTGGAGGAATCCGTCCTGACGGCTGCCCAGGAATCCGGCATGCGTTGTGTGGGGGGTGAAGTGGTCTTTGCCTTCCCGTCTCCGGCGTATTCCGGGCTGGATGCCGCCGCTGATTTATACCGTCAGCAGGCGAAAAGATTCCCGTCCGGTTCCCGCGTCCAGGTGGCCTTGATGCCTCATAGTGTGTACACGACGAACGATGCTGTTCTGACAACATGCCGCGATTTGGCGGAGGAACTCGACTTGATGCTCCACATTCATCTCTCGGAATCCGCAGGAGAAGTGGCTCAGTCCATCGAGCAGCACGATGGCCGTCGCCCCGTCGCCTATGCCTCGGACATGGGGCTCCTCTCCTCGCGTTCTGTACTTGCGCACATGGTGGACACGACGGACGCAGAGTTGGAACTTGTCGCCCGATCCGGTGCCCAGATAGCGCACAACCCGGTGAGCAACCTGAAACTGGCCTCCGGCTTTGCTCGCGTTGATGCGATGCGCCGCGCCGGGATTTCCGTGGCACTGGGTACGGATGGCGCATGCAGCAACAATACGCTCGACATGTTCGAAACAATGAAGCTGGCGGCCTTGCTCGCCAAGGGATGCACGCTGGATGCCACCTCTCTTCCTGCTGCCGAGGCTCTTCGGATGGCGACTCTCGACGGCGCGCGCATCTTCCGTACACCCGGCCTGGGAACCTTGTCTGTGGGAGCCCCGGCAGACATGATTGCCCTGGACCTTACCGGGCCGAACATGGTGCCGGTCTTCAATCCCGTCTCCCACGCCGTCTATTCCGCATCCGGCAAGGACTGCATGATGACGATGGTTGACGGCAGGGTGCTCTATGAAAAAGGCTGTTATCTTGATGGTGCCTACGAAGACACCCGGCTTGCCATGCGCGACCTCGTCGGCTGGGTGCGCGACCGTGCTGCGCAGAGCTGATTGGGCGGTATATTTGGCAGTATGGACGAGTCTTTTCCTTTACCCGGTCGGTCAAATAAGTTAGGAATACGTTATGCAATATGATTTGATTGTCATTGGCGGCGGCCCTGCTGGATACGTTGGCGCCATTCGTGCCGCTCAGCTTGGCAAAACGGTTGTCTGTGTCGAACGCGAACGGGTCGGCGGCACCTGTCTGAACTGGGGGTGTATTCCAACCAAGGCTTTATTGAAGAATGCGGAAGTTTACCATTCCATCAACAAGCGTGCGGCTGAATTCGGCCTTTCTGTTGAAGGCTTGAACTTCGATTGGTCGGAAGTCATCGGGCGTTCCCGCAAGGTGAGCGACCGTCTGTCTCAGGGCATCGGCTTCCTCTTCAAGAAGAATAAGATTGAATCCGTTTCCGGCGAAGCATCCATCCTCGGTGAAGGCAAGGTGGAAGTAAAAGCAGCTGACGGTACTGTGACGACGTTGGAAGCTGCCCACATCCTGGTTTGCACCGGGGCTGTGACGCGTACAGTTCCTTCCATGCCTCTGAATGGACGGACGATCATTGGTTCCCGCGACGCCATGGTGTTGCCGGAACGCCCGGAAAGCATGATTGTCATTGGTTCCGGTGCCATTGGTATCGAATTCTCCTACATCTACAGCACCTTCGGCACCCAGGTGACGGTGATCGAAGCTCTGCCGCGTATTCTCCCGAATGAAGATGACGAATGCAGCCAGACGCTGGAACGCTGTTTCAAGAAGCAGGGCATCAAGTGCCTGACGGGAGCCTCTGTCGAAGAACTCACGGAAACGCCCGATGGTAAGGTCACGGCCAAGGTGAAGACGAGTCGTGGTGCCGAAGAGGAAATCACGGCGGATGTCTGCCTCGTCGCTATCGGCGTCAAGCCTGTCGTCCCCGGCGGCAAGGAAATGGAACTGACGCCCAAGGGCTTTATCAAGGTCAATGACCGCTACGAAACCTCCATTCCCGGAGTCTATGCCGCGGGCGATGCCATTGGCGGCGTCCTGCTGGCTCACACGGCATCATTTGAAGCCGTCCAGGCCGTGGAAGGCATGTTTGTGACAGGGCACCAGCCCAAAGCGGTCAAGTTCTTCCCGAGTTGCACCTACTGCCACCCTCAAGTGGCTTCCGTTGGCAAGACGGAACGCGCTCTGAAGGAAGAAGGCACCGAATACAAGGTGGGCAAGTTCCCTCTCATCGCTATCGGCAAGGCCGTGGCTACCGCCGAGACGGACGGTTTTGTCAAGCTCCTCTACGGCAAGCAGTACGGTGAATTGCTGGGTGCCCATATCGTTGGGGAAAACGCCACGGAATTGATCTCCGGTCTCGGCATCAGCCTTCAGGCGGAATTGACGGATGGCGATATCCACTCGACGATTTTTGCTCACCCGACGCTTTCCGAAGCGATTCACGAAGCGACTCTGGCAGCCGACGGCCACCAGATCCACGCGTGATTTTACCTCCTTTCAAGAAGGATATTTCCTGTCGTCCGCCCATTTCCAGCGTGGAATGGGCGGTACGTCTGTTTATGCGGGCAGTGCTTGAAAGTAATAAGCAGGCTTGCATACCTGGCGGCGATATGTAGCATGTCGCCTCCTCCCACCTAGAATGTTCCAGTAAATTATGAGTAGTGAATTGTATCCGGAGACTCACGAGCAGAAATTGAAGGCCGGTCTTTGTATCGGCGCTCTTGGCGTGGTGTTCGGCGACATCGGCACCAGCCCTCTTTATACCATGAGGGAATGTCTGCGTGCTCTGCCGGATGGCGATCCTCAGACGGACATCCTTGGGGTATTGTCGCTGATTTTCTGGACGATTTCCCTCGTGGTCTGCTTCAAATACGTGATGAACATCATGCGGGCGGATAACAAGGGAGAAGGGGGCGTTTTCACCCTGCTTTCCCTCAGCGGTCTAAAAAACGGCTGGACGAAAGGGAAGGGGGGCTTGTGCGGCGGCGTTCTTCTGGCTCTATTTGCGGCGGCTCTCCTCTTTGGGGAGAGCAGTATTACCCCGGCCATCACCGTCCTGTCTGCCGTGGAAGGGCTGAAAGGTTTCAATATTGCCCTGAGTACCAATGGGTGCATTGGCATTTCCGTCGTCGTCATCCTGATTTTGTTTCTCATCCAGCGGAAGGGCTCCCATACCATTGGCAAAATTTTCGGCCCTGTGATGGTCGTCTGGTTTGCCGTCCTCGGGGGCATAGGGCTCTTTCATATTATCGGCAACCCCGTCGTCATCAAGGCTTTGAACCCCGGCTACGGCATTCGCCTGTTGCTGACGGGGCTCCCTCCCGGCGGCGTGACCATGTTGTGCGGTTCCGTCGTGCTTGCCGTAACTGGTGTTGAGGCATTGTATGCCGACATGGGGCATTTCGGGCGCAAGGCCATCGCCTCCGCCTGGTATTACTTCGTTATGCCCGGGCTTCTTCTCAATTACTTTGGTCAGGGGGCCTACGTACTGAATCATCCCGGGGCAGAGAACCCCTTCTTCGAGCTCCTGCCCGTCGGAATTTGGCAGGGGGGCTTGTCTGTCTTTGCTATCGTTGCCGCAGTTATCGCCAGCCAGGCTGTGATTACGGGAGCCTACTCAGTGACGAGTTCTGCTATTCACCTTGGCTACTTCCCCCGGCTGAAGATATTGCACACGAATCCTGAAATTCCCGGGCAGATCTTCGTGCCCGTCGTCAACTTTGCCCTGCTTGTCTTTTCTCTGGGAATCGTCGTTCTCTTCAAAACGAGTACGTCCCTGGCTGCCGCTTATGGTGTGGCTGTTACGGGCGCCATGATCGTGACCACTGTGCTGTACTACTTTGTTCTGGTACACCGCCGTCACTGGGCACCTGCCAAAGCGGCTTTGTTGTGCGGCTCATTCTGGCTGCTGGACTGGTTTCTGTTTATTTCGGCCATGCACAAGTTTGTTGATGTTGGCTGGATGGCTCTGCTGGTCAGCCTCCTGATGTTCATTATTATGCATACTTGGAAGAGCGGGCGCATTGCCATTGAAAAAGCTATCTCAAGTGCCACGCTGGACAGTTTGTCCGTCGATGTTCTCGTCAAGGATCCCAAGCTTGTGCGCGTGCCGGGGTGTGCCGTCTTCATGTCTTCGTCCGGCAAGGGGATTCCTCTCGTACTGATGCACCACGTCAAGGCCAACAAGTGCATCCAGAAGACTGCCGTCATCCTTACCATTGTGACGACGGAAGAACCGAATATCACTGAAGATGAACGCTTGAAGGTGGAAGATCTGGGGAGCGGTCTTTGGCGCGTTCATTGTTCCTACGGCTATATGGAACAGCCCGATGCAGAAAAAATTTGCGAAGGTATCAGCAAAGCCGGCGTTCCCATCACTCTTCCGGCAACCACCTTCTTCTTCAATCGCGAAATCGTGGTGCATGGCGTCAAGAGCAATCTCTACGAGTGGCAGGCTGAGCTCTACGCCTTTCTGTCGCGCAACGCACAGCCCATGCGCGATTACTACAGCATTCTTCCTAATCAGGTTATCGAGGTTGGCCTGCCAGTCAAAATCTGAGGTCTCGATTTCGCCTCTTTCCAGCTTTCTGCAGGAAGGGTAGGGAACATGACGTCTTCCTGATCGTTCTTCCGTCCCGCATCGTTTTTTGTGATGGTGCGGGATGTTCCATTTCACGGGGTATCGCTTCTGGATACCCGGACATAAAAAAGCCATCCTCCAGCGGGTGTGTGCTGGAGGATGGAAACATGGGGGGCCGCCCTTGTATTCTTCTCTCTTCTACCTGGGGCGGCTCCCGTTTTTTTTTGCGTCTTCTGTTCCTATCAGAAGTTGTATCTGTACCCGATGGAGCCGT
>CAYVAI010000042.1:0-5430 GCA_964448375.1 uncultured Akkermansia sp.
GCGGCAATCGCGAAGGTGGTTTCCGTGGCAACCGTGAAGGCGGTGGCTTTGGCGGGCGCCGTGAAGGTGGCTTTGGAGGTAACCGCGAAGGTGGTTTCCGAGGTAATCGCGAAGGCGGTGGCTTTGGCGGACGCCGTGAAGGTGGCTTCGGAGGTAATCGCGAAGGTGGTTTCCGTGGCAACCGCGGTGGAGATCGTTGATTACTGAATCGAAATAATCTACAATATCCGGCATGAAGTTACCGACCCTTTGGTTAGTACTGGCCGGAGTGGAAGGGCTGTCTCTGGCAGCCCTTCCTGTTTTTTCGGAAGAAGTGCCTCGTCAGGATGCTGTTGCATCAGCTGAGGCTTCTTCTCCCGCATCCCTCCATGAAGCCTGGATGAAGGCTGTGGCCGAGGAGCGCGACCAGGATGCCCGGAATCTTTCTGCCCAATACGTTCATGCTCTGACGCAGCAGGCAAACCGAGGCAATACAGATGCCATGGTCGAGCTGGGCAAGTTCTTTTCCGCTGGTTCCCCTGCCTATCCCAGAAATTTGGAAGAAGCCCGCTCCTGGTTTGAGAAGGCTGCTCAACTTGGTCATGCAGACTCCCAATACCATCTCGCCTTCATGTATCAGCATGGGCAGGGAGGCGAGAAAGATGAAGCCAAGGCAATGCAATGGTTCTTTGAATCTCGCAAAAATATGGAGGTTCGTGCTTCCCAGGGTGATGCCGAGGGGGCCTTTTGGGTCGGTATGATGTACTTCAAGGGAGAAGGAACTCAGGAGGACAAAAAACTGGCTTTCGACTGGATGATCAAGGCAGCCGATATGGGCTCCAAGGTGGCTCCTTCTCTCCTTGCTTATATGTATCGCGATGGATTGGGGACGGACAGGAGCCCTGAATCGGCCTTCAAGTGGTTCTTGAAGTCGGCAGAGCAGGGTAGGCCTGATGCCATGATGGAAACGGCTCTTGCCTACAAAAACGGTATCGGCGTAGAGAGTAACCTCGAACAGGCTCGACATTGGTTTTCCCGGGCTGCGGAATTGAAGAATCCTTACGCCTTGCGCGAATTGGCTAGCTTGCTGAAATCTGGTGAAGGCGGTGAAAAGAACCTCCCTCAGGCCCGTGCCTACTTCATCCAGGCTGCCTCTTATGGCGAACCCTGGTCCGCAGTGGAAGCATCTCGAATGATTTTAGAGGAAGACAATGATGTCTCCGACGATGATGTGAAGCAGGCTCGTGCCCTTCTGTTTACGGCGGCGGATCGCTTTCGCTCTCCGCTGGGTCAGCATGAATTGGGGCTTTTCGACTGGACGCACGGCGATAAGGAATCCGGCGTGTATTGGACGCGTATGGCCGCTACGGCTGGCTACGCACCAGCCATGGAGCGCATGGGTAAGCTCTCCCTCATCCCCTTCAGCGGTGTGACGTGGAACCCCGTTGCCGCATGGCAATGGTGGGATGCTGCCGCCAAATCTGGCAACACGGATGCCCGGGCCCAAGCCAACTGGTTGTTGTGGGGCGGCGGTGCTTTTCTGTTGATTGCTATCACTTCATTCCTCCTGTGGGTGAACCGTTGGATCAACCGCAAATGGGCTGCCGAAGAGAAATGAGCCATCTCATGGCGCATATTCGCGTTAATCTGGCTTGAACTCCCGGGCTTGCGCGGGCAGTCTAGCGTCCAACGATGACCATTGATGAACAATTGGATTTCCTGATGGCTGGCACCGCCAAGGTGATCGGCAAGGAAGAATTGAAGGAACGCCTCTCTCTGGGCCGTCCGCTGAGAGTAAAACTTGGCGTTGATCCGACGGCTCCCGACATCCACCTCGGCCATACGGTGGCAATTGAAAAGCTCCGTCAGTTCCAGCAACTGGGCCACCAGGCCATCCTGCTGATCGGCGACTTCACGGCGATGATCGGCGACCCCACCGGCCGTTCAGTGACGCGTCCGCCTCTCAGCCGCGAACAGGTGCTGACCAACGCAGAAACCTACACCCAGCAAGCTTTCAAAATCCTCGACCGTGCAAAGACCGAGATCGTGTACAACGGCGACTGGTTCCGCAAGATGAGCTATGATGACGTCTTGAAACTCAATGCTCGTGCGACGATGCAGCAGATGCTTGCGCGCGAAGACTTCCGCGCCCGCGTGGACAGTGGCAAGGAAGTGCGCCTGCACGAACTCCAGTACCCCCTCATGCAGGGGTGGGACTCCGTAATGATCAATGCCGATATCGAACTGGGCGGCACAGACCAGCTCTTCAACATTCTCGTCGGTCGCGATCTGCAAAAGGAAGAAGGCATGTTGCCCCAGATCGCCATGACCCTTCCGCTGCTGGAAGGCCTCGACGGCGTCCGCAAAATGTCCAAATCCTATGGCAATTACGTAGGTGTTGATGAAGCTCCCGAAACCATGTTCGGGAAGATGATGAGCGTCAGCGATGAACTGATGGATCGCTACTATACCGTCCTCCTCGGCGAGCACCGCGATGCTTCTTTGCACCCCATGGAAGCCAAGAAACTCCTCGCCTGGAAGATCGTTGCCCGTTACCACTCCTCAGAGGCAGCGGATGCCGCACGCAATGACTGGGAAACACGTTTTTCCAAGCGCGATCTTGCAGCGGCCGACCTTCCGGAGCTTTCCCTGGCTACTCTACCTGCCGCGTTGAATGCCATGGGGCTCGTGGCCTACGTCTTCCAGACATCCTTCAACGTACAGAAGTCCAACGGCGTTCTCCGCAAGGAACACTTCGTACCTGGTGCCATTCAGGTAAACGATGAAAAGGTCACCGACCCGAATGCCACTCTTGAACTGAAGGAAGGCGATATCCTTCGCCTCAGCAAAAAACACGCCGTACGCTTCACCGCCTGACCCGGTTTGATGGTTCCTGGCTCTCTGGCTTTGCATCAGGGATACGGTTTCCTCAAATACCTTCCGGACGCAATCCGATCCTCTGTTGTAAGGGCTTGGTTGCGTCCGATTCGTTTCTCGTGTGAGAGAACATGTGTGGGTTGCTCCCGCAGATGAAGTCCTCCTGCTCTGATAGACTTACCCCTACCACTCAATATTTCGACATTCGTCGGGTAGGTCCGAAAATCCATTTCCTGAATGAGAGTGATGGCCTCTGGAGTGGGCGTTCAACGGTGATTATAACATGATTCAGCGTGAAATGCTTGCGAGTCAGGAAATAGCTTTGTAGAGAAAAGGATAGTTGGAGAGATAGAGAACCGATAAGTATAATGGAATTGTTTATATGGTCGGATAAATCAATTTCATGGCTGTCATGGGAAGTGGGGGGGGCGTATATCTGATGTTGAACCTCCGTCAACGAGTTTCCGATTGTTCCTTTTGATTTCCATCGATTTGTTGTTCCTGCGAATCTTGTGTTTCAGATGCATGATCAGCGTTCGCGGATTCTTCCTCACGGATTTTATCGAGTGTTTCCTGTGCTTTTTGATGTCCTTGGGCAGCTGCTTTGGTGAGGTACTCCAGTCCTTGTTGCAAGTCCTCTTCTACGTCTTCACCGGCGAGGTAGAAGATACCTGTCATATATTCTGCTTCACTGAATCCTTGATCTGCTGACTTCTTATACCAATGAAAAGCCATTTTGTTGTCTTGCGAAGTACCGCTTCCTGAAGCATAGCAAGCAGCCAGGAGGAATTGAGCCTGGGGATGGTCTTGATCTGCTGCTTTCTGAAACAATTCGAAAGCTCGGGGACGGTCTTGTTCAATGCCATCTCCACCCGATTCCAGTAGAGAGGCTAAGGCAAATTGGGCATTGGGGTGTCCAAGTTTTGCGGCTTGTTCAAACCATTTTGCGGCTTCTTGCGCGTCTACTTTACCGAAGATTCCTTGATAGTAGAGGACTCCTAGATTGCACATGGCGAGAGGGTCGTTTTGCTCGGCTGCCTTGAGAAATAATTCGCGTCCTTTTTGCGGATTTTTTTCAACTCCGATTCCCTTCAGATAAGATCCTGCTAAATTGTTGCACGCATCAGAATAATTTTGTTCTGCAGACTTGGAATACCAATAAATTGCCTTGTCAATATTGAGTTCGCTCCCTCCTTTTCCATATTGATAACAGACTGCCACATCATACTGCGCCTGAGCATTACCCTGTTGAGCGGCTTTTGTCATCCATTGCAGGGCAATTTTATCATTTGTAAATGTTCCCGTGTTACTCCGATAACAAATTGCGGTGCTCATTTGTGCATCCGTGTTTCCCAGAAGCGCAGCTTTAAGAAACCACAAAAAGGCTTCCTGGTTTTTTCCCTTGTCATAACAATGTTTTCCTAGCTGGTGCATAGCGGGAGGATACCCCTGTTCTACGGAAAGCTTAAGCCAGGCAAGAGCCATTTGTTGATTTTTAGGGATTAATGTTCCATCATCATTGAGAAGCCACATGTCATATTGGGAAACAGGGTCACCAGTTTCAGCATACACCCTGATTCGTTCGAATGTATTGTGTGTGGCTGTAGCATCCATCCGGATTTCGGAGACGGCTTTCCTGAACTCATAGGAACTGGTATATTCTCTTGAAACCTGTTCGGCTGAAAACAAGAGTGTCAGTGAAAATACAAGCGTTAGCATGGTTCGGTGAAACTTAATCTTAAAAGAGCTGTTAGTGAATAAAATCTTCTGAAAGACTTGTTAGTCTATTCCCAAGTCGCTTCTTGTGTAATAGTGGCCATTCAGCGTAACATGAAGCAGGTTGCCATCTTTCATCGTAATGGTAAAGATAGGATCTCCTTTTGCGAAACAATCTATGGAGAAACTATTGTCGTGCTTTATTTCCTTCACAGTAAATTTTATATGCTTGTCAATTGGTTGTTTCTTCTCTACATAATAAAAATTGTAGCTGATAAATACTACCTGAATGCAAAGCAGGATTGATAATCCGATGATTATTGTACCGGAGTGAAGCAGGATTCGTTTCATTGCTTTTGTCTGAATGATGATTCTATCTATTATTATTCATTACGCCGTCAATTATACCGTCCCCATCTTCATCGACGAGCATTTCTCGAGTCTCTTCTTTTCGAGGAATCAGAAAATTTCTTGGTTTGTAGTTCGTATCTATTGATGCAGATAAGGGGATACATGGATTTGAATCCGTATTGATATTTATTCTATAATAATCAATACATTCCTGATGAAGATTGGTTCCTTTGGATACAATTATTGAAAAATTTCCCTTCTCGTAATATCGCCCTTCAACTAATTTTGTATTTCCTAACATATATTCAAAATCAGACCTCGTTTTGAATATGTCATACGATATAAACAATAGAGTGATGTTGGCTATTGCCAAAATATACATCCACATATATTTCATCCTCCTATCGCTCTGTGTCGATACTGTCATCTGGTTCTTCTATTTTTTTCTGACCTTCCTGCAAGGAACAGTGTGTTCCCTGTATGTAAGAATCATTTTGTGAAGGTGGT
>CAYVAI010000043.1:0-2898 GCA_964448375.1 uncultured Akkermansia sp.
TTGAGTATGGAAGCCTCTCCCTGCCATGTCTCGGAGGGAATCTTTACCCATCCCCAAGCAGCACAAAACGGCAGCCAGGAAACTGAGCATATGGAACAGGGAGGCTGGCATGGAGATTGGAACTTGGAATAATGTACGTGCCAATTCGGTGGATCTGTCAACGGAAGGCAGAAAAAGATCTGAATGCACGATAGCGTCTCAGGAATACCCTACTTTGTTTGTGGAACAAGAACACAATTTGACATTGCATCCTCTTCACCGGGATGCATCAATCATAGTATATGCTCGCGAGATGGAGAAACAACAAAGGACAGGCGTACTTCGGGGTGTGGGAAACGGTGATTCGTTATGGGATTTTGTTGTGGCTTGTATGCTTTACGCTAATGGCAGTCCCTGAGTTTGTGAGTTATTCTCCGGAGACGGCTTACGCGATCGACGTGTACGACTTTATCATTCGGATATTCTTCCTGCTGGAATACTTTTTGCGACTGATTGTTTCCAGGAATCGATTCAGGTACATGTTCAGCTTCATGGGTATTATCGACTTGCTGGTCTGTTTGCCCATCATTCTGGTTCTCGAAGGGATGAATCCGGCGGAAGTCCATTATTCATTCCGCATGGTACAGCTCCTTTGTATCTTTAAAGTGGCGCGCTTCAACAAGGCTCTCGATCCTCTGAGGCATGCTTTTGGTCTGATCAAGAATGAGTTTGTGGCCTTTGTTGTCGTGTTTTGCTTCCTCCTCTATTTCCTTGGAATGGGTTCATATTTGGCTGAGCGCGAAGCACAACCACAACATTTTGCTTCGATTCTCGATGGTCTTTGGTTTGGTGTTGAGACTTTAACAACAGTTGGTTATGGCGATGTTGTTCCCGTGACTCCAATGGGGAAACTGTTTTCAGGCTGTATCATGTTCCTTGGCATTGCTCTGATTGCCGTGCCTACAGGCTTGATTACGTCAGCGATTACACGTATTTGGCAGGAAAAGGAAGTTCTGAACCGCCGGAAAGCTGACCAATCGGCTCAAAAATCGCCCGCGCCGCCAGCATCTGGTCCTGACGTCGGAAATGATTGATCTATGAATACTTTCCGGATAAGAATAGAGAAAAGTTGAAGTATTGTCATGGCTTATCCTCTTTTCTATCGATTCTTTTCCCTTCGCCTATTTCTCATTCTGGGGCTAATCCTGGTTCCAGCTATTGCGCGCGGGGAACCTTCAGTCTCACGTCCGAATATAGTGGTTATTCTGGCTGATGATATGGGGTGGGCTGATGCGGGATGTTATGGATCGGAAATCAGAACCCCTGCTATTGACTCTCTGGCTCGTGAGGGACTCTTGTCTACTCGTTGCTATACAATTCCTCGCTGTTCTCCTTCCAGAGCAGCTTTGATGACGGGGCGCTATCCTCAATCCGTGGGGATGGGGCACCTTGACAAGGATTTGGGCTTGCCCGGATACCGTGGTCGTCTGGATCCGGACTGCCGAACTCTTCCAGAGATTCTTTCTCGTGAAGCTGGCTATAGAACCTATATGGCCGGGAAGTGGCACTTGGGAAGTGGCAAGGGTGAATGCCCTTGGGAACGTGGCTTTCAACGCTATTTCGGGCTCTTGAGTGGCGCCAACTCCTATGTGAATCTCGACGAGGGAAGATTGATGGCCGAGGATGGGAAAATGCTCTCGGCAAAGGACTTGCCCTCGGATTTTTACATGACAGAAGCCATTACGAGCAAAGCTCTCAATTACCTGGACGATGCGGCAAAGTATCCGAAATCGCCATTTTTCCTCTACGTTGCCTATACTGCGCCTCATACACCCCTCCAAGCGAAAAAGAAAACGATCGACTCTTATAAAGGAACCTATTCCGGAGGTTTTGAAGCCGTGCGGCAAGGGCGTTTACAGAAACAGAAGAAACTGGGAATTGTTCCTCAGAGCGTGGAAATCCCGCCAACGCGAAAACTGTCCGTCGCCACTACTCAGGAAGAAGACCTGAGAATGGCTATCTACGCTGCCCAGGTGACAGATATGGATGAGGGAATCGGACAAATCCTTACCCGTCTCAACAAACTGGGTATGTCCGATAAAACAATTGTTGTCTTTCTGTCTGATAATGGAGCAACTCACGAAAACCCGGCGCGCCAGTACAGTCCCTATCCGGGAGTAGAATGGAAGAACGCTGGCTATGGCAAAAACTGGGCCATTGTCTCCAATACTCCCTATTTCGGTTTCAAATCGGGGACTTATGAAGGGGGAGAGTCCATCCCTTGCCTTGTGAAATATCCAGGGAAGTTGCCTGCCGGGAAACGCTTCGACGGAATGATGCACATGATTGACATAGCTCCGACGCTTCTGGCTTCTGCGGGAGTGGCTCGGCCTGCCGACATGGATGGCATCGATCTGACCTCGTGCTGGGTTGAAAGGAGTAATTCATCGGCATCTCCATGGCAGGTTGTAGAAAGCTCACACATGCCCGCCCGCTTTTTATGCACTGAGCATGAACGGAACAGATCGGTTCACTCGCCCTTGTGGAAATTGCTGAAAAAAGGAAAAAGCGGCTCGTGGACGCTGTTTTCTATCGAAGATCGAGCGGAAATAAAGGAGTTATCTTCTGATAATCAGGACGTTGTAAATGAGTTGAGCCGTATCTATGACGATTGGGCAAGAAGGAACAATGTTGATGAAAGCATGAAAACCTACTGGCCTTCGCCCAAGGAAAAGGCAGAGAAGAAGAAAAAATAATCACATATTATACTCTTACCGTAATTGTGTTACGGAGATGTTTGTGCTTCTTGCTGAAAAATATTCGCAAAGACTGATTGACAAAAAGTGTGATTTCATTACTATGAGCGGCACCCCAACTGAGGGGCGCACGACGAAAGGAAAGCGCAGAAACGATCCTGAA
>CAYVAI010000044.1:0-2862 GCA_964448375.1 uncultured Akkermansia sp.
CGATTTCAGGAATAATCTCAATGCTTCTCTCTGCAGCATATTTGACCAGATCCTTCAGCTCCTGCTTGGTGTACATGCCTCCATGCGGGATCTTGTTGCCGAAGGTTTCTTCACGCACCGATGCCACTTCCTTCAATTTGGGATATCCCGGAACCGGAAGCCGCCAGCCCTGGTCGTCCGTCAGATGGAAATGGAGTTTATTAAACTTGTAGTCGGCCATGACATCAATGAATTTTTTGACGTCGGCGACAGGAACAAAGTGGCGTGCCGAATCAAGCATCATACTGCGCCATGCGAATCGCGGCTTGTCTTCGATGACGCCACAGGGGATTTTTGCGTCCTTATACTGGGCTTCCAGTTGCCCCAATGTTTTCCGGGCGTAGAACAGACCCGCCTTATCGCCAGCATCAATGGTAATACCTCGGTGAGTAATCGTTAATCGATAACCTTCCGGTCCCAGGGATTCATCTTTCTGAGTTTTCTGGACGATGGCCTTGTCGCAAGTGCCTTGCGACATGTTGACTACAGCAGGTTCAGGAATGACCATATAGGGGCGCTCATCGAAATTGGGAGCTGCCATCAATATGCCAGGGAAAAGGGCGAGTAGGGAGATCGCGGAAAATTGCATAATAGTAGTCTAATTTTCCTTCCTCATGGATGCAATAAAATAGCACTTTCATGTTATTCTATGGAATTGCATCAGGGGGTCATTTTTCATCATTTCAAGGTGGGGGAAAAGAAAAAGAGTGACTGGATATGAAGGTCCAATCACTCTTTTTCGATGTATTCCAGGTATGAGCTGTTCAGGACTTTTTCAAGGATTTTTCATAAGCCCCACGGAGAGTTACAGTGACCCAGCCAAAGATGAGGCCGATGATGCAGTAAGCTATTTCTGTGACTCCAGCGGCGATGAATGATTCTCCGCTGACGTAGTTCATGAAGCCGAAGTAAACGCCGGCACCCACAAAGATGGCAGGGACGAAGTTGAAGAGCTCTGGCGCGCGCTCCAGGAAGATAACCGGGATGACGACGACGAGAATCGCGATGGGGGCAGCAAAGAAGCCCAAGCAGCCGAATGAACCGGCCAGCTTCATGATGGCGATGGATGCGACAATGCCGAGGACATAGCCGAAGAATGAACGCGCGCCACCCTTTACCGTGCATCCGGCCAGGAAGTACATGGCCCATGCCTGGAAGGATATCCAGCCGAAACCAGTGTTGCCTTCAGGATGAAATATTGAGGCAACCGATTGGTCGATGATTTGAAGGATGCATGCCAGTACGGCAATCATCACGGGAATAAAAGCGAATTTCTTGATGTTCATAGTATTGGTGTAGTCTATTCTTTATGGGAATACCATGATGTGATCAAATGGCAAGTTAATTTTAGTTAAAAGATGAATAATTGGGTGTTTTATTAAAATGAAGGTTGAATGTGATATATGTTGAAGATCAGTGAAATATTGTGCTGATCGAAGTGTGATATGATTTTTATCGATTTTCCAGCAACTGGGAGTTGTCGCCAGATTGAATTATGCAATTGATGCTGGCAATATTGCTATGCATTCATGTCCTGCCAAACAGAAACTGGTCGTGAAATAGGATTCATTCCCAGATTCTGTTTGGCGGAAATAAAGTAGTTTTATTCCGGAATAACATTCAGTTCTGCGATGGTGGCCCAGGCTTGTCCGTTGTGGACGGGCTTGATGGCTTCCAGCTTGAAGTAGCGTGCTTCCTGCACTTGGGGGAAGATGACTTCCTGAGGAGCCTTGCGGTTCGTGTAGGGGATAGATCCCGTGAGGACTTTCTTCCAGTTGGCGCCATCGTCGGAGACGTAAAAGTTGTAGTTTTCAATGAGTCCGTTGTCGAGGTCGGCACGAGGTGTCAGAGTGAATCCCTTGAAGCGTTGACGGGTACCCATATCCACAGCGATGGAGTGGGGGTAGCCAGGTTGTCCGTTGGTGTAGGAAGTATGCCAGAAGGTTTGGGCTTTGCCGTCGATGGCATGCTGGGCAACGCCTTCGCCGGGTTCTTCAGAGGAAACCTGCAGGATTTTCCAGCTGGTGCGGGCAACTTCCCGGTTGAATGTCCGGGTGGACGCTGGTGCGGTAGCAGCAGCTTGCCCGGTCTCCGCCTTGGCGGTGGCGACTACGGTACCTTGTTCCAGAGGGAAGGGCATGCTGTAAGTCTTTTCCGGTTCTCCGTTGACTGAATAGGTGATGATGGCGTCAGGAGTTGAAGAACTGATGGTGACGACCCCGGAGGCATCGCGTGAGATGACAGGCGGGTTGATAGCTCCCCCCATTCTGCTCTGGAAGGTCTCCAGATGCTCCTGATCAGGGGCGATGACGAAGCCGAAGGCGGTGGGCTTACTGAAGGTCTGGTACTCCATGAGGGGACGTGGCCCGCAGGAGGCGCCTCCGAGTCCCATCTGGAAGGCATCGATGTTGACGATGACCTTGTCCTTGGCGGGCAGTTTGTCCAGCGCTCTGGCATTGTCGAGCTCCTGCGCGGTGTAGTAGGAGACAGAGGCTTCCATGGGAGCCTTGGGGGAGGCGGCAGCGATAGCGAGCCCGGAGTCTTTGCCATTGTTGATGGAGAGCCATTCGATACCAGTTCTGTTGCCCATTTCCTGTGGGCGAGAGTAGGCGAAGAACATCTCGTCCACGGACTTGGTGAAGGTATCACGCCAGGCGGATGTCTTGCGGTCGATGTAGTTATCCCATGGGCCGAGTCCCAGGTAGGTGACTTTGTCGTAGGAGGCAGGGGCGCCGAAGGTGAAACCGAGGCGGGGGAGTTCTTCTCCGTCCGCAGAGGGGTAGATCTGTGCGGAGGTGTCGATAATGCCTCCGGGAAGCACGT
>CAYVAI010000045.1:0-2703 GCA_964448375.1 uncultured Akkermansia sp.
CATTCGCTCGGACAACGACAACGGTGAAAGAATTCGGCCCGATCCGTGAATCAGATTCAGAGTGTAGAATCACCACGTCTCAGGAGAATGAAACTCTCCTTGGTGAAGCCGTCGAGCTTGCCTTAGCCGAATTTGACCGCCGCAAACGTACCTACCGGAAACATGGAGTGGAATACTACCAGCCCTGGCTCGTCGTGATGACGGACGGAGTTCCGACCAGCTCCCGGCATCGGGAATTACAGGAATGTCTGAAAGAGCTGGCAATCAATCGTAAGCTGAGTGTGTTCGTCTTCGGTATCGGCCGCACTGATTTGTCGGAGCTTTCCAGTATCAGCCCGGGGCGTCCTCCCATGCAAATCAACGATCAGAAGTTCCCGGAACTGTTCGCATGGCTGAGCCGCAGCATTCGTATGGTTAGCATGTCCATGCCAAGTGACGGGGTATCTCTGACTCCGCCCCCGGAGGATGTGTGGCGGGTGTAAACACCGCAACTATCGGAAAGCTCCTTGCTATGGGGGCTTTCTTTTAGATAGCCCATAACATGAATGGAGTTATCTCCACTATTTCAAGTTTATGCGTTTTCTTGAAATAGCGAGAATTGTTATTTCAATAGACATTCTCATGGGAACGGTTCCTTTCCTGCAAAAATTTGAACTTCAATAGAATGGAACTGTAAAGAATTTCTTTGCAGTTCGATCGGAGGGGCAACAACAGGTATTAGGTCTCATTACCTCCCTTGGATTTTTCTGTAGGCCACCCGCCAATAGAGAAGAAACGTTTATGGACGAAACGATTTATCGTTTACCCATCCCCTGGAGGGCATTCTTTTCGCCGTACACTGATTATCCTGTGGAAAATTTACAACTTGGGGGATTTATGGCTCAATCGTCTCTTTCTGTTGGGTCATCGGATACAACTGTTTTTTGATGGGGTTGAGATCCAGCTTGATCGTAACTTTTGTGGGGAGATTATCTTGCCACTGGATGTCAAAATCGTAATTGAGGCTAATATCTTCTTGATGAAAGGTTCCTTTGGGGAACCCTTTGCAATAGTTGATTCGGTGGGTAGGATTCCATAGGTATTCCAACAAGGCCGGAGGAAAGTTATTAAGGAAGTCAGAAGGAAGGCCGTTGGGTAGTGTTGTCCATTTGGAGTAAATCCCCTGGCTTAACGGCAACCAAAATCCGGGGAAGGCCTGTTGGTTGTTTTGATCGACGTAGAAACCTTTGAGCATACCCAGTAACATGAGAAATCTCGTGGCTTTCTTGTCGTGGTAAGTATATGCAGAAACATGCTGACAGTACTGTTTCAACATGGATTGCCCATCGTACTGGTAATTGCCTTGTGGCGGAGAGAAATAATCAGGAGATATGCTGGCCCAAAGAAACGACAAGTTCGTATCATTGGTTATTTTCCGAGGATGTTTCCATTGTGAAACAGGTAAAAAATGAGCGCGTTCAGTTAACCAGTCATTGACCTCTTTGTCGTTTACTACCATGTTGCGACTGATATTGACCGTGTAGATGAATTTTAGTCCGCTGACTTGAAGAGTAGCGCTAGGCTTGAACGCGTTAACGGAATTCGAAACAGAACCATTGCTGGAGAAGGAAGGATGGATTTCCTTTTCCGTGGTGGGAGGATTAGTTACAGAGGGTACTGCTTCCTCTTGTTGTCGCAACTCATCGGATCGTTTCTGTGCTTGTTTCAGCAGGGAGAGCTCTTGTTCATGGCGCCTCTTGTGAATGTTTGCGATTGAGTCTCCCAAAAGAATCGTCGTTTCTACGAGAGGGTCATTGCATTCTTTCTGGATTCGGTCTTCCATGGCAGGAAGGAGGGCTTCTTCTTCCATATTTACAGCAAGATAAGTCTCAATGACGTGATCGGTTATTTTGGCCAGGGGGAGCGTGAGCTCGTTGAGGTATTTAGTAGACAGTGTTTCATGTGCTGTGGCCCATTTATTACAGGCGGTCTCAAATTTTTTGCTGATGGTATCTGAATAAGAGGAAGCCTCCTGGCTGGTGGTAATAGCGCGGATTTCTTTCTCCAGTTCCTGTTTTAACTCATCAAATTCCTTGAAACACTCAGATTGAATAGCATGTGCTTTCTGTTTAAATTCAGGAAACTGGGAAAGATAATCATCCAGTTTGTAGTAGGTTCGGATTTTTCTGTACAGGGCGTCCTTGAATTCTTGAGATGGCTTGGCTGCCCATTGTTCGGACGGACGGGATGCAGAAGAAGGAACGTCAGTCCGGGACGACTGTTGCCATAGCCATACGCCGGCAAGTGCAAGAATGATGACGGCAACGGTGACTGCGTAGGAAACGGATTTTCCGGAAGCTCCCGTTTTCCGTAATCCTCTGGGCTTCCCCTGTTGCAGCCATTCCTTCCATTGTCCGGCTGTCTGACAACGCTCTTCAGGCCTGAGCCGCAGGTTCCTGTCAATGGATGCCAGCAATTCCCGGGTCCATAGCAAAAGAAACTTCATACCCGAGAGCGGGACGACATCATCCCGCATCAGCCTCCTGTCGGCCGATTCAACGGAAATTCCCGAGATCAACCCGTACCAGGTAACGGCCAACGCATAAAAGTCCGTCCATGGGCCGATTTTCCCCTTCCCCGTGATTTGTTCCGGGGAGGCGTAAGCATAGGAGAACTCTCCCTGAGTGATCGTACAGGTCACTTCCGGCTTGTTGAGCGCCGCCC